>NZ_DAJPEN010000001.1:2521866-3152333 GCF_025993685.1 Bacteroides mediterraneensis | reverse complement strand
ACGTTCGTTCTGGATTTTCTGGAGTTGGTTGTCCAGCTTTTTACGGTCGTTCTTTAGTGTGTACAGGCTTCCGAAATTCCAGGTAAAGCGGGCGCCTACCAGATAGTAGGCCCTGAATTTGTCTTTCAGAATATCCAGTCCCGGGTTGCCGTAGGCTCCTTGGGCGAAAAGGCTGAAAGAAGGGAGATAACCGCTCTGCAATCCTTTTCGTTGGATGGCTACAGTCTGCTCCTGTGCTTCGTACCACCGGAGTTCAGGTCGGTTAAAACCGGAAGAGGTTGTTGCAACAGGTTCTGGCCGTATCAGTTGAGCCTGTGCAGGGAATTCTTTTCCAGTGAGTAAAGACAACATGCGCAGGTAGGCCGTACGGTTGTTTTCCAGCTGGATACGCTGCTGTTTGGTCTGAAGAATCTCTACTTGTACGGCATCCACGTCGGCATCGTTGGCTGTGCCATTCATCCGGTAGGCTTCTACTGTTTTCAGGTTGCGGACCAGTTCTTCCTCCAATAATTTGTTTTGTGTCCGTTGTTCGTCCAGCAGGAGAATACCGAAGAAAACCTGATTTACCCGTTCTTCCAGGGCATACATGCTGGTGTCGAGCTGGCGTGCATTTTCTTCCGTGACTGCTTTGACTTGGGCT
This sequence comes from Bacteroides mediterraneensis, assembly GCF_025993685.1. Classification (NCBI taxonomy): domain Bacteria; kingdom Pseudomonadati; phylum Bacteroidota; class Bacteroidia; order Bacteroidales; family Bacteroidaceae; genus Bacteroides; species Bacteroides mediterraneensis. The sequence goes on along the minus strand of NZ_DAJPEN010000001.1, from coordinate 3,151,693 downwards.
TTCTGGTGACGGATTTTTCCTCCGTCCCATACGTTCTGTTTGATTTCTACTAATGCCTGATACTGGTCTTTGGGCAGTCCCTTGATGCCAAGTCCCGGAATTTCGAAAGGAAAAGTGGTGGCTTCGCTTTGATAAGAAATTTTGCCACTCAGGCTGATTTGTGGCAGGTTGCCTTTGGCCACGTTCGATAAGGTATATTTTTCAGCTAGCTGAAGCAGCTCGTATTGTCGCACTAGCGGGTAGTTTTCGCGAGCCTGCTGCTGGCAACTTTCTAAGGTGATTTGTGCCTGGCTTATCATGCTCAGGCTCCATGCACACAGAAGGAGGAAAGTTCGTATCATAGGCATTGAGTCTTTATTAGAAGTGATACGACAAAGATAGAGGCTTTTGGATAAACTTTCGGTCCTATATGTGGGGTGGAATGTTCTTTTTGTTCGATAAGTATGTGATTTTAGGATGAAAAACGGGTAAAATATTATCTTTGCAGGAAATCATTGTGTCGAATCAAATGAAATCGAATCATCTGTTGTTGCTGGCATTGAAGACAGTGAGTGAACACGTGGGTGCAGGGCGTAACACTTCTCGTTTTTTAACCTCCGAGCTGGGACTGCTCCGTTCTGTTCAGGGGATAGCCGACGTCATTCATTTTATTCCCATGGAAGGACAGCCTTACCGGTTGACCGAAGGGAGAGTGGTCTATTTCCGTGCAGGGGTACTTCGTTTGCGTGTCAATCTTCGGGAAATGGAATTCAAGACGGGCGATTTGCTGATTGTGTCTCCCGGAACGGTTTTCGAGTTTCTTTATGTATCGCCCGATTTGGATTTGTCCATGCTGGCCTTTTCAAACAGTCTGATGGAAAACTGGCAGAAAGAAGAGTTGTTGCAAACTTATTTGCAAGGGAGATTGTGTTTGCATTTATCCTTGACTGCGCAAGAAGTGCAGCGTATGGAACAGTTGTTTGCCTTGCTGTGGGAAGTGGTACACGATCAGCCTTTCCCGAAAGCTTCCGTACAAAGTCTGATTTCTCTTTTTTTCCATCAAGTGGATTTTGTCAGGAAAAGCGGACAATTGGCAGAAAAGCAGAAACGAACCCGCCAGGAAGAAGTGTTCAACCGTTTTCTGGAGCTGGTCAACAAATATGCGGTTCGTGAGCGGAGCATCGCTTTTTATGCCGATCGGCTGTATCTGACTCCCCGTTATTTGAGCACGTTGCTCCGGCAAGCCAGCGGGCGGACGGTGATGGACTGGGTCAATGAGGCAGTAGTACAGGAAGCTAAGCTGAGGTTATGTCACACCGACAAGCTGGTGTATCAGATAGCCGACGAGTTGAATTTTCCCAATGCCTCGTTCTTTTGCAAGTATTTCCGGCGTATGACGGGGATGACGCCCAATGATTTTCGGCAGGAAAACGGATAAAAAGTGCTTATGATTTCATCTCCTGTATGGGTTGGCGATCCGTGCGGAGAGTTTTCAATACCGGGATGGTCAGCGGGAGTGACAGCAGGAATGAACACAGGTCGGATACAGCCTGGCACATTTCCACTCCTTGCAGCTGTAGGAAATAGGGTAGAACCAGTATCAGGGGAATAAAGAACAGACCTTGGCGGGAGGAAGAAAGGGTGACGGCCCGTTTGGGCTGGCGGATGGTCTGCAGGAGCATGTTGCACAGGATGACCCATGCACCCAACGGAAGCGTGATGAGCTGCCAGCGCAAGGCTTCGGCTCCTACGGCAATGACTTGCGGGTCTTCTTTCCGGAACCAGGATACGACTTCCGGTGCGTAAATGTAGCCAATCAGGGAGCAGACAGCCAAGAAGATGAGTCCCACTTTCACGCAGTATTTGAATCCTTGGAGCACACGCCGGTTCAGTCCTGCTCCGTAGTTGAATCCGCATACGGGCTGAAAACCTTGTCCGAAACCGATGACAAAGGAATTGATGAACATGCAGATGCGGGTGACGATGGACATTCCGGCAATAGCTGCATCTCCGAAGTTACCGGCTGCCACGTTCAGCAGGATGGTCGAAACACTGGCCAGTCCCTGACGGCACAGGGAAGGGCTGCCTCCATAGACAATTTCTTTCAGATAAGCCGAGGTGGGGGTGAAATAACGGTAATTGATGCGGATGTTTTCTCCTTTTCGGTCCATAAATATCAGGATAGTAAAGCTGCATACCTGACTGATGAACGTGGACCAGGCCGCTCCTGCAATGCCCATATCGAATACAAAAATCAGCAATGGGTCGAGGGCTATATTCAGAAAGGCACCTACCGTGATGCCAATCATGGCATATACGGCATTTCCCTGAAAACGCATCTGGTTGTTCAGCACAAGGGAAGAGGCCATAAAAGGGGCTCCCAGCAGGATAATGCCCAGATAGGTCTTGGCGTATGGAAGGATGGTGGGAGTGGAACCCAGTGCCACACAAATCGGTTCCAGAAAGAGCAGTCCGAAGAGTGCAATCAGAAAGCCAATGAAAAAGGCACAGAAAAAACCGGTAGCCGCCATTCGTTCGGCGCTTCGGTAGTCACGTGCACCCAGCCGTCTGGAGATAAAGTTGCCCGAACCATGCCCGCAGAAAAAGCCGAATGCCTGAATGATGGCCATGATGGAGAATGAAATTCCCACAGCCGCAGTTGATTGTGTATTGATTTTTCCGACAAAGTAGGTGTCGGCCATGACATAAAAAGAAGTGACCAGCATGCTGATGATGGTCGGGATAGCCAGTCCACGGATGAGTCGTGGCACCGGTGCCGTGGTCATAAGGGTAAATTTATCTTGGGGCATGGTTGTCTGTTTGATAGAATAGAACAGCAGCAAAAGTACTAAAAAAACGGCAGTATGGAAAGTTCAGTTCAGCTAAACTTCGGTCGCATAGAGGGGATGGGCATAAAAAATCCTCCTTATCGTCTGTTTTAAAGGGATAAGGAGGATTTATGGTAAACAGAGTTGTTTTTGTGTAACGGATTAGAATCCGGCTAGTTCTGTCACTTTGTCTACTGCGGCATTCAGTCCGTCCGGATTCTTACCTCCGGCAGTAGCGAAGTGAGGCTGTCCACCACCACCACCTTGAATCAGTTTGGCAGCTTCACGGACCAGTTGTCCGGCATTCAGTCCGGCTTTCACCTGGTCATCGCTCATGGTGACAGTCAGCAACGGTTTGTTTTCGAATACACTGCCGATTACCACAAACAAGTTTTCTGTGAACTGTCCTTTCAATTGGAAGGCGATGTTCTTCACTGCATCGGCTGGCATCGGAAGTACGGCTTTAATCACTTTTACACCGTTGATTTCCTTGGCGTTTTCAATCAGCTTGTTCTTTACAGAGGCCTCTTTCTCTTTCATGAATTCTTCCATCTGTTTCTTCAGGCCGGCATTCTCATCGATGTACTTGGTAATGGCAGCTTTCAGGTCCGGAGCGTTGTTGAACAAGGCTTTCAGGTCGTTGATGGTATCCTGTACGGTATCGAACATTTCTTCTACCTTGGCACCGGTTACGGCTTCGATACGGCGTACGCCTGCAGCTACAGAGCTTTCAGACAGGATTTTTACCATACCGATTTTCCCGGTAGCCGATACGTGCGTACCTCCACAGAACTCAATAGAGGAACCGAACTGTACGACACGCACTTCGTCTCCGTATTTTTCACCGAACAGGGCGATGGCACCCAGTTCCTTGGCCTTTTCAATCGGCAAGTTACGGTATTCTGTCAAAGGAATGTCTGCGCGAATCTTGGCATTTACCAGGTGTTCCACTTCACGCAGCTGTTCCGGAGTCACTTTCTGGAAGTGAGAGAAGTCGAAACGCAGAGAGTCTGGAGTAACCAAAGAACCTTTCTGTTCTACGTGGGTACCCAGCACCTGGCGGAGGGCTTCATCCAGCAAGTGTGTACAAGAGTGGTTGGCGGCACAAGCGGCACGTTTGTCGGTATCCACACAAGCCATCATCGGTGCATCCAGGTGTTCCGGCAATTTCTTGGCGATATGGATTGGAAGATTGTTTTCCTTCTTGGTATCAATGATGTCGATGGTTTCGAATTCGCTGACCAGTACACCGGTATCGCCTACCTGACCACCGCTTTCTGCATAGAACGGAGTTTCGCTCAACACAATCTGGTAGAGTGTCTGGTTTTTCTGTTTGATCTGGCGATAGCGCAGGATGCTGGTTTCGTATTCCGTGTAATCGTAGCCTACGAATTTGGTTTCACCTTCTTTCAGGGTTATCCAGTCACCGGTTTCTACGGCAGCGGCATTACGAGCACGCTGTTTCTGTTTCTGCATTTCTGCTTCGAAACCTTTCACGTCGGCAGTCAGACCGTTTTCACGAAGAATCAGTTCAGTTAAGTCGAACGGGAATCCGAAGGTATCATACAATGTAAAGGCATCTACTCCGCTTATTTCAGTCTTTCCGGCTGCTTTTGCTTCGTTCATTGTTTTGTCGAGCAGGCGGATACCTGTTTCCAGTGTGCGGAGGAAAGATTCTTCTTCTTCCTTCATCACTTTCTCAATCAGCGGCTGCTGGGCTTTCAGTTCAGGATAAGCACCTCCCATATTTTCAACCAGTACCGGAACCAATTTGTACATGAATGCCTGTTTCTGTCCCAGGAAAGTATAGGCATAACGTACGGCACGGCGCAGGATACGACGGATTACATAACCAGCCTTGGCATTCGACGGCAGCTGTCCGTCGGTGATAGAAAAGGCGATGGTACGAATATGGTCGGCTACCACACGCATGGCTACATCCACTTTCGGGTCATCACCATATTTCTTGCCAGACAAATCGCCAATCACTTTGATGATAGGCTGGAATACGTCTGTATCGTAGTTGGAAGTCTTTCCTTGCAGGGTGCGTACCAAACGTTCGAATCCCATACCGGTATCGATAACCTTTGCAGGAAGCGGTTCCAATGTTCCGTCGGCTTTGCGGTTGTATTGCATGAACACAAGGTTCCAGATTTCAATTACCTGAGGATGGTCTTTGTTTACCAATTCGCGTCCCGGAACGGCTGCTTTTTCTTCGGCTGAACGAGAGTCGATATGAATTTCAGAGCACGGACCACAAGGACCTGTATCACCCATTTCCCAGAAGTTGTCGTGCTTGTTTCCATTGATGATATGGTCTGCAGGGAAATACTGTGCCCAGTAACCGGCAGCTTCATCGTCACGAGCCAGGCCTTCTTCCGGACTTCCTTCAAAGACAGTAACATACAAGTCTTTTGGGTCCAGCTTCAGTACCTCTACCAGGTATTCGTAAGCCCAACCAATCACTTCTTTCTTGAAGTAGTCGCCAAATGACCAGTTACCCAACATCTCAAACATGGTGTGGTGGTACGTGTCGTGACCTACTTCTTCCAGGTCGTTATGCTTTCCGCTCACACGCAGACATTTCTGTGAGTCGGTTACGCGTTTGTATTTAGCAGGATGGTTTCCGAGTATGATATCCTTGAACTGGTTCATACCGGCATTGGTGAACATCAGGGTCGGGTCGTCTTTGATGACCATCGGTGCAGAAGGCACAATCTGATGTCCTTTCGACTCAAAGAATTTGACGAATGAGTCGCGGATTTCATTTGCTGTCAACATAATCGTTATATTGTCTTGTAGTTAATATTCCCAAAATTGATTTGCAAAGATAATTGGTTTTATTATTTTTGTCTGTATGTTTGGTGCAAAAACTTGATGTTTCGTTGCTTAAATTTTTCCAAAATCGAACGACATGCGTAAAGTCTATTATATTTATAATCCGAAAACACGAACTTACGACCGTATTTATCCGACCATGCGGCAGCGGGCTTTAAGCTATCTGCGCCAGCTGTTTGTAGGGATGGGATTGGGAGCCGGAAGCTTTATCCTGTTGTTGTGGATTTTCGGGTCGCCTTCGGAAAAAGACCTTCGTACAGAGAATTCCCGCCTTTTGTCGCAGTATGCCATTTTATCCTCCCGTTTGGATGAGGCTGAGGGGGTGATGCAACGTTTGCAGCAGCGTGATGATAACATTTATCGGGTAATGATGCAGGCAGATCCGCTGCCTGACGAGCAGCGTTCGGCTACAGTAAATAATGAGCGCTACAAGGAACTGATGGATATGGCCAACAGTCATTTGGTGATTCATACTTCGCAGAAAATGGATGATTTGGAACAGAAGATTTATGCACAGTCGAAGTCGTTCGACGAGGTTGTTGCGCTTTGCAAACAGCACGATAAAATGTTGGCGTGTATTCCTGCCATACAACCGGTTTCCAATAAAAACCTGAAGCAGACGGCTTCGGGCTATGGTATGCGGGTAGACCCAATCTATAAGACTGTGAAATTCCATGCTGGTATGGACTTCTCGGCCAATATAGGTACACCAGTTTATGCTACCGGTGACGGACGGGTGAGACAGGCCGGATGGGATGGCCTTTATGGCAACTGTATTATCATCGACCACGGTTTCGGATATGTCACCCGTTATGCCCATCTGAACAAGATTGAGGTACGGGTGGGGCAGAATGTAGCCCGCGGTGAGGTCATCGGTGAGGTCGGTTCTACGGGTAAAAGTACGGGGCCTCATTTGCATTATGAAGTTCGTGTCAAAGGGAAGATTGTGAATCCTGTAAATTATTACTTCATGGACTTGAATGCAGACGATTATGAGAAGATGGTAGAACTGGCAGCAAACCATGGTAGGGTATTTGATTAAAAAAGAAGGTTTTGTATGGCTTTGAAATCAGAAAAAGAGTTGAAACTATATTATTCCATCAGTGAAGTGGCAAAGATGTTCGATGTCAATGAATCCTTGTTGCGTTATTGGGAAAAGGAGTTTCCGATGATTTCTCCCAAGAAGACGGGAGGAAATGTGCGTCAGTACCGGAAAGAAGACATAGAGAACATTCGGCTGGTGTATCATCTTGTGAAGGAAAAAGGGATGACATTGGCAGGTGCAAAACAACGCCTGAAACAGAACCGGGAGGGAACTTTGCAAACAGCTAATGTGGTGGAACGTCTCAAGCACATCCGCGAAGAATTGATGAGTATGCGGAAAGAGTTGGATTACCTGACCTGATTCATTGTCATCGTCAATGGCTGCTGTTACGGTTCAGGTTGATGCGCAAAAATTGTTGCGTGACAAATACCATCATGCAACAGACGATGATTCTGGTGTAAAAGGTTAATTATTATCTCATGTATTTATTTTATTGAAGGTTAACGATCGCCTTTCTGATAAGGATTCTTCTGCTGATAGAAATTGATTCTTTCTGTCCAAGTCTTGTTTTCCAGAGGGAATACCTTATGGGTATTGGCCCAGTCAATCCATTGGGCTTCCATCTCCTCTACTTTCTCAGGGTATTTGGAAGAAAGGTCGTGGGTTTCAAACGGGTCTGTCGACAAGTCAATCAGCTCCCATTGGCTGTTGCGGTCGGCCCTTACCAGTTTCCAGCTTCCCTTGATGATGGCGCACGAACTCTGATGCTCAAAGAACAGTGTCCGGTCTGTGAGAGGCTTTCCGGTGGTGGCAGGAAGCAAGTTGGTACCTGGAAGGTCTGCATGTGAAAAACTCTTTGGATAGTCTGTATGTCCCAAGGCCATGCAGGTGGGAAGAATGTCGATGATGTGGGCGGGTTGATGGCATACTTTCCCTTTCATCTGATTTTTCTTCTTGTCTCCAAACGTCAGAATAAACGGGGTACTTGTTCCCCCTTGGAAGACCCACTTCTTATAACTGCGGTAAGGCGTGTTCGACAAGTCGGACATCAGTTGTCCGATGAATCCTCCTTCATTGGTGGCTCCATTGTCGCTTAGGAAAATAAATACGGTATTCTCATACATGTCTTTCTTTTTTATTTCGTCCACCAGCTGCCCGATACCTTCGTCCATAATCTCAATCATGGCTGCATACGTCGCCATGTCTTTGGTCCATTGTGCCTGTTGGGCAGGTGTCAGTTCTTCCCATGCGGGGCGTTTCCCACCAAATTCTTTGTGGAATATAGGCAATTCCATCGTATCCGGCACCAGTCCCAGCTGTTTCTGTTTCTCAAACCGTTGTTTGCGCAATACGTCATAACCTACTTTATAGCGGTCCATACATTTCTTTACGTATTTTGCAGGTGCCTGTAGAGGAAGATGAGGCGCATAATGTGCCACATACAGGAACATCGGCTCACGGGAATCGTGTGCACGGACAAAGCTGACCGCGGAATCAGTGATAGCTTTGGTGTAATAATAATCGTCCGGAAGTTCAGTCACTTTTTTCAAATCGTTATACACCGGTTCCGGCTTATAATAACTGCCTCCTCCGTGCAGGCAGCCGTAGTAGCGGTCGAATCCTCTTTGTACCGGATAGCTTCCATTAGGGGAACCGTATCCACCTGTAGTGGTGACATGCCATTTTCCGCTCATGTAGGTATGATACCCTCCCGCTTTCAGAACTTCCGCGATTGTAGGATATTCCTTGTCGATTTGTCCCCGGTACCCCGGACGGTGTTCGTCTACTTCAGCCATCCAGCCCATTCCTACCTGATGTTGGTATCTGCCTGTCAGTAGAGCAGCTCTGCTCGGGCAACTTCTTCCTGTATTCTTAAACTGGCTGAAACGTACGCCTTCCTGGGCCAGTTGGTCAATATGAGGTGTTTTAATTTCACTGCCATAGCATCCGATATCGGAAAATCCCATGTCGTCACAGAGAATCAGGACGATATTAGGTTGTTGGGGATTTTGGGCATAAATGGATAGTGGAGCACTGCAAATGATAAAAGGTATAAAAGATAATTTATTCATGTGGCATTGAATCTTAATAGTTGTGTGCAGCTTTGTTTTAAATCAGTTCTTTTTATGTAATACCAGAGGAATAACAGCTATATATCTTTAATTGGAAAGAACTTTTGCTGTACAGAGTCTTTAGTTATTTCTTGGCATACACTTCGTCTGGAAATGGAATTAGCTTGCCGGTAGCTTTCAGGGAAGGTCTTTGGGCGTCTCTTTCTCTCAGGTAATCGGACAGTTCCTTGCTCAGCTGCTTGACAATCTCAGGATGCTGCTTGGCCAAATCCTGCTGTTCGCCAATGTCATGGGTGACGTGATATAATCTGAGCTGTTGTGTCTCCCAAGTATAAATAAGGTGATAATTTCCTTTCAGGATAGCGGAATAGGCTCCGTATCCTTCTTCCTTGTTTTGTGATTCACCCCATAAATTGGGAAAATGCCACACCAAAGTACGTGCCTGAAGACTGTCAGGATTCTTGAGCACATGTACGAAGCTGGTACCATCAATCGTTTGTTGGGTATTGTAGTTTTTTATGCCGGCCATATCCAGAATGGTAGGGAAAAAGTCTTCAATGATTACCCGTTGTTTGCATACCGTATTTTCTTTGGTAACTCCGGGCCAATACACCATCATGGGTTCACGCACACCTCCCATAAAGGCCGAACCTTTTCCTGCCCGGGCAGGAGCATTCTGGTCACGGTCTTCCATTCCTTGGCGGGCGTGGCTCTGTGCCAGTCCCCCGTTGTCGGACATGAAGAGCAGGATTGTATTTTGGGCTACTTGCGGGTGTGAGGACAGATAATCAAGAATATCTCCCAGGCTCTTGTCCATGCCTTCTACCAGTGCCGCATATTTCACTTCTTTTTCATTCAGGGTCGTTTGGAGCTGTTTGTCGTATTTTCCTCTATATTTTTCGCTAAATCGTTTGTCTTCGTCATAAGGGGTGTGTACGGCATAGTGTGACATATACAGATAAAACGGCTTTTTGAGGCTGACCGATTTGTCGATTTCCCGGAGTGCTTCCCGGGTGAGAGCCTCTGTGATGAAAATATCCTGACCGTAATATTTCTCCAGTCCTTTGACTGCAAACGGACTTCCTTCTCCGAAGTTTTTGGTTCCCAGGTAGCTTCCCGGTGCGCCATTGGCTCCTCCTGCAATATTTACGTCGAATCCCATGTTAAGGGGATTTTCGCCGGGGGTGGTACGGGCCCCGAAATGAGCCTTCCCACAGTGGATTGTACGGTAACCGTTATCTTTCAAGATTTGTGGAAATGAGGTGATAGGAGTGGAATTGTTGATGTGGGATTCTGCCGGTTGGATACCATTGTAATTCCAGTCGGGCAGGTCGATTACCTCGCTTGTCTCGTCTGTCTGTTGGTTCAATTCCAGTGTCCAGTTCGTCACTTTATGCCGGGCCGCATTCATGCCCGACATCAGGCTGCAGCGTGTAGGCGAAGAAATGGCGCAGGCATAAGCCTCTGTAAAGCGTACGCCCATTTGGGACATTCTTTCCATGTTTGGCGTATGGTAGCGTTCGTTGAGCAAAGTTTTATTTTCATAGAAAGGTACGGAGGTGTCCTGCCAGCCCATGTCGTCTACCAGGAACAGAATAATATTGGGTTTGTCTGTGGTTTGTGCAAATAGAGCACTGCTTACCAAGCTACAGGTACTCAGGAGGGTAGTGATTTGTTTCATAATTTTAGTGGTTAGATATCCAGATGGAGGTTGTATTATGGAATGATGAGGCCCGTATAGGGACTCGCAAGCGTGTAGTTAATCTTTTCTGATTTATTACACTCTTGTGGGAACTTGGTTATTTGACTACAGATTTCAGCGACTCCTTGCATATCCCGTTGAGTCCGCAGCTCTCGCATTTTGGGGTACGAGCCGTGCAGACATAGCGTCCGTGCAGAATCAGCCAGTGGTGTGCGGTAGGAATCAGGTTTTCGGGAATGTATTTCACCAGCTCCTTTTCGGTGGCCAGCGGAGTGGTACACGTACGCGGAACCAGTCCGATACGGTGGCTCACACGGAACACATGGGTGTCTACGGCCATGGCTGCCTTGTGGAAGACCACGCTTTGGATGACATTGGCGGTCTTTCGCCCCACGCCCGGCAGTTTCACCAGTTCCTCCAGCGTATCGGGTACGGTGCTGTGAAAATCGCGCACCAGCATCTGGGCCATGCCTACCAGGTGTTTGGCTTTGTTGTTCGGGTAGCTGACGCTGCGGATGTATTCGAACACGACTTCCGGAGTGGTAGCGGCTAAGGCTTCCGGCGTGGGGAAGTCGTGGAAGAGGGGAGGCGTAATCTGATTGACCCGCTTGTCGGTGCACTGGGCACTCAGGATGACGGCTATCAGCAGTTCAAACGGATTGTTGTAGTGCAGTTCAGTTTCAGCCACGGGCATGGCTTTCTGGAAATATTCAATGACTTTCTGGTAAAGTTCTTTCTTGCGCATAATTCTGTAAATTAAAGGTGTGGATAAATCAGTACCATTTCTTTCGTTTGAAAAACAGGTAGACTCCGATGCCGGTTACGAGCATGATGCCCCATGCCATCAGATACCCGTATTTCCAACCCAGTTCGGGCATCCATTCGAAGTTCATTCCCCAGATACCGGCCAGGAAGGTCAGTGGAATGAAGATGGTGGATACGATGGTGAGCTGTTTCATAATGTTGTTCATCCGCTGGTCGTTGTTCGAAAGGTAAAGGTCGACCAAGGCCGAAATCATATCCCGGCAGCCGTCGAGGGTTTGCAGCACGAATTGCAGGTGGTCGTTCACGTCGGTGAAGAACGGGCGGTTGGCTTTGTGCAGCAGTACGTTGTCGGTGTGAAACAGCTTGCTCATCTGCTCTTTCAATGGCAGGATGCATTTCTTGATGAGGCGGGCATTCTTTCGGTAAGGCTGTATGTCTTCCAGTTTCAGGCCGCTGCGGGTTTCGGGTGAAAGCAGCGATTCTTCCATGTCTTCCAGTTCATCTTCCATGCGGGAAATGATGGACATGAAACTGGCCATGACACTGTTCAGCATGACGCTCAGCAGAAAGTCCGACTGGCGGTTCCGGATTTTCAGGGTATTGTTTTTCAATGCGGTATGGATTTCATTGAAGAAATCGCTGTCATGCTCCATGAAGGTCAGCACGAAATTGCTTCCCTGCACGATGCAAAGCTGTTGCGGTACGTACGCATTTTCCTCGTGTACCGACAGCTGTTTCAGGATGACCACATTGTAGGTGTCATGTTCCTCAATCTTGGTCAGATGTTCGGCATTGAGGATGTCCTGCGTAGTGAGGAAGTCGATATGAAAGAAGTCACATATTTCCTGTATGACCTTTGTATTCTGCAATCCGTGAATCTGAACCCAGTTGATGGCGTCGGGGCGGATAAGGGAAGAAAATTCTTCCATGGAGGCACCTGGATGGAACTCCAGCATGTCCGCATTGTATGTGCAGAAATGCAAGTGCGTGGGGGTATGACTGGCTCCCGTATAGTTGAGTTTCTCGCTTAGCAGGTTATTCTTTGTCATGGCCATTCAAAATTTAGTCGATTTTTTTCAAGGAAAGTTCTTTTCTGTCAATGTACTTGTCGAAGCGGAAGGAAGGCATGCCCAGGGCAATACCGGCATGGATGGTACAGCCTTCAATGCCTAACAGTTTCTGCAATTCTTTTTTCCGGTTCATGCCTGCCGCCGTGCATACGAATCCGGTATAGAATTGGGCTACGCCGAGTGCTTCAGCCATCAGCGACGCATTCTGGTAGGCCAGGTTGCAGTCCTGACACCCGAAACGTGCTTTCTTTTCCGTGTAGAAGAAAAGGACTGCCGTAGCTCCGCGAAGAATGCCGTCGTTTCCTTTGCCGAACTCTTCTTTCAGCTGCTTGAACACAGGAATGTAACGGTAGTTGGAGGGCATGAATGGTTTCAGTATCATCTTCACCAAGGGATTTTCCACCGTGTGTACAATAGACATGAACGTACCGATGGTGAGGCGGCTGATTTCCGTCAATGTTTCCGGGCGGGTAATCAGTACCATCTTGACTTCCTGCGCGTTGGTGGCCGTCGGAGCACGGTGAGCCGCTTCGATGATGCGTTGTAACGTTTCTTCGGGAATCCGTTCTTTGGAGAACGCCCGGTTGGAACGGCGGGAACGCATCAGCAGTTCCACCTGGTCGGCAGTGGGCAGCTGGTTCCGGTTGAAGGTATGGACTTTCTCCGGCGGGAAATCGGAATGTGTGATGGAATTTGTGGGACAAACGGCTACGCAATGTCCGCAGCTGATGCAGTTTTCGGTGCTTACCTCTATGCCTTTGTCTTTATGGAAAGAGAATAACGCCGAGGGACATATTCTGACGCACTTTTTGCAGCGTATGCAGGTATTTTGATCAATCTGTATTTGAACCATTGTTTATAGAATGAGTTTAGCTACATAATATACAAAGGTACGATTTTTATTTGTTTTTTGCCTTGCATTTAATGTCTTTCTCCGAAGAGATTTCTCTGTTCCACAGTGTGAAATATAAAAACCACACTGTGGGATACATATTTCACACTGTGGGATACAAATTCCACTGTGTGGTACAGAGAACATGTATGGGCGAAAGGAAGTAAGTGAAGTGGTGTTTGGAGCTATTGGAACGGGGAAGTGTGATTATGCGGATGAAACTGCATGGCCATCCCGAAAATTCTTTGTATCTTTGCGCCCGATTAAAAGAGAACATTTACATGCGATGCCGTGAATAGCGGTCGTGTATTCTAGAACACCACGTAAAAAACAGGAGCGATGAAAAAAGAAAATCTCGTATCAGTGCCCTTTATGGTTTTGGGCATTGTGTTTTGTGTCTGCCTGGTGGCAGCCAATCTGTTAGAAACCAAGGTCGTACAGCTGGGTCCGATTTCTGTGACTGCCGGACTCATTGTTTTTCCGATTTCTTACATTATTAATGACTGTATTGCCGAAGTGTGGGGCTTCCGTAAGGCGCGTCTGATTATCTGGATGGGATTCCTGATGAATTTCATGGTGGTAGCCATGGGACAGCTGGCCGTAGCCCTTCCTGCCGCTCCGTTCTGGGAGGGGGAAGAAAGCTTCAACTTCGTGTTCGGTATGGCGCCGCGTATTGCCGCTGCCAGTCTGGCGGCTTTCCTGGTAGGTTCGTTTATCAATGCGTATGTGATGAGCCGCATGAAAGTGGCTTCCCATGGAAAGAATTTTTCGGCCCGTGCCATCTTGTCGACTGTGGCCGGAGAGGGAGCCGATTCACTGATTTTCTTCCCGCTGGCGTTCGGGGGACTGATGCCGGTGAGTGAACTGGCCAAGATGATGTTGGTGCAGGTGGTACTCAAGACCTTGTATGAGGTAATTGTGCTGCCGGTAACCGTGCGCGTGGTGAAATACATCAAGCGGGTGGACGATACGGATGTCTATGACGAGCACATCTCGTACAATGTGTTAAAAATCAAAGAAATTTAAAGGATATGATGAATCAGAAAGAGGCCCTTGTCGTATTCAGCGGCGGACAGGATTCTACGACCTGTCTTTTCTGGGCAAAGAAGCATTTCAAGAAAGTACATGCGCTGAGTTTCCTCTACGGACAGAAGCATGAAAAAGAAGTGGAACTGGCGCGCAAGATTGCAGAGAAAGCGGGTGTGGAGTTTGACGTGATGGATGTGTCGTTTATCGGTCACCTGGGCAAAAACTCGCTGACGGATACTTCCATTCACATGGATGAGGTGAAACCGAAAGATTCTTTCCCGAATACGTTTGTGCCGGGACGGAACCTGTTTTTCCTGAGTATCGCGGCGGTATATGCCCGTGAGCGGGGAATTTTCCATTTGGTGACGGGGGTTTCACAGACGGATTTCAGCGGTTATCCGGATTGTCGCGACTCGTTTATCAAGTCGCTCAATGTGACGCTGAACCTGGCCATGGACGAGCAGTTCGTGATTCATACGCCGTTGATGTGGATTGACAAGGCGCAGACATGGGCATTGGCCGATGAGCTGGGCGTGCTGGATTTGGTGCGGAACGAAACGCTGACGTGCTACAATGGCGTTCCGGGTGACGGTTGCGGACATTGCCCGGCTTGCAAGCTGCGTCGTGAGGGATTGGAAAAATATTTGGCTTCAAAAGAAAACAAATGAGTATGGAAAGAAAAGACGAACTGACCTTGTTGGGCAACAAGAAAACGGTGTACAAACAGGATTATGCACCGGAAGTGCTGGAAGCGTTTGTGAACAAGCATCCGGAGAACGATTACTGGGTGCGTTTTAACTGTCCGGAGTTTACCAGTCTCTGTCCGATTACGGGGCAGCCGGACTTTGCGGAAATCCGTATCAGTTACCTGCCGGATGTGAAGATGGTCGAGAGCAAGAGTCTGAAACTGTATTTGTTCAGTTTCCGTAACCATGGTGACTTTCACGAGGACTGTGTGAACATCATCATGAAGGACCTGATTAAGCTGATGGATCCGAAATACATTGAAGTGACGGGAATCTTTACGCCACGTGGGGGGATTTCCATCTATCCGTACTGCAACTATGGCCGACCGGGTACGAAGTACGAGGAATTGGCCGAGTATCGGATGAAGAATCATGACCTGTAAACCACAGTCTACCGGAAGATAAAAGAAAGACAGGCGGAGAAACTGATTTTGAGGTTTCTCCGCCTGTCTTATGTTTATAAGGGTGCAGCCCTCAAGAGAGTTCCAGTCCCAAGGCTTCTTTGAGCTTCAGCAGACTGGGATTCTTTTTGCTCATCATCTGGAAACGTTCTACGTGGCTGTAAGCCCGCACGTTCTCGTTGGCTTCACTCACCCGTGTGGTCATCTTGATCTTGCGGTTGTGCAGCTTCTTTTGCAGGTGGGCTTCTATTTGCGGAGCGAGGTGCTGCATGTATTTCTGTACGATGTCGTTGTCCACTGCTACTTCGAAAGTATGCTGGTCGGCCAGCAGATGGGGGTGCATGTTCATCATACGTCCGGCATTGGCCGCTTCTTCCTTGGGTAACAGGCTGGCAAACTCACGCCAATAGTAGCCGAGGTCTTTTTCATTGAAGATATAGTCTTCCCAGTTGTCGGCGGCATTTTGTACGGGAGCCTGTGTCGCAGGCTGTGGAGTCGGAGCTGCCGTCTGTGTCTGTGCCTTACGGATGGACATGCCCAGCGTGCCCGCTTTGAGAACCGGAGCTTTCCTTTCGGGAGTGGCTTTCGGCAGCGGGCTGGTCTTGGTATAAGGAACTTCTGCCTGCTTTAACGTGGTTGTATAAGGCTGTGCCTGAGAAGCCGGTTGAGCCGGCGATGCGGTAGGAGCTACAGGGGCAGTTGCGGTGGCTGGAGCCGGGGCTGCCTGTGGCTGTTGTGTGGCGGGCTGACCGGCTTGCGCGGTGTGGAAAACGGGAGATAACTGTTTCTTAGGGCTGCGCCCACTTCCCGTGTCTTCCGGTTCAGCCGTCAGCTGCGCCAGCTGAATCAGCGTCAGTTCCACCAGCAGACGCTTGTTCCTGCTTTGCCGGTAGTTCAGGTCGCAGTCGTTACACAGTTTCATGGCCTTGTACAAGAATTGCGGGGTACATTTCTGTGCCTGTGCCTGATAGCGTTCGCGGATGGAAGCGCCGGTTTCCAGGAGTTGCAGGGTGGCCGGGTCACGGCTCACCAGCAGGTCACGGAAATGGGATGTCAGTCCGGTGATGAAATGGTTGCCGTCGAAACCCTTCCGGAGGATGTCGTTGAAGGTCAGCAAACAGTCGGAAACCTTGTTCTCCAAGAAGAAATCGGTCAGTTTGAAATAGTATTCGCAGTCCAATACGTTCAGGTTCTCGATGACACTCTGGTAGGTGATATGCCCGTTGGTGAAGCTCACCACCTGGTCGAAGATGGAGAGTGCGTCGCGCATACCTCCGTCCGCCTTTTGGGCAATCACGTTCAGGGCTTCCGGTTCGGCCTCGATATGTTCTTTGCGGGCCACATTCTCCAGGTGCTCCACGGTGTCGCTCACCGTGATGCGGTTGAAGTCATAAATCTGGCAACGGCTCAGGATGGTCGGCAGGATTTTATGCTTTTCCGTGGTGGCCAGGATAAAGATGGCGTGCTGGGGAGGTTCTTCCAAGGTTTTCAGGAAGGCATTGAAAGCCGCTGTAGACAACATGTGTACCTCGTCGATGATGTACACCTTGTATTTGCCAATCTGTGGCGGGATACGTACTTGTTCAATCAGGGAACGGATGTCTTCTACAGAGTTGTTGGAAGCAGCATCCAGCTCATGGATATTATAAGAGCGCTGTTCGTTGAATGCCTTGCACGATTCACATTCGTTGCAGGCCTCGCCTTCTGCCGTGGGATGCAGGCAGTTGATGGTCTTGGCAAAAATGCGGGCGCAGGTGGTTTTTCCTACCCCTCGCGGACCGCAGAACAGGTAGGCATGCGCCAGTTTATGGTTAGCAATGGCATTTTTCAGGGTCGTGGTCAATGCACGCTGTCCCACTACGGTATCGAATGTAGACGGGCGGTATTTGCGTGCCGATACGATATAATTTTCCATGAGTCGATTCGTTTTTGATTCCTTGATATTTCTGCAAATGTACATAAAATCTCTTTCTTGTCATGGACTTGCTGCGAAATAATTTCTATCTTTGCAAGGTAATAAAGCAGGAATTTTTATGGGTAAACTGGCTAATATATGGGCTTTTATCGGGAGGCATAAATATTGGGTGACCATTGGGGCCTTTCTGTTGATTATCGGCGTGCTGGACGAGAACAGTCTGATACGCCGTGTGGCACATAAGCGGGAAATTCATCAGTTGAATACGGAGATTGAGCGCTACCGGAAGCAGTATGAGGAAGACAGTAAGATGCTGAAGGAGATTACTTCCAACAAGGAAGCGCTGGAGAAGGTGGCGCGTGAGAAATACCTGATGAAGAAAAAAAATGAGGATATTTTTATTTTTGAGGAAGACAAGTAAATGAATGCGAAGATAAAAGACAACCTGGCTGTGGTGGGGGCTGTAGTCCTTTTTGTGGGCTTGATACTTCAGTTTCTGAAAATGGAATGGGCTCCTTATGTGTATCTGGTAGGGGCATGCCTGTTTGCCTACGTGCAGCTGGTTTCAGAATATAAGGGTAGCAGTGTGGTGATTCGTCGTCTGCGGCGTCAGCAGCTCCTTGGTGCGATGTTGCTGGTATTGACGGGAGTGGTGATGTTGCTCTGGAAGCGGAACGAATGGATTGTCTGTCTGACGGTTTCTGCGGTGCTGGAGCTTTACACGGCTTTCCGGATTCCGCAGGAGGAAGCAAAGGAAAATTAATTTCGGAGAAAAAGTGCTTATGAAGGAAAGATATTGGAAATATTCACTGATTGTGTTTATCCTTGGACTGGGGTACCTGTTATTCCGTCAGGCGCAGCCTTTCATGAACGGTATTTTGGGAGGATTTACGCTTTACCTGCTGTTGCGTAACTTTACCTTCTGGCTTCAGACAAAAATGAAGCGGGCGCTGGCTGTGTGGCTGGTGACTATCGTAGTTACGCTGTTCATCCTAGTACCGCTTTCCTTGTTTGCATGGGCTTTGGTGAGCCAGGTTTCACAAATGCATTTTGATACGGAGGCCATTATCCGGCCGATGTGGGAGGTGGTGGACTTTATCAAGGACCGGACTGGTTTTGATGTGATGTCGGAAAAAAGTCTTTCTTTCTTGGTGTCACAGGCTTCTTCCATCGGGCAGTCGGTGATGAGTGGCGTCAGTGACTTGCTGGTCAACTTGTGCGTAGCGATCATGTTGATGTTTTTTATGCTGTATGAAGGGAAGAGCATGGAACATTATATCTCTACGTTGCTTCCCTTTAAGGCCGAAAATAAGGTTGAGGTGTTGAAGAAGGTGCAGCTGATGGTTCGTTCCAATGCCATCGGCATTCCGTTGCTGGCCATTATCCAAGGATTTATCTCATTGGGGGGCTACCTGATTTGCGATGCGCCTAATCCGTTTCTGAGTGCCATGCTGACGGCATTTGCTTCGGTGATTCCGATTGTCGGAACAGTTCTGGTTTGGGGACCGATTACGGTCTATTTTCTGGTGGTCGGCAATTGGGTAAGTGCTTTGATGATGCTGGGATACGGGGCGATTATCGTGTCACAGTGTGACAATCTGATTCGCTTCCTGTTGCAGAAGAAGATGGCCGATGTGCATCCGTTGATTACTATTTTCGGGGTGGTGGCCGGTCTTCCTCTGTTCGGTTTTATGGGCATCATCTTCGGACCGCTGCTGGTGTCTCTTTTCCTTCTGTTCGTGGATATGTTCCGGAAAGAGTTTTTGTTGGAAGGTGAGGATGGCTCAGGAGTCAGTCAAGGTTAATCCGGCTGTCCAGAAACTGCATGATTTCTTCTTTCTGGTCGGGATGGAACCAGGTGATTTCCGTATCTCTCTTGAACCAGGTCATTTGTTTCCGCGAATAAATCCGTGAATTCTGTTTGATTTTCTCAATGGCGAAGGGGAGCTCCCATTCTCCATCCAGGTACTTGAAAATTTCCTTGTAGCCTACGGTGTTCAAGGAGTTGAGGTGCTTGTAAGGGTACACGCGTCGGGCTTCTTCCAGCAGTCCTTCTTTCATCATTTCGTCCACGCGTTGGTTGATGCGCTGGTAAAGTTCCTCTCGGTTGCGTGTCAGGCCGATTTTGATGATGTGGAAGGGACGCTCTTTTTGTGTGCGGGTGCGGAAAGAAGTGTAGGTCTTTCCGGTCATGTAGCAGATTTCCAGTGCATGAATCACTCTTTTGGGGTTTTTCAGGTCTACAATGCGGTAGTATTCAGGGTCGAGCACCCGTAATTCAGCGCAGAGTGGTTCCAGTCCTTCTGTCTCGTAGCGGTGTATCATCAGGTCTCTGGTTTCTTTATCTACGGTGGGAATATCGTCAATGCCCTTGCAGACTGCATCGACATACATCATGGAACCTCCTGTCATGACGACTACCGGATGGGTCTGGAACAGTTCTTCCAGCTTTTTCAGCGCTTCTGTCTCATATTGTGCCGCACTGTAATAGTCGGTCAGTTCCAGTGTCCCGACGAAATGGTGGGGGACTCTCGACAGCTGTGCGGGAGTGGGGGCGGCGGTCCCGATTTTCAGGTCTTTGTATAATTGTCGGGAGTCTGAGGAAATGATTGAGGTATGAAACCGTTCGGCGACAGAAAGGCTCAATTCGGTCTTGCCTACACCTGTAGGACCGATGAGTACGATAAGGACGGGCTTTTTCATGAGCAGTTTGTATTGACAGAAAAAAGAAATGTCATTCTGAACCCTCGTCCAGGATGACATTCTTGTGATATAAATGAGTATGGAAAAAGCGGAAGGTTAGTATTTGTCTTCGTCGTAAGGATTTCCGCTTCCTTCGTTGATGTCGAATCCTTCCGGATCAAAATCTTCCATGTCGTAATCCTGGTCTCCGTAGAAGTTTTCATCCAGGTCGAGTGCGGCATTGGTATTCATCTGCTCGTCAAAGTCGATGGTCTGTTTAGGAGCTTCTCCACTTTTACGGGAACATACTGCCTTGTCCAAATCCTTTCCTGTGATGATTTCAGATAGTTCAATGAAAAAGACGCGTTCGGCTAAGGGATCGAAGACATACAGAAGTTTTTGTTTTTCGTCTTCCAGCAGTTCACTGAGGCGGGTATCTTTCATCACGTAGGTATCTTCCTCAGAACTTCCTGTACCCATGTCTTCAAGTGTGATTTCGGTTTCCTTCTCCCAGTCGTCGTCGCAGATAAAGAAGGAAGTCATTTGGTCGTCCTTATATCCTGTTGACTTCAAGATAGCTTCGTGCAGGTCATAGAAGGAAGCTTCAGAGTCGATCTTGATTTCTCTCAGGAAATCATCGACTTCGTCAGATATGATTCTAAATTTATATACCATTTTTGTTTGTCTTTGGTTGATGTGGTAAATATACAAAATCTTTTTTATCGGATGATGCCTCGTTGCGAGTTTTCCACAAATGAGATGATGTATTCTATTTCTTTGCTCATCGGCACTTCTTTGCGGATTTCTTCCAGCGCATCGGATACGATTTTTCCACTGTTGTAAATGATACGATACGCGTTATGAATGTTTTCAATCAGTTCATTGGAAAATCCTCTGCGTCTTAGTCCGACAATGTTGATGCCACAATAAGCAATCGGGTCGCGTCCGGCAATGATGAACGGTGGGATATCCTTGCTGAAACGGCAGCCTCCCTGAATCATCACGTATCCGCCTACACGGCAGAACTGGTGCATCAGTACGGAAGCACTTACGATGGCATTGTCGTCAATGATGACCTCTCCTGCCATTTTGGTCTGGTTACCGATGATGCATCCGCTTCCTACAAGTGTGTCATGGGCTACGTGCACCCCTTCCATCAGCAGGTTGTTGTTACCTACGATGGTTTTACCTTTGGCGGCTGTTCCCCGGTTGATAGTCACGTTTTCCCGGATGGTATTGTTGTCACCGATTTCTGCGGTAGTCTCTTCTCCGTGGAATTTCAGGTCTTGGGGAATCGCACCGATTACAGCACCTGGAAAAATCCGGTTCCCGTTTCCAATCCGGGAGCCATATAAGATATTGGCATTGGGCATAATGACATTGTTGTCTCCAATGACCACATTCTTGTCAATAAAAACAAATGGACCTATTTCTACGTTTTCTCCGATTTTAGCTTCGGGGTCTATATATGCTAGAGGGCTGATCATGTTACTTGTTTTTTACAATTTGTGCCATAAATTCAGCTTCGCAGACAATTTTTTCTCCCACGAAAATATATCCTTTCATGGTGGATATGCCGCGGCGAATGGGCGCCATCAGTTCAACTCTGAAAATCAGGGTATCTCCCGGCACAACTTTTTGGCGGAATTTTACATTATCTATTTTCAGAAAATAAGTAGAATATCTTTCGGGCTCATCTACTGAGTTGAGCACCAGCAATCCTCCTACTTGGGCCATCGCTTCTATTTGCAGGACGCCAGGCATCACCGGTTCTTGGGGAAAATGTCCCTGGAAGAACGGTTCATTGGAAGTGACATTTTTGATGCCGACAATGTAATTGGCACCAATGGCTATCACTTTGTCGACCAGCTGGAACGGATAGCGGTGAGGGAGTAGTTCGCGGATACGGTTTACATCCATCAGGGGTTCCTCGTTGCAGTTATAGATTGGAGCCTGAATTTCGTGCAGGCGGATTTCCTTGCGCAACTGACGGGCAAATTTGTTGTTGATGGTGTGTCCCGGGCGGGTGGCAATAATGCGTCCTTTAATGGGCTTTCCCACAAGGGCTAAATCACCGATGATGTCCAGCAGCTTATGGCGGGCAGGTTCGTTAGGCCATACCAATGGAATATGGTTGATATATCCCAAATGACTGGCATCCATGTGGGGAACTCCCATCACATCGGCCAGTTTGTCGAAGTTTTCTTGTGTCATCTGCCTTTCATAGATGACGATGGCATTGTCCAAGTCCCCTCCTTTAATCAGTCCGGCATTCAGCAGGGGCTCAATTTCACGGACGAACACAAAAGTACGTGCTGAAGCGATTTCTGTGGGAAAGTCTCCCATGTTCTCCAACGTAGCATATTGGTTGGTCAGGATTTTAGAGTCGTAAGATATAAGTGTATTTACGCTGAACTTGTCATCTGGGAGTACAATGATGGATGAACCCGTTTCTTCGTCACGGAATTCAATTTTGGACTTAATGATGTAATAGTCTTTCGGAGCAGCTTGTTCTTCGATGCCTACTCGCTTGATACATTCCACATAGGCTTTGGCACTACCGTCCAGAATTGGAAATTCCGGTCCGTCTACCTGAATCAAGCAGTTGTCGATGCCGGCTGCATACAACGCGGCCAGTGCATGTTCTACTGTACTAACTTTCACCCCGTTTTTTGCTAAAACTGTTCCGCGGGTAGTGTCCACTACATTTTCTGCTACAGCATCCAGTATGGGCTGGTCATCCAAATCGATTCGCTGTATTTTATACCCGTGGTGCTCTGGGGCAGGATTGAACGTAACGGTAAGTTTTACCCCCGTGTGGAGTCCTTTGCCATTGAGTGAAAAGCTGCCTTTTAAGGTTTGTTGTTTCAACATGGGCTTATTTATTTAGTTGTTTTTTTAATTCTTCGATTTCTTTCTGCAGACGTCCAAGTTCCACGTACATGTCCGGAAGCTTTTTGTAAATTGCTGCGGAACGTGCAAACTGTTTCGGGTCGATGGCTGGATATCCCATCAGGGTAGAATGGGATTTGGTGTTCCCTGGAATGCCTGATTGGGCGCCTACGGTTACATGGTCTCCCACTTTGATGTGTCCGGCTACACCTACCTGACCACCGAACATGCACCATTCTCCCACTTTGGCCGATCCGGCAATTCCTACTTGGGAAGCCATTACGGTATTTTTCCCGATTTCCACATTGTGAGCCACCTGGATTAAATTGTCCAGCTTGACTCCTTGGTGCACAAGGGTGGCTCCCATTGTAGCGCGGTCTATACAGGTGTTGGCACCGATTTCTACATTGTCTTCAATGATGACGATGCCGATTTGGGGGATTTTTTCGTATCCTTCTGGGGCAGGAGCGAATCCAAATCCATCGGCGCCGATAACTGCTCCTGCGTGCAGGATACAGTTGTTGCCAATTCTACAGTCCTGATAAATTGTTACGTGGGGATAAAGTATAGTATTGGCACCGATTTTCGCATTGCTCCCTATCGTTGCTTGCGAATGTATATACGCATTATCGCCGATTTCGGCTCCTTCTTCAATGCAGACAAAAGGGCCGATATAGACATCTTTTCCTATCTTTACATTTTCAGCAATGGAGGCTAACGAACTGATACCTTTCTTTTTAGGAATACTCATTTCATAGAGAGTCATTAATTTCGCCAAGCTTTCATACGCATCATCTACTTTGATTAAAGTGGCTTTGATTTCATGCTCCGGATGAAAATCCTTGTTTACCAATACGATGGTCGATTGTGTTTCGTATATGTAATGGGTGTATTTGGGATTGGATAGAAAGGATAATGCTCCTGGTACTCCTTCTTCTATTTTAGCGAAGGTATGTACTTTGGCATTTTCATCTCCAACGATGATTCCCTGGATGTATTCCGCAATTTGTTTAGCTGAGAACTCCATATTTGATAATCTTTTGTTCCTTTGTTTTCCTGGTTGTTTTTCAAATCTTTGTTGCTTGAAAAAGCATACTTACTACTTAATTATGCAAATTACGTGTTTTTTTTTTATATATCCGTGAAAAAAGCCAATTATTTGCCGGAAATGCCCTTTGATTTTTGTGTATGGGCTCAAAAATATGCCTGAATTAGGACTTTTTATATTGAATTTAGAATAAAAAAGAAGCATAAAAGCCTTCTGAAAATAGTGGCTTTTATGCTTCTTATGGTATAGTGGAAAATTTGCTTTTTGCTAAGTTATAGGATGGCTGCCAGTTGTTTCTCCATTTGTTGCTGTACTTTCTGTGCTTCTTCTCCTGCTGCTTTGGCGAAATTCTCAGTTTTATCCGCATAGATGATGGCACGGCTTGAATTGACAATCAGCCCACATTCCTTGGTCATGCCATATTTGCAGACTTCTTCCAGTGAACCACCCTGCGCGCCGATTCCCGGAA
Source organism: Bacteroides mediterraneensis (assembly GCF_025993685.1). NCBI lineage: Bacteria > Pseudomonadati > Bacteroidota > Bacteroidia > Bacteroidales > Bacteroidaceae > Bacteroides > Bacteroides mediterraneensis. Next base: position 3,127,320 of record NZ_DAJPEN010000001.1, on the reverse strand, counting down.
CCAGCAGGAAGTGGTTGGGGACGATTTTACGGATGTCCTCAAACATACGTCCCTGAGTGGCACCTACCACGTACATCATGTTCTGGTCGTTGGCCCATTCCTGTGATTTGCGTAACACTTTTTCAAAGAGACGTTCGCCTTCTTTGTCTTCCGTAAGCTGGAAATCATGTGAGCCTTTGTTGGAAGTCAGTGCCAGCAGGATGACCCATTTGCCTTCATAGGTGAGGAACGGAGTCACACTGTCTTCACCCATGTAGGGAGCTACAGTGACAGAGTCGATGTTCAGTTCTTCAAAGAAAGTGCGGGCATACATGGCCGAGGTGTTACCGATATCGCCACGTTTGGCATCGGCGATGATGAACTGGTCAGGATAGTTTTTTTTGATGTATTCCACAGTCTTTTCAAACGCAATCCATCCTTTTACGCCCATGCTTTCATAGAAGGCCAAATTGGGTTTATAGGCGATACAGTAAGGGGCAGTAGCATCGATGATAGCTTTATTGAATGTGAAAATCGGGTCTTCTTCTTTCAGGAGGTGTTCCGGAATTTTCTTGATGTCGGTATCCAGTCCTACACACAAAAAAGATTTTTTCTTTTTGATGTTTTCAAATAATTCCTGTTTGTTCATAATGTTTTTATGATTAATGGTAATAATGTGACTTTATAATTCGCTCTCTTTCAGTCGTTCTGCATTTTCGGCCACAATCAGGTGGTCGATGCAATCCTGGATGTCGCCATCCATGAAAGCCGCCAGGTTGTAGATGGTGTAGTTGATGCGATGGTCGGTGATACGTCCCTGAGGATAGTTGTACGTACGGATTTTGGCCGAACGGTCACCCGTGCTCACCATGGTCTTTCGTTTGGAAGCGATGTCATCGATGTATTTCTGGTGTTCCTTGTCGTAGATGAAGGTACGCAGACGGCTCAGGGCGCGTTCCTTGTTCTTCGGTTGGTCGCGGGTTTCCGTACACTCGATGAGGATTTCTTCCACGATACCCGTGTTCGGATTCTTCCAGTTGTAACGCAGGCGGACCCCCGATTCTACTTTGTTTACGTTCTGGCCTCCGGCACCTCCGCTTCGGAAAGTATCCCATTTGATTTCACCTTCGTTGATTTCTACGTCAAAGGGTTCAGCTTCGGGCAGTACGGCAACCGAGGCAGCTGATGTATGAACACGTCCCTGAGTTTCAGTTGCAGGAACCCGTTGCACGCGGTGTACGCCTGATTCATATTTCAAAGTACCATATACCTTGTCTCCGGTAACGGAGCAGATGATTTCCTTGAAACCTCCGGCAGCACCTTCGTTGGCACTGGATACTTCCAGTTTCCAGCCTTTGCGTTCGCAGTATTTGGAGTACATGCGGAATAAATCGCCGGCAAAGATGGCGGCTTCATCTCCTCCCGTACCTCCACGGATTTCCAGGATGGCATTGCGGTCATCTTGCGGGTCGGCTGGTACCAGCAACAGTTTGATTTCTTCTTCCAGCTGGGGAATACGGGCTTCACAGGCAGCCGCTTCTTCGCGGGCCATCTCCTTCATTTCCGGGTCGCTTTCAGCCATCATTATTTTGGCCTCCTCCAGTCCGTTGAGGCATTGCAAATATTCCTTGCGGGCATTCATCAGGTCGCCCAGTTCCTTATATTCTTTGGTCAGTTTGACGTACCGTTTCTGGTCGGCTATCACATTCGGGTCTGTAATGAGTGTAGAGACCTCTTCAAAACGTGAAACCAAACCGTCTAATTTTTCCAGTAATGTATTGTTTTCTGCCATTCTAATGGAATGCTTATACAGTTGAGTGATGAGATTGGTCTTGGCTTACCATAACCTGTCATAGGCCATTCAGGTAAAGAAAACCAACAATATGAAACCAAGCAAGACGAGCGGCAAGTCTCTTCGGGTTTTCCATTTAAACTCTTTAGTCCCAAAGTATTTCCCAAATACAAAGGAAATGACAAAACCCGGGAGTCCAAAACTTATCATTTTGAGAAAAGGAGCGTCCATTTCAATGCCAAAATAGAAAAAGACAACCCATACAACGAGTAATCCGATGCCGATAAGACATCCTTGTTTTTCTTGCGGTTTCATACAATCGTAAGAAGTAGCTGGTTAATATTTGAATTCTCCGAATTCAGAACGGATAATCAGTTCTTTGTGGTCGCTTTCTTCGATGCGTCCGATAATCTGGGCATCGATGTTGAACGATTTGCTGATTTCAATTACCTGCTCTGCATGCTCCGGTGACAGGTAGACTTCCAGACGGTGTCCCATGTTGAACACTTTGTACATTTCGTCCCATTCGGTACCGCTCTGTTCCTTGATGGTGCGGAACAAAGGAGGCACAGGGAAGAGGTTGTCTTTGATGACCCGGCAGTTGTCGCCTACGAAGTGCAGTACTTTTGTCTGGGCACCGCCTGAGCAGTGAACCATACCGTGGATTTGCGGACGCAGGGCATCCAGCAGTTTCTTGACTACCGGAGCATAAGTACGGGTTGGAGACAGCACCAGTTTGCCGGCATCCAGCGGAGAACCTTCTACTGCATCTGTCAGCTTCAGTTTGCCACTGTAAACCAGTTCTTCAGGCACTGCGTGGTCATAGCTTTCCGGATATTTCTCTGCCAGGTATTTGCTGAACACATCATGACGGGCACTGGTCAGTCCGTTGCTGCCCATACCGCCGTTGTATTCTTTCTCATAAGTTGCCTGACCGTAAGAAGCCAGACCCACAATCACATCCCCCGGACGGATATTGGCGTTGTTGATGACATCCGCACGTTTCATACGGCAGGTCACCGTGCTGTCCACGATGATGGTGCGGACCAAGTCGCCTACATCAGCGGTTTCTCCACCAGTAGCATATACACCGACGCCCATTTCGCGGAGTTCGGCCAGCAGTTCGTCCGTGCCGTTGATGATGGCTGAAATCACTTCACCCGGTACAAGCAGCTTGTTGCGTCCGATGGTAGAAGATACCAAGATATTGTCTACCGCACCCACGCACAACAAGTCATCAATGTTCATAATCAGTGCATCCTGTGCGATGCCCTTCCATACAGACAAGTCGCCGGTTTCTTTCCAGTATAAATACGCCAGTGAGGATTTTGTACCGGCTCCGTCGGCATGCATGATGTTGCAGTATTCTGGGTCACCTCCCAGAATATCAGGGATAATTTTACAGAATGCGTTCGGGAAAATACCTTTGTCAATGTTCTTGATGGCGTTGTGTACATCTTCTTTCGATGCAGATACGCCGCGCTGCATGTATCGTTGATTGCTCATGAGTATAGTAAGTTTGTTTGTTTCAATTGAATGTGCAAATTTAGTGATTATTCCTTTTATTACCATGCGTTTCGGAATAAAATACATCAGAACACGGTGATACCTGCTGGGGTGATGCTTCCATCGGGTGCCAGCAGACTTAACCGGAAAAATCCTTTGCCGATTTTGCGGGGAATGTCTTTTTCCGGCTGGGTGGTCCGGAGGATTTCAATTCCTGTCGCCTCACTGACAATCAGGGTATACCCTTTGGGTAATACGGGCAGCCGTCCATATAATATGGTAGGCTCGTCTTTTGAAGGAACATTCAGGGCCAGCGGGGGACTTTCGACTCCAAAACGGTTGACGGCTGTAACCGCCCAGTAGATATTTCCTTTTTGTGAGGTGCCGGAGATGAAGGTGTACCGGCAGCTGTCCGTTCGGGTAATGACCAGATTTCGGGCATTCTCAATATCTACAGGATAAGCGTCAGAGGTATAAATGCGATAGTAGATACCTCCAGGCTGGTTTTCGGCCCCTTCCCAACTCATTTGGATGTGATTCCCTTGCACGGTGAGAGAAGGTTGAGTGGGTTGTGAAGGAAGGGGCGTTTTTGTCCACCGCATGGGAGGGACGACAGCCGGGTAGGCATAAAAGTTTTCTTTCAACTCATCCAGAATTCCTTTGGTATTGCTGAGTACGAATTTATTGCGGAAATAGGCCTGTCCGTCCAATCCGATTTTTCGGGAGAAATAAATCTGGCGGATGATTTCATCGATTTTCCAATCCTGTTCTTTAGGATGCAGGAAATAAATTCCCAATCCCGGAATAATCCATCGGTCGTTCTTGTTTTCTTTCCAGTCGAGGGCGAAGGGATAAAAATGATTTCCTTGAAAATACATCATCGGGAAAAGGGCATCCTGAATACCCTCGTTCAACCATTTCTGCGCATCCTGGTAAACGGTTTCATAGGCATTCCATCCGAAGGAAGAGTACCGCTGGGTATCGTTGAATTTGCCGATGGGAGAACTGCTCACTTTTACCCAGGGCTTCAACCGTTTGACTTCCGTGTAAATCCGCCGGACAATATGTGTAATGTTGTCTCTTCTCCATTGCTTCAGTTCCTGTTTTTTCCCGTATTTGCGGAAAGTGTCCTTGTCGGGAAACTTTTCACCTTGTTCCGGATAGCGGATATAGTCCAGATGGATACCGTCCACATCGTAGCGTGAGACGATTTCCTTGGCTATCTGGCAGAGGTATTCGGCCGTGCCGGGATTTCCGGGGTCAAGATACCAGCTGCCGTTGAACAGCTTGCAGAGCTTGGGCTGTTTTTTGACAACGCAGTCTTTCCCTAACAGGCCGACTTGCCGTTTGTTGCCGATAGGGATACATACCAGCCATGCATGGAGTTCCAGTCCTCGCTTATGACATTCTTCGACGGCAAATTGTAAAGGGTCATATCCGGGGTTCTTTCCCGTATGTCCGGTCAGGCTTTCGGCAAATGTTTCATAGGCCGAAGGATACATTACGTCTCCCCGAAGCCGGGTTTGAAAAAGTACGGTATTGAAGTGAGCCGCCTGTAAGGCATCCAACTGCCGGATGAGTTCATTCTTTTGTGCTTCAATGCCTTGTGGCGAATTGGCCTTGCGGGCAGGCCAGTCCATTCCTCCTAGCGTGGTCAGCCAGGTGGCCCGGATTTCTTCTTTAGGCTGTGCTTGTATAAAGAGGGAACAGCTTATAAATAACAAACTGATGAGTATTCGCATGTTGGATTCAAAATTTGCGCAAATATACACAAAGCTGGTTGCAGAGACAAATTGAAAATAGAGTTTTCGATGGTAGGGTATATACTAGCTGTATGGCATCAATCTTGTTTGACCGTAGGAGATTGGACACGTTCAAGTTGTTTCCCAGAATGAAATGTGATTTGATGATTAAAATTATCTTTTTATGGCGTCTGTTTTCTTCTTTTTATTACTTTTGCGGCAAAATAAGAGATAAATCGAAAATCTATGGTCACATTTACTATCGCATTGGTTTTACTGGTGGTAGGATATTGGGTTTATGGAAAATACATCGACACGTTGTTTGCACCTGATTCCGCCCGAAAAACTCCGGCATTGACCTTGACGGACGGAGTTGATTTCATTCCACTTCCTACGTGGAAAATCTTTATGATTCAGTTCTTGAACATTGCCGGCTTAGGTCCTATTTTCGGGGCTATCATGGGCGCACAGTTTGGCACGGCTTCTTACTTATGGATTGTGTTCGGTACGATTTTTGCCGGTGCGGTCCACGATTTTCTGTCCGGCACCTTGTCATTGCGGCACAAAGGGGAAAGCTTGCCGGAAATTATCGGCCGTTATCTGGGGGTAAGGACGAAAAATGTAGTTTGTGTATTCACTGTGTTGCTGATGATTCTGGTGGGGGCCGTATTTGTATCGGGTCCTGCAGAACTGTTGGCTGGAATGACGCCTGCTTCCTTGAATGTGTATTTCTGGGTGGTAGTCATCTTCTTGTATTACATTCTGGCCACCATGCTTCCTATCGACAAGATTATCGGTCGGATATATCCATTGTTTGCATTTGCCCTGTTGTTCATGGCAGTAGGAATTCTGGTCATGCTATATGTGAAAAGTCCGTCTCTTCCGGAGATATGGGACGGATTTGGAACCAAGTATGAGGAAAATCCCATATTCCCGATGATGTTCATTTCCATTGCCTGTGGAGCCATCAGCGGTTTCCATGCCACTCAATCACCCTTGATGGCACGTTGCATTACCAATGAGAAACATTGTCGTCCGGTGTTTTACGGGGCGATGGTGACCGAAGGTATTGTGGCTTTGATTTGGGCAGCCGCTGCGACGTATTTCTTTCAGGAAAACGGCATCGTAGACAAGGTGACAGGAGTGGCTTATTCAGGAGCCAAGGTAGCCACTGACATTTCCAAGGACTGGTTGGGCACCTTCGGAGGTATCCTGGCCATTCTGGGAATCGTGGCAGCTCCGATTACGAGTGGCGATACGGCTCTCCGCTCGGCCCGTCTGATTGTGGCCGATTTCTTCCATGTGGAGCAGCGTTCCATCGGAAAGCGTCTGGCCATCAGTATTCCGATTTTTCTGGTCACCGTAGGATTGTTGGTCTACAGTTTTGGCGATGCGGAAGGTTTCAAGATAATCTGGCGGTATTTTGCCTGGTGTAACCAGACTTTATCTGTCTTTACGCTATGGGCTATTACCGCCTATCTGGTGGGGGCCCGGAAAAACTACTGGGTGACCTTGGTGCCTGCCCTGTTCATGACATGTGTCTGCTCCACTTATTTGTTTATTGCCCCCGAAGGTTTCTCGTTGGGAAGCGAAGTCTCCTATGCCATTGGAGGAGGCTGTACGTTGGTAGCAGCGGTGTGGTTCGTGTGCTGGTTCCGCCGGGTACGTTCCTTGTAGGAATTTGTTTGGCTGTTCAACAGATTATGGCTACTTTTGCAGCCGGTAAAGGATAAAAGTGAAATCAAATGAAAAAACAATTCTTTTTGATGTGGGCCATGGCCGTTGTTTCGACGGGAGTAATGGCTCAGAAGAAAGATTTTGGCTATAAGTTTTATGGCCAGGTACGTACAGACTTGTTTTATAACAGCCGTTCCAATTCGGAGACAGTGGATGGACTTTTTTATATGTATCCCAAGGATGTGGCTCCCGATGCGGATGGAAAGGATTTGAATGCAAAGCCCGATGGCAATTTCTATACCTTATATACCAGATTGGGGGTGGATGTGACTGGGCCGATGTGGGGAAAGGCTAAGACTTCGGCAAAGGTAGAGATAGACTTCCGCGGTTCAGGAACCACTTATTCTCTGATTCGTATTCGTCACGCTTATTTTAATCTGGATTGGGGAAAATCTGCGTTACTGGTAGGACAGACCTGGCATCCTTTGTATGGAGATGTGTCGCCCGATATCTTAAACCTGAATATGGGAGCTCCTTATCAGCCTTTCAGCCGTGCGCCTCAAGTGCGCTACCGTTTGACGGAAAAACATTTCGTGCTGACGGCTGCTGCCGTATGGCAGTCGCAGTATCTGTCGGTCGGTCCGTCTTCCAACCAGGCAGGTGCGACGACTACTCAGAAGAACCAGAGTTTCATCAAGAACGGATGTACGCCGGAATTTTATCTGGGGATGGATTATAAACGCCCGGGTTTATTGGCTGGAGCAGGCGTACATGTGTCTTCCATCACTCCTCGTACGCAGTCGGAATATGATGGAAAAACCTACAAGGTGAGCGAACGTATTACGGGAGTTTCTGCCGAGGCACATGTGAAGTATACACACCAGCGTTTCCTGCTGGCTGCCAAGAGTGTGCTGGGCTCCAACCTTACACAGGCCAGTACCATCGGAGGTTATGGCATTACTTCCACTGATTCCCGTACCGGGGAACAGGAATATACGCCGGTGCGCGTTTCTCATACTTGGTTGAATATGATGTATGGAAGTACCTTCCGTGGCGGAATCTTTGCCGGATATCTGAAAAACTTGGGTGCATCGAAAGAAGTGACCGGAGTGCTGGGTACTGGAACTGATATTGACCAGTTGAATACTTTAGGTGCCGAATTCACTTATAACCGTCCAAACTGGAAAATCGGAGCCGAATATACCTGGACAGGTGCCTGGTATGGAGATTATACTGCAAAGGCCCGCGTGACCGATACGCATTTGGTAAAAAATAACCGTATTGTATTCACTGCCTTGTTTCAGTTCTGAGACAGGATACGTCTGCTGTCCGCTGAATGTGGCGGTTGGGACATGAAAAGTGTAAGTTGAAGATAAGTCCTTGTATTTCTACAAATTTCATGTTAAAAATCAAGTAAAGGTTATAAATATTGAGATAGTATGAAGAAAAAGTATTACCTTTGCATAAATACAAAAACATAGAAGATGGGACATCATCAATTAGACACCTTAGACGAACAAATCCTGCGCATGATTGCAGGCAACGCACGTATTCCTTTTTTGGAAGTAGCACGTGCTTGTAATGTATCGGGAGCCGCTATTCATCAGCGAATTCAAAAGTTGACGAACCTGGGAATTCTGAAAGGTTCAGAATTTATCATTGATCCGGAAAAGATAGGCTATGAAACTTGTGCCTACATCGGTTTGTATTTAAAAGATCCGGAACAGTTTGATTCCGTCACGGAGGCATTGAAGCACATTCCGGAAGTCGTGGAATGTCATTTCACCACCGGGCAGTACGACTTGTTTATCAAAATTTATGCGAAGAACAATCATCACCTGCTGGAAATCATTCATGACAAACTTCAGCCGCTGGGCCTGTCACGTTCGGAAACAATCATTTCTTTCCGTGAAGCCATCAAACGCCAGATGCCAATCATGGACCTGGCGAATGACGATGATTGATGCGTGACACTTATTTTTGTGTACGTTCGTAGTTAACGAAACTATAGGAGTAGAGATGCTTTTCGTCTGTCGGATGGCATTCTCTACTTTTTTCTTGCCATACATGGCGGTCTATTTCCGGGAAGAAAGTGTCGGCGGGCACTTGGTCGTCTTTCACTTCTGTCAGATAGAGGCGGTCGGCCAGCGGGAGGGCCTCCATGTAGAGCATGGCTCCTCCGATGATGAAGACTTCTTCTTCCTCTTTGCAGGATTTCAAGGCTTCTTCCAGCGAGTGGAAACATTCCGCTCCTTCAAAATGCAAATCCTTTTTGCTCAACACGACGTTTCTCCGGTTAGGCAGGGCGCCTTTGGGGAGGGATTCAAAGGTATGCCGTCCCATCAGAATGGTATGGCCTGTGGTGAGTGCCTTGAAGCGTTTCAAGTCATTGGGCAGCCAGTAAAGCAACTTGTTCTGGTAGCCGATACCTCGTTTCTGATTGATGGCGGCGATGATGGATAAGGTCATATTTTGTTCTTTATGATTGGTTATACAGATACTTTTCCAGCGATATGTGGCCACGGGTCGTAGTTCTCCAGCTGGAAATCTTCGTACTGGAAGCTGAAGATATCTTTTACGTCCGGATTGATTTTCATGGTAGGCAGCGGACGGGGAGTACGTGTCAGCTGGAGGTCCACTTGCTCCAGGTGGTTCAAGTAGATGTGGGCATCTCCGAGCGTATGGATGAAGTCACCCGCTTTCAGTTCGGTCACCTGTGCCATCATCTGCAGCAGCAGGGCATAGGAGGCGATGTTGAACGGTACGCCCAGAAAGGTGTCCGCACTGCGCTGGTACATTTGCAGGCTCAGTCGGCCGTTGGCCACATAGAACTGAAAAAACGCGTGGCACGGGGGAAGGTTCATGTGGTTCAAGTCGCCCACGTTCCAGGCACTGACGATGATGCGCCGGGAATCGGGATTGTGCTTGATGGTTTCCACCGCTTCCGAAATCTGGTCGATGAACGTACCGTCGTAGCCGGGCCAGGAGCGCCACTGGTAGCCGTAGATATGGCCTAGGTCTCCGTTTTCATCGGCCCATTCGTTCCAGATTCTGACGCCATGTTCTTGCAGGTATTTCACGTTGGTATCCCCTTTGAGGAACCACAACAGTTCGTAGATGATGGATTTCAGGTGAAGTTTTTTGGTTGTGACGAGCGGGAAGCCGTCTTCCAGGTTGAAGCGCATCTGGTGGCCGAACACGCTGAGGGTGCCTGTGCCGGTACGGTCGTCTTTGCGTACGCCTTCCGTACGGATGCGGTGCAACAAGTCAAGATATTGTTTCATGATTGGATTTTTTTGTTTTTGCAAAGGTAGCTAATTTTTTTTATTTTTGCTGGCGTAACATAATTGCTTAGCTTCATCATGAATTTACCCTCTGATTTTGTCACTCGCACATGTCGGCTGATGGGGGATGCCGACTTTTCTGCGTTGGAGGAAGCCTTGGAAAAGGAGACTCCGGTCAGCATCCGTATCAATCAGGATAAATGTATGTTTGTTCCTGTGGACAGCACACCAGTGCCCTGGTGTCCGGAAGGATACTACTTGTCCGGCAGGCCGGCGTTCACGTTCGACCCGTTGTTTCACGCCGGATGTTATTACGTGCAGGAGGCATCGTCCATGTTTTTGGCCCAGGCACTCCGGCAATACGTGCAGGAACCGGCCGTAATGCTCGATTTGTGTGCGGCTCCCGGAGGAAAATCCACACTGGCCCGGTCGGTGTTGCCCGAAGGCAGTCTGCTGGTGGCCAATGAAGTGATGCGCAACCGTTCGCAGGTACTGGCTGAGAATCTGGTCAAATGGGGAAATCCGGAGGTGATGGTAACGAACAACGACCCGGCGGATTTTACGGAACTGGGTCCTCTTTTCGATGTGGTGCTGACCGATGTACCTTGTTCGGGAGAAGGAATGTTCCGCAAGGATGAAGTGGCAGTACAGGAATGGAGTATCGCTAACGTGGATACGTGCTGGCAGCGGCAGCGTCGGATTCTGCGTGATATATGGCCTTGTCTGAAGACCGGAGGATTGCTGGTGTACAGCACTTGCACGTACAACCGGGAAGAGAATGAAGACAATGTGGCCTGGATTGCACGGGAGCTTGGCGCAGAGGTGCTGCCTCTTGAAGTGAAGCCGGAATGGCATATTACCGGAAATCTGACCGAACATACATTTCCGGTTTATCGTTTCTTGCCGCACAAGACGACGGGGGAAGGATTGTTTCTGGCTGTCTTGCGGAAAACGTCGGAAGAAGACCGGGAATGTGCACGGGTGAAGCCGGCGGGCAAGTCTCCCAAAAAAGGAAAAGGAGGAAAGACACCGGTGTTGCAGGTGTCGCGAGAGGTGCAGGCGTGGATACACGGAGCGGAAGGTTACGGGTTCAGCGTGGAAGAGATGGAAGCGGTGGCTTTTCCCATGGCTCATAAACCCCTTTATGAGTTGCTGAAAAGTCGGCTTAAGGTGCTGCATGCCGGTGTCACGTTAGGAGAATGGAAGGGGAAGGACTGGCAGCCTTCGCATACACTGGCCATGAGTACGGCATTCCGGAAAGAGGCTTTTCCGACAGCGGAACTGACTTATGAACAGGCTGTGGCTTATTTGCGGAAAGAGGCGGTGACACTTTCACCGGAGGTACCGAAAGGATATGTGGTGCTGGCTTATCGCGGACAGGCATTGGGTTTTGCTAAAAATATCGGCAACCGAGCCAATAATCTGTATCCCCAGGAATGGAGAATCCGGAGCGGATATTTGCCGGAAATTCGCCCCGATTTATTCGTTTGAAAAACGCAAGTGCGTTTAGACTAAAACGCAAGTACGTTTTGAGCCAAACGCCTAAGCGTTTTAAGTAAAACGCACTTGCGTTTTTTCTGCAACGTTCAGGCATTTGGCTCTTGTTTTATAATTCGCTGTAAACTAGCGTGATTCGGCGTCTTTCAATGTAAGTGGAATGCCTTGGTAGAAATCCAGAATCTTGGTTCGGAACAGGTAGTCGTATTTTGCCTGCACACAGTCGGACACGGCTTTCATCCAGTTGGTGCGGGCTTCATTGTATTCCGTGGCGTTGGCTTTTCCGTTGGCATATTTTTCTTTCATGAGTTTGAAAGAGGCTTCTGCCGCTTCGTCGGCTACCTGACTGCTCTGGTATTTGCTTTCCGCATTGACGGCATTGTAATAGGCTTGCTGTATCTCCTTGTAGAGTGCCTTTTTACTTTCCTCCAGTTGCCAGTTCAGGGTGGTTTGTTCCAGGCGTGCCGTGCGGACCCGGTTACGGGTACTCAGTCGGTTGAAGATGGGGATGCTCAACGAAAGTCCCACGTATTGGCTGAAATTGTCCTTCAGCTGGGAATGGAAACTGGCATTGTCTCTGCCCGACATCTTGTAGTAGCTGGTACCCAGTCCGGCACCGAAACTGAGTTGGGGATAATAGGCACTTTGGGCGATGCGGATGTTGCGGGCCGCGCCTTGCAAGCGATACTGTGCCGCCTTGATGGAAGGCTTGATGAGTAGCGCCTGATTGTAGATGTCGGTCGGAGAGGTCAGCGTGCCGAACAGTTGTTCGGGCTGGATGTCGGGACTGACAATCTGGAAATTATCCGGCGAAGGCAGTTCCAGCAGTTGGCTGAGGTCGAGCAGGGACAAGCGATAGTCGTTCTCGGTCTGTACCAGTGAAAGCTGGTCTTGTGCCACGCGCGACTTGGCCTCGTACAATTCCGATTCAGAGGCTTTCCCGTTTTGGAAATAGGCTTCTTTCTGGGTCAGCATTTCCTGGCTCAGTTCCACTTGCTGTCGGGCTATTTTCACCAGTTCCTCGTTGAAGAGCACTTGCAGGTAGGCCGAGGTCACCTGGATGCTGATATCCTCTTTGGCCTTGTTCAAGTCTTCCGTGGCTGCTTGGAGGTTCAGTTTGGAAAGGGCAATGTTATTCGGAATCTGCATGCCGGTGAACAAGGGTACACTGGTGCTCAGGTTGAAGCCCGTGTTCTGGGTGTTGATACTCTGGTAGGTGTTGTTGGCCTGGAGGCTTCGTCCGAAGTTGAACGAGTGGGACGCACTACCGTTCAGGTCGGGCAGACGGCTCCATTTGGCGGTGTTCAGTTCCACTTCGCTTTTGTCGCGGGCAGCCTCCTGCTGTTTGACGGTCAGGTTGTGGGCGATGGCATACTCGATGCAGCGGGTCAAATCCCATGCTTCCTCTGCTTGGCTGGCACCTGTGGCCAGGAGGCCGAAACTCAGTACGGCCAGTTGTTTCAAGTTGATTCTCATGGCTTACATTTCTTTTTTGAGTCCTCGGATAGCTTCATCGGGTTTCAGCCCGCTCTTAATCTCGATATTTACTCCGTCACTGATGCCGGTCTGTACCTGGCGGCGGATAAATTTCTGTGTGGGTACACTGTCGGTCAGTACATAGACAAAGGTAGAATCCCCACTGAACTCAATGGCACTTTCCGGTACGGTCAGTGCGTGGTTGGCCCGTTGGAGTTCGATTTCCGCATTGGCGCTGTAGCCGGAGCGGATGGTCACGCTGTCGGGCACGGTGATGGCCGCCTTGATTTCAAACTGGTTGGCTCCGTTGTTTTCCACGCTTTTCGGAGAAATGTATTCCAGTACGGCATCGAATTTCATGTTCTGCAAGGCTCCCAGCGTGATTTTGACAGGGATGCCTTCGCGGATACGTCCCACTTCCGTTTCGTCCACATTGCCGCGGAAGATGAGGTCGCTCATATCGGCTACAGTAGCGATGGTGGTACCGTCGTTGAACGTGTTACTCATGATGACGGAGTTACCCACTTTGATGGGCACATCCAGAATCAGTCCGTCGATGGTGGAACGGATCAGGGTGCTGCTGAAGGAGGCACTGCTCTTGGTGATTCCTTCTTTTACGATTTGCAGGTTGTCTTTGGCTGCCTGCAATTCTTCGCGGGCTTGTTTGGCGGCCAGCAGCGTCTTTTCGTATTCTTCGCTGCTCACCAGCTTGCTCTTATAGAGTTTTTCCATGCGTTCCAAATCCGTTTCTGCCTGTCGTCCGTTGATTTCGGCCAGACGGACACGGCTTTCAGCCGAATTGAGCGAACCCAGTTCGGGGATGACTTTGACCTTGGCGATGATTTCGCCTTTCTTCACCGTTTCGCCGGCTTCCTTGTACACTTCCGAAATGATGCCGGAAATTTGCGGCTTGATTTGTACTTCGTCGCGCGGTTCAATCTTTCCAGTGGCTACGGTGGTTTGCACCAAATCCGTGGTCTGTGAATGGAGGATTTCGTAAGCCGTGTCTTTCGGCTGCGATTTCTGATACAGGAACACGAAGGTCCCGATAAAAATCAGTGCGATCAGCACCAGTGAGATGATTTTGATGTACTTTTTCATAATGAACTTTGGTTTTTTTGTTTGTTTTGTGGCTTTATTTATTCGTCGCGTATGGCTTCAATGGGTTTGATGCTCATGGCCCGGTAGGCAGGAGCCAGTCCGGCCAGCAGCCCTAATACGAGCAAGAGGGCGCAGGCACCGATGGCTTCCCAGAAACTGATTTGGAACTCGGTGGGTGCAGTAGGGGTGGAAGTGCCCATTTCTGTCAGGTTCAGGAGGAAGACGGCAAAGGTAATGCCGGCCATGCCTGCCAGAATGGTCAATACCATGCTTTCCGACAGAATCTGTGACAGGATATCGTTGGGACGGGCACCGATGGCGCGTCGGATACCGATTTCGGTGGTCCGTTCCTTGACGGTGACCATCATGATGTTGCTCACTCCGATGGCACCGGCCAGCAATGTGCCGAGGCCGACCATCCAGCCTAGGATTTTGATACCTGAAAACAAGTTGTCTACCATGCTGAACATGGCTTCTGCATTGACCAGAATCACGGCCTGTCCGTCGTCGGGGTGAATCAGATGGGCATTTTTAATCACCTGTTCCACTTTCTTCTCTACCTCTCCAATGGAATAGCCTTTACGGGCCGTATAACAGAGCAGCTGTACTTTCTGGCCGAAGTTGTAGTTCTGCTGCATGGTGGTGAACGGGATGATGACCGAGGTTTCCGACTGTCCTTGTATGGAAATGTTTCCTACGGCCATGCTGACCCCGATAATCCGGTAGTAGATGCCGTTTACCTCGATAAACTTTCCGCAGGGGTCTTCTCCTCCCGGGAACAGGCTCTCGTAGATACGTTTCCCGATGACACACACTTTCCGTTGGTCGCGGATGTCGATGTCGTTGATGAAACGTCCGAACACGATGTTTGGTTCTTCAATCTTCTGGTATTCGGGATACAGGCCTTTCAGGGTTCCTGAGATTTTATTCTCATTGTAAATGGCATTGATGCCCCATTTGGCCAGGGTGGCAGTCACGGTTTCCAGCTCGTTGACTTGTTTCCGGACCCGTTCCACATCTTTGTTTTCCAAATCCCAGTATCTTCCCTGCTGGAATCCTTTATAGGCCTTGCTGGTTTTGTTGGCACCCAGAAAACCGGAGTTGGTGGCAAAACCTTCAAATTGGCGTGACAGCAGCTGTTGAAGGCCTTTGGCCCCTCCCATCAGGGCAATCAGCATGAATACCCCCCAGAAGATACCGAAGGCCGTCAGGAAACTTCTGGTTTTGTTGCGGGTGATGGTGAGAAGAATTTCTTCCCATGTATCTAAATCAAATCGTCTCATGATTAATCTGCTCTAAGTGCTTCAATGGGTCGGATTCTGGCTGCTTTCCTTGCCGGGAAAAGTCCGGCCAGCGTACCGGCGATAACTAATGTCAGGGTGGCCTCGATGGCGATGGAAAGGTCAACCGTGGGGTTCTCGAAGAAGGTCATGGAAAAGACACCCATATCCATGGTCTGTTTTCCAGCCACCTGATTCATGTATTCCGTGACGGCAATGCCCGCCACCATACCGATGTAGCCGAAGAAAGTCGTGATGGTCACACTTTCCGAGATAATCAGCCAGAGGATGGACATCGGCTTGGCTCCCAGTGCCTTGCGGATGCCGAACTCGTGGGTCCGTTCGCGGACGGTGATGAGCATGATGTTGCTCACTCCCACGATGCCGCTCAGCAAAGTAAAGATGCCAATCACCCAGATGGCAGTATGCAGAATCTTCGTGGCGCTTTGTTGCTGGAGGTACTGGGTGAAACGGTTCCAAATCCAGATGGCTCCGTCGTCGGTAGGAGAGAATTGTTTTTTCAGCCCTAAGGTGCGGCGGTAGTCGGCTTCGAATTGTTCGTTCAAGGCTTCATTGGCCAGTCCCTTAGTGGTAAAAGTGATGTTATCAATACTGTCTCCTTTCTGATAGATGGTTTGCAGGGTGGTAAAAGGTACCAGGGCGGAAGGTGAGAAACTGTTTTGGTCGGTATAGATTCCCACCACCTGATAGGAGACCCCTTGTGCGTTGAGATATTTTCCGATGGGAGAAGTATGAGGGAAAAGATTTTTGACCGTCTTTTCGTGAAGGACAATAATCTTTCGCTGTTCTTTCATATCACGTTCGTTGACAAAGCGTCCTTCTTTTATCTTGATGGCCTCCAGTGAAGGATAGTTGGGAAACACGCCATCCAGCTCAATGCTAAGGGCCTCTTTCCCGTAAGTCAAGGTCACATCGCTTTTGCTCACCGTGGCACCCGTCTGGATGATATAGTCGGGAAAGGAAGAGGAGGTGAGTTGCCGGTCGCTTTCTTTCAGGTAAATGCTGCGACCTTCTTTCATTCCTTTATAAGGTTGTGAAGTCATTCCCGGATAAATTTTCATGGAGTTCATGATCATCCCTTCCGACTGGTTCTCAAATGCATGGATGAGGCCGTTGCCCGCTCCCAGGAGTACAATCAGCATAAAAATGCCCCATGCCACGGAAAAGCCGGTCAACAGAGTGCGCAGTTTGTTGCGCATGATGGTTCCGTAGATTTCTTGTATCAGTTCTGTCATAGCGGTAGGTTATTTCATGAATCCGTTTTGTCCGAACGGAGAAGCATGGTGGTCGATATTGTCTTCTATGCGTTCTATCAGTCCGTCTTTGATATGGATGATTTTATTGGTCTGATTGGCCACTCCACTTTCGTGGGTAACCACAACAATGGTCAGTCCTTCCTGGTCGTGCAGTTCTTTCAGGATGTTCATCACTTCCACCGAAGTCTTGCTGTCGAGTGCTCCGGTCGGTTCGTCAGCCAGGATGATTTCCGGTTTCGATATCAGTGCCCTTGCGATGGCTACACGCTGCTTTTGTCCGCCCGACAGTTCATTGGGAAGGTGATGCGCCCATTCTTTCAGTCCCAGTTTGTCCAAGTATTCCATGGCCAGCAGATTTCGTTTCTTCCGGCTGACGCCTTGGTAGAAAAGAGGAAGCGCCACATTCTCCATGGCGTTTTTGAACGAAATGAGGTTGAATGACTGGAAGATGAAGCCGATCATCCGGTTGCGGTATTCGGCTGCTTTGGTTTCACTCAAATTTCGGATAAGGACATTGTTCAGATAATATTCTCCGGAATCGTAGTTGTCCAATATCCCGAGAATGTTCAGCAAGGTAGATTTTCCGGAACCGGAGGCACCCATGATGGAGACAAATTCTCCTTTTTCAATGTGCAGGTCGATACCTTTGAGTACATGAAGGGGAGTGCCGTTGTAGTAGGTTTTGTGAATGTTTTTTAAAAGTATCATTTGGTTTGTGTTAATTGATTTTTAATCGTACTTCACAAAAGTAGAAAAAGTGATACGTTTCTAAAAATAGTGGGTGAAAAATTTGTTCTGTTTTTACTGATTATTTACTTTTGTCCGTAAATAATTAACCCTAAATAGAGATATGTCATGGCAATAAACATGGAAAAACCTTATGTAGTAGGTATGGATATTGGCGGAACAAACACCGTCTTTGGTGTAGTTGACTCGCGTGGTAACGTGCTGGCTTCTGATTCTGTCAAAACTCAGCAATATGAAAATATCGAAGATTACGTCGATGCAGTATGTAAAAAGCTCCTTCCGTTGCTTTCTCAGTTTGGTGGAGCTGAAAAGATAAAAGGTATGGGAGTCGGTGCGCCGAATGGTAACTATTACAGCGGGACCATTGAGTTTGCTCCGAACCTGCCGTGGAAAGGCATTATTCCGTTGGCTTCCATGTTTGAGGAACAGCTGGGTATCCCCACTGCGTTGACAAACGATGCCAATGCGGCTGCTATCGGGGAAATGACGTATGGTGCAGCTCGTGGTATGAAAGATTTTATCATGATTACCTTGGGTACCGGCGTAGGAAGCGGTATCGTAGTCAACGGACAGCTGGTTTATGGCCATGATGGCTTTGCCGGTGAATTGGGTCATGTAATTGTGGACCGTAACGGTCGTCCTTGCGGTTGCGGACGTAAAGGTTGTCTGGAAACCTATTGTTCGGCTACCGGAGTGGCTCGCACAGCCCGTGAATTCCTGGTACAGCGTACGGAGCCGAGTTTGTTGCGTAATGTGCCTGCGGATGAAATCCAGTCGAAGGATGTATATGATGCCGCAGTGAAAGGCGACAAATTGGCACAGGATATCTTTGAATATACAGGACGTATCCTGGGAGAGGCATTGGCCAACTTTATTGCTTTCTCCAGTCCGGAAGCCATTATCCTGTTCGGGGGCTTGGCTAAGTCGGGCGATTACATCATGAAACCGATTCAGAAGGCGATTGATGAAAATGTATTGAAGATTTATGCAGGAAAGACTAAATTGCTGCTTTCTCAATTGAAAGATGCAGATGCTGCTGTATTAGGAGCCAGTGCATTGGGATGGGAAGTGAAGGATAATTAATCCGTGATTATAAACTGAAAAAAACAGCCTTGGCGGGATTTGTACTTGCCAAGGCTGTTTTTTTCTATTATCCTCCTGGGCATGCTGTCTTCACAGAGAGTATGCAGGAGGATAATAATCCTAATTCTAACCTAAATAATATTATGAAAAACCTTTTTTATTCAAGATGCAAAAATAATCATTCTGTGGAATATAGGACTGTAATTTTTGATTTTATCAGCGAAAAAAACGAAGCATATTTGTATCTGATTTGATAATTTGGGAAGGTAAATGTAAATAATGTAAATAAAGTTTGTATCTTTGCCCCAAATTTATAATTGAAAACAATATGAGTTATAATTTGCTGAAAGGAAAAAGAGGTATTATTTTTGGTGCACTGAACGAACAGTCTATCGCATGGAAAGTGGCAGAAAAGGCTGTAGAAGAAGGTGCTGTCATTACATTATCTAATACCCCTGTAGCAGTACGTATGGGGCAGGTATCTGCTTTGGCGGAAAAGTTGAACTGTGAAGTGATTCCCGCTGATGCTACCTGCGTAGAAGATTTGGAGAATGTGTTCAAGCGTTCAATGGAAGTATTGGGCGGTAAGATTGACTTTGTACTTCATTCAATAGGTATGTCTCCAAATGTTCGCAAGAAACGTACATACGATGACTTGGACTATGACATGCTGGCAAAAACATTGGATATATCTGCCGTATCATTCCATAAAATGATTCAGTCTGCCAAGAAGTTGGATGCCATCAATGAATATGGTTCTATCTTGGCTTTGAGTTATGTAGCCGCACAGCGTACGTTCTATGGTTACAATGACATGGCCGATGCCAAGGCACTGTTGGAATCAATAGCCCGTAGCTTCGGTTATATCTACGGTCGTGAACACCATGTGCGTATCAATACAATTTCTCAGTCACCGACTATGACTACTGCCGGATCGGGAGTGAAAGGTATGGATAAGTTGTTTGACTTTGCCAACCGTATGTCTCCGCTGGGTAATGCTTCGGCTGATGAATGTGCGGATTACTGTATTGTGATGTTCTCTGATCTGACTCGTAAGGTAACGATGCAGAATCTGTTCCACGACGGAGGTTTCTCTAGTGTCGGAATGAGCTTGAGAGCCATGGCTACTTACGAAAAAGGATTGGATGAATATAAAGATGCCAATGGTCATATCATTTACGGATAATCGTTAATGTATCGGTTTATTTTTATATTACTGAGTATAATCGTCTTTTCTGCTTGTCATTCCGATGAGCGGAGAGACGATTTTTCGTTTACAGGAATAAAAATAGCCCGATATGACCGTCTTCAGTATGAGGCTGCCGTGCAGAACAGCTTCTTTTCCTTGCAACGGATGAATACGGAATTTGCCCAGGAAACTCGTTTGCTGGTAGAGGATGTGCTGGATTTGGGAGCCGTGAACACGCCCGATATTAACGAACGCCTCTGTGCTTACTTTTCAGACTCTATTTTGGTGCGCCTGATGGAAGATGTGGAGGTGAAATTCAAGAATATGGACTCGTTTGAAAAGAAATTGGCGCGCGGGTTCAGATATTTGAAGCGGGAGATTCCGGAGTTGCCTGTGCCGAAGATTTACGCACAGATTTCTGCGTTGAACCAGTCGGTTGTGGTGGGTGACAGTGTGCTGGGAATCAGCCTTGATAAATATATGGGAGCGGAGTATCCGCTTTATAAAAGATATTATTATGCCAATCAGCGCCGTTCGATGTCGCCGGAATATATCGTGCCCGATTGTTTTACCTTTTATTTACTGGGACAGTATCCTTTTCCTTGGATGGAAGGACACCGTTCTTTGATGGACATATTGCTGTATCGAGGAAAGATCGCTTGGGTTGTGGAAACCATTTTAGAAGGAGATGGAGACGGCAAAATAGCTTTAGGATATTCTTCTGAAGAGGTCGATTGGTGCGAAGAGCATGAGACAGAACTGTGGAAAGAGATTGAGCAGAATCATTATGCTGCGGCCACTGATCCTATGGTTATTCGGTCGTATATTTCGTCGGATGCCCGTCTGCTGTTCAAGGGAGAGAAGACTCCTCCTTTTTTAGGAGTATGGCTGGGTATGAAGAAGGTGGAAAAATATATGAAGCGTCATCCTGAAATAAGTATAAAGAATTTGCTGGAATATTCGGATTGTTCCAGTATCATGAAAGAATTAAACTAATTGATTTGAAGTTTCCTTATGGAAGTTGCATTGTATTTGTTGCCTGTCACTTTGGGGGATACGGATATAGAAAAAGTGCTGCCCTCTTATAACCGGGAGATTATTGTAGGAATCAAGCATTTTATTGTAGAGGATGTCCGTTCGGCTCGTCGCTTCTTGAAGAAAGTGGACGCTGCCATTAATATTGATGAACTTACTTTTTATCCATTGAACAAACATACTTCTCCGGAAGATATTGCCGGTTATCTGTCTCCGTTGATGGATGGGAATTCGATGGGGGTAATATCTGAAGCCGGATGTCCGGCAGTGGCCGATCCGGGAGCGGATGTGGTGGCCATTGCTCAGCGCCGGAACCTGAAGGTGGTACCTTTGGTAGGACCTTCTTCCATCATTCTCTCTGTCATGGGGTCTGGATTTAACGGGCAGAGTTTTGCTTTCCATGGTTATTTGCCCATTGAGCCGGCCGACCGTACCCGTAGGTTAAAGGAACTGGAGTCCCGAGTGTATTCCGAGAACCAGACCCAGCTGTTTATTGAGACGCCTTACCGCAACCATAAAATGTTGGAAGAGATTCTGAAGACCTGTCGTCCGCAGACGAAATTGTGCATTGCAGCTAATATCACATGCGAAGGAGAATTTATCAAGACTAAAACGGTAAAGGAATGGAAAGGGCATTTGCCGGATTTAAGCAAAATACCTTGTATCTTTTTGATTTATAAGTAGGTTTATTTGAATTCTTTCCATACCTGAGTTACTAATTGCAGACGTTCACATTCAATCATCAGTTCGTGACTGAATTTTTCCGGATTCTTCTTGATGTCTTCGCATGCAAAGAACTGTCCTCCGGAAAGTGACAGCTCATTTTCTTGTCCTACAGGCAGTATGTATAGTTGTACAAATGCAGGAAGAAGTCCTTGTAAACGGTAACTGAGAATCAGTCGGGGATGAATTCTTTTCAGGGGAACTGCAGGCTTGCATACGGACGACTGATGCTTTAGTACGATATACTTTGCATGTTGCTGGCTTTTTCGTAAAGGCCCTTCAAACAAAGATTTGATGGGAGCATCCCAAGTAGCCGTATCTTTCGCATGTGGGGTGAGGTAGATTTTCCCGTTGCAGATGGGAATAATACGAATAATATGCTGTTCCTGTGGAGATTGCTTGGCTGCTATCTGTATGCCTACGATGTTGATGATTAAGCAAAGCAGATAAATGAGTGTCGGAATCAGGTAAATAGCCCCAAAATTATTTTCCGGTGAAAAAGGAGTCAGTTTGTTGTGCAGTACAAACAGAATAATCAGATGGATGCTGGAGAGTATCACGATTAATTTGGCTTCCAGTAAGTAGGAGGAAGTAAAATTAAGATGAAACTTTCTTAGGAAGTTCCGGTATAATTCTGGAGCAGTGATATGGACAAAGGCACATACCAGCAGCATGAATTCAAGTGTCGGGGTCAGACTATTGCGAGGAATATATTCGTATCCTGTAAACAGTCTTAGAAGGAAACAGATGCCGATACCGATTGTACCTTGCAAAAGGAAAAAATTGAGTCCTTTCAGGCGTAATACGTCATATAATACTCCTGCAATGCTGATGCCCAATCCGATTCCCAACATGGTTGTAGTAGGGAAAATATGAATACCTATCAACGTAACGATGATAGGAAGCAGTCCGAACGATACGATTTTGTCCTTGTATTTAAGCAATGGATTCATAATTGAAGAGCACCTGTTGTAAAATTTGAACAATCGAAAAAAGTAAATTGTTCATTCTTTCCGCAGATGTTTTTCAGCATGATAGGAAGACCGTACTAATGGTCCGCTTTCCACTATCTCAAATCCTTTTGCTTCACCTATTTCCTTATACTTCTGAAATTGATCAGGATGAATGTATTCAGCTACGGGATAATGTTTGGTCGAAGGTTGCAGGTATTGTCCGATGGTCAGGATACGGCAGCCGTTTTGCAGTAAATCGTCCATGGTTTCTTCTACCTCTTCCGGGGTTTCTCCGAGTCCGACCATGATACCAGATTTTGCCTTGAGTCTGTTTTCGGCAATCTGGTGAATCACCTTCAGGCTAGTGTTGTAGTTGGCTACGCTGCGTACCAACGGACTGATGCGTCTCACTGTTTCCAGGTTGTGCGACAATATATCCGGGCGGGTTTCTATAACTTGTTGCAACAGGTCGCTGTGGCCTTGGAAATCGGGAATCAGGGCTTCGATAGTAGTTGTGGGGCATAGCTCTCGAATCGCTTTGAGGGTGGCAGCCCAGTGTGCGGCACCTAAATCTTTCAGGTCATCACGGTCTACGGAAGTGATGACTGCATGATTGAGCTTCATGAGTTGGATGGACTGCGCCACCCGTTTCGGTTCGTCTGGGTCTAATGGGAGAGGTTTTCCGGTAAGAGTATTGCAGAATTTGCAGGCGCGGGTGCAGATAGCTCCTCCAATCATGAAGGTGGCAGTGCCTTTTCCCCAACATTCTCCTAAGTTCGGACAGCGCCCGCTGCTGCAAATCGTATGGAGTTTATGGGTATCGACGATACGTTTGGTCTCTGTGTAACGGGCATTGGTGCCTATTTGTATTTTCAGCCATTCGGGTTTTTTGATGTGTGTCATAGTGGTTAAGATAGATTACAAAGAGAAAACGGATGACGCTGGAGGCTTTTCTCCAGTGTCATCCGTGTGATGAGTTCATTATAAGTTTTGCAGGAAGAAATTCGCCACTCTGTTCATCAGGTGATTGCGGGTATTTCCTCCGAAAATGCTGTGGTTACGGTTGGTGTATATCTGTGTCTCAAACTGAATGTTTGCTTGTACAAGTGCTTCATTGTATTCCATGAAATTCTGGAAATGTACATTGTCGTCCGCACTGCCATGAACGAGCAGCAGCTTGCCTTTCAGCTGGTGCACACGGTTGATGGCGGAAGAGCTGCGGTAGCCATCTCCGTTTTCTTTTGGAGTACGCATGAAGCGTTCCGTGTAAACCGTATCATAGAATCGCCAATCGGTCGGGGCAGCGATGGCTACTCCAGCTTTGAAGGCTCCGGAACCTTCACTCATGGACATCAGGGTGTTGTATCCTCCATAACTCCATCCCCAGATACCGATGCGGCTTCCGTCAATATATGGTAGCGTAGAAAGATATTTGGCTGCCTGAGCCTGGTCGATGGCTTCTTTTACACCGATAGAAAGGTAAGTACACTTTTCGAAGGCTGCTCCTCTTCCTCCGGTACCTCGTCCGTCCACGCATACCATAATATAGCCCTTGTCGCACATCACCGCTTCAAACATGCCTCCGTCGCTGAAGCTTCCGATGCCCCACTTGTCGAGTACTTGCTGTGAGCCCGGGCCGCTGTATTGATGCATGATTACCGGATATTTCTTGGAAGGATTAAAATTAGCTGGTTTCATCATCCATCCGTTCAATTCTACTCCTTCACTGGTCTTGAAAGTGAAGAATTCTTTTACGGGCATGTTCAGCTGGGCAATTTTTGCCTTCAGTTCCTTGTTGTCGAGTAGGGTGGCCATTTCCTGTCCCTTGTTATTGTTCAGGGTGATAAGTGTAGGAGTCTGTGCGCTGGAGTATGTATTGATATAATAGTTCAGGTTCTTGCTGAACAGGGCACTGTTGGTTCCGGTACGTGTAGACAGTTTGGTTTTCTTTCCTTTTCCGTCAATCTTGTAAACGGCTGTACGCAATGGGCTGCCTTCGTTGCTGGTATAATAGAATACATTGGCCTTCTGGTCCCAGCCTAAGAATTCCTTCACTTCAAAATTCCCTTTGGTGATTTGTTTCACCAGGTTTCCGCCAATGGTGTAAAGGTAAAGATGATTGTATCCGTCTCGTTCACTCATCAGGATAATGTGTTCCGGATAGAAAGTGATGTCAGAGTATGCCTGTTCCTTGATGTATTGTTCGGCTTCATCGCGGATGGCTACTTTGCAGATGGCACTGCGTGGGTTGGCCATGTAGAGATCAAAGCGGTTTTGGTGGCGGTTCAGCGTCATGATGGCCAGTTTCTCAGGGTCGTCCGTAAATTTGATACGGGGTACATAGCCGTCGGAGTCTACCGGCAGTTCCATTTTGCGGATGACATGACTCTTGATGTCAAACGTATGGACGCTGACTTTGGAGTTGGATACTCCTGCTTTAGGATATTTGTAGTTATAGCTTCCGGGATAAGTGGCATATTCTGTCTTTTCGGGTGCCATACCTTTGTACCAAGGAAAAGAAAACATGGGTACTTGGCTTTCGTCGAAGCGAATATAGGCAATCATACGGCTGTCGGCACTGAAGTCGAACGCACGGTTGAATCCGAATTCTTCTTCATACACCCAGTCGGGGATACCATTCAGCACCTTGTTGTATTCTCCGTCTTTCGTGACCTGAGATTCACTGTTGCCAAAAAGCAGTTTGACCAGATAGATGTTGTTGTTACGCACAAACGCAATCTGATGGCTGTCGGGTGAGAAGAGAGGTACCTGTTGCGGACCGTTGTTTGAAAGCGGTTCGAGGGTACGGTTTCTCACGTTATAAATGTAATATACGGCAGTAAAAGAATGTCTGTAAATCGGTTTTGTTTCTGTTTGTATCAATATCAGACTTTCGTCGGGCGACATGATGTAATCATCGAAACTTTTGAGCGTATGGTTTCTGGCAGTAGTTACATCGAAGATGGTAGCCACTTCCTTGCCTGTTTTGAAAGAATATTTGACGATTCGCTTGTGGTCCTTGCTGATTTGTGTATAATGTTCACCATCCAGCGTCGGTTTTAATCCTTGTATATTTTGTGCGCGATAGGTACCGTTGGCTACATCTTGCAAGGTTACCTTTTGTGCCTGTACACTTACCAGGCACAGCAGCGCATAAAAAAGTACGAAAAGTTTTTTCATGACTGTCTTATTTTTGTTTTACATTTATTTTTCTTCTGTAATCGGAGGAGCGGGTTCCGGCTCCAAGGTCTCCTGCGCTTCCTTTGGTTCCTTTTCCTCCTTTTCCGTAGTTTCTTTATCCTTTATTCCGAAGAGCCAGCGGAAAAACCGTACCAGGAAGTTGCGCTTCTTCGGCTTCATTTCTACAGCTTCCGAAGGAGTTTCCGAGGAAATAGCCTGCTTGAGCAGGAGGCTGTCTGTCGGAACTACCAGAGTAGTATCCTTTTTCAATGAGTCTGTCAATAAGGAATCCACTGGAGTCTTCGGCATTACTTGAAGCGTTGTATCCTGCTTGAGTGAATCTGTCGGAACCGGCTGAACCAGCATGCTGTCTTTTACGGATGTGGATTGCTGAGGTGCTTTGGGGGCAACCGGAGCAGGCTTCACAGGTTGAGGACGCTTGAAGGGTATCGGTACGGAATACTTACAGCGTACCGAAATGCCATGGTCTTGTGCCGGAATCCAATCAGGCATTACCATGATTGCATCCAATGCTGCCGTATCCAGCCGGGCGTCCAGGCCTCTCACGATGCTGGGAGAAGTAATGCTTCCATCCTTTTCCACGACAAACTGTATCATGACTGCTCCTTCCTTTTGGGTCTTTTCCGCCAGTTCAGAAGTACGGGCCTTTCGTTTGATATAGTTGAAAAAGGCTTTCATTCCTCCGGGATACTCCGGCATCTTTTCCACCACATGATAGACACGGTCGGCTCCTTTTTTTACCATACGTATTTCCAGCGGGTGGTCAGGCTGCTGCAGGAAAGCTTCGCTGTCCAGGTATTTGTTTTCCATACTTTCCGCTCTGACCATGATCAGATGACTGTAGTCTGCTTCAATGGTAAACTCCCCATTTTTATCGGAAAAAGAATGTCTGCCTGTGCCTTGTACGCTGATTTCAGCATGTGGAACAGGTCTTCCTCCTTCTTTCAGTATCCCTTTTACCTGAAACGTCTTTCCACTTTGTTTGAATTTCACCAAATCCTCCGGGCGGTCTATGCGGATAATCGTGTCTTGTGCCGCTTCATCCAGCCGTAAGGATTTAAGCGACTTGTTTTTGTCTGTTGGAAGATAAAAATTGGCCGTACGGGCGTAATTCTTGTCGACAGATTGCTCAAACTCAATCAATCCTTGCTCATCGCTGACGTATTCGTTGCTATATCCTACGACTCTTAGAATGATGCCCTGCTGCGGCTCCCCTCCTGTATTGAGTACGGTGATACGGAAAATTTGTTTCTTTTCTTCGAGGGAAGAAGCTTTCAGGGAAAGAGCACTGGCTTGCAAAAAAGTAAACCAGATAAATATATAAATGAGGTGTTTCATAACTTCGTTCGTAAATATCCGCAAAGCTACAAGTATTCTAGGGTATTCACCTGTGTTCAGACGTTAATAAAGATAAATTATCCGGCTTTGTATGAAATACAGAACCGGATAATCGTCTTTGGATTATTTATTTAAAGTTCGTGTGAGGTCTTTTTTGCCAGCTTGCGGAGTTTAAACATTCGTAGGCGTTCCATGGCATGCCGGCGGCTTAGGATGATTTGCCGGCGGTAGACCATGCAGGTAGTAAAGAAGTAGACGAGGGTCTGTATCCAGAGTGCCTTGTATTCAAAGAGGACTTCAGGGAGAGTTGCTCCCATGTTGTTGATGCGTACAAACCCGTTGATACCGAATGTGGAAGGGAACAAATAAGAGAAAATCTTCCAGAATGTCGGCACAGCGGCTCCCGGCCAGGAAATACCTGATATGAACAGTAAAGGCACGGAGGTAAACACATAAATCATCATGCACGATTCTCTGTGATGGATGAAAATGGAACAGGTCATCGCGAAGAAGATACAGGCCAGAATGTAGGGGACGGCAAATGCCAATAGGGTGGCTGGCTGGGCAATTTGAACCAAAGAGAACATCTTGGGAACCAAGCAAAGCACGTAGGCGGAAATCAGGGCATATAGAAGAAAATATGCCAGTGACTTTCCCCCGACAATACGCAGTGTTCCCTGATATTGACGGCTGATTGGAACCAAATCCCGAAAACGATTGTTTTCACGGGCGGTTCCGGCAGAAAGTCCGATGCCTAGCAAAAGGGTCTGTTGTATGATAAGTATCAGTACGGCTGGAATCAGGAAGCTGGCAAATCCATCTTGCGGGTTGAATAAGGAGATGTCTTCGTATTCGATAGGAGCCGTGCTGATTTCATCCTGCCGTTCGGTGGTGTTTCCCAGACGTTTTATCTGAATCTGTTTGTTGAGTGCCAGTGAGGCATTGGTACTGGCCAATACCAAGGCTTTGTAATATAACATTCCACTCATATCACAATACACGCTCACGGTGGTCTGCTTTCCGGAGGAGATGTCTTTGCTGAAGCTTTCCGGAATGTAGATGATACCATATACTTTTGTTTCTTTCAAGAGTGCCTTTCCTTCTTCCATATCCGTACAATGGGACTGGATGTGTACATCGGCACTGGCGTCAATCGAACGGATGAACTCCCGGCTGAGGGCTGTATTGCTGTTGTCAATCACAGCAGCCGGTACTTCACGTACCACCTCATTGGTATAAATAAAGGCATATACCAGCGGATAGGCCAAGGGAACGAGCAGGAAGAAAATCAGTACTCCCTCGTCCTTGAATACCGCTTTCAGCTCTTGGGCACAAATATGGAAAAGGCCTGAGAATCCTTGCCGTATCGTTTGTTTGAATGATTCTTTTTTCATGAATGCAATGTGTTAAGGTATATAGACGTAATGGAGCATGGCTGTACGTAATTTCTTTAGGATAAAGAAAGGCAACAGCATGAACAGCAGTAAGGCTGTCACTGCATGCCATGCATAAATGACCGGATACCCATTCAGGGCCAGATTTACGTAGATTAAAAAATAGTGGCGTAAGGGGAACAGCACGGATAACGCTTGCAGGATGGGGTGCATGGCCATGACCGGAAACGTAAATCCGGAAATGGAGAATGAGATGACCCCCCAAAGAGAGGCTGCACTCAGTGCCAGGCGCAATGACCCGAACAATCCGAACAGGAAGACCCCGAAGGCTTGCGAAGCAAGCACCAGTAGCAGTCCGGCCAGCAGCATCGGAACAATTCCGCTGTGGCAGGGATAATGCAGGAATCCGTACAGGTATACATTGTAGAACGTGGCCATGATGAAGAAGGTGAGGGTCTGCGGAAACAGTTTCCCCGTCAGTGCCGTCACAATGGAGTTATCAGCCAGCTGCATCAGCTCCTTGGAGGTGTTCTCTTTGATTTCCGTGCCGATGGTATAGACCGTTGTCAGGAAAATCAGCAGCATCAGGATGCCCGGAAACAGTGTGTTGCAGAGATACACCGAGTAGTTCAACCAAGGGTTGTTCAGGGCATGCGTGGAAATTACTACCGGTTGCAGGAAAGCCAATGCCTGGTCTTCTGTGGCACCTTTGGCCAGTAACGTGGCTTGTCCGATGGCGGCCGAAGCCAGTTCCGACATGGTGCGTTGGTCTTTGTAAAGCAAGGAACCCGCTATCAGATAGGAATAGTTGATATAGAAAGATACTTTGGGTTGTCTTTGGGCGAGTGCCTTTTCGGTCGTTCCTTTCGGAATATAGTAAAATGAATAAATTTCTCCTCGTTGTATTGCTTGCCGTGCTTCCGTCACACTTGGATAGTGCGCCACAATTTGAGTCTGCTGAAAAGCATCCAAGTTGCGGATGATGTTGCGTGTCGTGGCGGTGTTGTCGAGGTCCACCACACCTGCAGGCAGATTGGTCGGCAGTCCGTTTCCCATCAGTGTCGTGAAAAACAGGAAACAGAATAACGGGGCAATGACCATGCAGAACAGGTACATGGGCTTGGTTGCTATGCGGAGAATTTCCCGCCGTACAACCTTGAGAAAACATTGACAGGTGGTTTTCGACATGGTTATTTTTACTTTTCAATGATGGCAGACATTCCCGGGCGCAGATTTTCTACGGCTTGCACGGGTTTTGCCTTTACTTCAAACGTTTTCAGGTCGAACTGACCGGTAGTTTTGGTGGCCTTCCAAGCGGCATAGGTTCCCAGGTCTTTCATGACGGTCACCTGGAACTCCACGTCCTTTTCCAGGGCAGGAATGTAGGCTTTTATCTTGTTGCCTACGCTGAAGTCTTTCAGAAAATCTTCGCGCACGTTGAAGGTTACCCACATGTCGTCCAGTTGGGCCACATTCATGATGGGAGCACCCGTACCTACCAGTTCTCCTACTTTCGGGAAAATCTCTGATATTTCTCCGTCGGCAGAAGCCGTCAGAAAGGTTTCGGATACGTAAGAAGAAACCTCGGCCACGGCGCCTTTCGCACGTTCCACTTGTGCGGCTGCCATGGCTTTGTCTTCCCGCTGAGCTCCGTTTTTGGCCATGGTATATTGAGCGTTGGCCGCACGTTCGGTAGCTTTCATTGCTTCATATTGCGCTTTGGCTTCATCTCTTTTCTGTGCCGTCATCACCCCCTCTTCATACAGGCGGTTGACACGGTTGTAGGATTTTTCGGCAATTTCGAGTCCGGCTTTGGCTTTCTGCCACATTTCGTATGCAGCCTGCAGCTGTTCGCTGCGGGTACCGCGTAATGCTTTCTCGTTCAGTGCCTGAGCCGCTTGTTCGGCTGCCTGAGCCTGCGACAGTTTGGCCATGACATCGGGAGCTTCCAGAATGGCAAGCGTATCTCCCGCCTTCACTTTGTCGCCTTCGCTGACAAAGAATTTCAAAACACGTCCCGGCACCTTGCTGGATACTCTGTATTCCGTCGCTTCCGCCTGTCCCTGAATGATTTCAGGGCCTTTCCCTAGCGTAAAGAATCCGATGATACTCACGATGACAATCACGGCTAACAGTGTGAAGAAAGCCAGCATGATATTGTTGCGTTGCGTCTTTTCCATATTGTTGTGTTATTTTAAAATTCCCATTGATTTGTTCAAATAAAGTTCACTCATTTTGACGTCTATCTGTGCGTCGATTTTTCCGGCTTGTGCAGAGAACCAGGCCGTCTGTGCCTCCAGTACGTTGCTGGTAGGGATTACCCCTTCCTTAAATCCCAGGTTGGCATAACGCAGGTTCTCTTCCGCTTTCTCCATATTCTTTTCGGCCATGGCCAGTTTCTTGGTCGATTCGTTGACTTTATAGGAGTTTTGTGTGACTTGCAGCTCTACTTTTTCTTTGGTGTCTTCCAGTTTGTAGCGGGCAATGTTGGCTTCTGCTTTGGCGGCTTTTACCTTATACATTCCCTCTCCCCAGTGGAATACGGGGATTTTCACGATGACTCCCGCTGCCCACATTCCACGGAATTTGTTTTCGAATCCGTTGACCAGCGACGGCTTGGTCACCAGGTAATTGGCGGTCAGGGCCACCGATGGAAGGAATTCGGAACGGGCGATGTTTACTTTCTGGCGGTAGATTTCCGAGGCCAGTTCCAGACTTTTCAGCTCTTCCCGGTTGCTCAAAGCCGTGCTGACGTTTGCTTCGGTGTAGGTGTTGGGAAGCGGCAGGTCTTTCATACTTTCATCGGCCAGTTGGAATTCCGTATTCAGTGGAAGACCGCAAAGCTGGCATAACAGCATCTTCGACAGGCTCAATCCGTTGTCCACTTGTGTCAGCATCATCTCGGCTTCGTTGACCTTCACTTTCACGCTGAGTCCGTCGGCTTTGGTTGCCACTCCCTCCGCAATCATCTTGTCTACGTCCGAATCCAGTTTCTGTACCAGTTCAAGGAAGTTCTCCGCCAGTTTTTTCTTGTTGACAAGCGAAATGATTTGCCAGTAGGCCTGGTCTGTTTGCAGTATCAAATCCTGCATACCCGTGGCATGCTGTGACTCAGCCAGGCGTTCGGCATATTTGGTGATTTTGTTGTAGGCGATGATTTTGCCTCCCATGAAAATCGGCTGGGTAAGCGTAGCGGCTCCTACGGTCAGGTTACGGGTATCCGTGTGGAAAGCGTCTACCAGGCTTTGACCGATGCTGTTCAGTCCTTCCGTCAATCCGGATACAGCTCCCGGAAGAAGTCCCTGCAGTCCGGCCGCTAGACCGGGATTGGCTGCGGCCAACTGTTGCATGGCTGCCTGGAATTCGGCCGATTGCATGCCTTGTTGGAGCTGTCCTCCCACGTTGGTACCCAAATTCCCGATGGTTTGTTTCTGTGCGTCACTTAACAGGGAGATTTCTTTTTGGGTACGCATGTATCCTCCCGTAAGGTCAATCTTGGGCAGGTAGTTCGTAAATGCAGCTTTCTTCTCATAGTGGGCGGCATTTACCTTTTCTTGCGAAATCCGTAACTCTTTGTTATTGGCCAGGGCAAGTGCCCGGCAGCTGTCCAGAGTGAGTATCTGCTGGGCGTGACTGCTGAGGATTGTGCTGAGCAGTAAGAGTAAACTTGTAATTCTTTTCATTACTGATGCTGACTTTTTATTTGGTTGCTTATGCAACAGTGCAAATGTATGACATTACAACAAATCGTCAAAGCATTTTGTTGAAAAGAAATGGTAAATAAGCTTTATTTTTTACGAATGTGTCACAGAGGTTACTTGGAGGGTTTTATCCGGTTGTAGTGTGGCTTTTGAGCAATGGGATCAACCAATACCTGTATCTTCCTGTCTGTGCGGCTCTGACTTAAAGTCGTGGCGGTTTCATCATTTCCTTCCGTAGTGGTCGGGAAGCTTCCATTTGCCATTTTATAGAGTATGGGTTGTAAAAGCTGGTCTTGTGTGGACCCCAGTTCTCCGAGTTCCTCTTCGTAGTTCTCCTCAATTTCGAAGTCCGGCGAGAGTCCGTTCTGAAAGTAGTCATAATATCCTTGGGAATTGCTTAGATAGCTGGTGGTAAGCCATAGTTCAATTCCCGGAGAGTCTGCACTGGTAAACAGCTGTTGGGCTACATTTTTCCCATAGGTCGATGTTCCCACTTGGAACAGGCGTCCTTCCATGTAAGGTTTCAGACAGTTGATGACGATTTCAGAAGCTGAGGCCGTATTTCCGGAAGTGACGACATAGAGGTTCTGATAAGACAGGCTGCTTCCTCCCGGCAACAAGCTCGCATCAAAGTTCAAAGTTTCGGTCTTGTTGAGTTTGTCGTTGTAAATCATGTGCAGGAAAGGTTGCCCCATGGCCGTGGAAGGAGCCAGTGCCGTACTGACTATTTGTGAGGTACTTACATAGCCTCCCGGATTGTATCGTAAATCCAGGATTATGTCGTCGAACTGTTGTCCGCTCATTTGTGTGAGCACTTCTTGGAGCATGTCCGTGTTCTCATCGAATTCATTATATAATATGTAGAAGGCTTTACGGCTTCCGGCAGATATAATACCTGTTTTAAGCACGTCTTTTTCCTCTACATAGCGCGGTGATGGCATTTGCACGACACCAAGGGTATCGAACTCGATGTAGTTAAACTCCGGATCATCCACATCTTCGGGATAAGGATTGTATTTTCCTAATGTGAAGCTGTAGGCTTTGGTAGGATGGGTGATATAAGTGGTGTAGTTGCTGGTAGATACCTTTTGATTATCTATGGCAATAATCCAGTCACCCCGTTTCAATCCCACTTCTTCCGCTGGAGAGTCCGGCTGGGTGTATAGCACTCTCAGAGCATTTGTCCCGTTTTCCGTACGTACCAAGGCTGCTTCGAACCCGAAACAGGGATAGGTGCTGGTGGCACGTGAAAATACGGAGTCGACATGAGAAAACACATAGCCGTTTTTCTGGTCTTTGGAGGAAACGGCAGATGTCAGAAATTCGCCTGGCTTTTTGAAAAAGTCCAGTTTGTCTTCTGCCGGAATGTCTTCATAAAAAAGATAGTTTTCCTGCATCACTTCGTAAATCCAGGTTTTGGTGGAAATCAAGGCATAATATTCCCCCGAACGGTCTTCGCCGCAGGAGGACAGCAAGCCCATCAATGCAAGGCAACCATAAATCAGATAACTGATATGCTTTCTCATGTTTTTCAGAATTATTTCATTCGGAATGAACCTTGTCCAATCATGTTGCCGTCTGCGAAGATATATACCTGATAGGTACCGGCTGCCAGGAATTCTTCCACATCCCAATATACTGTGACAGTTTGTTCTTCGCCCGTGTATTCAATGTATTTTTTGATGGAATAGGCGATGTTTCTGTCTTCAAATTTGAATTGGTTGCTGGCACTCTTGGTCAAAATCTCGTTGTCCGGTTTGGCGATACGCACGTAGAGGGTCTTGTTTCCTGTCTGGGCAGTGATATTCTTGACGATAGTGAAAGAAATGGCAATTTTCTTGATGTTCTTCACCCGGTCGGTTTCGCGTCCCCGTTTGTTCAGGGTCTGCACCCGAATGTTGGTGGCATCCAGCTGGGCAGCCAATGTCACTTTCTCGTTCAGACTCTTTTTCTCTTGTGACAAGTTCGTGATTTGTGCAGTCGCTGCAGAATATTTGGTTTTCACCTCCTGATTCTCCTGCATCAGTGCCGCATTGATTTTGTTCAAGGAGTCGATTTGCATGACGTAACTCCGCAGTACGGCACGTACGGTTTTCAGCTCTTTCTTCAGTCGCATGATTTCGGCCGCGTCACTGGTCTTCACCTGACGGAGCTCTTCGAGCAGACGTTGGGTTTTCAATTTCTCACTTTCCAGCTTTTCGCGGAGAGAATCATTGTTTATCTGGACTTGCAGCTCATCGTATTGCGTGGCAAACGTACTGTATTCGTTTTCCATTTCCTGTTTTTCTACCGCGAAAAGTTGACTCATTTCTTTGTTCTTGCGTGCTTCGTTGACGGCAAAAAACGATACAATGGCTGCTATCACAGCCAATATGATAATCGCGATAATTAGTTTTTTATTGTTCATGATTCCGAATTTTGCGTTCGCCGCAAAAATACAATATTTATGGATACCATTTTTTATTTTTTAGAAAAATTATGGGGATACCAGTATGGCCGGCAGAGTTTCTCCTTGCTCCCACGTGTTGAATGACAGGTTGGGGAAAAGTCGTTTCCCGCTGTCGGATATCCACTGGTTGAGCACTTTGGGCAAGTTTTCTTCTGTAATAGCCTGTTGGCTGCCGTATTTCAGAAGTGAATCGGAGGGGGCGCTTTTATAATCGTTTCCGATGGGGGCTTTTGTATAACTTTGGGGATAGAAACAGCACCTGATTATATTGTTTTCCTGCACTTGCTGGCAGATGGCATAGCATTGGCTGATATTGCCCGATACGTAGCAGTTTTGTATTTCTCCGTTTTTGATGATGTTACAGATGAGACCGCCTCCAATGGAAGTCTTCTTAAATTGGCAATTGTTTACAGCGCAGTTGATGATTTTTCCGTAATGGTAGCGGGTGATTCCGCTACCGACTTTGACTTCGTTCTTGAATTTGATGTTATGGAGCTGGCAGTTGGCAATGATTCCCTCGTTTCGGGAAGATATATTGCCAAATTCCCCGTCATCTCTTAAATTTTCAACGGTACAGTCGCGCAGGATGCAGTGATTGATTTCTCCCAGATTGATTCCTGCCAGAAAAGCCGCTTTCTTGGTGTCTTTTTCCTTGTCGTACACGGCTTGGCTGAGAATCAGGTTTCTCACTACGCCGGTAGCGGATATGCCGCTGAATAGACCGGCATAATAAGAACCGTCTACCGGTTGCTCGAAGCGCAGGTTGTTCAGGCTATGTCCTTGTCCGTCGAAAATATCGTTGAAAGCCTTTTTTGGCGTGGTGCTGCCGAAGCCATATTTTCCAATCATTTGGACCCGTGCGGCTTCTTCCGGAGTGAAGGTCAGGTCTTCATTCAGGTAGTAAGTCATTTTTTCTCCGGTCTTTTTCCCGAATTCTTCCAGGCTACGCTTTCCGTAGCTTTCTCCGTTTATCAGGTAAGTGAAGGCAATGAAGTCTTCTACGGTTGAAATTCCCTGGGCTTCCCCAGACAGTTTCAGTGGACAGGTATAGGTGTAGCCGGCCTGGAACGGGTAGGTTTCCAAGGTGCTTTCATGGATGCTTCCGGTCGTAGTGTGGATGCGTATGTGAATGGACTGGCTGGCGGGAGGAATCAGAAAGCTATATATCCCTTCCTGTTCTTTGTCCATACAGAGGGAAGAAACAGTATGCTGGTAGGTGATTTCTCCCGTTTCCGGGGAAATGCCCGACACCGATACGGAAGGAGTGAACTCGATTTGGCTGATTTGCTGGTTCAGGCTGTGGGATACCTTGAAGAGGATTTGTGCGAACAGATGTCTGAAAGACAGGATGATGCTTTCCTTGTAGGCATATTCACCTTGTGCCATGAGCTGGTCTCTTAACCGTCCGTCTTGATAGAATTCGTTTTGGCTCCGGTAAAGGGGAGGGCAGAAAGCGGTCACTGTCGCTTTTTGAGGTGTGTCTTCCCATTCTGTTTGAACGTCGCTTTCCCAGCTTGTTCCGTTATAGGAAAATTCCTTCTCTTCGGCCTGAATGCCTCCTTGGCTGTAAAAGGTGAGGTTACTTCCGATGGGGAGGGACTCCTCCGTCGTACCGTTGCGTGAAGAGGAAGCAAAACTGGCGACTTTGGCTCCTTGGATGAAAGAAGGAATTGGCTGTTCTTCGGTGGATTCCTTTGTGCAGCCGCACATGAAGGTAATCAGGAGGAGGGGTAGGGCTATTGTTCTTTTCATATCATACTGTGTTTGATGTTTTTTCATATAAACGCAGACGACTGCTTTCGTTTCCCGATTCTTTCGGGTAATTGAGGGTAAAGTTGTGTGTTCCATCGAAAAACTTTACCTTTGCGGGCATTAAGGAAACGTTTCACGAAAAATATGGGAAAAGGAAAATTAGCGAAATTCGCAGATATGGCGGAATATCCGCATGTGTTTGAATATCCGTATTCGGTGGTGGATGAGGTCCCTTTCGAGATGAAGGGACGCTGGAAGCAGGATTTCTTCAAGAACGAGAATCCGATTGTCCTGGAACTGGGATGCGGACGTGGGGAATACACCGTAGGACTGGCACGCCGTTATCCGGGCAAGAACTTTATCGGAGTAGATATCAAGGGAGCCCGTATGTGGACGGGAGCCACCGAAGCACTGAATGAAGGTTTGAAGAATGTGGCCTTTCTACGTACCAACATCGAAATCATTGAGCGCTTCTTTGCGCCGGGTGAGGTGAGCGAAATCTGGCTGACTTTCTCGGACCCTCAGATGAAGAAGGCTACCAAGCGCCTGACTTCTACCTATTTTATGAACCGTTACCGCCGTTTTCTGATTCCGGACGGACTGGTACACCTGAAGACGGACAGTAATTTCATGTTTACCTATACTAAATATATGGTGGAGGCCAATCATTTCCCGGTGGAGTTTATTACCGACGATTTGTATCACTCCGGCATGGACGATGACATTTTGAGCATCCGCACCTATTACGAACAGCAGTGGCTCGACCGCGGACTGAACATCAAGTACATCCAGTTCCGTCTGCCGCAGGAAGGAGAACTTCAGGAACCCGACGTGGAAATCGAGCTGGACGATTACCGAAGCTACAACCGGAGCAAGCGGAGCGGACTGAAAACAAGCAAATGATTTAAAACTGAAAAGATATGACACTTTATCCGAAATTGATTATGGACGCACTGGCTACGGTGCGTTATCCGGGCAACGGAAAAAATATTGTGGAAGCGGAGATGGTGGCCGACAATCTTCGCATTGACGGAATGAAGGTAAGTTTCTCGCTGATATTCGAGAAGCCGACCGACCCTTTCATGAAATCAGTAGTCAAATCGGCTGAAACCGCCATTCATACCTATGTGTCGAAGGACGTGGAGGTGACGATTGCCACCGAAAGCAAGCAGGCAGCCCGTCCCGAACCGGGCAAGATGCTGCCGCAGGTGAAGAACGTGATTGCCGTATCATCCGGTAAAGGAGGAGTCGGTAAGTCTACGGTGGCCGCCAATCTGGCAGTGGCTTTGGCCAAGCTGGGCTACAAGGTAGGTTTGCTGGATGCAGATATCTTCGGTCCTTCGGTACCTAAGATGTTCCAGATGGAAGACGCCCGTCCGTATGCAGAAGAAGTGAACGGCCGCGACCTGATTGTACCGGTTGAAAAATACGGTATCAAACTGCTTTCCATCGGTTTCTTTGTAGACCCTGACCAGGCTACGCTGTGGCGTGGCGGTATGGCCAGCAATGCCCTGAAGCAGCTGGTAGCCGATGCCAACTGGGGCGAACTGGATTATTTCGTGCTGGATACTCCTCCGGGCACCAGCGACATCCATCTGACCTTGCTCCAGACCTTGGCCATTACGGGAGCCGTGATTGTCAGCACTCCGCAGCAAGTGGCACTGGCCGATGCACGTAAGGGTATCAACATGTACACCAACGAAAAGGTGAACGTACCTATCCTCGGGCTGGTGGAAAACATGGCGTGGTTTACTCCGGCCGAACTTCCGGGCAACAAGTACTACCTGTTTGGCAAGGAAGGTACCAAACGCTTGGCAGAAGAGCTGCATGTGCCGCTGCTCGGACAGATTCCTATCGTACAGAGCATTTGCGAAAGCGGTGATGCAGGTACGCCGGCTGCCCTCGATGAAAATTCAGTCACCGGTATGGCCTTTATGGATTTGGCACGCAACGTGGTGATACAGACCGAAAAGCGCAATGCTGAGCAAGCGCCTACGGAGATTGTGCATACGCATTGATGAGAAAATAAATTGAACAGAAAGAAGCGGAGGCTGGAATGAGTCTTCGCTTCTTTTTTGTATCTCTCTGATTCATAATTCTTTTACTGCTGGAGTATTCTTTAAAACCACTAAGTGTATTCTCTGTCCCACAGTGTGGGATACAAAAACCACAGTGTGGGATACATATTTCACAGTGTGAAATACAAATCCCGCAGTGTGAAACAGACATGGTTTAAGTACGTTTGTCACTATGGATAGGTGAGGTTTAGAGTATGGTAACTTGGTCATTCCTCTTTAAACTCCAGCTCCAGCTGGATGGGGCCGGAAGCGGCGACTGTGTCTCCTTCCTTTTCTTCCGGAGGATTGGATACGGACAGCCCTAGCAGGTGGATGGCATGCTGACTGTGGTCTACTCCCTTCAGCAGACGTTTGGCCAAAGGAAGAATCTCTTCCAGACGTTGCAGAGGTTGTCTGACGCTGACACTGCGGGTGATTTGGGAAAAGTCGTCGAATTTCACCTTCAGGGTGAGGGTATTTCCCTTGAAGTCCTTGGCTTTCAGCCGTTCAATGAGTTCACGCGCCACATGATACAGTTCGATGATGAGGGCCATTTCAGCTGAAATATCTTTCTCCAGTGTGTGTTCGCAGCCGATGGACTTGCGGATGCGGACGGCTTCCACGGGGCGGTCGTCGATGCCGCGGGCGAAATTGAAATAAATGAGGCCGTTCTTTCCGAACTGCCGTTGCAGCATTTCCAAGGAGCATTGTCGGAGGGTATCCCCGTTGTAGATGCCCAGCGTGTGCATCTTTTTGGCTGTGATGGGGCCTACTCCCCAAAAAGCCTCGATGGGTAACCGACGGATAAATTCTTCGGCCTGGTCGGGATGAATGGTGCAGAGTCCGTCGGGCTTCCGGTAGTCGGAGGCTATCTTTGCCAGAAATTTGTTGTAGGACACCCCGGCTGAGGCTATCAGATGAAGGTCCTGGCGGATGCGCTGTTTGATTTCCCGGGCAATGTCTACGGCCAAGGGAATCCCTTTCTTGTTGTGGGTGACGTCCAGAAAGGCTTCATCCAGCGAAATAGGTTCGATGAGGTCAGTATATTCGTGGAAAATCTCGTGTATCTGTGCCGACACGCTTTTGTACACCTCCATCCGGCCCTCCACGAAAATCAGTTGCGGGCACAGTTTCATGGCCTTCTGAGACGACATGGCCGAACGTACCCCGAATTTGCGGGCCTCGTAGCTGGCGGCAGCCACCACACCCCGTTTTTCCGCATGTCCCACCGCGATGGGCTTTCCTTTCAATTCAGGATGGTCACGCTGTTCGACCGACGCATAGAAAGCGTCCATGTCTATGTGGATGATTTTCCGTTTGGTATTCATGGAAGGGCTGATAGCTTTTCTGCAAAAAAACAAAACATTCTTGGGATATCCTAAAAATCATTTGTATTTTTGCTGTTTGTAAAATCGCTTTTAATGACTTTTTGACCACAAAAAAACTAGAGATATTATGATGAAAGATGAAATTAAGAAAGCCTGCGAGGTGATGCAGAAGGGAGGAGTGATTCTCTATCCTACGGATACCGTGTGGGGGATAGGATGCGATGCCACGAATGAAGAGGCGGTGAAACGTGTGTTTGAAATCAAGCAGCGTGCCGACAGCAAAGCTATGCTGGTGTTGGTGGACAGTCCGGTGAAAGTGGATTTTTACGTACAGGACGTACCTTCGGTGGCATGGGACTTGATTGAAATGACGACCAAGCCGCTGACCATCATTTACGACGGGGCACGCAACCTGGCTTCGAATCTGATTGCTGCCGATGGCAGTGTAGGCATCCGTGTCACTTCGGAAGAGTTCTCCAAACAGCTGTGTTTCCGTTTCCGCAAGGCCATCGTGTCTACTTCGGCCAATATCAGCGGACAGACGGCTCCGGCTGTATTCAGTGAAATCAGCGAGGAAATCAAGCAGGCTGTGGATTATGTGGTCGATTATCGCCGGGAAGAAACCGGACATCCGAAACCTTCCAGCATCATCAAGCTGGGCAAAGGGGGCGTAGTAAAGATTATTAGAGAATAAAATATTCCTTTCATGAAAGTCGTAGACGAGAAAAACGGACTGCTGCAGGGATTTCTTCATTGGAGGGAGAAACATATAAAGGACAAGCAGTTCGTCTTGATTTTAAGTTTCCTGGTGGGAATCTTCACGGCCTTGGCCGCTTTTTTGTTGAAATTTCTTGTGGAATACATCAAGGAGTTCCTGACAGAGAACTTCGATTCCACGGGTGTAAACTGGCTGTATTTGGTTTATCCGGTAGTGGGTATCTTCCTGACCGGACTGTTCATCCGCAAAGTGGTACGCGATGACATCAGCCACGGTGTGACCAAAATCCTGTATGCCATATCGCGTAAGCAGAGCCGTATCAAGCGGCATAATGTGTGGTCTTCTATTTTTGCCTCTGCCATCACCATCGGTTGCGGTGGGTCTGTAGGAGCCGAAGCCCCGATTGTGTTGACAGGTTCTGCCATCGGGTCGAATCTGGGCAGTATTTTCCGCATGGACCACAAGACGCTGATGTTGCTGGTGGGCTGTGGAGCCGCCGGAGCCGTTTCGGGTATCTTTAAGGCTCCGATTGCGGGAGTGGTGTTTACGCTGGAAGTACTGATGATTGACCTGACCATGGCCTCGTTGCTGCCTTTGCTGATTACCAGTGTGACGGCGGCTTCTGTGTCGTATCTGCTGACGGGTACGGAAGCCATGTTCCAGTTTCACTTGGATTATCCGTTCTCGCTGGAACGTATTCCTTATGCCATTGCATTGGGTATCTTCTGTGGCTTGGTGGCATGGTATTTTACCCGCTCCATGAACTGGATTGAGAATATTTTCCGCCGTTACAGCAACCCATACGTGAAGTTTGTCATCGGCGGTGCCATGTTGAGTATCCTGATTTTCTTGTTCCCGCCGCTCTACGGTGAAGGATACGACACCATCTCGTTGTTGCTCAACGGGACCTCTTCGGCCGACTGGGATACGGTGATGAACAATTCTTTGTTTTATGGCAACTCCCACCTGTTGGTGCTTTATCTGATTCTGATTATCCTGTTCAAGGTATTTGCTTCCAGTGCGACGAATGGAGGAGGCGGTTGCGGTGGTATCTTCGCACCGAGTCTGTTCTTGGGATGCATTGCCGGTTTTGTGTTTTCCTACGTCTGCAATGAGTTTCATTTGGGAGGAACTTATATTCCGGAGAAGAACTTCGCCTTGATGGGAATGGCCGGACTGATGTCGGGGGTCATGCATGCACCGCTCACCGGTATCTTCCTGATTGCGGAACTGACCGGAGGATACGGTCTGTTTCTGCCGCTGATGATTGTGTCAGTATGTGCTTACCTGACCATTATCGTATTTGAGCCTCACAGCATTTACTCCATGCGTCTGGCCAAGAGCGGTGAACTGATTACCCATCACAAGGACAAGGCTGCCCTGACCATGATGAGCATGGAAAGCGTGATTGAAACCGACTTTCAGGTGGTACGTCCCGACATGGACCTGGCCGAGATGGTGAAGGCGATATCCAAATCGGGCCGTAACCTGTTTCCTGTGGTCGATGTGCATAATGAGTTGCTTGGAGTCGTGATTCTGAACGACATCCGCAATATTATATTCCGTCAGGAGCTGTATCACAAGTACCATGTGGAGAATTTTATGGTGGCTCCCAAGGCGCGCATCATTACCACAGACTCCATGGAAGAGGTGATGGACAAGTTTGACAAGACAGGTTCCTGGAATCTTCCGGTGGTGGATGAAGAGGACAAATACATCGGCTTCGTGTCCAAATCGCGTATTTTGTCAACCTACCGTCAGGTGATGGTGGATTTTTCAGCAGAATAAACAACAAACAAGAAA
The DNA here is from genome assembly GCF_025993685.1 of Bacteroides mediterraneensis. NCBI lineage: Bacteria > Pseudomonadati > Bacteroidota > Bacteroidia > Bacteroidales > Bacteroidaceae > Bacteroides > Bacteroides mediterraneensis. The sequence goes on along the minus strand of NZ_DAJPEN010000001.1, from coordinate 3,085,238 downwards.
TATGGAAAAGAAAGACTTACGAATCGTATATATGGGTACCCCTGAATTTGCCGTGGAAAGTTTGAAGCGCCTGGTGGAAGGGGGATATCAGGTGGTAGGGGTCATTACGATGCCCGACAAGCCCATGGGGCGGCATGGAAGTGTGCTTCAGCCGAGTCCGGTGAAACAGTATGCCGTATCGCAAGGGCTGAAAGTGCTCCAGCCGGAAAAACTGAAAAACGAAGAATTTCTGGAAGAACTGAAGGCTTTGAAGGCGGATTTGCAGATTGTGGTAGCTTTCCGTATGTTGCCGGAAGTGGTGTGGAACATGCCCCGTCTGGGTACGTTCAATCTGCATGCCTCTTTGTTGCCGCAATATCGTGGGGCAGCTCCTATCAACTGGGCTGTCATTAACGGGGAGACTGAAACCGGAATTACGACTTTTTTCCTGAAACATGAAATCGATACGGGGGAGATTATCGATCAGGTACGGGTGCCCATTGCCGATACGGACAATGTGGAAGTGGTGTACGACAAGCTGATGAAACTGGGGGGAGACCTTGTGGTGAAGACGGTGGACGCCATTCTGGAGGGAAATGTCAAGACCACTCCGCAAGAGCAGCTGGCTACCGCCACGGATTTGCGTCCGGCTCCTAAGATTTTCAAGGAGACCTGCCGCATCGACTGGAATGTCGGAGTGAAGAAGGTGTATGATTTTGTGCGCGGACTTTCTCCTTATCCAGCCGCATGGACAGAGTTGCATCAGGGAGAAGCAGCCCCCATGTCGTTGAAGATTTTTGAAACGGAAAAGATTTTCACTCCTCATTCCTTGAAACCGGGTACAGTCGTTACAGACAGAAAAACTTATTTCCACATCGCTTCGACCGATGGTTTCCTGCGCGTGTTGTCATTGCAGCTGGCCGGAAAGAAACGGATGGACGTGGCCGATTTCCTTCGTGGGTATCGTCATGTGGATGAGTCTTTTGTAGAGTAATCATACCATTCATTCATTTGAAGGTGGCAATTGAGGAAATCTTTGCCACCTTTTTTGTTTTATAATTCCTTTTAGTTAAAAACTTTTTAACAAGGAATTTATTCGGAAAAGGTGCAGTATTTTTGTGTATTCATCATTTATTAACCAAAGCACGATAAGCTGGATATGACGGAAGAAGAATTGGCATCGAAATGCAAGCTGGCAGACAATCAGGCTCGCAAGGAGTTGTACGAGCTGTATGGAGGCTCGTTGATGGCTATTTGTCTCCGTTATATTGGTGACCGGGAAGCGGCAGAGGACGTGTTGCATGATGGGTTTATACGGATTTTTCAATCAATCGGTCAGTTTACTTATCAGGGAAACGGGTCTTTGAAAGCATGGCTTTCACGTGTGATGGTGAATGAGGCGTTGGGCTATTTGCGGAAGCAGAACCAGCTGGCCCAACAAGAGGTATTGGTGGAACAGTTGCCCGACACGGAAGAAACGGACGACGGTATGGACGAGATTCCACAGTCGGTGTTGATGAAAATGATTGCCGAGCTTCCGGACGGATATCGCACGGTGTTCAACTTATATGTGTTTGAAGAAAAAAGTCACAAGGAAATTGCACAGATGCTAGGGATTACCGAGCATACTTCTTCTTCTCAGTTTTATCGGGCAAAGACCTTGCTGGCAAAGAAAATAAATGAATATAGAAAGAAATTATAGGCAATGAAGGACGAAAAAGAGTGGATTGATCATTTACGGAACCGGATGGAGGGATATTCGGAGCCTCTTCCTAAAGGACTATGGGATACCCTGTCCAAGGAACTGGAGGTACAGAAGGCTCCTAAGGTGATTCCTATATGGAGACGCTGGCAGGTGGCGGCTTCGGTGCTGGTTTTGTTGGCCTCTGCATTGACATATTGGTTCTGGTCTTCGCCTACAGCCGATTTTCAGAATCAGGAACTGGCTGTAGAAGTGGAAGACACTCCTTTGCCGGAAAATGCTCCGAAAGAGTTGCGGGAGCAGATGGCGGATGCAAAGGAAACGGAGGTCTATCAGTCACGGCCTTCTGTTCTGCCTTCTTCTGCACGCTTGATGGAGGTGGTGGTATCGGATACGCTGCATGAAGAGGGGGCCGATTTGCCGTTGGAGGCAGTTCCCTCCGAGGTAAATCAGCCGAAAGATGAGCCGGAGGAAAAACCGGGACAGGCGGAAGAGAAGGTTCAGGCAGAGCAGGTACATACTCGGCAATTGCAGGCACAACGGGCGGCAGACCGGAAACAGATGGAGCGGAATGCCATGTCGGTAAAGAATAAGACGGGCAAATCGTCGGGCCTTTCCATCGGTGTGGGAGCAGGAAACACCCCATACAGTTCTTTGAACACATTTGACGGAATGGGGAGTTTTGTTTCACGCTCCACTTATTATACCGTCTCAGATGCCCCCATGTCTCCTGTAGATAACGGAGGATTAGCTTATAGTCAGGTCTTATTGGAAAATGCCGTCCAGACTCCTCAGACTCGCGTGAAACATCGCATGCCGGTGACTGTCGGATTTTCGGTGGCTTGGCATTTTCATAAGGACTGGGCTTTGGAAACGGGACTGAACTATACGTTGCTTTCTTCCGATATTCATTCAGGTTCCAAGTCGTATGTAGAAGAAAACCAGAAATTACACTATGTTGGCATTCCGGTCAAATTGCACCGTTCTATATGGAAGAACAGCTGGCTTTCCATTTACGCGTCGGCAGGAGGTGAGGTGGAAAAATGCGTGTCGGGCAGACTGGAAACAGTGACGGTAACCAATGGGGGAGTCCGTTCTTCTGAACAGACTTCACTGGATATAAATCCGTTACAATGGTCGATAGCTGCGGCAGCCGGGGCACAAGTCAACTTTACTCCCCGGTTGGGAGTGTATGTAGAACCGGGTATCGCTTATTATTTTGACGACCATAGCAAGGTAGAGACCATACGTAAGGAACATCCGTTGAATTTTAACTTGCAGCTGGGCTTGCGTGTGAATGTGAGCAAATAATATGGATTTATTAAAAAAATATACTTACCTTTGTTCAAAGATAAATGAGGTTCGTAAAATAAATCGATAAAAATATGAAAATAGCTCCTTCTTTGCTCTCTGCAAATTTTTCGGATTTGAAGAGTGACTTGGAGAAAATCAATCAAAGTGAGGCTGACTGGTTGCATCTGGATATTATGGATGGTGTGTTTGTGCCTAATATTTCGTTTGGTTTTCCAGTACTGAAACATGTAGCTGAGCTTAGTCAGAAACCTTTGGATGTGCATTTGATGATTGTGCAACCCGAAAAATTCATTCCTGAAGTGAAAGCGCTGGGGGCCATGATGATGAATGTGCACTACGAGGCCTGTCCTCATTTGCATCGTGTGGTGCAGCAGATAAAGGAGGCAGGGATGAAGGCTGGAGTGACGTTGAATCCGTCTACCCCCGTCGCCATGCTGGAGGATATCATCACGGAGGTGGATATGGTGTTGCTGATGAGTGTCAATCCAGGCTTTGGAGGGCAGAAATTTATTCCGAATACATTCAAGAAAATCAAGCAGCTGCGTGAGATGATTACCCGTTATGGCGCTTCGGCTTTGATTGAAGTGGATGGAGGGGTCAATGTGTCGAATGCTTCTTTGTTGAAGCAGGCCGGTGCCGATGTGCTGGTGGCTGGCAATTCCGTTTTTAGGGCGCCGGATATGCTGGAAGCCATCCATCAGTTGAAAAATGCGAAGTAAGGATTGGAAACTTCACTTTCTTGGATAACTTACCCTTTGTTCCGGTTGACGATATGTCTGGCAACCGGAATTTTTTTATTCGACAGATTCTTGCCGGAAGGTGTTTCGTGGCCATTGTGGGGAGGAATATGCTGCGTCTTACTTTGTGTGGGATTGCTTCGTTTGGCTGTTTGGCGATGGCGTTGGTTTTTTGGCGGGGTGACCGGACTGGCGTTTTTCTTATGGGGAGGATTCTCAGTCGTACATCAAAGAGAAAAGGTGGGGTATGCCTGGGATGAGGCTCCACAAGTTTACAAGGGAATTGTGGAGACTGTACCGGAAATCAGGGGAAAGACATGGCGTGCGGAGGTGCATGTGGAAGGCAGGCATATCACCAAAGGGACATGGCAGAAGGTGGACCGGAGTGTGCTTTTATCGTGGATTCCGGATACTGTGGCTGAGCCGCTGTCGTGCGGGGATACTCTTTGTTTTTATGCGAAAATTTCGCGCCCTTTTTCGGAAAAGGAACTGACCGGGTTCGATTATGGCGATTATTTATTACGGAAGGGTATCAGTGGCACAGGGCTGGTATATGCGGGCAATTGGTATCGCGCGGGAAAGCCCCGGTGGTTGACTTTCTCACAACGGGCACGGGTTTGTCAGCAAAAAGTGGTGGAGGTATATCGGAGTTGGGGACTGGATGAGGAAGTGCAGGCCGTGATTGCAGCACTGACCATCGGGGATAAAAGTGATTTAAGTACAGACTTAAAAAATGTCTATAGTGCGGCAGGAGCCAGCCATGTGCTGGCATTATCCGGCTTGCATGTGGGAATCCTTTCAGGGTTTCTTTTCCTCGTTTTTTATCCGCTGACTTATTGGAAACGATATGGACGCATGGTGAGGATGTTATTGGTGGTGACTTTATTGTGGGGATTTGCGTTCATTTCGGGACTGAGTTCATCGGTGATGCGAGCTGTGGTGATGTTCAGCCTGTATACCTTTGCTTCCTGTTGTTCCGAGGAACGTTTTTCGGGAATCCATTCGCTGGTGCTTGCCGCGTTTCTGATGTTGTTGTACAATCCTTTCTTTTTGTTCGACCTTAGTTTCCAGTTATCGTTTGCTGCTGTAGCTTCCATTTTGGCTTTTTATCCGTTGTGTACGCGAGGGGTTGTGATACAAAACCGGTTACTTCGCTATTTATTTAATTTGCTTTGTTTGTCCGTGTCGGCTCAGGTGGGTACTTTGCCTTTCGTTCTGTTGTATTTTGGTACCTTTCCGACGTATTTTCTACTGGCTAACTTGATAGTCTCTCCGTTGGCTGCTTGCATTCTGGTCTTGACGCTGATGGCTTTGGCACTTTCTTCCGTGCCATGGCTAGGCAGTGGAGTCGTAGTTTTATTAGACTGGTCGACTTCTTTTCTCAACGGAGCCATGAGAATGGTACAGCATTTTTCGGGTTCTCAGATTACTTCGGTGTATCTGTCGGCTGGGCAGGCTTGTCTGTTGGCTGGGATTTTCATTTGTTTGTATCTTTGTTGGTCGGCCGGCATGCAGCGTAAAGCCCGACAGTGGATTTGCTTGTTGGTGGTCTGTAATTTATTTGTGGCCTTGAGTGTGGGAATGTATCTTCAGGAAAAGCCGGAGCGATTGTATTTTTCGCGGGCAGAAATATATACCCGTAAAGGGCATTGCATTTCCACTCATACGTCCGATTCGGGCTTGATACGTATTGGTACATTGTGCGTTGGGGTATTGGATGACGGACGCTGGAAGAATTGCCAGGCATCCTGGCGTTTGCCATTGGATTACGTATATATTTGCAGAGGTTTTAAAGGAAACCTGTCACGCCTGAACGATTTGTTTGAGATGAAGCAAGTCATTCTGGATTCTTCTTTGAGCGAAGGGTATCGGGAAATGTTGATAAAAGAATGTCAATTACTTAAAATATCTTATACCGACCTTTCTGTGCAAGGTTCTTATTCCATAGAGCTGTAGTTTCTGAAAATAAATTTGTACTTTTGCTCCTTCAAAAAAGAATAAGTTTAAGAAAAAGAATATGTTGTCAAAAGTGATTCTTCAGGCCAATATCGATAAGGTGGAAACCTATTTCGACCGGGCTGATAAAATAGTGATTGTCACGCATGTATCTCCCGACGGTGATGCATTGGGCTCTTCGTTGGGTTTGTATCATTTTCTGTCGGTACATGAAAAGACAGTCAATGTGATTGTGCCGAACGCATTTCCTGATTTTTTGCGTTGGATGCCGGGAGCAAAAGACATTATCCGTTATGACAAATATGCAGAGTTTGCCAATAAGCTGATTGCAGAGGCAGATGTAATCTGCTGCTTGGATTTTAATGCTTTGTCCCGAATTGACCAGATGGCAGATGCGGTACGGGAAGCGCCGGGCCGGAAAGTGATGATTGACCATCATTTGAATCCGGAGCCTTTCTGCCGGGTGACCATTTCCCATCCGGAAATTTCATCGACTTCCGAATTGATTTTCCGCTTGATTTGCCGGTTGGGATGCTTTGACGACATTACTTTGGAAGGAGCGGAATGTATTTATACCGGAATGATGACCGATACGGGAGGTTTTACTTATAATTCCAATAACCGGGAGATTTATTTCATTATTGGTGAGTTGCTTTCCAAAGGAATAGACAAGGACGAGATTTATCGGAAAGTGTTCAATACCTATTCCGAAGGCCGTCTCCGCCTGATGGGATATGTGCTGTATGAGAAAATGCAGGTTTATCCGCAATTCCGTTCGGCACTGATTTGCCTTTCGAAAAACGAGCAGAGCAAGTTTCAGTATGTGAAGGGAGACACGGAAGGCTTTGTGAATATGCCGCTTCAGATGAAAGGTATTTGTTTTTCCGTATTCTTGCGGGAAGATACGGATAAAAATATGATTAAGGTTTCGCTTCGCTCGGTAGGGGCATTTCCCTGTAACAAGGTCGCCGCAGAATTCTTTAATGGAGGTGGGCATCTGAACGCTTCGGGTGGTGAGTTCTATGGCAGCATGGATGAAGCCATTGATTTGTTTAAGCAGGCGCTGGTGAAATATGAAAGCCTGTTGTTGAAAAATTAGTGTGAAAATTTTATTCTTGAACAATATTATACATAATTGGGTAAATTAGAGAGAATGTTTTGGGGACATTTTACTACATTTGCTCTTGGAAAAAGATATACAGGTAATATGAAAAAGAACAATTTGCTCTTGGCTGTAGTGGGCCTGATGATGTTTGCTTTGCAAAGCTGTAACAATGGAAAGACATACGCAGAAATGAAGGAAGAAGAAGCCGATGCCATCAATAAGTATATTTTGGAGAATGACATCAAGGTAATTTCGGAAGCGGATTTTGCAGCGCAGGACTCTACTACCAAAGAGAATGAATATGTGTTGCTGGATGAAAGCGGGGTTTACATGCACGTGGATAACCGAGGTCCGGGTAAGGAAGTGCTGGGCAATGGAACCTATGACATGGTGGCCCGTTTTGTGGAAGTGGCTCTACAGACAAGAAGTGATTTGGGTATGACAGCCGGAGATACCCTGCTGGCCAACATGCACGTGGCCAATCCTTCTTATACGATTAATGGAGAGGATTTTAAATTGACCATTAGTGGCGAATCTTATTCCGCTTCATTTACCCGCAGTGATGACTATAGTATGTATGGGACGTATGGCACGGTAGCTGTACCTTCAGGATGGTTGATTCCTCTGCGTTATTTAAAGCCGGGACGGACAAATGACTCGGAGAAGATTGCACGTGTGAAACTGATTGTGCCGCACAGTGAGGGAACGTCTTCTGCTACCCAGTCGGTATATCCTTGCTTTTATGAACTAACCTATAACATGACAAGATAACCTAAATAACTAAAACCTTTATTTATGACACTTATTAAATCTATTTCCGGTATTCGTGGTACGATAGGCGGCCATGCCGGTGAAGGATTGAATCCTTTGGATATCGTGAAATTCACTTCTGCCTATGCCACATTGATCCGGAAGACGACTACCATCAAAACCAATAAGATTGTAGTAGGACGTGATGCACGTATTTCCGGTGAGATGGTGAAGAATGTGGTTTGTGGAACGTTGATGGGAATGGGATTCGATGTGGTGAACATCGGACTGGCTTCTACTCCTACCACAGAACTGGCGGTGACAATGGAAGAAGCTTGCGGTGGAATTATTCTGACTGCAAGTCATAATCCGAGACAATGGAATGCTCTGAAGTTGTTGAATGAGCATGGTGAATTCCTGAATGCGGCTGAAGGGAACGAAGTGTTGCGTATTGCAGCTGCTGAAGAGTTTGAATTTGCGGATGTGGATCATATCGGTAAATACCGTGAAGACAATACATACAATCAGAAACATATCGACAGTGTCCTGGCTCTGAAGCTGGTGGACGTAGAGGCTATTCGTAAGGCTAATTTCCGTGTCGCCATCGATTGTGTGAACTCAGTAGGGGGAATCGTACTTCCTCAGTTGCTGGAACAGTTGGGCGTGCAGCATGTGGAAAAACTGTATTGCGAACCGACGGGTGATTTCCAGCACAATCCCGAACCGTTGGAAAAAAACTTGGGCGATATCATGGGATTGATGAAGAAAGGTACTTGTGACGTGGCTTTCGTAGTAGACCCGGATGTAGACCGCTTGGCTATTATTTGTGAGAATGGAGCGATGTACGGAGAAGAATATACGCTGGTCACTGTAGCGGACTATGTGTTGAAACACACCCCGGGTAATACGGTTTCCAACTTGAGCTCTACTCGCGCGTTGCGTGATGTGACTCGCAAATATGGTATGGAATACAATGCTTCTGCCGTAGGCGAAGTGAATGTGGTTGCCAAGATGAAAGCAACTCATGCCGTGATTGGTGGAGAAGGAAACGGCGGGGTAATTTATCCGGAATCTCATTATGGACGGGATGCCTTGGTGGGTATCGCTCTCTTCCTGAGCCATCTGGCGCATGAAGGAAAGAAGGTGAGTGAGCTGCGTGCCACTTATCCGAACTATTTCATTGCCAAGAACCGTATTGACCTGACTCCTGAAACGGATGTAGACGCAATTCTGGCGAAGGTGAAGGAATTGTACAAGAACGAAGAAATCAATGATATCGACGGAGTGAAGATTGATTTCCCGGACAAGTGGGTACATCTCCGCAAGAGTAATACGGAACCGATTATCCGTGTGTATTCGGAAGCTTCTACCATGGAAGCGGCAGAGGAGTTGGGCAAGCAGATTATGGATATCGTGTACAGCCTGGCCAAATAAGAGGGCTTTATATTATTAAGCGATAAGAGGAATCCCGGAATGAGATGGAAGTGGTACTTCTGTCTTATTCCGGGATTTTTTGGATAGGTTTGAATGAATAAAAAAATGTCTTGAGTGATTCATTTCTTTTCCAGCGTATTCTGGGCAGTAGAACAGGTTGGTTGGGAGTGTGATTTTTCATTGTTTTCCGTCGGACAGGAATCGGGCTTGTTCTCTGGAGTGAAGTCCGGAAGGAACAACGCGTAAAAGAAAGGAAGAATTACTTTTTGAGTTTCCATGACATTTGTTTTTAGGGGTTTTGCTAAGAAAACGCAGATAAACTGTAAATCCCCTATCGGGAAACTGTTAAATAATCTAACCTTCCACCCAAAGCAGGTCGCTCATGATTCCGTCGGAAATAAATATACCTTTCTCGGTCAGCTTCAGAATATGATTGTCGCATGTCAATAGTGCTTGTTGCAGGTGGGGGGAAGCCATGCGCATGCAGTAATTATATAGCATATCTCCAAATGTTTCTTTTAGAACAGCAGTGGGGATACCGCTGGAGGTACGCAGTCGTGTGATGACGAAGTCGTTGTAGCGGGTATAAAGATCAAGTTCTTCCTTTTCCAGATAGGGTGTTCCCTGTTGGATACCTTGTATATATCGGGAAAGAGAGGCGATATTCCATTGGCGGGAGATACCGTCGTATGAATGGGCGGAAGGCCCGCAACCTAAGTATTTTTTGCCCGTCCAGTAACTTGAATTGTGGCGTGAATAATACCCAGGCTGGCAGAAATTGGAAATCTCATAATGTTCGTATCCATAAGCTTTCAAGGTATGAATCAGTTCCTTGAATAAGGAAACACTCAGGTCTTCATCGGTTTCTTCTACTTTGTGGGCTTCTTTCAGTTTCCACAAGGGGGTACCTTCTTCATAAATCAGATGATAGGCAGAAATATGCTCCGGGTGCATGCTGATGGCCGTTTGCAAGTCCTTCTGCCAGTCTTCCAGTGTTTCGCCGGGTAGTCCGTACATCAAGTCGATGCTGATGTTATGAAATCCGGCTTCCCGACAGCGCTGGTACGCTTGTCGGGCTTGAGTAGCTGTATGTCGGCGATGCAACAGGCGGAGAGTGTCTTCCTTGAAAGTCTGTATGCCCATGCTCAGCCGGTTGAACGGAAGGCCGCGAAGCATGTTTACGTAGGCCGGTGTCAAATCGTCCGGATTGGCTTCGAGTGTGATTTCGGCTGCAGGGTTTACGGGATATACCTTATATATATGGTCGAACAGTTGGGCAAAGTCTTTTTCTTCCAGCTGGGAAGGGGTGCCTCCTCCCAGATAAATGGTATCTATGGTTTCTTCACTCAGGTAGTCTTTCCGGAGTTCCAGCTCTTTGACGAGGGCTTGAATGTAAGCTTCTTTCTTTTCATTTTCGGTGGTAGAAAAGAAGTCACAATAGATGCATCGCCGTTTGCAGAAGGGGATGTGCAGATAAATTCCAGCCATAATCAATCAACTATAAAATGGGTTTTACGGGCGTAAATATACGGATAATTTGGGGAGGATTGAAGGAATTCCAGATTACTATGTCTGAAAACATAGTTTAGTAACACGAAACTTTTTATTGTTTTTCTGAATTATAATCTCTAATTTGCGCTTCGTTAAAAAATAAGAGATATGAAAAGCATATCCTTTCGTTACTAAACTAAATCTTGAAATACCATGAAAGTATATCAGACAAACGAAATCAAGAACATTGCCCTTCTCGGTAATGACGGCTCAGGTAAAACCACTCTCACAGAAGCCTTGCTCTATGAGAGTGGTATTATAAAACGTCGCGGAAGAATTACTGCCAAGAATACAGTGAGTGATTATTTCCCGGTGGAGCAGGAATACGGATATTCAGTGTTTTCTACTGTATATCATGTGGAATGGAACGGGAAGAAACTCAATATCATAGACTGCCCGGGAAGTGATGACTTCGTAGGGGCTGCCATTACCGCGTTGAATGTGACTGATACTGCCATCTTGTTGCTGAACGGGCAATATGGTCCGGAAGTGGGTACGCAGAATCACTTCCGTTATACAGAAAAGCTGGGTAAACCGGTGATTTTCCTGGTAAACCAGCTGGATAGTGAAAAATGTGATTTCGACCATGTGCTTGAACAGTTGAAAGAGAACTATGGCTCTAAGGTTGTCCCGGTTCAGTATCCGTTGGCTACAGGACCCGACTTCAATTCGTTGATTGATGTACTTTTAATGAAGAAATATTCTTGGGGTCCGGACGGTGGAGCACCTACCATCGAAGATATTCCGGCGGAAGAGATGGAAAAGGCACAGGAATGGCATAAGACTTTGGTGGAAGCCGCTGCGGAACATGATGAAAGCCTGATGGAGAAGTTCTTTGAGGCTGAATCGCTGACGGAAGACGAGATGCGTGAAGGTATCCGCAAGGGCTTGGCAGCCAGAGGGATGTTCCCTGTATTCTGCGTTTGTGCGGGAAAAGATATGGGGGTCCGCCGTTTGATGGAATTCCTTGGAAATGTGGTTCCATTTGTAGATGAAATGCCTGTGGTGCATAACACACGCGGTGTGCCTGTTCCTCCAGATCCGAATGGTCCGACTTCGCTTTATTTCTTTAAGACGGCTGTAGAACCTCATATCGGTGATGTACAGTATTTCAAGGTTATGAGTGGAGTCGTGCATGAAGGGGATGACTTGAGCAATGCGGATAGAGGCTCCAAAGAACGTATGGCCCAATTGTACGTGTGTGCAGGAGCAAACCGTGAAAAGGTGGATGAGCTTCGTGCGGGAGATATCGGTTGTACGGTGAAACTGAAAGACGTAAAGACTGGAAATACCTTGAATGGCAAGGATTGTGAAAACCGTTTCAATTTTATCAAGTATCCGAATCCGAAATATACAAGAGCCATCAAACCGGTTAATGAAGCGGATACGGAAAAGATGATGGCGGTATTGAACCGTATGCGTGAGGAAGATCCGACATGGGTCGTAGAGCAATCTAAAGAGCTGCGTCAGATTCTGGTGCACGGACAAGGTGAGTTCCATTTGCGCACGTTGAAATGGCGTCTGGAAAACAATGAGAAATTGCCTATCCAGTTCTATGAGCCGAAGATTCCTTATCGTGAAACCATCACGAAGGCTGCGCGTGCCGACTATCGTCATAAAAAGCAGTCGGGTGGTGCCGGTCAGTTTGGTGAGGTACACTTGATTGTAGAGCCATATTATGAAGGTATGCCAGCTCCGGAAACCTACAAGTTCAACGGACAGGAATATAAGATGAATGTGAAAGGTACGGAAGTAATCGACCTGGAATGGGGTGGGAAATTGGTATTTGTGAACAGTGTGGTAGGTGGAGCCATCGATGCACGTTTCATGCCGGCCATTCTGAAAGGTATCATGAGCCGTATGGAGCAAGGTCCGTTGACCGGTTCTTATGCACGTGACGTACGTGTCATTGTGTATGATGGAAAGATGCATCCGGTAGACTCCAATGAAATTTCCTTTATGTTGGCGGGACGTCATGCTTTCAGTGAGGCTTTCAAGAATGCCGGTCCGAAGATTCTGGAACCGATTTATGATGTGGAAGTGTTTGTGCCAAGTGATAAATTGGGTGATGTGATGAGCGATATGCAGGGACGTCGCGGTATGATTATGGGTATGACCAGTGAAAAAGGTTATGAAAAGCTGAGTGCCAAAGTTCCTTTGAAAGAAATGTCGAACTATTCTACAGCCTTGAGCTCGTTGACCGGAGGCCGTGCCTCATTTATCATGAAGTTTGCCAGTTACGAGCTGGTTCCGACGGATGTACAGACCAAGTTGATGAAAGAATTTGAAGAGCAAGAAAAAGACGAAGCATAACTGCTAGTTGTGATTTTTATAGATAAAAAGGCGGTGTTTCTTAAAAAACGCCGCCTTTTTTGTTTAACTTTGCTTAAACAAAGTGACTTGTTTATTTGTTATTAATCTAATATTTTATTATTTTTGCGATGTGTGTGGGTGAAAAAGTGACGATGATGAATATTTTATGAGGTAAAATCTGGATTTTGGTTAATATACAACAAACACCGGTTTAAAGCTTGTTAAGCAACTAGTGATGTATTTGTGAGGTTGTTAAATTTGCCCGTATGAAAAAATCTACTATTTGGATATTAGGAGTTGTAATGGGACTGTCTTTTTTAAGCTTGCTTTATTTGCAGGTGAGTTATATTGAAGAGATGGTCAAAATGCGGCGCAGCCAGTTTGAAGAGAATGTGAACCGCAGTCTGGGTAAGGCTGTGCATAATCTGGAACTGGTAGAAACAAAAAGATATCTTGAAAAAGATGTGGCGGCGCAAGAACGGGCTGCACTTTTATCGAAGAGATATCAGGAGAGAAATGACGCAGGAGAGAATGTAGTGGAGCATCATCAATATACGATTACGGCTCCCGACGGTTCTACTTATTCTACGTTTGAATTGAAGACAATCATGAACCGGCCTTCCAATGTGCCGAAAGTCGTGATTTCTACGGGAAGGACCATTCCACAAACCTCACGTGCTTTGCAGGAGGTATTGAAGGAACGTTACGTGTATCAGCGTGCGTTGCTTGATGAAGTGGTCTATAATATTCTTTATACTGCAAGTGACAAACCGTTAAAGGAAAGGATAAACTTTAAGCAGCTTGACCATTTTCTGAAAACGGAACTGTTCAATAACGGGATTGACATACCTTATCATTTTTCGGTAACAGACCGGGATGGGAAAGAAGTGTATCGCTGCTCGGATTATGTGCATGATGATGAGAAGGTTTATTCAAGGCTGATTTTTGAAAAAGACCCTCCAGCTAAAATGGGCTTTGTGAATATCTTCTTCCCGACGCTGGACAACTATATTTTTAGTTCGGTGAAATTCATGATACCTTCCATTATTTTTACGGTGGTATTGTTGATTACCTTTATTTTCACCATTTATATTATTTTCCGGCAGAAACGTCTGACAGAGATTAAGAATGACTTCATTAATAATATGACGCATGAGTTTAAGACTCCGATTTCTACCATATCTTTGGCTGCACAGATGTTGAATGATCCGGCAGTGGGCAAATCGCCTGTCATGTTCAAGCATATCTCAGGGGTTATTAATGATGAGACGAAGCGTCTGAGATTCCAGGTGGAAAAGGTGCTGCAGATGTCTATGTTTGAAAGACAGAGCGTGACACTGAAAAAGAAGGAAATTGATGCCCATGAGTTGATTAACGGAGTGGTGAATACCTTCCGTTTGAAGGTCGAAAAGAATAACGGTACATTGGATGCGGAATTGAATGCACAGGATCCGGTGATTTTTGTGGACGAGATGCACTTTACGAATGTGATATTCAATTTGCTGGATAATGCGGTCAAATATAAGAGCCCGGATCGGGATATAGCATTGAAAATTCAGACTTGGAATGAGACGGGTAAGCTATGCATATCTATCGAAGATAACGGGATTGGTATCAAGAAGGAAAATCTGAAGAAGATATTCGATAAGTTCTACCGTGTTCATACGGGGAACCTGCACGATGTGAAAGGCTTTGGGCTTGGACTGGCTTACGTGAAAAAGATAATTACCGATCATAAAGGTTCTATTCGGGCTGAAAGTGAATTGAATGTAGGAACAAAGTTTATAATTACGATACCACTATTTAAAGAAGAATAAGATATGGACGACAAATTGCGTATTTTGTTATGCGAAGATGATGAGAATCTTGGCATGCTTTTGAGAGAATATTTACAGGCGAAAGGTTATAATGCTGATCTTTTTCCGGATGGAGAAGTGGGCTTTAAGGCTTTTCTGAAAAGTAAATATGATTTGGTTGTGACCGATGTGATGATGCCAAGAAAAGATGGCTTTACCTTGGCGCAGGAAATCCGTCAGGCAAATGCGGAAGTGCCTATTATTTTCTTGACGGCAAAGACTTTGAAGGAAGATATCCTGGAAGGCTTTAAGATTGGTGCGGATGATTATATCACAAAACCCTTCAGTATGGAGGAATTGACTTTCCGTATTGAAGCAATCTTGCGCCGTGTGCGTGGCAAACGCAACCGTGAAAGTACGGTGTATAAAATTGGCCGCTTTACGTTCGATACTCAGAAGCAGATTCTGTCTATCGGAGACAAGCAGACGAAGTTGACTACCAAAGAGTCTGAATTGCTGGGCTTGCTTTGTGCACATGCTAATGAAATTCTGCAGCGTGATTTTGCATTGAAGACAATTTGGATTGATGACAATTATTTCAATGCAAGAAGTATGGATGTGTACATCACTAAGTTGCGTAAACATTTGAAGGAAGATGATTCGATTGAAATCATCAATATTCACGGTAAGGGATATAAATTGATAACTCCGGAAGGTGAATGAGAATAAGTTTGCGAATGAGCAATAAAAAAGCCTGAATTTTTCGATTCAGGCTTTTTTATTGCTGTTTGTCGGCTGAGGAAATTCAGTCTGTAATTCTTTTGTTCAGGATGATGTAAGCAATTAGTCCTATCACCACAAGTGCCAAGGAACCTCCTAATACGGCGTTGTTGTTCACATTACCTACTGCATAGCTTGCAATGAGAATCACAGCACCAATGATGACTAATATCACTCCTAAATTCTGTAATAAGCTTTTCATGTGTGTCTTCTTTTTATGGTTTATTTATTCATGGTTACAAATTAAAGCATAATTCTTCTATTCAAAAAATTATTTCGTGAAAAAAAACGGAAATTCAAGCATATATATACTGCCTTTTATAAAAGCTTGACAAATGTAATGATTTTTAGCTTTCTTGCAGGCAGCAGCTATAGTGAAATCCGCATCTAGTCCTTGGTGTTGGTGAATATTTTACGAAGTACTTCCTGACTTACTCTCAGTTCTTCCAGAGTAAGTCCGTGCAAGGCTTCCTTTAATGTCTTGTTGGCAATGAACCGTGCTTTCTCTTCCAGCTTCTTTCCGTTTTCGGTCAGATGGATTTTATTGGTGCGGCGGTCTTTCTTGTCTGGTACACGTATTACTAAGTGCTGTTTTTCCATGTTGTCAATCAAGCGGGTCATACTGGGTTTATCTTTGAAAGTGGCATTGCACAATTCTTGTTGGGTTACTCCGTCTTTTTCCCATAAGTAGAGTAGCACGGTCCATTGTTCAGGAGTAATTTCCATGTCGTTCAAGCGGAAGTTGCGGATTAACTTACGGTTGATGGCGGCAGATACTTTCCCATTTAGGATAGCAAATATTAGTTGAATGTCAAAATTGAACTGTTCTATCATGTAATTATTGTTTAAACAACTTTGCAAATATACGATATTTCATGTATATTGAAATAGGAAAAGCGTTGTTTGCGGGGTATTATTCTTCTTTTTAAGAATCTTTATTGTATAAATTGCTGGGAAACTTTGGTTCCTTGATTGAAAAGTTGTACCTTTGCCGCGCAAATAAAAATCATTATTAATAATTTAATTAACGAATAGTATGAATCAATACGAAACCGTTTTCATTTTAACTCCCGTTTTGTCTGATGTTCAGATGAAGGAAGCGGTAGAGAAGTTCAAAGCTATCCTGACTCAGGAAGGTGCGGAGATCATCAATGAAGAAAACTGGGGATTGAAGAAATTGGCTTACCCAATTCAGAAAAAATCTACAGGGTTCTATCAGCTGATTGAATTCAAAGCAGAACCGTCTGTAATCGAGAAGCTGGAAGTAAACTACCGTCGTGACGAACGTGTAATCCGTTTCTTGACTTTCAAGATGGATAAGTATGCTGCAGAATACGCTGCTAAGAGAAGAAATGTAAAATCAACTAAAAAGGAGGAAAACTAATCATGGCACAGCAACAATCAGAAATCAGATATTTAACTCCGCCTTCAGTAGACGTGAAGAAGAAAAAATACTGTCGTTTCAAAAAGAGCGGTATTAAGTATATCGACTACAAAGATCCTGAATTCTTGAAGAAATTCTTGAACGAACAGGGAAAGATCCTTCCGCGCCGTATTACAGGTACTTCATTGAAGTTCCAGCGTCGTATTGCGCAGGCTGTTAAGAGAGCTCGTCACTTGGCTTTGCTGCCTTTCGTAACTGATATGATGAAATAATAAAGGAGGAATAAGAATATGGAACTGATTTTGAAAGAAGACGTAGTTAACTTGGGCTACAAGAATGATATTGTAACCGTTAAGTCTGGTTATGGTCGTAACTATCTTATTCCGACTGGTAAAGCAGTGATTGCTTCTCCGGCTGCAAAGAAAATGTTGGCTGAAGAATTGAAGCAGCGTGCTCATAAATTGGAGAAGATTAAGAAAGATGCTGAAGCTGTAGCAGAAACACTGAAGGGCGTTTCATTGACTATTGCTACTAAGGTTAGTGCAACTGGTTCAATCTACGGTTCAGTAGGCAGCATTCAGATTGCTGATGAATTGGCTAAGTTGGGTCACAACATTGATCGTAAGATTATTGTGGTAAAAGACAATGTAAAAGAAGTTGGACACTACAAGGCTATTGTTAAACTTCACAAGGAAGTTTCTGTAGAAATTCCTTTCGAAGTTGTTGCAGAAGAAGCTTAATTTGTATCTGTAAATACTTGATAAATCCCCCGAATGGATGTATGTCTGTTCGGGGTTTTTTATTTTTTCGAACGTTATGTAAAAGTGACTGGAAGTTTATTTTTGGGGTAAATTAGATGGAATGATTTCAGTCGGATATAGAGGGAGGGATTTGTTGAAACGTAATCCTTTTAAGGAGAACCTTTCAGAAGAGTGATGAAGCGATGTGTAATATTCGGGTTTAAAGATATAATAAAGGGGTGGGATGAGTTGTCTGAAGTTGCAAAAAGGCATAAAAAAAGTCTGTAGGCTGAGCTTACAGACTTTCAATTCTCTCTGATGTTCGAGATTATTCAGCTACTACTGCTGAGTCACCAGCTACTGCTGCTGAATCACAAACTACTGCTGCTGAATCAACAACCGGAGCTGCTTCTTCAACTACTGCTACTGAATCTGAATCAGCTGCTGCTTCACTGTTAGCTGCTTTGTTTCCGCAAGAAGCGAAAGAAACTGCAGCAAATGCTACGAACAAAAATACTAATTTTTTCATTTTCTTTGCTTTTTAATCTGTAATACTTATGTTGTTTTCTTAAAACGTTGCAAAGATATAGACTTTTCTGATACGTTGTTCACTTTTAGGCGATTTTTTTTCAAAAAAATATGTTTTAAAACTTATCTCCCTGAATGATAATGTGTTGCAAAACATGTTATTTTATTTCTTAATTTGATAATTTTTCCAGTAAAGCCCGAAAAGTCTCCAAAAACTTCTAATTAGGGAGTCAATCCATACAAACTCGTTTCAAGAGTCGTGAATTATATGTAACTTTGCAGACTTCTAAAATGATAAAAGAGATATGATTGATACAACTATTTTTCAGGATAAAGTAGCTGTTTATTATACGCTGGGTTGTAAATTGAATTTTGCCGAAACGTCTTCCATCGGTAAGACTTTGAAAGAAGCAGGAGTTCGCACAGCCCGGAAAGGTGAGAAAGCAGATATTTGTGTGATCAATACCTGTTCGGTAACGGAGATGGCTGACAAAAAATGCCGTCAAGCCATTCATCGTCTTTCCCGTCAGCATCCCGAAGCATTTATTGTGGTGACCGGATGTTATGCACAATTAAAGCCGGGACAGGTGGCTGAGATAGAAGGGGTTGATTTGGTGTTAGGTGCTGAACAGAAAGGTGAACTTATGAAATATTTGGGTAATCTGGAAAAGCATGCCCACGGTGAGTCGGTTGTTACTGCCACGAAAGATATCCGTACTTTTTCACCTTCTTGTTCACGCGGTGACCGTACCCGCTATTTTTTAAAGGTACAGGATGGTTGTGATTATTTCTGTTCTTACTGTACAATTCCTTTTGCCCGTGGGCGGAGCCGGAACGGGAAGATTGAAGACTTGGTGGCACAGGCTCGTCAGGCGGCAGCAGAAGGTGGAAAAGAAATTGTGTTGACAGGAGTGAACATTGGCGACTTTGGAAAAACTACTGGAGAAACCTTTTTCGATTTGGTGAAGGCGCTGGATGAGGTGGAAGGAATTGAGCGTTATCGTATCTCTTCTATCGAACCTAATCTGTTGACGGATGACATCATTGAGTATGTAGCTTGTTCCCATCGTTTCATGCCTCATTTCCATATTCCTTTGCAGTCTGGTTGCGATGAAGTGCTGAAGTTGATGCGTCGCCGTTATGATACCGCTTTGTTTGCAGAGAAGGTAGCTAAAATCAAGTCCTTGATGCCTGATGCTTTTATTGGTGTGGATGTGATTGTGGGAACGCGGGGAGAAACTCCTGAATATTTTGAACGTG
This sequence comes from Bacteroides mediterraneensis, assembly GCF_025993685.1. Lineage (NCBI taxonomy): Bacteria > Pseudomonadati > Bacteroidota > Bacteroidia > Bacteroidales > Bacteroidaceae > Bacteroides > Bacteroides mediterraneensis. The sequence continues at coordinate 3,065,909 of NZ_DAJPEN010000001.1, read as the reverse complement.
CGTATGAGTTTATCAAAAGCTTGGATGTGACACAGTTGCACGTGTTCAGCTATTCCGAGCGCCTCGGTACACAGGCTTTAAAAATAGACTATGTAGTTCCTGCGTCTGAGAAGCATGCCAGAAGTCAGCGTCTGCTTGAGTTATCGGATGAGAAAACCAAGGCTTTTTATGCCCGTCATATAGGACAGGAGGCTGAAGTGTTGATGGAAAAATCCAAGGCAGGTACACCTATGCACGGTTTCACGAAAAACTATATCCGGGTTGAATTGGCCCACGATGAGAAGCTGGACAATCATCTGGTGAAAGTACGTTTAGGGGATTTCAATGAAGACGAAACCTCGCTTAAAGGAACAATTTTATGATAAAGACAGCAGTGGTCATCTTGAACTGGAACGGCGAAGCGATGCTTCGTCAGTTCCTTCCGTCGGTAGTTGCCGGTTCCTGTGAGGAAGAAACAGTGGTGTATGTAGCAGACAATGCGTCTACCGATGATTCGTGTGCGGTGGTGGAAAAAGAATTTCCTTCTGTACATTTGATACGTTTGGACAAAAACTACGGTTTTGCTGAGGGATATAACCGGGCTTTACAGCGAGTTGAGGCCGAATATGTGGTTTTGTTGAATAGTGATGTAGAGGTGACTGAAGGTTGGCTTCAGGATATGGTGGCTTATATGGATACTCATCCGGATACTGCTGCTTGTCAGCCTAAAATTCTGTCTTATCGTCATCGAAACATGTTTGAATACGCCGGTGCCGGGGGCGGGTTTATAGACCGTTACGGATATCCTTTCTGTCGTGGACGGGTATTCGATGCAGTAGAAGAGGATAGAGGGCAGTATGATGAAATTGTCCCAGTGTTTTGGGCTACCGGAGCAGCGTTGATGATTCGCTTGGAGGTCTATCGTAAGGTGGGAGGCCTGGATGCTCGCTTCTTTGCCCACATGGAAGAAATTGACTTGTGCTGGCGCTTGCGTAGCCGGGGATATCAGTTGGTCTGTGTCCCTTCGAGTACGGTATATCATGTGGGAGGAGCCACTCTGAAGAAAGACAATCCTCGGAAAACCTTTCTGAATTTCCGGAATAATCTGCTGATGCTGTATAAAAATTTGCCGGAAGAAGAGCTGGCTCCAGTGATGCGCATACGGACTTTCTTGGATTATTGTGCGGCTCTTGTCTGGCTGCTGAAAGGTGACTGGGCCAATGTAAAAGCCGTGCGTGAGGCCAGACGAGAATTTCACAGTCTCCGTCCTCAGTTTGTAGCAGACCGTCAGCAGAACTTGGCACAGACTGTATTGAAAATGATTCCTGAACGATATGCTTTTAGTCTTGTCTGGCAGGCAAAAGTAAAGGGCCGAAAAACCTTTTCAGCCCTTTTATGCCAGTTTCATTAAAGCTTTTTGAGTTCCTGATACAGGCGCTGTACCGGAAGTCCCATGACATTGAAATACGATCCATCCAGTTTCGATACACCTACAAAGCCAATCCATTCTTGTACTCCGTAGGCGCCTGCTTTGTCTAGTGGATGGTATTTCTCTACATAAAAGTCAATTTCATCTTCAGTCAGCACATCGAAGGTGACTTGTGTCACAGCCGAGAACGTGCGCTGTGTTTCTCGAGTGGTCAGACACACGCCAGTGATTACCTGATGGGTGTCGCCGGAAAGTTCCCGTAGCATTTCTTTGGCTTCTTCCAGTGATTTAGGCTTGCCTAATACTTTCCCGTGGATATATACTACTGTATCTGCTGTGATAATCAGTTCATCCTCTCCTATGGAATTGCGATAGGCATCCGCTTTTTTGCGTGAGATGTACATGGGGATTTCCTCTCCTTCCAAATTGTCTGGATAACTTTCGTCGATTCCCGGCAGCACCTTTACTGTGTAGTTTACGTTCAGTCCGCTCAACAGTTCCCGTCGGCGTGGAGAATTGGAAGCCAATACAATTTTATAGTGCTGAATATTTTCCAATGGTCTCATATTTCTGTCAGTTTTTTAATAATTACCATCCGAAAGCGGCCTGTCCTGCCATCCATTTTCCCTGTGCTTTCAGTACCTGTTCGATGACATCCCGTCCGCAACCATATCCGCCTTTGCAGTGAGAAATATATTTACTGATGGCTTTGATTTCCGGAGCAGCGTCGGCCGGGCAGCAAGGCAGTCCTACCAGTTGCATCACTTCGTAGTCGGGAATATCGTCACCCATGTAAAGTACTTCTTCCGGTTTCAGGTTATATTTAGTCAGCAGTTCCTTGTATTCGCGGGTCTTTATGGCAGCTCCTAGGTAGACATCCTTGATGCCCAGTCCCTCGTAACGTTTGCGGACAGCTTCCGTTTTTCCACCTGTGATGATGGCTACATGCAGGCCACATTTCACGGCCAGCTGAAGGGCGTATCCGTCTTTGATGTCGACAGAGCGCATCGGCTCTCCATCCGGGTGCAGGAAGATGGTTTCTGCACTCAATACTCCGTCCACGTCGAAGAACAGAGCTTTTATTTTCGTTAAATCGTAGTTAATCATATAGAGAATCTTATTTCTGTTTTTCATTTTCATATTGGTGGATATGCTGGCTCAGCAGTTGGTAGATTTTTGCCAGTTGTGGTTCTTCTTCCTTCAGCATGTCCAGATGGCGGTGGATGACATTCTCGTCATACCGTCGGGCTGGGCCTGTCTGCGCTTCGACGGGTGGCAGCTTGTGTACTTTCCGGGCTGTCTCGTCAATCAGGGGGAGCATAGTTTCAAAAGGCAATTGATGAGTCGTGAGCAGGTGTTCGCAAATGGCATACATGTGGTTGCTGAAGTTGCAGGCAAATACGGCTGCGATGTGCAGGTATTTCCGTTGTGCAGAAGTGGCTTCATACACCTTGGGACTCAAACTTTCGGCAATCTCCCGGAGCTGCGAAAGGTTTTCAGTCGAGTTGGCTTCGATGAAGAAGGGTACTTCTTCGATGCGCACTTCTCGTTGTTTGCTGAAAGTTTGCATGGGATACGCCACACCATAGTTTTTCTGTTTCCCTTCCCACACCTCCATAGGCATGCTTCCGGCCGTGTGCAGGTAGAGTGCGTCGGGATTGCAATGGGCCAGTTGGTCAATGACTGTTTCCAATACAGCATCCTTGACTGAGACAATGTAGACATCCGCTTGTTCATAAACTTGTGCCAGTTGGTTTGTCCATTTGCATCCTAGTATGTCGGCCAACGTACGGGCTGAGTTTTCGGTTCGGCTGTATACCTGCTGTAATCGGAAGCCTTTTTGTTGCAAGGCTTTTGAAATATGGGTCGCTACGTTACCGGCCCCGATACATACAATCGATTTCTTTTTTGTGTTCATCATCCGCGTGAAGATAAGAAATATAACAGGATTCCGATGATTAGCAGTACGGCAGGCAGCAGGAAGGTTGACATTTGTCCCAGCAGAGAAATTACCAGGCCGATGTTTTGTATCAGCCAGATACCTAACAGAATAAGACCTACCGACTTGTCACTTTTGAACCATAGGAAAATCACGGCAGCATAGAGCAGCATGGTATCCTTCTGCATCATCCACGGCAATCCGATGTGACCAAACCCTACCCATTTGTCAATCAGATAGAGTAGTCCCGTCAGTACGAGGAAAACGGCGGTAGCCCGGTACGTATCCTTGTGTTTACCTGTTGCTGTAGCCATTATTTCCCTCCGTATTTATTGATGTGTACCTTTTCCCATTGCAGGTGTGACTCGTCGAAAGGCTTGCGCTCCATGCCTTTGTGGCCTATGGCGATGAGGGAAAGTACTTGTAACTGCAGGGGGAGGTCCAGTAGTTCATGGATATATTCATTGGCAGGCACACCGTTGGCTGTGAAGCGTTCTCTGACTTGTATCCAGCAGCTTCCCAGTCCTAAATCTTCGGCTTGCAGCTGTATCATGACAGAAGCAATGGAGGCATCTTCGATCCAGACGTCACTTGCAAGCGGGTCGGCTGTAACTACAATGGCTATAGCGGCATCTTTTACAAAGGCAGCTCCCGATTCCTTGCAGAGAGACAGCTTTTCCAACATGTCTTTGTCGTCGATGACAATAAACTGCCAGCAGTTGGAGCGCTTGGAAGAGGGAGACATCAGCGCAGCTTTCAATAGCGTGAGCACCTGGTCCTGGGTAAGTTCCTCACCCGTGAATTTACGCATGCTTCGTCTGTTTCTGATTAAATCACTGAAGTTTTTCATAAAAAATAAATTTGTGTGGACAAATATAAGGCTTCCCAGTTAAATCCTCAATAAAAAAATGTAAATTTGCATGGCATGAGCATCCGTTTAGCTACATATTATCACGCTAAGGATGTGCCCGACTTGCCGGGTTCCAACATCTTTCATTCTACCGAGCTGTTTCATGTACTGGAACAGACGAATGGATACTGCCCACGTTTGCTGGTGGCCTACGAAGGGGAAACTCCTATTGGGAAATTATTGTGTATCTTACGTAGAAGTACACGTCTATGTCGTTTTGTAAAGAAAGGCTATGCGTATGGAGTGGGTGAATATTTCCCGTCTTCTTACCGGAAAGAAGAGATTTTTCGGGAGTTGCTGTCGTATTTCACCATTCAATTTTCTGAACGGGCTTTTATACTGGAGTTTCGCAATTTGGAAGAGCCTTTGTTTGGATATCGTTATTTCCGTCGGAACGGTTATTTTCCAGTCCGCTGGCTTCGGGTACGCAATTCTCTCCACCATGATTCCTTGGATAAATGGATGAGTGCTTCCCGTAAAAAGCAAATCAGCCATGGATTGAAGAATGGGGCAGTCATCGACGTCGCACGTACGGAAGAAGAGCTCAATGCTTTTTTCAGTATGCTCAAGCGTTATTATTCCCCCAAGATTCACCGTTATTTACCGGATATAGGATTTTTCAGTACCTTATTGGAGTATTCTTCCCATTGTGGAAAGATTTTTATCGTGCGTTATAAAGACAAGATTATCGGGGGCTCCGTATGTCTGTTTTCGGGGAGTGATGCTTATCTTTTGTTTTCCGGAGGGATGCGGAAAAGTTATCCTTTGCAGTATCCAGGTGTGCTGGCTGTATGGGGAGCTATTTTGTATGCCCGTACACAAGGGTGCGATCATTTTGAGTTCATTGATGCCGGTCTGCCTTTTAAAAAATATGGGTATCGCGACTTCATTCTGCGTTTCGGAGGAAAGCAGATGAGCAGCCGTCGTTGGTTTCATGTGCGTTGGGGATGGCTCAACCGGTTACTCACCAAAATCTATGTATAGCTGTTGGGAGGGAAGACATAAATGGATTAAGCTCTCTTTAAACAACGGGTATTCTTTGAAAAAATCGTCAAAAAGTTTCTTTTTTCACCGCAATTTTCTTTTCTTTGTCTGTGTGTATCTGAGACACAACTTTAAATTAATACCCATAAAAACAATTCTATTATGAAAATCTCTCACATTGAACATTTGGGCATAGCGGTCAAAAGTATTGAAGAAGCCCTTCCTTATTATGAAAACGTCCTCGGATTGAAATGCTATAACATAGAAACCGTAGAAGACCAGAAGGTAAAGACTGCTTTTTTGAAATGTGGTGACACAAAAATCGAATTATTGGAACCGACGGGCCCGGACAGTACCATAGCCAAGTTTATTGAAAACCGCGGGATGGGCGTGCATCATGTGGCTTTTGCCATAGAAGACGGTGTGGCAAATGCTTTGACGCAGGCTGAAGAAGCAGGAGTCCGTTTGATTGACAAGGTTCCCCGTAAAGGAGCAGAAGGATTGCATATTGCTTTCCTGCACCCGAAATCAACCATGGGGGTATTGACAGAACTTTGTGAAAAATAACCCGGAAGAAACCTCTTTTTTATTTTATCCATATAAAGACTAATACCATGAGTAACCAACTTGAAAAAGTAAAAGAACTGATAGAGCTTCGTGCGCAGGCTCGTCTGGGTGGAGGCACGAAAGCCATCGACAAACAACATGATAAAGGAAAGTACACTGCACGTGAACGTATAGCCATGCTCCTTGATGAAGGAAGTTTTGAAGAAATGGATATGTTTGTGCAGCATCGCTGTACTAATTTTGGAATGGACAAGAAGCATTATTTGGGAGACGGCGTCGTAACCGGTTACGGGACTATCGAAGGCCGTCTGGTTTATGTTTTTGCCCAGGATTTCACGGTTTCTGCCGGTTCCTTGTCTGAAACCATGTCGTTGAAAATCTGTAAGGTGATGGATATGGCCATGAAGATGGGGGCGCCATGTATCGGATTGAACGATTCTGGTGGTGCCCGTATCCAGGAAGGTATTAATGCTTTGGCAGGTTATGCGGAAATTTTCCAGCGCAATATCCTGGCTTCGGGAGTGATTCCGCAGATTTCCGGTATCTTCGGTCCTTGTGCAGGAGGTGCGGTGTATTCTCCGGCCTTGACAGACTTCACCTTGATGATGGAAGGTACTTCTTACATGTTTCTTACCGGACCGAAGGTAGTCAAGACGGTGACAGGTGAGGATGTGTCACAGGAAGATTTGGGAGGTGCCAGCGTGCATTCCACTCGCTCGGGCGTGACGCATTTCACGGCTGCTACCGAAGAAGAGGGCTTGGCTTTGATTCGCAAATTGTTGAGTTATATCCCGCAGAACAACTTGGAAGAGCCTCCTTATGTAGACTGTATGGATCCGATTGATCGCCTGGAAGATTCGCTCAACGAAATTATCCCGGACAGTCCGAACAAGGCATACGATATGTACGAAGTAATCGGTGCTATTGTCGATAATGGAGAGTTTCTCGAAGTGCAACGTGATTTTGCCAAGAACATCATTATTGGTTTTGCCCGCTTCAACGGACAGTCGGTCGGTATCGTAGCCAACCAGCCGAAGTTCCTGGCCGGAGTACTCGATTGCAATGCATCCCGTAAAGCCGCTCGTTTCGTCCGTTTCTGTGATGCTTTCAACATTCCTATCGTATCGTTGGTGGATGTGCCGGGCTTCCTGCCGGGCACGGGACAAGAATACAATGCCGTTATTCTGCACGGAGCCAAACTGTTGTATGCCTATGGAGAGGCTACCGTACCGAAAGTAACGGTTACTCTTCGCAAGTCGTATGGAGGTTCTCACATTGTGATGAGCTGTAAGCAGCTGCGTGGCGATATGAATTATGCATGGCCTACTGCCGAAATTGCTGTAATGGGTGGAGCCGGTGCTGTAGAGGTGCTGTATGCCAAGGAAGCCAAGGAAGCTCCCGACCCGAAAGCCTTTATGGCAGAAAAGGAAGCCGAATACACGAAGTTGTTTGCCAACCCGTATAATGCAGCTAAGTATGGCTATATTGATGATGTCATTGAGCCGCGTAACACGCGTTTCCGCATTATCCGCGCCTTGCAGCAGTTGCAGACCAAGAAACTGACCAATCCGGCCAAGAAACACGGTAATATTCCTTTGTAATAGTAACTAAAAAACGACGATAATGATGAAAATACATAAAAGCGGAATATTTCTGGCCTTGTTGCTGCTGGTCGGTTTGTCGTCCTGTAAGGAACAGAACACCACTTCCAAATTGCTTATCAATGAGGTGCTGGTGAATAATGAAACCAACTTTCAGGACGATTATGGCGTACATAGCAGTTGGGTGGAAATATTCAACCGAGCATACAGTAGTGCTGATTTGGCCGGATGCTATCTGAAAGTAAGCAGTCAGCCGGGTGATACCGTTTCTTATTTTATTCCGAAAGGGGATGTGTTGACTTTACTGAAACCTCGTCAGCATGCCTTGTTTTGGGCTGATGGTGCGCCGAGAAGAGGAACGTTTCATACAAATTTTGTTTTGAGCAAGACACAAGACAACTGGATTGGCTTGTATGATTCAGGTAAGAAGCTGTTGGATGAAGTGGTCGTTCCAGCAGGGATACTCCAGGCTGACCAGTCGTATGCGCGGGTGGGCGATGGTTCTGCTGAATGGGAAGTAAAAGGTGGAAGCGAGGATAAATACGTAACTCCGAGTACCAACAATCAGACCATTGAAAGCAACCCGAAGATGGAAAAATTCGAACGACATGATCCGGTAGGTATCGGTATGGCTATTTCAGCCATGAGTGTAGTGTTCTGCGGACTGATTTTGCTGTACTTGTGCTTCAAGTTTGTGGGTAAGTTGGCTGTCAAGTTGCGTAAACGCAATGCGATGAAGGCCCAGAATGTGACCGACAAGCAGGAGGCAAAGGAACGTAAACTGGGTGAAGCTCCGGGTGAAGTGATTGCCGCCATTTCCATGGCTTTGCATGAAGCGCAGGGAGCCGATCACGATGTGGAAGAAACCATTCTGACCATCAGTCGGGTGAAACGAAGCTATTCACCGTGGAGTTCCAAAATTTATACCTTGCGTGAGACTCCTCATAAGAAATAACCTCTAAAGAAAAAGATAACCATGAAAGAATACAGATATAAAATCAACGGAAATCTTTATAAGGTGACCGTGGGAGACATAGAAGACAACAATGTACATGTAGAAGTGAATGGAACGGCCTATACCGTAGAACTGGAGAAAAAGGCCGGTCCGAAAATCAAGCCGGTAGTCCGTACGGCGGCTACTACTCCGGCTGCTCCTCCTCCTGCCGTAAGCCGTCCGGTAGTAGCAGGAAGCAAATCGGGTATCAAGTCTCCGCTTCCGGGTGTCATTCTGGAAATCAAAGTGAAAGAAGGAGATGCCGTGAAACGTGGGCAGACGCTGCTCGTACTTGAAGCCATGAAGATGGAAAACGACATCAAAGCCGACCGTGACGGTAAGGTGACTGCCATCAAGGTGAGCAAAGGAGAATCAATACTCGAAGGTACAGACCTGATAATCATTGAATAATTATGGGAGAATTTGCTAGTTTTTTACAGAATAACCTGGCCGATTTCTGGACCTATACCGGCTTTCATAACGCCACCATCCAACATGTGGTGATGATTCTGGTCGGTATCTTTTTCATTTATCTGGCTGTGGCAAAAGAGTTTGAGCCGATGTTGCTGATTCCCATCGGCTTCGGTATCCTGATTGGTAACATTCCCTTCAATATGGAAGCCGGACTGAAAGTCGGGCTTTACGAGGAAGGGTCCGTCTTGAATATTTTGTACCAGGGAGTGACTTCCGGCTGGTATCCGCCCCTCATCTTCCTGGGTATCGGGGCCATGACCGATTTTTCGGCCCTGATATCCAATCCGAAGCTGATGCTGATTGGGGCGGCAGCACAGTTTGGTATCTTTGGAGCTTACATGATTGCTCTTGCGTGGGGATTCGACCCGATGCAGGCAGGAGCCATCGGTATCATTGGTGGTGCCGACGGTCCGACAGCTATCTTCCTTTCGTCCAAGCTGGCGCCTAACCTGATGGGAGCCATCGCTGTGTCGGCCTATTCCTACATGGCCCTTGTACCGGTGATACAGCCGCCTATCATGCGTTTGCTTACTACTAAGAAGGAAAGGCTGATTCGTATGAAAGCGCCGCGTGCTGTATCCCATACAGAGAAAGTGATGTTCCCGATTGTAGGCTTGTTACTGACCTGCTTCCTGGTACCGTCCGGTTTGCCTTTGCTGGGTATGCTGTTCTTCGGTAACTTGTTGAAGGAAAGTGGCGTGACCCGCCGTCTGGCTGAAACCGCCCGTGGTCCGCTGATTGATACCATCACTATTCTGTTGGGACTTACTGTGGGAGCTTCCACTCAGGCTTCTGAATTCCTGACTGTAGATTCCTTGAAGATTTTCGGTTTGGGTGCTTTGTCATTCGTGATTGCTACCGCTTCCGGTGTGATTTTCGTGAAGATATTCAACTTGATTCTTCCCAAGAACGATAAAATCAATCCGCTTATCGGTAATGCCGGTGTGTCTGCAGTGCCCGACTCTGCCCGCATCTCGCAGGTAGTAGGGTTGGAATACGATCCGAGCAACTATCTGCTGATGCATGCTATGGGTCCGAACGTGGCCGGTGTCATCGGTTCGGCGGTAGCTGCCGGTATTTTGCTGGGATTTTTGATTTAAAAAATCGTCATAGCACAAGAAAGAGGGATGCATTCAACCATGCGTCCCTTTTCTGTTTTTGTATGGGGCAAGTAGGGATGATTCTCTTTTCTCCCATTCATTTTGGCAAAGCGTCTTTATGAATATACCTCGATACATTCGTGCGGAGACCTCGTCGCGTTGCTGATGAGACCTCGTTACGTTCGTGTCAAGATGTCGTCACGTTCGTGACGAGGTAAGCTTGAATGTTCCCTTGAGAAAATTGAGAACAGTTGTTGTAAAACAAGCATATTATTGGGATAACTTTGTACCAGCTTTCGCATTTCCATATTTTCTTTTAAAAAGTTTCTACTTTTGTGTAGTTTTTCTGATGGTCTAAGCGTCTGATGGTCAAAAACAAATTCATACGATATGAAAACATTGGATACTGCATTTGCACAAATGGTCAAAGAGCATAAGAACACCATTTATACGGTGTGTTTTATGTTCTCGAAGGATACTGATGAAGTAAGCGATCTTTTTCAGGAAGTGCTTATTAATCTTTGGAAAGGATATGGTTCTTTCAAGAATCTCAGTAACGTCAATACATGGATATGGAAAGTGAGTTTCAATACCTGCATTTCATGCGAAAGGAGAAAGAAAAGGCGTGCTGTTGTTCCTTTGACCATGGATATCAATCTATTTGAAGATAAAGATGAAAGTTCAAAGCAGATTCGTCTGCTATATGACCGTATTCATCGGCTGAATCCTTTTGATCGTGCCATTGTTTTGTTGTGGCTGGAAAATATGAGTTATGAAGAAATCGGTGCTATTGTCGGAATTTCGACCAAAAATGTATCTGTACGTTTGTATCGTATCAAGGAGGAGTTGAAAAAAATGTCGAACCATTAAAAATGTGCTATTATGGAAAATTATGCAGATAAATTTGAATTAGACGAGATGAAGCAACAGATTCAGTTGCTGAAGGACAAGCTGGCTAAAGAAATCATCGTTAGTGAAAAGTTGCTTAAAAACTCTACGCAGGACAAAGTTGCCTATATTAATCGTAAGAAAAGGTTTATCTATTTTTTGATAGGTTTTGCATTGGTGTATTGCAATACATTTTTCTTACTGATGGGATATTCGTGGATTTTCTGTGTCTTTACTTCTGTGTTTTTGATTATAGCCGGAATTTATCAGCGATATAGTCATAAGGGTATCAGTATTGATTGCATTTCAACGGACAACTTGTTGGATATCAGCAGGGCATTGGTACGAATGAACCAACTGAACTTGAGATGGCTTTATTTCGGCATTCCGTTTGCTTTGTGTTGGATTGTATGGTTTATGTTGGAAAGCTATCCGAAAGTAGGAGGTGAAATGATATGTTACGGCGGTAGTGTCGGCTTTGTATTGGGTGCTGTCGGAGGAATTTTACACTGTGTTCATGTGCGTCGTAAAGCCCAAGAGGCTGTTCGTGACATTGAAGAATATACCATAGATAATTGAGTAATTACTGGTTGGTTCTTGTTGTATCTGTTTTTGAAAAATAGAGGCCATTCCAATTTTGTTTTGTGCTGCCTCCAAAAAGTTTTGTGTTTAACTTTTGGGGGCAGTTTAAATTGAGATAATGTTCATTTTGTACGGGTAGGTCGAAGGTGATTTCATTTTGTTTCATTCATTTCTTCAAAGCGTTTTCATGAAAATATCTTGTCATATTTATGCCGGGGTAAGTTGGTCTCTATGTTCTAGTGAATGTCTCAATTTAATAAATGAATTGGGGCTGGACTGGTATATTGGGATTAGTCTCTTTTAGGTATATAATGGAGGATTATAGGGAGAAGTTTAAAAGGATAATTATCCACCGATTTATTCTATGTTTCTATAAACCAGCAATATAAAGATGTCCTGATTTATGTAAAAATTAAGTTGGATATATACTGAGAAATGAGTAGGTTTTGCTTGTTGTTTTCGTAATTTTTAGGTATTGATAAGCTTTTTTGGGTAGTTTACCTTTGCGATGTTCAAAATCGCAGAGAAATGAAAAAAAAAGTTAGTTTATTTTTTACTGCTCTTTGTTGTATTGCGGGAGCTGCTTCAGCTAGTGAAGTTGATTCGGTGCAGGTAGCTGGAGAATATGTGAAAACAGCGATACAGAAGCAACGTGTGGACAAAGACGGATATACCCGCTTTCGTGTAGGAGGGTATGGAGAGGCTGTGGCCAGTTTCAAGGATTATGGTATTAATCGCTATTATGGAAATCCGGACGGGAATACCCGTGACCATCGGAATACGATTTCCATTCCACGTTTTGTTTTGGCTTTTGATTATAAGTTTACTCCTAAATGGATTTTGGGAGCGGAGATAGAATTTGAATCCGGAGGAGTAGGTACGGCTATGGAACTTGAAAACTCAGAGAACGGCGAGTATGAGACCGAAATGGAAAAAGGAGGAGAAGTGGCCTTGGAACAGTTTCATATTACCCGTCTGATTCATCCGGCTTTCAACGTGCGGGCCGGGCATATCATAGTGCCTGTGGGGCTGACCAATGCGCATCATGAGCCGATTAATTTTTTTGGAACAGTGCGTCCGGAAGGAGAAACGACGATTCTCCCTTCCACTTGGCATGAGACCGGGATTGAGTTTTTCGGTACGTTGGGGAAAGGATATACTACGTTTGATTATCAGGTATTGGTCGTAGCTGGTTTGAATGCGAATGGTTTCGACCGGAATACATGGATAGGCAGTGGCAAGCAAGGTCTTTTTGAGGAAGACAACTTCAACTCTCCCGGTTATGTGGTTCGATTGGACTACCGAGGAGTGCAGGGACTGCGTGTGGGAGGTTCTTTCTATTATTGTGCCAATACTGCCGGCAATTCTGATAAACCGGACTTTTATGAAGGCCGGAAAGCTCCGCTGCGAATTTATTCGGGCGACTTGCAGTATAAGAATGATTACGTGACGTTGCGTGCCAATGTGGTGTATGGAAATTTGACGAATTCCAAGTTTATCAGTAGTAAAAATGTCCGTCTGTCGAACAATGCTTCTTATAGTCGGGTGGTACCAGTGGCAAAAAATGCAGCCAGTTATGCCGGAGAAGTAGGTGTCAATCTGCGTTCCATATTTAATCATAATTTCAAGGTTCCTGTAATCTATCCGTTTGTCCGCTATGAGTACTATAATCCACAGGAGAAGGGAGAAGTGGGACAAACTATGGACTTGCGTAATAAAGTCAGCATGTGGGTGGCTGGACTGAACTGGTTTGCGTTGCCGAATCTGGTGGTAAAGGCGGACTATACCACTCGCCAGATTGGTACAGGAAAGATGTTTGGTACAGGCCCTTATACCAGCGAAAATGAATTTTCCATCGGACTGGCATACGTAGGCTGGTTCTTCAAAAAATGAATCTGTTAAATCCTAAAAATGGTTATGAATATGAAAAAGAATTTCTTTTATGCCGCAGCCTTTGCGTTAGGCTTGGTTTTTGTTTCAACCGCGTGCAGTAACAATGATGCTCCTCAGCCAGAACCGATTGATGTAGCCGATATAGATTATACATTGGAAAATGCTGCCAGTTGGAATAATTACATGAAAGCCGTAGTAACTCTGCTCCGTAAGGATGCTTCCGATTTGTATGATTATTGGGCGGTGTCTTACAAAGGAGGGGAAAGCTATGCCACGACTTTTAAAAACCACGGTGCTCCGTATAATAGTGCAGGTTCGTGCGTGCAACAGGTGATAGATGGTTGTGTGGATATCGCCAATGAAGTAGGGGAGACAAAAATCGGTGATCCTTATTCCAAATATCAGGCAGGAAACGTGACCGAAGCACTATATGCTGTAGAGTCGTGGTACAGCTGGCATTCACGTGAGGACTATTCCAATAACATTGTATCCATTTGTAATGCGTTTTGTGGAGTACGTAGCGAGTCGTTGATTAGTGGGGCTACAATCGATAAGAGTCAGGTGGCTGAAAAGTCGTTGTACACAGCGTTGGTAAACGACGGGCAACAGGAACTGGCCGACAATACCTTGACAGCTATCAAGAATGCTTATGATAAAATTCTGGCCATACCTCAGCCTTTCCGTAATCATATCAATAGTGAACAGAGTCTGGTTGCACAGGAAGCTTGCAGTGAGTTGAGTGTATTGCTGAAAAATCGGTTGAAGCCAGCTTGTGATGCATTATCTGAAAGTGTATTGAGTCCGGTGGTAGAGAATTATGTAGATGTAGTGGTGTTGCCTACTTATGCTGATTTGAGGACAAAGGCTGGTACGTTGTATGAGAAAGTGAATGCGTTGGCTGCCAATCCGACTAATCAGGCTTTTAAGGATGCATGTGATGCCTGGATTACGGCTCGTGAGCCTTGGGAAATGAGTGAGGCGTTTTTGTTTGGTCCTGTAGCCGACCAGGGACTGGATCCGAATATGGACAGCTGGCCGCTTGACCAGGCAGCCATTGTAAATATTTTGAATTCGGGAGATTACAGTCAGATGGAATGGAGCGGTGACTATTCGGAAGATAGTGAAAGCATTTCTGCTGCACAGAATGTACGTGGCTTCCATACACTGGAATTTCTGTTGTTCAAAGACGGACAAGCTCGTACGGTGGATTGAAACTGGTTATAATTAGATGAAAGAAGAATGAGGAGGATTTTGAAGTTTTTATTCTATGGTTTTTTGCCTGTCGCTTTGTGGGGGTGTCACAAGGAAGGCATTGACCAGCAATATGTGGAAGTACCGGATGGATATGCGTTGTCCGCCGGTACGGCTACCAATTTTCTAGCCTCGTCGAAAGCATACGATTTTGAAGCTCCATGGGTTTCAGGAATCTATAGTACCCGTTTTAATGACGGTGATGGATTGTATGACGATGTACGTACCAGTAGCAATCAGGACGGTGGACTGGGACCGGTTTATGCCGGATATTCTTGTGGTAGTTGTCACCGGAACGCGGGGCGTACCAAACCGACATTATGGAGTGACGGTGGTTCGGGAAATTACGGTTTTTCTTCCATGCTGGTGTATATTACTCGAAAGAATGGAGCTTTTTTTCAGAACTATGGGCGTGTGTTGCACGATCAGGCTATCTACGGAGTCAAACCGGAAGGAAAACTTTCGGTGAAATATAATTATCAGACCTTTGAATTTCCTGATGGAGAAACGTATGAGCTTTGCAAGCCGACTTATACCATTACGGAATGGTATGCCGACAGCATTCGTCCGGAAGATTTGTTCTGTTCTGTCCGTATTCCGTTGCGTCATGTAGGGATGGGGCAGATGATGGCACTCGACCAGACGGAGATTGAAGCTTTGGCAGCCAAAAGCAATTATCCGGAATATGGTATTAGTGGGAGGTGTAATTACATCAGTGAGCGTGGCGTGACTCGTTTGGGACTTTCAGGCAACAAGGCACAGCATGCCGACCTGACGGTAGAACTGGGATTTTCAAGTGACATGGGAGTGACCAACAGCCGTTATCCAGAAGAAATCTGCGAAGGACAGATACAGATGGATCAGGGAAGTATGATGGGACTCTCGTACGACCAGTTGGATGTGTCGACGGAGGATATGGAAGATGTGGACCTGTACATGCATTGTCTGGGGGTACCGGCCCGTCGGAATGTGAACGATGTGCAGGTACAGAAAGGTGAGCAGAAATTCTATGAGGCAAAGTGCCACCTTTGCCATGTCACTACTTTGCACACAAAGACAAGAGGAGCTACTTTACTGAATGGTACTGAATTGCCGTGGTTAGGTAACCAAACCATTCATCCTTATTCTGATTTTTTGTTGCACGACATGGGGTCAGAAATTATGGGTGTAGGGTTGAACGACAATTATGTGAGTGGACTAGCTCGCGGAAATGAATGGCGTACGACTCCTTTGTGGGGCATTGGCTTGCAGGAAGTGGTGAACGGTCATACGTATTTCCTGCACGATGGTCGTGCCCGTAATCTGGTGGAAGCCATCATGTGGCATGGAGGAGAGGCAGAAGCCTCGAAAAATCTGTTCAAAAGTATGAGTAAGGAAGACCGTGATGCGCTGATTGCGTTTTTGAATTCACTTTAATTTTTAGAACTGAAACGAACGATTTATGAAAAGAATAATGATTGCGATGTGTCTGGCTGCCATGATGCCACTGGCAGTTTTGGCACAGCATGAAGAGGATACGGAAAACGGTGTTGTGTCGCTGGCCGGGAGAGAGGGATTTACCATCGCTTCGAAAAAGGGCGACTTTGTGTTCAAACCTTATCTGCTGGTACAGACCAGTGCAAACTTCAACTGGTATGACGATGAAGGGCTTGATAAGGCATATAATCAGGATAATGTGGCCAATTCTGGATTTGCTATTCCTTATGCGGTATTGGGATTTACAGGGAAGGCTTTTGGAAGGGTATCTTTCAATCTTTCACTTAATGCGGCAGCTACAGGGGCAGCATTGTTGCAGCAGGCATGGTTTGATGTGGAATTGAAGAAACAGTTTTCCATTCGTGTCGGAAAGTTCAAGACACCTTTTTCACACGGCTATCTGACTACTTTAGGAGAAACATTGATGCCTTCTCTGCCGCTTTCGTTGACCTCCTCTGTAATCTTGCCTTATTCGTTGAATGCCGTAACTCCCAATATTGGTACGGGATTCGATTTGGGGGTAGAAGTCCACGGCTTGTTAGCTGACAGATTTGGATATGAAGTGGGACTTTTCAATGGAACGGGTATATCGGTCAATACGGCAGGGAAGACATTCAGCGATGATTGGCACATTCCTTCCTTACTGTATGCCGGACGGTTTACTTATATGCCGAAAGGCGTGATGCCTTCCACGCAAGGTAATCCCAATCGCTTGAAAGAAGATAAGCTGATGCTGGGTGTATCTACTTCGTTGAATGTAGAAAGTGAGAATGAAAGTACGAACGATTATCGTGCCGGATTAGAGTTTGCCATGTTGAAAAGAAGACTGTATCTGGGTGCGGAGTTGTATTATATGCGTGTTGGTTTTACCGGGCGTCAGAAAATTGATGAGGTTTATCATTACCTGGGAGGATATGTGCAGGGAGGTTATTTTGTGACATCCCGTTTGCAGGCTACGGCTCGCTATGATTTTTTCAATCGTAACGGGATGGATACAAATGGATTTATGAATATGCCAGCAGTAGGAGTGAACTATTTCTTCAGGGGATGTAACCTGAAATTGCAGGCTATGTACCAGTTTGTGGGACGCTGGGGACACGATACACAGTTGGACCGCGATAATGATGATTTGGGAATTGCTACCCATAGCGCTACGGTACTGCTTCAGTACACATTCTAAGAAAAAATAAGTATGAGAAAAAATACGTTTCTATGGATACTTTGGGTGGCTGTTTCCGGATGGCTGACTGCTTGTGATGAGGGGCGAATTTATGATACTGTCTCTGTTACAGCAGAAGGGGGGCGTACGGTAAAGTTTATCGGAAAGGTATCCGGCATTGAGAGTTGGCCTTCAGGCTATACGGTGGCAGTGGCTGGTTTTGATGCAAATAGTGAATATGCCCTGACTTCTGCCAATGTGATGCCTTCTCAGGCTGGAGAAGATGGAACGATTCAGGTCGTGATGTCGGGAGTGACGGCTGAGGTGACACAGGTAGAATTGTGTGTCATTAACCGTATCCGCGAGCGGGTTGTTACTTTTGTTAAGGTAGACTGTTCGGAAGTGACGGAAGATACCATCCGTCTGGAGGTAGGTGAGCAGTCGGTAGGCATGTTTCAAGCTATTCAGGAGCATGTGTTCGATTCTCGGTGTGTAAACTGTCACGGAGGAAGTACATCTGCGGCTGCCGGTCTGTTTCTGACTGAAGGAAAAAGTTACGGACAATTGGTCGACGTGTCCTCTTCTGTACAACCAGACTGGAAGAGGGTAGTACCGGAAGATGCTGAGCATAGTTTTCTGCACCTGGTGTTGAACGAGAATGGGCATGTGCACCACGACCACCAGGATATTCTTTCAGCAGAACCTGTATTATTAAATTTGATAGACGACTGGATAACTGGAGGCGCAAAGCCTTGATAGATAAATTAGATTGATTATGAGCCACAAACAACAACGAATTCACAAGTTACAAGAAAAGACTTTAGTCGAAATTTCATGTTTTAAACAAGAGGAAGGGGTGAATGAATATCAAGTCATGATTCATGTCATCCGGCCTTCCTTGACATATAAAGAACAATTGGATGCGGTACTCGATACATATTATGCTTTGTTGGAAAACGAATTGAAGGGAGCGGTTGCCGTGTTCAAACGCTATTTTTTGAGTGATGCGGCCAATCAGGCCGACTGGTTAGCAGCGCAAGTGCCTGAGAGTACGACCTGCGCCTGCTCCATAGTAGAACAGCCGCCTTTGGATGGTAGTAAGATTGCCATGTGGGTATATTTACAGTCGGAAATGCAGAGTGGTTCTCTAGAAAACGGTTTGTTTGAAGTTTCGCATGGTAGTTATCGGCATTTATGGGGCGGAACGGCTTGCAATCGTGCGGCCAATTCGGAGTACCAGACCCGTTTGTTGCTGAATGATTATATTCTGCAGCTGATTGCACGGGGAGGACATTTGGCTGAAAATTGTATTCGGACCTGGTTTTTCGTGCAAAATATCGATGTGAATTATGCTGGGGTAGTTAAGGCCCGTAATGAGGTATTTGTCACTCAGGGGCTTACTCCACAGACGCATTATATTGCAAGTACAGGGATTGGCGGACGTCATGCTGAAGCTGGAATTTTGGTGCAGATGGATACGTATGCCGTATTGGGGCTTTGCAAGGAACAAATACACTATTTATATGCACGCGATTACTTGAATCCGACTTATGAGTACGGAGTGAGTTTTGAACGCGGAACGTATGTGGATTATGGAGACCGTCGTCAAGTTTTCATTTCTGGTACGGCCAGTATTGACCGGAATGGGGATATTGTCTTTCCGGGTGATATTCGTCGGCAAACTGAACGGATGTGGCACAACGTGGAAGCCTTGCTTGAAGAGGCAGAGATGTCGTTTGAGGATGTCGCACAAATGTTGGTGTATTTACGTGATGGGGCAGATTATGTGACGGTACGTGAGATGTTCGACCAACGTTTTCCAGAAATTCCGAAAGTGATTTTGCTGGCCCCGGTTTGCCGTCCAGGTTGGCTCATCGAAATGGAATGTATGGGTACAAAAGCACTGAAAAACACGCTTTATCCTGATTTCTGAGGTTTATGAAGGTACGTGGATGGAAAATAGCTGGAGTTTTTCTTTATGTAACTCTGATTATATTACTGGTTGCAGCCACTTTACTGGAACAAGTATATGGAACTCCTTTTGTGGAAACTCATATTTATCGTTCTTTTTGGTTTTGTAGCTTGTGGGGAACGTTGGCTTGTGTCCTGTTGCGGGTGCTGAGAAAGTACCAGATGGGAAGACGTTTCTCCGTTGTGTGGTGGCATGGCTCCCTCCTGGTCATACTGGGAGGGGCCTTGCTTACCTTTTTGACGGGAGAGAAAGGGTATGTACATCTTGAACAAGGGAAGGAGACCAATTTGTTTGTGGCAACTTCTGATCAGGTTTCACGGGAAATGCCTTTTCATATCCGGTTGGACAGTTTCAGGGTGGCATATTATCCAGGTACGGAAGCTCCGATGGATTATTTAAGTTATGTGACTTGCCGAGTGAAGGGAGAAGAACGTAAGGAAGTCATTTCAATGAATCATATTCTTTCGGTAGACGGTTATCGTTTCTATCAGTCGTCTTTCGATACCGATTGGTCTGGTAGTTGGTTGAGTGTTAATCATGATCCTTGGGGTATTGCTGTGACCTATGCAGGATATGTGTGTCTGCTTTTTTCTGCGGTCTGTTTGCTGGTGAGTCGTAGGGAAACTTTTAGGAACTTGCTGCATCATCCGGCTTGGAGAAAGGTTGGTTTGATTTGTGTGCTATGGGGGATATCATTACCAATCTTGCAGGCTCAGCCAGTGCGTGTGTTAGTACGGCAGGATGCGGAAAAGCTGAAAACACGTCAGGTTATTTATCAGGATCGGGTGGTGCCGTTTAATACTTTGGCTCGTGATTTTACGTTGAAGTTATGTGGAAGTGGCACCTACCAAGGCTTAACTCCTGAACAGGTAGTGGCAAGCTGGCTATTATATCCCGAAGAGTGGCAGCATGAACCGATGTTTTATGTGAAGAGTGAAAATCTTCGTCAGATGTTACATCTGAAATCTGACCATGTGGCTTTGGTGGATTTATTCGACGGAAAGAGCTATCGTTTGGAGAAAGTGTGGAACGAATGGCAGAGAAAAAGGCAGAGTGGACTTTTCAAAGGATGGCTGGAACAGCATCAGGCCGAGAAATTGGAGAAAGAGATACGGGAACTGGATGAAAAAGTGGGTCTGGTTTTGATGTTGAAAAAGGGTACGCTTATCCGACCTTTGCCGACTGATGGAGGTGTAGAGCCGTTGTCATCTCTTCGGGTTCAAGCAGAATTGTGCTACAATGCGGTTCCTTTCTCCAAAATTTTGTTTATGTGCAACCTTCTTCTGGGAATTGTAGGCTTTTTCTGGTGGGTACGTTTTTATGTGGTAGTTCCTCAAGGCAACTATAGACGAAATTGGGTTTATGTTGTGTTGAAGGTTGGGCTTTGGACATCGTGTCTGGTACATTGGGGGGCTTATCTGCTTCGATGGTATATTGGGGGACGTATTCCGCTTGGAAATGGGCCGGAGACGATGCTTTTTCTAGCTGGTTGTCTGCTGTTAGGTGCTTGTATCTGGCAACGTCGTTTGGTGTTGCTTCTGCCGTCAGGGTTGTTGCTGTCCGGATGGGTGTTGTTGGTTGCCTGGTTGGGAGAAAAGAATCCGCAGATTACCCCATTGATGCCAGTGTTGCTTTCTCCTTGGTTGAGTATCCATGTATCCATTATCATGATTTCGTATGCATTGTTTGCCTTTATTTGTTTGTGCAGTATCTTGGCACTTGCGGTACGGAAACAGGTGGCTCAGATGCAACGTCTCACGTTATGTTGCCGATTGTTACTCTACCCTGCAGTATTGTTGCTAGGTATAGGTATTTTTATTGGAGCGGTCTGGGCTAATGTTTCCTGGGGGAGTTATTGGACATGGGACCCGAAAGAGGTGTGGGCTTTAATCACTTTTCTGATTTACGGAGCAGCTTTTCATTGGAGAAGTTTTTCTTTGTTTCAGCGTCCCGGTGTTTTTCATTTATATTTGATTTTGGCCTTTTCCACGGTATTGATGACGTATTTTGGAGTAAATTATCTATTAGGAGGCATGCATAGTTATGCGGGATAATCTGTTCATTATCCTTTTGAAAGATTTGTTTGTAGATTGATACTTTTTCATTACCTTTGAGTAATGAATTTTAAACAGATGAAAGTATGAAATCTTTGAATTATGCATTGGTTGGTTCACTTTGTGCATTGATTCTCGGAATCCTGCTCGTGACATGGCCCGATGTAGCGGTGAATTACCTGGTAATTACCATTGGAGTGTTGTTTCTGATTCCTGGTTTGGTAGGCCTGTTCACTTATCTGGCCCTGTGGAATCGGAGAAAGGAAGAGGCTCCACGTCCGGCATTCCCGATTGTGGCCTTGGGGAGCACCCTCTTTGGATTATGGCTTATAATCATGCCCTCTTTTTTTGTGGGTGTGCTTATGTATGTGCTGGGCGTATTGCTGGTGCTGGGAGGACTTAGTCAGCTGGCCAATCTGATTGCAGCCCGTTCATTCATGCCGGTACCGTTTGGCGTATATGTGGTGCCGGTATTGGTTTTGGCTGCAGGCATTACGGTATTGTTCAATCCGTTTGAAACAGCGGAAATTCCATTTATTGTGCTGGGTATATCGTCCATTGTATATGCTTTGATGGACCTTTTCCGGTTGCTGCGTTTCCGACGAAAAAAGAGTAAGATAGAAGATGTGGTGCCCATTGAAGAGATAAAGGATTAGTAAAAGGCCGGAGCATATCCGGCTTTTCTTTTTTCTTTTTAACTCATTGTGTGTCCCTTTATGTTGGAATCTATTGGGAGAACCTCTATATTTGCCTTGAATAAAAGAGTGATAGAATGAAAAAATTGGAAAAGCTTGATTTGTTGCCTGAAGATCAGAATATGATTGCAGGTATAGACATGACGGGCGGCTTCAGACAGTTGTTTCAGGTTTCTGCTCCTTTTCCGGGATGCCTTTTCCTTTTGTGTCTGAGGGGGAATTGTCGTGTGAAAATTCACTTGACACATTATGAAATGAAGGAAGGATCGCTGGCCATATTGTTTCCGGGAGTGTTTTTCCAAATTGAAGAACAAAGCACGGATTGCCGGTTTATATTTGTGGCTTTTTCCAGAAAACTGATAGAGGGAGCTAAATTGTTTTCCTATACGGTGGAATATACTCCTTATATATTCGAACGTCCGGTAATAGAAATGCAGAAAGAGAAATATGAATTGTTCCGTGACAGTATTCGTCTGTTGATTCGCCGTCAGAGGATACAGGAGGAGATGACGGAAATGCAAGTCAGCCTGATTTATACCCAGTTATTGCTGGCATTGGGCGGGGTATATAAGAAGAGGGGAGAGGATGATTCTCCGAGATATAATCGCAACCAGGAAATAGTGAAGGAGCTGGTACGGATTATCGTACAATACTATAAAACGGAACGTAATGTGTCGTTTTATGCAGAGAAATTGCATTTGTCTCCTCAACATTTGAGTACGACAGTAAAGAAGGTGACAGGAAAGACATTGACCGATATTCTTTCTTCCTTTATCATACGGGATGCGCAGGCTAAGCTTCGTTCTACCGATATGACGGTGCAGGAGATTGCTTATTCGCTGAATTTCTCGGATATTTCTTTCTTCGGAAAGTATTTCAAGCGTTATACGGGTATGTCGCCCAAACAGTATCGCAATAAATAAGGTATAATTGCATAAAATGAATGGAGGCAACCCGAAAGGCTGCCTCCATTCATTTTTATATTTGTATGAGCAGGTTTTCTTATGCGAACATCGGAGTGATGTATTGTGTGAGCAGGTATCCGCCCACCAGCAACCAGATGTAGAGCAATCCTGCCAGCAGGAACGGTTTGGCTCCGGCTTGCTTGAATTTTTCCAGGCTGGTATCTGTGCCCAGTGCCGTCATGGCCATGGTCAGCATGAAGGTATCAATGTATTCAATGGCACCGTTCAACGGAATGTCCTTTACAGTTTCTGCACCTGTCAGGTATTGCAGCAGGGAGTTCACACAGATGATACCGATGAATCCGAAGGCAAACCAAGGAATGGTGATCTTGCTCTTTTCAGCTTTTCCTTCGGCATTGGTTTTCTTTCTGCCTGCCAGGGCGAAGCTCATGATGACCAATACCGGGGCCAGCATCATCACGCGAATCATTTTGGTAATAGTGGCTGTTCCGGCGATTCCCAAAGTGTCAGTCGGGTCCATGGCGTTTCCGGCCCCTGCCACGTGGGCTACTTCATGCAAGGTACTTCCGGTGTAGATGGCTACTCCGGTGTTGCCCAGTGCGTCCAGCAATCCGGCACGGTACATGATGGGATAGAGGAACATGGAAATGGTTCCGAAGATGACTACAGTCGATACGGCAATGGCCGTTTTATGTCCTTCACATTTTACGACCGGTTCAGCGCCCAGTACGGCAGCAGCTCCACAGATGGCGCTACCGGTAGCTGTCATGAGGGAAGTGTCTTTGTCCATTTTCATCATTTTTCCCAGCCATACACCCAGGAAGATGGTTCCCGCTACGATGACGGTATCTACAATGACCGCCGGAAGTCCTACGGCTGCAACCTGTGTCAGTGTCAGACGGAATCCGTAGAGTACGATACCGGCACGTAGAATCTGCTTCGTACAGAATTTAATGCCGGGTACCCATGTTTCAGGAAGCTTGTTGCGCAGGCTGTTGGCATACAGCATACCTAGAATGATACCGACAATCAGCGGACTGAACGAGAGGCTTTTGACGAAGGGGATTTCGGCGATATAAAAGGCCGCGAATGAGAATAGTGCAATCAAAAGAATACCGTGTAAGGTATTGGCTCTGTTTCCTTTTTCAAACATATAGACTTGTTTTTATGTGTATAGAATTATTGTTTTCTTGAATCCGGCGCAAAGATAGGTGTTTTTGGTGGAATGTCCTATTCACCTTTTTTTATGTGTGATAACTAAAAGTAATAATGTAGGTTTATAGGTTTTTTGTGTTATCTTTGCCGGGAATTAAAACGTTGAGAAAGAAATGAAGTTATTACTCAAGTCGTGTCTGGCAGTAGCCTTGCTGACGGGAATATGTCTGGCCGGATGCAAGGAAAAGGATATGTCGATGAAGATGAATAATCCGCGTAATATCAGAGGAGTGATTAGTTATAAGCGGTCGTTTGGTGATTTGAACGACGTGCAGCTGGCTACGGCGAAGAAAATCGGAATTCGTCCCATCAGTACCCGTGAGGAGGCAGAAGAAATGAAAGGCCGTCTGGTGGAGATTGTGGCGTGTGAGCGTTATGGGTTGGATTCATTGACGCATTCCATTCCTTATCTGGTGCCGCAGGCCAGTGCTTTGCTGGATACAATCGGGGTTAATTTTTTGGATTCGTTGGAAAACAAGGGGTTGAATCCCAATAAGATTATAGTGACTTCCGTAACACGTACGAAAGACGACGTGAAGCGCTTGCGTCGTACGAATGGCAATGCTTCATTAAATTCCTGCCATTTTTACGGAACTACGTTCGATGTGAGCTGGAAGCGTTTTGAAAAGGTGGAAGACCCTGACGGTCGTCCTATGCAAGACGTAAGTGCGGATACCTTGAAACTGGTGTTGTCGGAAGTGCTGCGCGACCTTCGCAAGGCAGACCGCTGCTACGTGAAATATGAGTTGAAACAAGGGTGTTTTCATATAACAGCCCGATAAATTATAGCGTGATGTTCAGGTATTTCATTTATTTGGCCTACGACGGAACCAATTATCATGGCTGGCAGATACAGCCGAATGGAAGCAGTGTGCAGGAAACCTTGATGAAAGCTTTGCATACGTTTTTACGGGATGACGCCATTGAAGTGGTCGGTGCCGGACGTACGGATGCGGGAGTACATGCCCGTCTGATGGTGGCCCATTTTGATGTGGAATGGATGTTGGAGGAAGACACGGTGACAGACAAGCTCAACCGCTTGTTGCCGCCGGATATTTCGGTGTATCGTGTCAGAAGGGTAAATCAAGATGCCCATGCCCGTTTCGATGCTACCTATCGCACGTACAAGTATTATGTGACCACGCAGAAGAATCCGTTCAACCGGGCCTATTGCTGGAGATTGTTCCAGCCGCTGGATTTTGAGAAAATGAACGAAGCGGCCCAGACGCTGTTCGACTATACGGATTTTACGAGTTTCAGTAAATTGCACACGGATGTCAAGACCAACAACTGCAAGATTATGCAGGCCCATTGGGATCAGCTAAGTGATACGGAATGGGTGTTCACCATTCAGGCCGACCGTTTTTTGCGGAACATGGTGCGGGCCATTGTCGGAACACTGGTTGAAGTGGGACGAGGGAAACTCTCGGTCGAGGGATTCCGGAAAGTGATAGAAGAGAAGAACCGCTGCAGCGCGGGGACCTCCGTACCGGGGCATGCCCTTTTTCTGGTGGATATCGGATATCCGGATGATTTATTTCCGTTTGCCTAATCTTTTTCTGTAAGGTATTTCCAAAAACGGACCGGCATATCCTTTTTGTGCTTTATGGGGTTGAGTCGGGACTGAATACAGACACTGTGAAAATAGCTTTTCCATCCCTCTTGGAAAAGCTTTTCGTTTTTATCCAGGAGTTCATCCTGCAGTTTTCCGTGGCGCAGGAAATCGGCTTGTGAGTTTTCAAATGTAATTTCATTTACTTCTTTCAGGTCGTAATAGTATCCGTATCGGCGGCGGGCGTCGTAAATAATCCATGCTTGGTCGGCAAAACGGTCTTGAAAATGCTGGATGGTCAGTGGATACACATTGTATATTGGTTCCATGATACCGAAATAAGTTTGGTCGGCTGTCTTTTGAAAACGCATGAATTGGAGTACCCGCATCCGTTCGCCTGCCACTTTCTTGCTTAGCTGATATACTCCGAGTACATCCGGGTCAGCAAAATTTTGTTCGATGGAACGGGAAGCATCCGTCACTTTTCTCATATAGCGGAAAAGGAGTATCGGGGCCTCCGGTGTTTCGGAAAGCCAGCAGTAAGTGAGGCAGGACAGGGCACTCCGGGAAAGTTTCCGGGAAAGCAGTTTCCATACCCGTTCCGCTTTGACCATGTCGGTCACTACCCGATGGCTTTCGTTATAGAAAAGAGGTAGCGGCTCCTTTTCTGTAAGCAGGAGGTCGGGAAAAGTCCGGCGGAAGTAGGCGTCGAACAAGGCGGTGAGCAGACCTTCGAAAGTGGCATCATATTGAAAAATAATCATGGTTTTTAATGGAAAATTTTCTATCTTTGAAAAAAGCTTTCGGAGAACAAAAGTAGTAAAAAACGATAAACCGAAACAAAATCAGACGTTTTTTGTTGTATACTAAAAATCGAGTGAATGATGAATTACAAATCTATGCTTTTGGGACTGATGGCCACAGTGGCCGTCTTCCAGTCGCAGCCTTCGCAGGCTTGTACCGGTATTACCTTGACGGCAAAAGACAGTACGCGCATTCTGGCCCGTACCATTGAATGGGGCGGAAGTGATTTGAACAGCTGCTATGTAGTGGTTCCGCGTGGCTATACGGCACAGTCGTATGTACCCGGCGGGCAGGATGGCATGAAATTTACGGCAAAATATGGTTACGTAGGCCTTTCGGTGGAACAGAAAGAATTTGTGGCCGAAGGACTGAACGAGAAAGGACTTTCTGCCGGTTTGTTCTATTTTCCGAACTATGGAAAATATGAGACTTATAAGGCTGAATGGAAATCCTCTTCCATTGCCGATTTGCAGCTGGTAGCTTGGGTCTTGGGGAATTGCCAGACTGTGGACGAGGTGATGGAAAGCCTGAAAGAGGTGCATGTGGTAGCCATTGACCCACGAGCGTCCACTGTACACTGGCGGTTTGCCGATGTATCGGGACGACAGGTAGTGCTGGAGATTGTGGACGGACAGTTACATTTTTATGAAAACGAATTGGGTGTATTGACCAATTCTCCGGGCTTTGAATGGCAGTTGACCAACTTGAATAATTATGTGAATCTCTATGCGGGTAGTGCACAACCTCAGGAGTTTGGGAAGATTACCTTACGTTCTTTTGGTGCAGGAAGCGGTTTCCTGGGAATACCGGGCGATGTGACTCCTCCTTCCCGTTTTGTGCGGGCTGCCTTTTATCAGACTACGGCTCCTCAGCAGGAAAATGCCCATCAGACGGTGCTTCAGGGATTTCAGATTCTGAACAATTTCGATATTCCGGTAGGTATTGAGTTTCAGGGAGGAAAGATTCCGGCCAATATCCCAAGTGCGACCCAGTGGACTTCGGCTACAGACATGCGGCATCGGATGATTTATTTCCGCACAATGTATAATGCATCTATCCGCAGCATTGACTTGAACAAGATTGATTTCCAGCGCGTCAAATACAGAGCGGTTCCCTTGGATATGGTGAAGGAACAACCTGTGATGGAAGTGTCCGTCCGTTGAAGATGCAGGATAGGAATAATAAGAAAGAAGCTGCTTTCACTTGTGTGTGGGGGCAGCTTCCTCTGTTTCTGTGAAGTCGAAACTTAATTGACGCTCGTCTGTCTTTTTGCGGGGAATAGGAAGCAAGAGCCTTCGTACACCGGCTGCACCCAGTTCGTGGATAGTCTTGTCGGGCAGTTCATTGCAGGTGATGAAGTATTTAGCTTTTTTCATCACGGCTCCCATCTTTTTCAGTTCATAGAAGCCGATGCGCGAGAAACGGCGGGAAGTCACAATCAGGCGGGCAGATTTTACCCCAATGCCCGGCACGCGCAGGATAGCTTCGTAATCGGCGGTCTGGATGTTCACGGGGAAAAACTCCGGATGGCGGAGGGCCCAGGCCAGTTTTGGGTCGATGTCCAGATCCAGGTTGGGAGTCTGGTCGTCCACGATTTCGTCCACCTTGAACTGGTAGAAACGCAGCAGCCAGTCGGCTTGGTAGAGTCGGTTTTCCCGGACCAAAGGCGGTTGCTTCAAGGTCGGCAGTCGCTTGTCGTAGGTGTTGACTGAAATGTAGCCTGAGTAATACACGCGTTTCATGGTGGGTTGTTCATAGAGCGAGGAAGAAACTCGTAAGATATCCTTGTCGGTTTCAGGAGTGGCGCCGACAATCATCTGTGTGCTTTGTCCACCGGGGGCGAAACGAGGTGCGTGACGGTAGTGTTTCCGGTCTTCCTGATGCATCAGAATCCCTTGCTGAATGTATTTCATCGGGAGATATACACTCTGGTGGTCTTTTTCGGGAGCCAGTAGTTTTAAATTTTTTTCGGTTGGAATTTCCAGATTGACACTGAGACGGTCGGCATACAATCCGGCTTCCTGTACCAGTTCCTCACTGGCGCCAGGGATACTTTTCAGGTGGATATAGCCGTTGAAACGGTGTACCATTCGCAAGTCTTTGGCCACTCGGACCAGGCGCTCCATGGTGTAGTCGGGATTGCGTACCACTCCTGAGCTGAGGAACAGTCCCTCGATGTAGTTTCTTCGGTAGAATTCCATGGTCAGTTCCACCAGTTCCGTCACAGAAAGCGTGGCTCTCGGAATGTCGTTGCTTACCCGGTTGATGCAGTAGGCGCAATCGTAAATGCAGTAGTTGGTCAGCATGATTTTGAGCAGGGAGATACAGCGTCCGTCTTCCGAAAAACTGTGGCAGATGCCCCATCCGCCCACAGTATTTCCTACCCCTCCTTTGGTATTTTTTCGGGAAGTACCGCTGGAAGCGCATGATACATCGTATTTGGCGGATTCCGTCAGTATCTTTAGTTTTTGTATTACCTGCTCGTTCATATTCCTATTCCTTTCCAAATTTAAAGGTAGAGAGAGTTCCTGAAATGTGCAACGGTTCGGTAATATTTCTCGCGAAAAACGGATGGTATGTGTTTAAAACCGGACATAGTGTTCGATAGTGGACACCTTTTGAAAATGGCTTGTTGTTGGATATCAGCTGTTTATGTTCTTGGCATGGATGTTGTTCTGGGAAAGTGTGATGATAGATAAAAATATGGATAGAGAAATATCAAAAGAAGAACAAAGAAGGGTACGCAATAAGAGGCTTATACATTATGGAGGCATTGGTGCCGGATGCGTGATATTGTTGGTTGGGCTTTTTTCATGGATGCGCAGTAGTGTGAAAGAAAGTGCCCTTGTTTTTTCGGAAGTGACTCGGGGAACGCTTGAGGTGAGTGTGAGTGCGTCGGGTAAGGTTGTACCTGCCTTTGAAGAAATCATCAATACACCGATTCATTCGCGTATCGTGGAGGTATATGGAAAAGGAGGAGACAGTGTGGAAATAGGTACCCCGTTATTGAAGTTGGATTTGCAAAGCACTGAGACTGGCTATCAGAAATTGCAGGATGAAGACCAGATGAAGCGGTATCAGCTGGAGCAGTTGAAAATCAATAACCAGACGTATCTCAGCGATTTGGAAATGAAGGTAAAGGTGTCTGCCATGAAATTGAACCAGATGAAGGCGGAGTTGCGGAACGAACAATATCTTGACAGTTTGGGTTCGGGTACGACCGACCGGGTGCGTCAGGCGGAATTGAATTTTCAGACGGGAAAACTGGAACTGGAACAGCTTCGTCAGCAGCTGGCCAACGAACGGAAGGTGAAAGCCGCCGACTTGAAAGTCAAGGAGTTGGAATATGAAATTTTCCGTAAGGAGATGGCAGAGATGAAACGTACGCTGGAGGACGCGCAGATACGGTCGCCCAGAAAAGCCATTCTTACCTATATCAATGATCAGGTGGGGGCGCAGGTGACAGAAGGAACCCGGCTGGCGGTCATTTCAGATTTGAGTCACTTTAAGGTGGAAGCGGAAATTGCAGATACTTATGCAGATAAGGTCGTGGCAGGTGGACGGGCTATTGTGAAGATAGGCAATGAAAAGCTGGAGGGACAAATCAGCAGTGTGACGCCTTTATCTAAAAATGGCATGATTTCTTTTATTGTGCAGCTGGCCAATGACCATCACCGCCGGTTGCGTTCGGGACTGAAAGTGGATGTGTATGTAATGAATGCTGTGAAAGAAGGCGTATTGCGAATAGACAATGCCAGTTATTATGTAGGGAAAGGAAAATATGAGTTGTTTGTGCGGGATGGAAAAGATGAACTGGTCAAGCGGAAGGTACGGTTGGGAGATTGCAATTTTGAATATGTGGAAGTACTTTCCGGTCTTCAGCCGGGCGACCGGGTGGTGGTCAGCGATATGAAGGACTTTCGGAACAAACGGAAGGTTAGGTTGGTACACTGAGTGTGAGGTAGAAAATACTTTTCAGAAGCAATAGATTATACATATAAAGAAGATTTAATAAGAGTGAAATTCTTATGAGAATGCGAAGAACTTATTTAACACAGGCTTTTACGCTACTGAAGCAGAACCGTCTGTTCAGTATGCTCTACATTGTCGGTACAGGATTGGCCATTGCCATGACCGTGATAGTGGCGGTGGTTTATTATGTGAAACTGGCCCCTATCTATCCGGAAGAGAATCGGAAAAACACGTTGTATCTGACTCATGTCAGTTTCAAATCGGAACAGGAATCAAGAACCTATCAGTCCGCTTTGTCGTATCGGGCCTTACAGGAATGGATTTATCCGCTAAAGAATGTGGTAGTAGTTTCCGCATGTTTCAGCTATGCAACGGATTATTATGTACAGCCTGCCGATCGGAGCGGGGATTTCCGTCCGGCATTGAAACTGGTGGATCCGGCTTTCTTCCGTATCTATAAGTTGCAATTTTTGGAGGGACATCCGTTCGCGGAGGCCGATTTGGTAAGTGGCATTCATACGGCTGTGATTTCCGATGACCTTGCCCGTCGTTTGTTCGGTACGACAGAAGGCGTGGTGGGACGTTCGTTTTCCATGGATTATGTGAATTATCACGTATGTGGGGTGGTACGTGGAGCGAGTTTCTTGACACGCCAGTCGTATGCACAGGTTTATGTGCCTTATTCCATTGAATCAAATTACAAGGACCCCGTTGACTCCAGCTTCCCCTATTGTGGTCAGTTTGACGTGACTTTTTTAGTGAAAGACAATGCGCAAGCAAAGGCTTTACGGGCTGAAATCAAGGACTTGACCAGAAGAGTGAACACACAATATAAAGGACAGTGGCAGATGGAATTGTGGGAACAACCTACTTCGCATGTACTCAGTGTGTTTAAAGATTATCCGGCAGACACGAGTTTCAGCTCTTGGAAGGTGGTGGGTCGGCTGATATTGTGGGTACTGGTACTTCTGGTTGTGCCTTCACTTAATCTGAACGGACTGATAGCCAGTCGTATGGAGAGTCG
Source organism: Bacteroides mediterraneensis (assembly GCF_025993685.1). NCBI lineage: Bacteria > Pseudomonadati > Bacteroidota > Bacteroidia > Bacteroidales > Bacteroidaceae > Bacteroides > Bacteroides mediterraneensis. The sequence goes on along the minus strand of NZ_DAJPEN010000001.1, from coordinate 3,034,469 downwards.
TTTACCGGAGATGGGCGTTCGTAAATCTTTTGGAGCCAGTCGGAGTGCCTTGTTGTCGCAGGTGATGTGGGAGAATTTTTTTCTTACGTTAGTGGGAGGTGTGCTAGGCTTGCTGGTGGCATGGATTATGCTTTATGTAGGGCGTGAATGGATTTTTATGTTGTTTGATTATTGGCCGATGGATATTCCGGAAGGAGCCAATCTGTATGTGTCAAGTGAAATGCTGTTTGCACCGGTCGTGTTTCTCATCGCCTTTTTATTGTGTCTGGTGCTGAATTTGCTCTCCGCTTTGTGGCCGGCATGGATGTCGTTGCGCAAGCCGATTGTGTATTCATTGTATGAAAAAAGATAATCCGAAAAATACTGAGTGGATATGTGGAAATTGATTTTGAAAAATCTTTGGAGCCGTCGCCGTCGCAACGGATGGTTGCTGGCTGAACTGATATTGGTGGCCATTCTTTCCTGGGCCATTTTCGACCCCGTGCTGGTAGTGACTTATGAGCGACATCTTCCGTTGGGATACGATGCAGACCGTCTGTGTATGGTGTCTGTGGCCATGCTTCCTCCGGAAGCTCCTGGGTATGAGCCGCAAGCGGCCGATTCGGCTTCGTTGATGCAGGCGTATTTGAATCTGGTAGACCGTGTCCGGCAGTATCCTGGGGTGGAACAGGCTGCTCCGGTACTTTCTTTTGTATATCCGGGTGCGATGGGAAGTGGAACTTACGATTTTGTAGCAGAAGGTGATTCGGTCGTTCATTCGGCTCTCTATATCGAATTTTTACCTCATACCCATTTCTTTGAAACCTACGGTTTCCAGTCTGGTGAGGGGAGTATGAGTGCGGTCCGGCTGTCGGATTTGGACAATGGGGACTATTATATCATGACGGAAGATTTGCTGGAAGGAATGTTCCATACATATATGTACCGGAACCAGCGTTGCTGGGAGGTGAATGGTACAGATACGTCTTATACGGCGGTGAAAGGAACGGTGAAAGCATGCAAGTATCTGAGTGACTGGCGTCCCGTACCGGTTGTGTTCATGCCGCAGCAGAATCCGGACATTCGTTCCAGCCTGTACAATCTGAGGATGGTCATTCGTTTGAAAGAGGGAGTCAGCATGGAACGCTTCTTGCACGATTTCCACCCTTGGATGCTTCGCCAGCTACGTGCCGGGAATCTTTATGCCCGTGAATTGCAGTCGTACGATGAAATCAATGCGGCCCGTGAATTCAGTGATTCTACGGCGCTTTATCGTCGTAATTTGAGTATTGCACTGTTTTTCCTGATCAATCTCTGTCTGGGAGTGATTGGTACTTTCTGGATGCAGACTCGCACCCGTCGGGAAGAGGTGGGCGTGATGCTTTCTTATGGAGCGACACCTCGTCGCATTCGTCTGATGCTCTTGGGAGAAGGTACGGTACTGACCACGCTGGCTACTTTCATCGGCTGCTTCATTTACCTGCAATATGCGTTTAGTGAGGGACTGAATAAGGGAAATTCCTGGATGCCGGCGGTGATTCCCAGTTGGGTGGACAATTTTGGACTGCACTTTTTCCTTGTCTCACTGGCGGTGTATGTGGTGCTGCTGTTGGTAGTATGGGCAGGTATTTATATCCCGGCTCGCCGGATAAGCGCCATCTCGCCCACGGAAGCCTTGCGGGATGAATAAAAAGCACGTGAAACAATTCGTCTGAATACAGATGCAATGATAAACTTTTAAACAAGATGCGTATGAATATGATAGAATTAACCGGAATCAATAAGATTTACCGGACCAATGAGATAGAGACACAGGCATTGGAAAATGTGAACCTGACGGTAGAAAAAGGAGAATTCCTCAGCATTATGGGACCTTCAGGATGTGGAAAATCTACTTTGCTGAACATCATGGGATTGCTGGATGCGCCTACCAGCGGCACTATCCAGATTGCAGGAGTGAAAGTGGAGGGGATGAAAGACAAGGAACTAGCCGCTTTCCGTAACCGGAACTTGGGATTCGTGTTCCAGTCGTTCCATCTGATTAATTCCTTGAATGTGCTGGATAATGTGGAGGTACCTTTACTTTATCGCAATGTTTCTGCGAAGGAACGCAGGCAGCTGGCTGAAGAAGTATTGCAGAAGGTAGGATTGAGTCATCGTATGCATCACATGCCGTCGCAGCTTTCCGGAGGGCAATGCCAGCGTGTGGCCATTGCCCGGGCAATTGTGGGAAATCCGGAAATCGTGCTGGCCGACGAACCGACCGGTAACTTGGATTCCAAGATGGGAGCGGAGATTATGGAGCTGCTGCACAAGCTGAACCAGGAAGACAGGCGTACGGTGGTGATGGTGACCCACAATGAGGAGCAGGCCAAACAGACCTCACGTATTGTACGTTTCTTTGATGGCCGCCAGGTAGGATAAGGTGGAATGGCTGGTTGGAAGAATTGAGGTGAGGAACGGATGTGGTACGATAAATGAGTGGAAGAGTATGAAACGGAGTATATGGATTTTATTTTCTTTTTTCCTTTTCTGTAAAGGAGAGGCTGTGGAGCCGATGGAAAGAACGCATGTGTTGACGTTGGACGAGGCCATTATGCTGGCACGGGTACAGAGTGTGGATGCGGCCGTAGCTTTGAACGAACTGAAAACGGCGTATTGGGAGTATCGTACCTATCGTGCGGAACTGTTGCCGGAGGTGAACTTTACGGCCACCCTTCCTTCTTACCACAAGGGGTATAATTCGTATCAGCAGAATGACGGTTCCTATACCTATGTGCGGAACAACTACATGCAGATGAACGGACAGCTTTCCATCGACCAGAATATCTGGTTCACGGGAGGTACGTTGTCGTTGAATACCTCTCTTGATTTTCTGCGGCAGATGGATGGCAGTTCCGGCAATCGTTTTATGTCGGTCCCGTTGGCTTTGACCTTGAACCAGCCTGTCTTTGGGGTGAATCAGACCAAATGGGACCGTCGGATTGAACCGGTGCGTTATGCGGAGGCCAAAGCGGCTTTTCTGAGTGCGACGGAAGAGGTGACGATGACCACTATAAATTATTTTTTCAATCTGCTACTGGCTCGTGAAAATGTGGCTATTGCCAGGCAGAACCTGGAAAATGCAGAAAAATTGTATGAGGTAGCCAAAGCCAAGCGTCGGATGGGGCAGATTAGTGAAAACGATGTGTTGCAGTTGCAATTGAATGTGCTGGATGCCCGCTCTTCGCTGACTTCCAACGAGAGTGCCTTGAAGAGTCACATGTTTACCTTGCGTTCGTTTCTGGCTTTGGGGGAGAACGAAGAATTAGTACCGGAGGTGCCGGATTCCGTGCCCGAGGTCCGGTTGGAGTATGCAGATGTGTTGTCCAAGGCTTTGGCTAATAACTCCTTTGCCCAGAATATCCGTCGTAGGCAGCTCGAAGCCGATTATGAAGTAGCCAAGGCCAAAGGAAATATGCGCGAAATCACGCTCTTTGCCCAGGTCGGATTTACAGGAACCGACCGACGTTTTGATACGGCTTATCGTCGGTTGAAAGACAATCAGGTGGTGGAGATTGGTTTCAAGATTCCGATTTTGGATTGGGGGAAGCGCCGCGGGCAGGTGAAAGTGGCACAGAGCAACCGGGAAGTGACGGAAAGCAAGTTGCGGCAGGAATCCATGAATTTCAATCAGAATCTGTTTGTGCTGGTGGAGCAGTTCAACAACCAGCAGACACAGCTTCATTTGGCGGATGAGGCCGATAAGATTGCCCGTAAACGCTATCATACGAACGTGGAGACTTTTCTGGTCGGAAAGATTTCTACACTCGACTTGAACGATTCGCAGAGCCAGAAGGATGAGGCACGCCGCAAGCACATCAATGAGTTGTTTTATTACTGGTACTATTATTACCAGTTGCGCAGTCTCACACTGTGGGATTTTGCGGCAGGCACAGGGATTGAGGCCGATTTTGAGAAGATAGTCAGGCATTGACCCGTTTCTTTTGTGAAATTATATTTACTTTTGTCGTGTTATGATACTAATAATAGATGATGATAGTGCCATTCGTTCGTCGCTCACTTTTATGCTCAAACGGGCGAAATATGAGGTACAGGCGGTGCCAGGACCCAAAGAAGCGATGGAAGCAGTGCGTTCCATTACTCCGCAGTTGATATTGATGGACATGAATTTCAGTCTCTCTACTGACGGAGCGGAGGGTTTGCTTTTATTGAAGCAGGTCAAACTGTTTTGTCCGGATGTACCTGTCATTCTGATGACGGCCTGGGGAAGTATCCCTCTGGCAGTACAAGGAATGCGGGCTGGAGCCTTTGATTTCATTACCAAACCGTGGAACAATGCGGCGTTGATGCAGCGTATTGAAACGGCGTTGGAACTGACGGAAAAGGAGGAAGCTGCCGGTGTCTCGGTCACATCAGAAGAGGATTTCGACCGCAGTCATATCATTGGGAAGAGCAAGGCCTTGGAAGCGGTGTTGGCGACGGTGAAGAGGGTATCCCGGACAAGTGCTTCGGTACTGGTGACGGGAGAAAGTGGTACTGGGAAAGAACTGATTGCCGAGGCGATACACTTGAACAGTCCGCGCAGGAACCAGCCTTTTGTCAAAGTCAATTTGGGAGGAATTTCGCAGACTTTGTTTGAGAGTGAGATGTTCGGACACAAGAAAGGGGCGTTTACCGATGCGGTGACCGACCGGAAAGGACGCTTCGAACTGGCGGATAAAGGGACGATTTTCTTGGACGAAATTGGTGAACTGGACTTGTCGTGTCAGGTTAAGCTGCTTCGGGTGTTGCAGGAGCAGACGTTTGAACCGTTGGGGGAGAGCCGTCCGCGGAAGGTGGATGTACGGGTGGTCTGTGCCACCAATGCCAATCTGGAGCAGATGGTGCGTGAGCATACGTTCCGGGAGGATTTGTTTTATCGCATCAACCTGATTACGGTGCATCTTCCGGCTTTGCGCGAGCGGCGGGAGGACATTCCTCTGCTGGCCCGTCATTTTGTGGAAAGCCGCTGCCGGGCCGACGGATTGCCGCAAGTGGAACTTTCGGGGGATGCGTTGGCATTTTTGAGTCGTTTGCCTTACCCCGGAAATATTCGTGAACTGAAGAATCTGGTGGAGCGTACGTTGCTGGTGTGTGGAAAAGACTGTCTGACGGCAGCCGACTTTCAGTCACAGTACCGTCCGGCTGCTGTTTCCACAGATTCTATGGCAGAGGTAAAAGGACTTACACTTGAGGAATTGGAAAAGCGTACCATTCTTCAGGCATTGGAGGCTCATGACAATAATCTGACGCAGGTCGCTCTTTCGTTGGGTATCAGTCGGGCGGCTTTGTATCGTCGGTTGGAAAAATACGGTATTTCGTTTAACGATTAATCGGAAAGGTGATGAGGTTGAGCACGTTGTTTTTTCTCTTGGGTTTGCTGTTGGCTTTGGCTTGGGGAATCTTATTGTCTTTCACCTTAAGTACGAAGAGTCCGCTTTTGTATGTAGGAGAAGGAGTGATTTCTTTCAGTCTGGTTATCTTGTTTTATTTTTACTGGAAGGTGATTAAACCACTCAACAGCATTGCGAGTGGGATGGACTTGCTGCGTGAACAGGATTTCAGTAGCCGGCTTGCACCGGTGGGACAGGCCGAGGCCGACCGTATCGTGGAGATGTTCAACCGGATGATGGACCAGTTGAAGAATGAACGCCTGCGCTTGCGGGAACAGAACCACTTTTTGGACTTGCTCATTAATGTATCGCCCATGGGGGTGATTATTCTGACTTTCGACGAACAGATATCCATGCTGAATACTGCGGCTTTGCGGTTTTTAGGGTATACTTCAGTCGAGGAACTGATGGGAAAGCGGTTGGAGGAACTGGATACGCCTCTGGCGGAGGAAGTGTCACGTTTGCCTAAGGATACGACCGATACGATTCGTTTGAGTGATGCCAAAATCTACCGTTGTTCCAGGCTTTCGTTTGTAGACCGTGGATTCTCCCATCCTTTTGTGCTGATAGAGAGTTTGACGGCCGAGGTGGTCAAGGCGGAGAAAAAGGCTTACGAAAAAGTGATTCGAATGATTGCTCATGAGGTGAACAATACTACGGCAGGCATTACCTCAACTTTGGAGACGGCAAGAGATGCACTGGAAACACTGGAAGAAGAAACGGGCGATTTACGGGAGGTCATGCAGGTTTGTGTGGAACGTTGTCTGGGGATGAGCCGTTTCATCACCAATTTTGCCAATGTGGTGAAAATTCCAGAACCGAGTTTGGAACAAGTGCGATTGAACGACCGGGTGACCGCGTGCCGGATGTTTATGGAAACCATCTGTCGGGAGCGGCAGATTACGTTGCACAATGAGCTGTGTGCAGAAAACCCGAAGGTATGGATGGATACGGCTTTATTTGAGCAAGTGTTGGTGAACATCATCAAGAATGCGGCAGAAAGTATCGGACAGGGGGGTGACATTTTCATTCGTACGTCGGTGTCTCCGGTCATGCTTGAAATAGCCGATACGGGGAAAGGCATCTCCAAAGAGGTGGAAACGAAACTGTTCAGCCCGTTCTTTTCTACCAAGCCTCACGGACAAGGAATCGGACTGATTTTTATCCGCGAAGTGCTGACCCGTCATGGGTGTGCGTTCTCTTTGCGGACGTATCCGGACGGACTGACGCGGTTCCGTATTTCATTTCCTGCACGGCGTGCAGATTTGTCTGGGAAGAACGGTTGAGCCGGTTACAGGAAAGGCTTTTTGAAAAAGAAGGGAAGGTTCTGCTGCTGAAACTTGCGGGTCACGGCTTTATTGTCTAATTTTGCAGGCTGTAATTCGAATTAATGTAAAGAACATGTGGTTATTACTGGCTTTTTGCTCAGCGGCGTTGCTGGGCTTTTATGATGTCTTCAAGAAAAAATCGTTGGCAAACAATGCAGTGCTCCCGGTGCTGGGACTGAATACGCTTTTTTCAAGTCTGATTTTTCTGCCGTTTATTTTGATTTCACACTTTCATCCGGAAACTTTGAAGGATACGCTTTTTTATGTGCCTTCAGCAGGCTGGGAAGTGCATAAGTTCATTCTGCTGAAATCGTTTATCGTGCTTTCTTCGTGGACGTTCGGTTATTTTGGCATGAAGCATTTGCCGTTGACCATCGTGGGGCCGATTAATGCGACCCGTCCAGTCATGACGCTGGTGGGTGCCTTGCTGATATTCGGCGAGCGCCTGAATGTGTACCAGTGGATTGGGGTGCTGATGGCCATTATCTCGTTCTTCATGTTGAGCCGTTCGGGAAAGAAGGAAGGCATTGACTTCAAGCACGACAAGTGGATTTGGTTTGTAGTACTGGCCGCTGTGCTGGGAGCGGTGAGCGGATTGTACGACAAATACCTGATGGGACGCTTCAATAACATGGTGGTGCAGGCATGGTACAATGTCTATCAGCTTTTCCTGATGGGAGGAGTATTGATGTTCCTGTGGTGGCCCAAGCGGAAGCACAGTACACCGTTTCACTGGGACTGGTGCATCATTCTGATTTCGGTCTTCTTGTCGGCCGCTGATTTCGTGTATTTCTACGCCTTGGGGATGGATGGAGCTATGATTTCCATCGTATCCATGGTACGACGGGGGAGCGTGATTGTTTCCTTCCTGTTCGGGGCTATGATTTTCCGGGAGAAAAACCTGAAGAGTAAGGTGGTCGACCTGATTCTGGTACTGATTGGGATGTTCTTCCTTTATCTGGGTAATGTACTGGGATAAGAAAGTAGGGCTTGAGATTCATCTTTTTATCCACAAAAATGCCGGAACGTGCGATAGGTTGCGTTCCGGCATTTTTGTCGATTACTTTCAAGTTTTTAATTCCGCATGTATTTCTTCATGCCTTCTGTAGAATAAGTCTGTAATTTGCCGTTCTTGTCCGTATAAATGAAATAGGCATCCAGCTCGGGATGGGAGTCGCAGACAGCTTTGGCAGAATCCAGTCCCAGTACCATGAAGGCGGTGGCGTAGGCATCAGCCGTAGCGCAGTTCTTGGCAATGACGGTGGAAGAAAGGATGTTGTGCTGCACGGGATAGCCTGTCCGCGGGTCGATGGTATGTGCATATTTCTTTCCGTCCTTGTAGTAGAAATTGCGGTAGTTGCCCGATGTGGCCATACCGGCATCGGTGATTTCGAGTATGGTCTGTAACTCCTGATTGACAGATAAAGAATCGTCAATCGGTTTGTTGACTCCAATCCGCCAGGTCTCCATCTTGGCATTCTGTCCTTTCATGACCAGTTCTCCACCGATGTCAATCATGTAGTTCTTGATACCTTTCCGGTCGAACAGACGGGCTACGCAGTCCACTCCGAATCCTTTGGCAATGGAGCTGAAGTCGAGCATCATGCGTGGGTCGGACTTGACGACTTCTCCGTCTGCATTCAGCTGGATTTTGTCGATACCCACAAACTGGCGCAGACTGTCGATGGTCAGCGAGTCGGGAAACTGGGAATGCTTGAATCCGAAGCCCCAGGCATTGACCAACGGAGCGACTGTTACGTCGTATGCTTTTCCTGTATCATGAGATACCTCTTTGGCCAGATTGAACACGTAGACAAACAGGCTGTCGGTATGCAGGTCGGTGTTTTGGTTGATACGCGTAATGACCGACTGCTTGTTGAACGGAGACAAGGAATTGTCCACCTTCTGCAGTTCTTTTTCAATCTCGTCTTTCAGGTTTTCCGACGACTGGTAAGTGATTTTATAAACGGTGCCGAACACCAGGCCTTGGTCGGTCTGATAAGGCGATTGCTTTCTCAGAATCAGTACGGTTCCCACAATGAGCAGGATGAGGAACGGTACTTGCCATTTCAGTTTGCTTTTGTTCATGGGTTATTGTAAGAATAAATGTTCCACTAATATTTTAACGCCGATGCCAATCAGCACCAGGCCACCGAAAATTTCCACGCGTAAGTGGAAACGTTTGCCGAAGAAGACTCCGATGAGGCTTCCGGCCAGCGAGAGGATGAAAGAAGCCAGGCCGATGCTGGTCAGGGGCATTCCCAAGTCTTCTATTTTTGTGAGTCCGGCGAAGGCAAACGAGATACCGATGGCCAGTGCGTCGATGCTGGTAGCTACTGCCAATGCCAGTGTCACTTTCAGGCTGGTAGGGTTGAATGAGGCAGTTTCTTCCTCCTTGAACTGAGCCCGTATCATCCGGATACCTAAAAAGGCCAGCAGGGCAAAAGCAATCCAATGGTCGTATGCCTCAATCAGATGCTGGAAACGGCTGGCGCCCAGCCACCCCAGAAAAGGCATCATTGCCTGGAAAAGTCCGAAGAAAAAAGCCATTCTTAAAAATGTGCCCCAGCGGATACGGTGCAGAATGATTCCACTGGTAACCGATACGGTAAAACAGTCGATGGCCAGACTGACAGACAATAGAATAGTTTCAATTAAATTCATGCAAATCAGAAGGGTAAATTATAAATGAGATTATACATCAGGTTGAAACTGCTGCTGGCATTTTTCCCGAATCCGGGCACATACCATGGAACGGAGTTTTCATGGTTTTTTATGCTCATTCTCATTTTGTATCTCACACTCCAGCCCATGCAGAAGCCTTTGTAGATTTTTACTTTGAGCCCGAGCACTCCTTCCAGCCAGCTGGCATTGCTTTTCAATCCTGAATATGAAAACGGATAGGAAATTTCACTTCCGTAATTCGGGTCGGTCATGTCAGGACCATTCACATCGTAGCTGAACGAGGTCATGCCGTAACGGAGTCCCACGTACAAATAGCCCGGCAGATGCGTTTTCTTGTAAAACACGTTGTAATCCATTCCCACCCGGAAATAAGGAGCAGAAGTCTTGTAGTGCAGGTTGTTGGCATCGTTGAGTGCATCCGCTTTTCCGTATCCCACTTCCACTACGGGAAGGAAACGGTTTTTCAAGTTGGCTTGTACTGAAACTTCACTGTTCAGAATATCGCTTCCCAGCAGGTAACTTCCGATTCCAGCTATTTCCACACCGATGCTCATTCCCTGATAAAGAGGAATATCTTCTTTCTGCTCTACTTTTTTCGCTTCTTCTTTTATCTGTATCGGTTGTGCCTTGTGGGCTCCTGGCCGTTGTGCCCATAAAGACCCGCAGAAAAGGAAGCTACTCATTAGTAGTAGTAACCGTGAAATATATCTTGAAATTCTCTTTTTCATAATTGTCTATGTTCGGATTGGTGATGACGAGTGAATCTAGCATACGGGTGGTAGCTTCCGCACTGGTAATCTCGTAGAACATCATGGTACCACAGTCCAGGTTGATGAAATAGGGGATGTTGCGGTGGTTGACCGTAATGATGTCCCGTTGCCGGTTGTTGTACTGAAAAATGAAACGGGTCTGCTCCCCATAACTGAGAGGCAGGCTCAACGTGCTGGTATTGGTTGATTTATTGATCAGCGTATCATATATGAGGGTGTCAGCTGTTTGTAATTGTCCAATAACAGTCAGCGTGTCTGTATATTCCACCGATCTTCCGTATTGGTCCACGAAATTAAACTGTGCATACGCCAAGGCGTTGGGCGGACAGTTTTCCACTTCGCAGGCCGGGAAGAAGGAAATAACCGCCAACAGGAACAGGCTGAATACAATCGGTAGTTTCTTCATGGTTAAAGCTCTTTCTCAATTTGATATTTGTTTCTTTCCGGTGAATTGCGTGCTATCAGTTCACCGATGAATCCGGCCAGAAAAAGCTGGGTGCCCAGAATCATGGTAGTCAGTGCCAGATAGAAATAAGGACTTTCTGTTACCAGCCGATAAGGATTTCCGCAATACATGTCATACAGTTTGTTGGCTCCTACTACGATGACCGCGATGAATCCCAGCATGAACATGATGGAGCCCAAAAAGCCGAATATGTGCATGGGTTTTACCCCAAAAGTGGAAAGGAACCAGAGCGACAGCAGGTCCAGATAGCCGTTCACAAAGCGATTCAAGCCAAATTTGGTTTTTCCGTATTTGCGGGCCTGATGGTGTACCACTTTTTCTCCGATACGGGTAAAACCTGCATTTTTGGCCAGATAAGGGATATACCGGTGCATTTCGCCGTACACCTCGATGTTTTTCACCACATCCCGGCGGTAGGCCTTCAGTCCGCAGTTGAAGTCGTGCAGGTTGTGTATGCCCGAAACGGCACGTGCCGTTGCATTGAACAGCTTGGTCGGAATAGTCTTCGACAACGGGTCGTAGCGTTTCTGTTTCCAGCCTGAAACCAAGTCGTATCCTTCTTCTGTAATCATGCGGTAAAGCTCCGGAATCTCGTCCGGACTGTCCTGTAAGTCTGCATCCATGGTAATCACTACATCCCCTTCAGCTTTCTCGAATCCGCAGAACAGGGCCGGTGATTTTCCGTAATTGCGGCGGAACTTGATGCCTTTTACTTCCTTTGACTTCCGGCTGAGTTCTTCGATGACTTGCCAGGAGTGGTCCGTGCTGCCGTCGTTCACGAAAATGACTTCGTAGGTAAAGTGGTGGGCGTACATGACACGTTCAATCCAGGCATACAATTCGGGTAAGGATTCCTCTTCGTTATAGAGAGGTACGACTACAGATATATCCATATTTTTATTTCTAAGCGATTAGTTCTTTTTTTTCATGGCCAGCAGGGCTGTCGGAATAGACAACAGGATTCCATAGAAGAAATTCTGTGAGAGCAGCTGGAAAGTCAGTTGCAAAGGAGTGAGCGATGAAATGACTTCAAAGCTGCTGATGAGTTGTTCTACAGAAACCTTCATGTCGCCACTGACGGAATCCTTTATATTGTCCAGTTGGCTGAGATATGTATTTAATAAATAACCTTGGTCGATAAAACGGAAGTACACATAATGGGCCAGTGCAGCCAGAATGGAGGCAAAGAGATACATCAGAAAGCAGAAACTGAAAGCTTGGGTAAAGGAAAGGCTGCCTTCACGGTACTGGTTGCGGTAGCGGCGGGCATAAATGTAGCCCAGCACAGGCACAAAAAGCGTCATCAGGATAAACAGTAGCTGAAGCAGCGGTATGGAAAATCCGATGGGAAGAAAAATGAATTTGAAAATCCAGAACAGTCCCATGTAAGTTCCGAACCGCATGGCATATTCCTGTAGGGTGATTGGTCTTTCTGCTGTCATATATAAAAGTTTGTTAGTGGTTACAAAAGTAGTCTTTTTCGGTGAGCTGTGGTATATAAAAGATTGAAAAATCATGTATCTTTCCATTTTTGAGCATTTTTTTTCGTGTAGGTATTGTGTATTCGGAAAAAATACCTACCTTTGCACCCGCAATCGAGAAACACATTGACGGTGTCGCTCGAAGACAGATTGAAAACGGGTAAGTCCCATACGGCCAGCTCCCTTCGAATCCTCCAGGGCTTGATCGCAGCAAAGGTAGTTGGTTGTAGCGGCGCGATATGGTAAGCTTACCCACCCGCCTCTTTAGCTCAGTTGGCCAGAGCACGTGATTTGTAATCTCGGGGTCGTTGGTTCGAATCCGACAAGAGGCTCGAAAAAAAAGACATATTGATTGCCTCTTTAGCTCAGTTGGCCAGAGCACGTGATTTGTAATCTCGGGGTCGTTGGTTCGAATCCGACAAGAGGCTCGGAAAAGTTGGACAAGTTTGTCCGACTTTTTTTATGTCCGTATGCGAGGAAAAAAAGAAAAGCCACCGGTGTTGCGCGGTGGCTTTTTTGTACATAATGTTAGTTTAGTAAGCCTTTTATTGGTGATATATGGCTTCTTTCCCTTTGGAAGCAGGGAGATTCAGTAAAGGAGTTATGTTCTATGAAAACAAACAGAAGGGGGAAAATGTTCACAGCTAGTGTAAAAAAATATGTTTAAGGATTTTGCTGTATCCTGACTTCCGTTTTTTTTCCGTACTTTTGCATCCGAAAATCATAACAACTAAATAACAAATAAAGAATGGGTGGCTTTTTCGGAACAGTCTCTAAGGCTGAATGCGTGACCGATTTATTTTACGGTACGGATTACAATTCACATTTGGGAACGAAACGCGCCGGTATGGCAACGTACGCGGAGGGCGAAGGTTTCATACGTTCAATCCATAATCTGGAAAGTTCTTATTTTCGTACGAAGTTCGAGGACGAACTTCCTAAGTTCAAGGGGAAATCGGGGATTGGTGTCATCAGTGATACAGACCCTCAGCCTATCATGATCAATTCACATCTGGGACGTTTTGCGATTGTGACGGTGGCTAAAATCAACAACATGGACGAACTGGTGCAGGAACTGCTGGACAGCAATATGCATTTCTCCGAAATGAGTATGGGAAAGACCAATCCAACGGAACTGGTGGCATTGCTCATCGTGCAGGGAAAAGATTTTGTGGAAGGCATTGAGAATGTGTTCCAAAAAATCAAGGGATCTTGTTCCATGTTGATTCTGACGGAAGACGGCATCATTGTGGCCCGTGACAAATGGGGACGTACGCCGATTGTCATCGGGAAGAAGGAAGGAGCATACGCGGCAACCAGTGAGTCGAGCAGTCTGCCGAACCTGGATTTTGAAATCGACCGTTATGTAGGTCCGGGCGAAATTTTACGTATGCGGGCCGAAGGACTTGAACAGCTGCGCAAACCGAACGAAAAAATGCAGATTTGTTCGTTCCTGTGGGTGTATTACGGGTTTCCCGTATCTTGCTATGAAGGGAAAAATGTAGAAGAGGTGCGTTTCATGAGTGGTTACAAGATGGGACAGCACGATGATTCCGAAGTGGATTGCGTGTGTGGTATCCCTGATTCGGGCGTCGGAATGGCGCTGGGTTATGCCGAAGGAAAAGGGGTTCCCTATCACCGGGCTATTGCCAAATATACTCCTACCTGGCCCAGAAGCTTTACGCCGAGCAACCAAAGCATGCGTTCGCTGGTGGCCAAGATGAAATTGATTCCGAACCGTGCCATGTTGCAGGGAAAACGTCTGTTGTTCTGTGATGACTCCATTGTACGCGGTACGCAGCTCCGTGACAACGTGAACATTCTTTATGATTACGGGGCAAAGGAAGTACACATGCGTATTGCATGTCCGCCACTGATTTACGGATGTCCTTTCATCGGCTTCACTTCCTCCAAGAGTGACATGGAATTGATTACCCGCCGCATCATCAAGGAGATTGAAGGTGACGAAAACGCCAAATTGGACAAATATGCGACAACGGATTCTCCGGAATATAAGGAACTTGTGGAGCGTATTCGCTCCCGTTTTGGATTGACTTCACTGAAATTCAATACATTGGAGACGCTGATTGAGGCTATCGGACTGCCGAAGTGCAAGGTTTGTACACACTGTTTCGACGGTTCCAGCTGTTTCTGATAATATGTTTCGGATGTGGTGGGGAAGATAAACAACCATCTTCCCTGCACATTCCGGAAAAGGCATAAGCATATTTTCTGTACCACACTGTGAAATATGTGTCCCACACTGCGGGATATGTATTTCACAGTGTGGTTTTTGTATCCCACAGTGTGGGACAGAGAAAATGCTGTGACACAAGGGGGAATTTGCAGAGGCGTTTTTTAGAAAGCCTCGGTCATGTTGAAATAAAACAGATTCTGCTGGTTGGTGAAGTCACGTCCCAAATCCAGGCGCACGTTCATGCGGGGTTGCACCTCGATACGGAGTCCGAGTCCGGCATTGGGAAGCACTCCTTCAATCTTTCCGGGAGTAGGTCCCATGAAGCCGCATCCACCCCACGCCACGAAGCCCAGCCGGTTGATGATTTTCTTGATCCAGTTGCTTTGGTCGGTATTGAACATCTGTCGGTATTCGGCCAGCGCCACATGTGAGGATTTGTCACGGTATTGTCCCATGTAATAACCTCGCAGGTCGAAGGGTGTACCGCTCAGTACGTACTTGTTCAGGGGCAGGTTGTGCCCGAAGGAATGTTTGCTTTGCACCGTCCAGGCCAGCACTTTTCGTTTTCCCACAAGTTTGTATTGCCGGTAGTCCAGCTCCACACGGTAGAAGCTGGAATTGCTTCCCAGGAATTTTTCGTACATCAGTCCTCTCAGGTCGAAATACAGTCCTTTGTAAGGGTTGGCCGGTACGTCGCGTGTGTCGTAAGTCAGCAGGAAACCGATACCCGAACTGAAGTTCTTGTATCCGTCGGCAGTACCTCCTGCCCGTTTGTAGTCGGGTTGTTCCACCAGGTATTTGGCAGGGTCCATGATATGGTCGTAGGTGATGTCAATCTGCGGACCGGCGAAGAAATCACTTTCTCCCAGTCGGAAAAGAAACCACGGGTTTATCTGGATACCGCTGTAACGGTATTGGCTGGTGGTATCGCTCCGCACATAGTTCTTGTTTGTTTCATATCCCACTCCATAGAAATTTTCCTGGGTGTTTTTGAACATGAACTGTCCAAAGATGCGGAAACGGTCGTTCTTGAAGAAAAGCTGCGGCTTCACCACCAGGTTGAGTCCTCCGTTGAACATGAAAGCCAAAGAAGCCGGAATGACCGAGCGGCGCATGGTGGTGTCTTTCGAATCCATCCGGAAGGTCATCAGGGCGCTTCCTCCTATCAGCACTCCGAAGTCTGGTGTATAGCTGGGTCCTCCCAATATATTGTAGTGGAAGTTGCGTTCGGCTTTCTTCTTTTTCTTGAGTTCTTTAGCGGTTTGCCGTTGGAGTGACAAACTGTCCTGTGCAGAATCCTGTGCGTTGCCTGTCAGGGCAAACAGGAAATAGAGGCAGATGAGTAGGTATTTTTTCATGCGGCAAAATTACAAAAAACGCTTGAATCTGTCTGGTCTTGTTTTAAGAGTTTTTGGATTGCCTTTTCTTTTTAACTTAAAACTCTGTTGGAGTGACAAGTTTTCTGTACGGTCAAGGTAAATCATTCTTGTGTTCTAATAAAAAATGGTAAGTATTTTGGTCATTCTCCGGGTATTTCCTACTTTTACAGAAATAAGAGTAAGATATTTGTAAACCGTTAAAGTGATATGACAGTAATTGAACGCTTTTTAAAGTATGTGACTTTTGATACACAGTCGGATGAATCGACCGGAGTGACGCCTAGTACGCCGAAACAGATGGTGTTTGCCCGTTATCTGAGAGAGGAACTGGAGAAGCTGGGACTGAAAGACATTTCGCTCGATGAAAATGGCTATTTGTTTGCTACATTGCCTTCGAACGTAGATCATGAGGTGCCGGTTATCGGTTTTATTTCCCACATGGATACCAGTCCTGACATGAGCGGGGAGAATGTGAAACCACGCATTGTGGAGAAATACGATGGGAAAGATATTCCGTTATGTGCGGAAGAACACATCATCCTGTCGCCGAAAAATTTCCCGGAACTGCTGGATCATGTGGGCGAAGATTTGATTGTGACCGACGGACATACCTTGCTGGGAGCCGACGACAAGGCCGGGATAGCGGAAATCGTAGGAGCCGTGGCTTATTTGAAAGCACATCCGGAAATCAAGCACGGAGATATCCGCATCGGCTTCAATCCGGATGAGGAAATCGGTCTGGGAGCCCATAAGTTTGATGTGGAGAAGTTCGGTGCGAAGTGGGCCTATACGATGGACGGCGGCGAAGTGGGCGAACTGGAGTTCGAGAATTTCAATGCGGCGGCTGCCAAGGTGGTGGTGAAGGGACGCAACGTGCATCCGGGATACGCCAAGAACAAGATGATCAATTCATTGCTGGTGGCCACTGAATATGCTTCTCTGCTTCCCGCCAATGAGACTCCGGGCACGACGGAGGGATACGAAGGATTCTTCCATCTGGTGGGAATGGAAGGGGAAGTGGAAAAGACCGTGTTGTCTTACATTGTACGCGATCATGACCGTCAGAAGTTTGAGGCGCGCAAGCAGGCCTTGTTGGACTATGCCGCCCAGTTGAACCAGAAGTACGGAGAAGGTACGGTGTCTGTGGAGCTGAAAGACCAGTATTATAACATGCGCCAGCAGGTGGAACCGTTGATGCACATCATCGACATTGCTTTTGCAGCCATGCAGGAAGCAGGGGTCACTCCGAAGGTAAAAGCCATTCGTGGGGGAACAGACGGGGCACAGCTTTCGTTCAAAGGCCTTCCTTGCCCGAATATTTTTGCCGGAGGGCTGAATTTCCACGGACGTTATGAGTTCGTGCCTGTCCAGTCTATCGAGAAGGCCATGATGGTGGTTGTGAAGATTGCCGAGCTGACCGCCAAAAGATATCGATAAATCATTCTGAAAGTTGCGGACTTGTCTCAGCAGGTCTGCAACTTTATACAATCAACCTTAAAATATACCTTATGAAAA
This sequence comes from Bacteroides mediterraneensis, assembly GCF_025993685.1. NCBI lineage: Bacteria > Pseudomonadati > Bacteroidota > Bacteroidia > Bacteroidales > Bacteroidaceae > Bacteroides > Bacteroides mediterraneensis. Next base: position 3,017,234 of record NZ_DAJPEN010000001.1, on the reverse strand, counting down.
CAACTCCATTTACCGAGAAACACATTGCACTCGGTGCCAAGATGCATGAATTTGCGGGTTATAACATGCCGATTGAATATTCCGGAATCATTGATGAACATTTGACGGTCTGCCATGCGGTGGGCGTCTTCGACGTGTCGCACATGGGAGAATTCTGGGTGAAAGGTCCTCATGCGCTGGATTTCATTCAGGAGGTGACTTCCAACAACGCGGCGGTACTTACGCCGGGTAAGGTGCAGTACACGTGCTTCCCGAACGAGACAGGAGGGATTGTGGACGATTTGCTGGTGTATGCATACGAGCCCGAAAAATACATGCTGGTGGTCAATGCGGCCAATATCGAGAAAGACTGGAACTGGTGTGTGGCTCATAACAGGGTAGGGGCAGAGCTGGAAAACGCATCCGACCGCATGGGGCAGCTGGCTGTGCAAGGTCCGAAGGCCTGCGATACGCTTCAGAAACTGACTCCGGTGGATTTGAAATCGATTCCTTATTACACATTCAAGGTGGGAGAATTTGCCGGTGTTCCGAATGTCATTATTTCCAATACGGGATATACGGGAGCCGGAGGCTTTGAGTTGTATTTCTATCCGGAGGTGGCACTGAAAATCTGGGATGCCATTTTTGAGGCCGGGAAGGAGTTCGGCATCAAGCCTGTCGGACTGGGTGCCCGCGATACGTTGCGTCTGGAGATGGGCTTCTGTCTGTATGGCAATGACATTACCGACGAGACTTCTCCGCTGGAAGCCGGGTTGGGATGGATTACCAAGTTCGTGGAAGGAAAGAACTTTACCAATCGTGCGGCGCTGGAAAAGCAGAAAGCCGAAGGGGTAAGCCGGAAGCTGGTGGGCTTTGAAATGATTGACCGTGGAATCCCGCGTCACGGATATGCCTTGCTGAACGAGGCGGGAGAAACCATCGGGCAGGTAACTTCGGGTACCATGTCGCCTACGCGGAAAATCGGCATCGGTATGGGGTATGTCAAAATAGACTATGCGAAGCCGGGTACGGAAATCTATTTGGACAACCGTGGTAGGAAGTTGAAAGCACAGGTGGTGAAACCGCCTTTCCGGAAGATTTCCTGATGTTTTTGAAATAATTTTGGTTATTTTCAGATGCAAAGTCGTCTCAGAAAATTCTCCGACGGCTTTGCATTTATTGTTTCTATACAAATATGAAAGAAAAATTCTTGTATGCGGGCTCTTTTCTGCCCTTGCTGGTTCCGGCCTATCTGCTGGCGGCAGACAGCGATGGGCTTTCTCGTCCCAATGTGATTATTATCTGTGCGGATGACCTCGGTTATGGAGACTTGGAGTGTTATCATGCCAAGAACATACATACGCCGGCAGTAAATAGCCTGGCTCAGCATGGTATTCGGTTTACGAATGCTTATGCGGTGGCATCCACAAGTACGCCGTCGCGGTATTCTCTGCTGACCGGAGAATATGCCTGGCGGAAGCCGGGAACCGATGTGGCGGCAGGTAATGCCGGAATGATTATTGACCCCGGACAGTATACCTTGGCAGACGTGTTTAAAAATGCGGGATATGCGACCTCTGTAATCGGTAAGTGGCATTTGGGGCTGGGACGTGAAACCGGAAAGCAGGATTGGAATGCCCCTCTCCCTTCTCATCCAGGAGACTTGGGATTTGATTATTCGTATATCATGGCGGCTACAGCCGACCGTGTGCCTTGTGTCTTTATTGAGAATGGCAAAGTGGCGAATTATGATCCAGAGCATCCGATTGAGGTGAGTTATAGAATGAATTTTCCGGGTGAACCTTTAGGTAAAGAACATCCGGAGCTGATGTATAATTTGCAGCCTACCCATGAACACAATCAGGCTATCGTCAATGGAATAGGTCGTATCGGGTATATGAAAGGTGGAGGAAAAGCCTTGTGGAAGGACGAGAACATAGCCGATTCCATTACGGCGCATGCTATCGGTTTTATCCGTGAACATAGTAAAGAGCCTTTTTTCATGTATTTTGCCACGAACGACGTACATGTACCTCGTTTCCCGCATGAACGGTTCAGAGGAAAGAATGTGATGGGCTTGAGAGGAGATGCGATTGCACAGTTCGACTGGAGCGTGGGCCAGCTGCTTGCCTGTCTGGAGGAATTGAAGTTACGGGAAAATACCCTGATTATCCTGACGAGCGACAACGGTCCGGTTTGTGACGACGGCTATGACGACAAGGCTGCCGAGCTTTTAAACGGACATTCACCTACAGGGGGCTTGAGAGGCAATAAGTACAGTGCGTTTGAGGGGGGAACCAGAATACCTTTCATCGTATCATGGCCTGCCGGAATGCAGAAAGCAGGAACTTCTGCCGCGCTGGTTTCACAGATTGACCTGATGAGATCCATGGGAGAACTGCTGGGTGCAGTACTTCCGAAAGGGAGTGCGCCAGACAGCGAGAATCAGTTGAATGTGTTGTTGGGAAAAGATGCAGACGGTAGAGAGTGGGTCGTGGAGCAGTCGTATAACCATACTTTGTCTGTGCGGACGAAGGACTGGAAATACATCGAACCGAATGACGGACCTGTGGGAATACCTTGGGTGCCGGAAATAGAGTCGGGTAACAGTACATCTCCGCAGCTTTATAAGATATCGGATGATTCTTGTGAACAGCAGAATGTAGCCATTGAACATCCGGAGGTGGTGTTCAAGATGCAGGATGTCTTGCGAAAGCTCAGAAAGGGAGGTCGATAACCGTTTCCGTTTGCATCACAGGGAATAAAGGATGGCTGGAGAGTGGCGTGAGCTGCTTTTCGGCCATTTGTGTTATACAGGTGGAAGGGAAGAGGGAAGATATAAAAAAAAGAGACTGCCTTTAAAAGGCAATCTCTCGGAGAGCGGAAGACGGGACTCAAACCCGCGACCCTCAGCTTGGAAGGCTAATGCTCTATCAACTGAGCTACTTCCGCAAATTTGCGGTGGGCAAGGATGGATTCGAACCACCGAAGGCGTAAGCCAGCAGATTTACAGTCTGCCCCATTTGGCCACTCTGGTACTTGCCCAACAGAATTTCAAAAAAGAGCGGAAGACGGGACTCAAACCCGCGACCCTCAGCTTGGAAGGCTAATGCTCTATCAACTGAGCTACTTCCGCAAATTTGGTGGGCAAAGATGGATTCGAACCACCGAAGGCGTAAGCCAGCAGATTTACAGTCTGCCCCATTTGGCCACTCTGGTATTTGCCCGTCCGCAACCGAGAAATTAGTGCTTTTCTCAATTGCGTTGCAAAGGTACGATTATTTTTTTAACTTGCAAACAAAATCAATCATTTTTATCGCTGTGACTGCACATTCGTCACCTTTATTCCCTAATTTGCCGCCAGCGCGATCTTCGGCTTGTTGCATGTTGTTGGTGGTAATCAGGCCGTAAATCACTGGCGTGTCGGTGGTTGCATTCAGTTCGGTGATACCTTGTGTGGCCCCTGCACAAACATAGTCAAAATGGGGGGTATCACCACGCACTACGCAGCCTAATGCGATGACGGCGTCCACTTTTCCGCTTTTGATGAGCTGTGCGGAACCGAAAGTCAATTCAAAACTTCCCGGAACCGGATAAACCAATATGTTTTCATCTTTGGCCCCGTGTTTTTTCAGGGTGCGGACAGCCCCTTCGAGAAGGGCACCGGTGATATTGTGATTCCATTCGGATACGACGATGCCGAAACGCATCTGTGAGGCATCGGGTACGGAGTTGAAATCGTAATCAGAAAGATTGTGATAAGCTGTTGCCATATTTGTTGTTTTTAAAGGTTATTAGAGGGTAAAAGAAACCGGACCGAAAAACTGGAGTACATCCGCAGATGCTTATGAGTTTTTCGGTCCGGCCTGAATGATGTTACTCTTCCAATAGAAGTATATTAGGGGGAAATTATTTCAAAGAAGCACGCTCGATGTATTTGTCGATATCCATGGCCTGGTAAGAGTTGCCGTATTTGTTCTTTACCTGTTTGTAAGCGTCTACGGCTTCTGCGTTCTTTCCTTGTTTTTCCAGGATTTGTCCGGCCTGAATCAAATAAATCGGACTCAGTGACATGCTGTTGGCACGTTCGGCTGCTTTCAGTAAAGTAGCTACCGCCTTGTCAAGCTGACCTACCTGTGCGTAGCAGTTTCCCAGTGCTCCCATTACGGAAGGGGCTACCAGCAAGTCGTTGCCGCTGAATTTGTCCAGGTATTTGATGGCGTCTTCGTATTTGCCGAGCTGTGCATAGCAAAGACCTGCGTATGCGTTGGCCAGGTTGCCGGCATCTGTACCGCTGAACTGGTCTGCCAGTTTGACGAAACCTGCATAGCCCAGGCTGTCGCCTTTCAGGGCCACTTCAAAATTGTCGGCTCCGAAATATTGTTCGCCTTTAAAAATAGCTTCAGAGGCTTTCAATTCGTTGGGTTCGGCAATGAAATGCTTGTATCCGAGGTAACCTCCTACGATGACAACCAAGGCGATTACTACGCCTAACAGTAGATTCTTGTTTTTGAGAAGGAATGCTTCCGAAGTGCTGAGCGCTTCGTCCACATTCAATGGGTCATGAGTGTGTTTTTGTTCAGTCATTTGATATTTGTTTTTTTATTATTTTCAAAATCCACTTATTCGGACAGCAAAAGTAGTTTATTTATACTTATAAATGAAATTTGCGGGCAGTTTTTTTAATGAATCTTGCTTTTATTGTTAATTTTGTATCCTAAATAACAAGAGTTTTATGTGGCTTAAACGCATTTCAATCGTAAACTATAAGAATCTGGAGCAGGCGGAACTGACTTTTTCCCGTAAGATGAACTGCATCATCGGCAAGAACGGGATGGGAAAGACCAACCTGATGGATGCCGTATATTATCTTTCTTTCTGTAAGAGTGCAACCAATCCCATTGATTCTCAGAATATCCGGCATGAGCAGGATTTTTTCGTGCTGCAGGGGTTTTATGAAACGGACGGCGGTGATCCGGAGGAAGTGTATTGCGGATTGAAACGCCGTCAGAAAAAACAGTTCAAGCGGAACAAGAAGGAATACACCCGTTTGTCGGACCATATCGGACTGATACCGCTGGTCATGGTTTCTCCGGCGGATACGCTGCTGATAGCGGGAGGAAGTGAAGAACGCCGGCGGTTCATGGACGTGGTGATTTCGCAGTTTGACCGTGAATACCTGGATGCGTTGATTCGTTACAACAAGGCGCTGGCACAGCGGAATACATTGCTGAAAGCGGACTTCGAGCCGGATGAGGAACTGATGAATGTGTGGGAGGAAATGATGGCTTCCACGGGAGAGATTGTGTTTCGCAAGCGTCGGCAGTTTATTGAAGAGTTTATTCCGATTTTCCAGTCGTATTATGCCTATATTTCCCAGAACCGGGAGCAGGTGAAACTGTCGTATCAGTCGCATGCGGCAGAGGGAGACTTGCTGACCTTGCTGCGTGAGAACCGGCAGCGGGACCGGGTGATGGGATATTCCCTGAAAGGTATTCACAAGGACGACCTGATTATGCAGCTGGGGGAATTTCCCATGAAGCGGGAAGGCTCGCAGGGGCAGAACAAAACGTATCTGATTGCACTCAAGCTGGCACAGTTTGAATTCTTGAAGCGGACAGGAAGCGGTACCACTCCCTTGGTTTTATTGGATGATATCTTCGACAAGTTGGATGCCTTGCGGGTGGAGCAGATTGTGAAGCTCGTGGCAGGCGATAGTTTCGGTCAGATTTTCATTACGGATACCAATCGTGACCATCTGGACCGTATCCTGAAAAAGATTGAGGGCGACTATAAGTTGTTCGAGGTGGAAAACGGAGAGGTCTCAGAACGAAAGGAAGGGTATGAAGCGGAATAATACGGAACAGATAGGGGATGTGCTCCGGCAGTTCCTCCGCCAACAGGGGTTGGAGACTCCCTTGAACGAGTATCGGTTGGTGGATGCCTGGAAGGATGTGGTGGGACCGGTCATCACCCGTTACACTACGAATCTGTTTATTAAGAACCAGGTGCTTTATGTCAGCCTCTCTTCCTCGGTCATCCGCCAGGAACTGATGATGGGGCGGGAGATGCTGATTCGTAACCTGAATGCGCAGGTGGGCTCACAAGTCATCGTGAACATTGTGTTCCGTTGAGTATACACATCCTTGTTCGGTCCAAACCTCGTGCATGGGGCGGTCTGTAGGCTCTGTCGGGATGTGCGGGCAGAGTTGGAAGTGAAAGCAGACACCTATATTATAGGAATGCAGGCGGGAGAGAGCACGGTCATAGTATCCCTTTCCACGTCCCAGTCGGTTTCCAGTCCGGTCGAAGGCTACACCGGGAACGATGCTCAGTTCGATTTCATCCAAGTTTTCCATTTGTCTTCCGTTCGGTTCCTGAATGCCGAATGAACCGGTCTGTAATGATTCTTTTCCTTCATAATACCGGAATTCCAGTTCATCTCCTTTTACCAGCGGCAGTATGATGCGTTTGTGCGGATACCAGCGTTCGATAAATGCGTGAGTATCTACTTCATCGGGTAGAGAGTGATAGAGCAGGATGGTTTTTGCCTGTAAAAATAAAGGATGGTCTTCCAGCTTCTGGAATAGGCTGGAAGACCATCCTGCTTTTTGAGAAGCGGAATATTTCCGCTTCTCTTGTGCCATTTGTTTGCGTAATTCTCTTTTGTCCATGAGATTTTATTTCTTTTTCTCGTTGGAAGGCTCCATTTCAGGAGCCTGTGGGAAAGACTCACCTTTTTCCAGAATTTCCACTGCCTTCAAAACCGTTTTATCGGTTTCATTGAGGAATTCCACATACGCCTCCATGCCCAGCATGTTGTAGATAATGTTTCCGTAAAGGCTCATTTCAAACAACTGGCGTGATTTGGCCATCAGGTTGTTGCGGCGTTTCAATCCTTTCTTTTCAGCCCATGCGGCAAAATTGTTCAGCAGGTTCTGTTTTTTCAGGTATTCCTCCATCTTTTCCGGGGTGTCGTATTTCTGAAGTGTGCTCCGGTTTTGGTCGGTATACTCGAAAGTGTAGCGGATAATCAGTCCTCGGTTGGCGGCCATTCGGAAATAGGAAGTCATACCCGTGGTGTCCTGCGGCACGAAGATATCGGGCATAATGCCTCCTCCTCCATATACCGGACGCCCCAGTCGGGTGTGGTAGACTTCTGTTTCATTCTGCTTGATACTGTCGGCCGAGAAGAATTCTCCGTGTTCGTAGCGGGTGAGCAAATCCAATTCATATTCCGATTCTTTCCCTTTTTCGTATGGCTTCTGGATGCAACGGCCCGACGGAGTGTAATAACGGGCGATGGTCAGGCGGATGGCAGAGCCGTCGCTGAATTCGATGGGCTGCTGTACCAGTCCTTTCCCGAACGAACGGCGTCCGACGATGGTTCCGCGGTCATTGTCCTGGATGGCCCCGGCAAAGATTTCGCTGGCAGAAGCTGAACCTTCATCCACCAAAACCACGAGCGGCATTTTCTGGTTGCTTCCCGTACCGTTGGAATTATAGTCCTGGCGTGGGGATTTCCGTCCTTGCGTATACACAATCAGGCGGTTGTTGGGAAGAAATTCGTTGACCATCTGGATGGCGGCAGCCATGTAACCTCCTGTATTTCCACGAAGGTCTATTATCAGTCCCTCACAGTTTTTCTGGCCCAGTTTGGCCAAGGCTATCAGTAATTCCGGATAAGTGGTCTCCCCGAACTTGTTGACTTTGACATAACCCACTTTTTCGTTAATCATGTAGGCTGCGTCAATGCTCTTGACCGGAATGTTGCCCCGTACGACGGTGAAATGCAGCAGCTCTTTTTCTCCCGGACGGTACACACCGAGTTTGACTTTGCTGCCTTTTTCACCTTTCAGGCGTTTCATGGCTTCTTCATTGGTGACGATTTTTCCCACAAAGGCAGAATCGTCTACTTCCACAATGCGGTCGCCTGCCATCAGTCCCACCTTTTCGGATGGGCCTCCCTGAATGACGTTGTTCACATGGATGGTGTCATTCTGGATGGTAAACTGGATACCGATGCCGCTGAAACTGCCTTTTAAGTCGGCCGTAACGGCTTCCAGGTCTTTGGCCGGGATATAAGAAGAATGTGGGTCGAGTTCCGAAAGAATCTGTGGCATGGCTTCTTCCACCAGGTCGCTGATATTGACGGTATCCACATACTGGTCGTCAATGATACGCAGCAAGGCATTCAATTTGTTGGAAGACGTGTTGATGATGCCCAGTTTGTTGCCGGAAAAATGGTTGGCATAAAATGTACCGATGGCGATACCTGCAATCAGGCAGATGGCCAGCAGAAACGGAATAAAGCGTGTACTATTGTTCTTCATAATTTTATTCATTGGGGTTAAGATATACAACTTCAATATGCGCTCGTTTCAATAAGTCCAGTCCGTCTTCCAGGCGGTATTTCTCGGCATAGACCACTCGCTTGATGCCAGCCTGAATAATCAGTTTCGCACATTCGATGCAAGGGGAGGCGGTGACATACATGGTAGCCCCTTCACTGCTGTTGCTGGAGCGGGCTATCTTGGTGATGGCATTGGCTTCCGCATGAAGGACGTAAGGGCGGGTCACTCCGTTTTCGTCTTCACACACATTTTCGAATCCGGCCGGGGTACCGTTGTATCCGTCCGAGATAATCATCTTGTCCTTGACAATCAATGCCCCCACCTGACGCCGCTTACAATAAGAGTTTTCGGCCCAGATGAGTGCCATGCGCATATAGCGCTTGTCCAGGATTTCTTGTTTATGTTCTGATGGTTCCATAATGATGCTGCCTAGTTGTTAAATCCTTTGGGGTAAAACTGAATGTAATGATTCTTGTCGAGGTTGAACAGCTTGATGAGGCGTGAGCTGCCCCGGTAGAATTTCGCATTGCTTATTTCGTCATAAAAAGTCTTGTCCAGTCCGCTGCGGTTTCCGTTAGGCTTCAGCTGGATGGAAAAACTCTGGTCATTCCCGTTGGCACTCCATGTGCCGGTAAAGGTGAAACTGCTTCCGTTTCCTTCCACCGTACCGTCTTCTTTGAAAATGATGTTGTATTTGTCTTGGTCATCATTGATTCTGGCCAGTTCATCCCGTGTCAGAGTAGAATTGAAGTTGTTGTCATCTTTCCAGTCGCTGGTACTGTAAGAGCCGCTCCAGTGCCATGTCTGCCCGCTGGAGAAAATTTCATGCACATCGTCTTCCTGGTTACACCCGGCGAGCAGCAGGAGTAACGTGAAGAACCAGTAGATTTTGAATGCTTTCATTTGTATGTTCATTTTATTCCATTTCTTTTTAACAATGCGTCGATGGTCGGTTCCTGTCCCCGGAAGCGTTTGTAAAGTGTCATCGGATGTTCGGTGCCCCCTTTTGATAAAATATTTTCCCGGAAGGAACGTGCCGTTTCCGGATTGAAGATTCCTTTCGCCTTGAAAACCGAAAAGGCATCAGCATCCAGTACTTCCGCCCATTTGTAGCTGTAGTATCCGGCTGAATAGCCGCCCGACATGATATGCCCGAACTGTACGCTCATGCAGGTGTCTTCCAGTTGTGGAAGCAGTTGGGTGTGTTGCCAGGAAGCTTTCTCGTATGCCTTTACATCTCCCTCAAACGGAGTCTGGCGGGTGTACCAGGCCATGTCGAGCAATCCGAAACTGACTTGACGCAGGCAAGCATAAGCTACGTTGAAGTTGGAAGCGTCTACAATGCGCTGAATCAGTTCCTCGGGAATCGGTTCACCCGTTTGGTAATGACATGCGAATGTATTTAAAAATTCCTTTTCTATGGCAAAGTTTTCCATGATTTGTGAAGGAAGTTCCACAAAATCCCAATATACGTTCGTGCCGCTCATGCTTTGAAAACGGGTATTGGCAAACATACCGTGCAGGGCATGACCGAATTCATGCAGGAAAGTGTTGACCTCCGAGAAAGTCAGCAAGGCCGGTTTGTCTTTTGTAGGCTTGGTGAAATTCATGGTTACGGAGACGTGCGGGCGGCTGTTGGTGCCGTCGTCTTCTATCCATTGTTCCTTGTAACTGGTCATCCAGGCGCCCGAACGCTTGCCTTCACGGGGATGAAAATCGGTATAAAGCACGGCCAGAAAACTGCCGTCGCGGTCGAACACCTCGTAGGCCTGCACATCCGGATGGTACACCGGGATTTCTTGGTTTTCCTTGAAGGTGATTCCATACAGGCGGGTAGCCAGTCCGAATACCCCCGCTTTTACGCGGCTCAGTTCGAAGTAAGGCCGGAGTGCTTCTTCGTCGAGACTGAATTTCCGGTTCTTCAGCTTTTCAGCATAATAAGAAAAGTCCCACGGCATCAGTTCGAAGTCGTTGCCTTCCAGTTCGCGGGCCAAGGTGCGGATTTCCTCTACCTCCTCCCGAGCTACGGGGGTATAGGCCTCCAATAAATCGTTCAGCAGCTTGTACACATGGTCGCTGTTTTCGGCCATACGCTTTTTCAGTACGTATTCCGCATAGTTGGAGAACCCCAACAGCTGGGCAAGCTCCATGCGCAGGTTGACCAACCGTTTTACGATGTCCAGGTTATTAAACTCGTTATCGTGGCAACATTGGGTGTTGTAGGCCATGTAAAGCTCTTTACGCAAGTCTCTTTTGTCGCTGTACTTCATAAAGGGTACGTAGCTGGGAGCCTGCAGGGTGATAATCCAGCATCCGTCCTTCCCTTTCTCATGAGCGGCATGGGCAGCTGCTTCCACGGCACTTTCCGGCAGTCCGGCTAACTCGTCTTCGTGTCGTAGTACCAGTTCGAAGCTGTTCGTCTCTTTCAGATGGTTCTGTGAGAACTTCAGGGTCAGGCTGCTCAGTTCCATGCTCAGCTTGCGGAAAGTCTCTTTATCCTTTTCCGGCAGGTTGGCACCGTTACGGACAAATCCGTCGTATGACTTTTCCAACAGACGTCGTTCTTCCGGTGTCAGTGGAAGTGCCTCCTTTTGTTCATATACCGCCTTGACCCGTGCAAACAATCCCTCGTTGAGGCTGATGTTGTTGGCATGTTCCGAAAGTTCCGGCGTCATTTTCTCCGCAATGGCTTCCAGTTCATCGTTTGTCTCCGCACTCAGCAGGTTGAACAAGACGGTAGTGACTCTGTCCAGGGTCTTTCCTGCATGTTCCAGTGCCAGAATCGTGTTCTGGAAGGTAGGCATCTCCGGATTTCCGGTGATTTGCCGGATTTCTTCCTCTTCCAGTCGCATTCCTTCCCGGATAGCCGGTTCGTAGTCTTCTATCCGTATCTGCTGGAAAGGAGTGGTGTCGTGGAGGGTATGATAGGGTTGTAAAAATGGATTGTTCATAAAGCTAGTCTGTAAAAATTTAGGTTTATTCTTTTTTGTCCGAAAGGAGAACTACCTCCCTTAAATCGGGAATGCTGAACGTGCGGCGTCCCAGTTGGATTAAGCCTCGGTTCTGGAGGTCGTTCAGCACGTTTGATACATTGATGCGCGTGTCGTCAATCAGCCGGGCGAGGTCTTCCATCCGGATGGACAGTTTTTTCGGCCCGTAGGGAGTCATGCAGCGCAACAGAAGGAAATTGATGATTTTATCGCGTGTTTTCCCGATATGGGAATTCCACAGTTTGTTGTAAATCACCTGGCTCCGGTTGCTTAGCATGTTCATGTAGTTCAGGTTGAACACCTCATAGCGGCACAACTCGTTGAGGATGTAGGATTTTTCGATGTGTAAGGTGTTTACCTCGGTCAGTGCGGTGTACGATGCCGTAAAATAAGGACGCATTCCGAACAAGGAATAAGGTTCGATGACATTCGGACTTTTAAAGTTTTCCCACAAAGTGTATTTGTGTGGAGCGTCATTGGATTCTATCTGTACTTCTCCATCCAGCACAAAAATAAGCTGGTCGCATGGAGTGTCCTGTTTTACCAGACAGCTTCCAGGTTCATATTTATTGAAGTGAATCTTTACTTTTTCCAGGATGTCGGTAAAGTCGAATTTCGACATCCCTTGAAACAGAGGGAGCTGTAAAAGCTTGTCGTACATTGTCAATTCCATACTCTCGTTAACTTTATTAAGTTATCTTTTAACATACAAAGTTAAGTATATTTCCCCAGTGAGGTTATCCTCTGATTATAGGTTTTATCTTTTTTATTCTTTCTTACGGTCTGATAATGATTGTCGAATCTTGCAAGTGTATAAAAAAATGATAACTTTGCAAAAGTAATTTTGAATATAACAATGATCGGATTTAATTTTCAACAGTTTTTGAGCGCTTTTATCGTTCTTTTTGCAGTGATTGATATCATTGGGTCTATCCCTATTATATTGGATTTGAAGCAGAAGGGAAGACCGGTAAATGCTCCAAAAGCTACACTTATCGCTTTTGTCCTTCTTCTTGGATTTTTTTATGCCGGCGATATGATGCTGCGCTTGTTTCAGGTGGACATCGCTTCGTTTGCCGTGGCCGGTGCCTTTGTCATTTTCCTGATGTCGCTGGAAATGATTCTGGATATTGAGATTTTCAAAAATACAGGTCCCATCAAGGAGGCTACGTTGGTGCCTCTGGTGTTCCCTTTGCTGGCAGGAGCCGGTGCGTTTACCACTTTGTTGTCGTTGCGGGCGGAATATGCGTCGATAAACATTGTGCTGGCACTGATATTGAACATGGTATGGGTCTATATTGTGCTGAAGTTGACCGACCGCATTGAACGCATGCTGGGGAAAGGAGGAATCTATGTCATCCGTAAATTTTTCGGCATCATCCTGTTGGCCATTTCGGCTCGTTTGTTTACGGCAAATCTTACATCGCTCATCGAACAGTTCCAGGCTTTGAAGTGAGAGATATACCTTGAAAAGGGTATTGGGCATTTGGAAAGCGGGCGGTATATTTGCCGTTAAAAAAAGAATATATATGAAAATAGCAGCATTGATTTCGGGAGGAGTGGACAGCGCGGTAGCTGTACATCTGTTGTGTGAGCAAGGATACAAACCAGACTTGTTTTACATAAAGATTGGTATGGATACGGATGAAGAACTGACGTGTACGGCGGAAGAGGATATAGAACTGGCTTCTGCTACTGCCCGCAAGTACGGGCTGCCGTTTCATATCGTGGATTTGCAGAAGGAATATTGGGATAATGTGGTGGCTTACACCATCGATAAGGTACGTCGTGGGCTGACTCCCAATCCGGATGTGATGTGCAATAAATTGATCAAGTTCGGTTGCTTCGACCAGAAAGCCGGACATGACTATGATAAGATAGCTACAGGACATTATGCTTCTACACTCGTAATTGACGGGCATACGTGGCTGGCTACGGCCAAAGATCCCGTGAAGGACCAGACGGATTTTCTGGCGCAGATTGATTACCTTCAGGTGTCCCGGCTGATGTTCCCGTTGGGCGGATTGATGAAAGAGGAAGTGCGGGCATTGGCTCTGGAGGCTTCCTTGCCAAGTGCCAGACGGAAGGACAGTCAGGGTATCTGCTTTTTGGGAAAGATAAACTACAATGATTTTATCCGCCGTTTCCTGGGCGAGCAGCCGGGACCGGTGGTGGAGCTGGAGACGGGAAAGGTTATCGGCCGACACCGTGGATACTGGTTTCACACTATCGGCCAGCGCAAGGGACTGGGGCTGGGCGGAGGCCCGTGGTTCGTCGTAGACAAGAATGTGGAAGAAAACATTATCTATGTGTCGCATGGTTATGATACAGAAAAGCAGTTTGGCTATTCCTTTTACTTGAAGGACTTTCATTTCATTACATTGAATCCTTGGAAAGAACCGGAAACTGAAATTTGTTTCAAGATACGCCACACGGATACCTTTCAGACTGGAACCGTCCGTTTTTCGGAAGACGGATTGCTGGTGTCCAGCAGGGAGCCGATACAGGGGATAGCCCCTGGACAGTTCGGGGTGATTTATGACAAGGATGCTCGCCTATGCATAGGCAGTGGCGAGATAAGGACCAGAGAATTTTTTAAGTAGAAAGGCTTACTATGCGAATTTCTTTTCAACTGAATGCGGTTGCCCCTTTGCGCATGAAGGAGCTTATACGCAGGCTGGAGGTACCGGTAAAGGTAACACTTCAGGGCACGTATCAGGGAAAAAATCTGTATTATTTTCATCGTCCGGAATATTCCACTACTTCGTTTGCCATTTCAGATGACGGGAAGGGGAAGGTGGTAGTAGCTATGGACGGTTTGTCTTCTTATGAGGATTACAAGTTCTTTCCTTATCTGATTGATACATTGGGACTGTGTCTGAACGGGCATAGTCCGAAACTGGTGTCGGGAGAGGATGGAAAGACTTATTCCATTTATGAACGGCTGGGGGCCCAGTGGATTGAAGATTGCATCGGGGAAGAGATTGCTTCGTTGAAGGTGGTGCTCTCCGTCATCCCCCGTTGTTATCTGGAGTTGCCGAAAGAGGGTATCCGCTATGTTTCGCTGGAACAGTTGAAGCAATATGGGGTGAATCTCCACTCTTCCACTTCCCGTATTTATGGCTATATTCAGTATTTGTTGCGTAAAGGCTGGCTCTCGGAAGCGACACGGGAGGAATTCATGGCCGACAGCCTGGCTTATGCCATGGATGTGGAGGTGGATGTGCCGCAGCATGTGTCCATCGGCCGTGTCAAGTCATGGCAGTCCGACGGAACGGAAACCTGGGAAAGTTTTTCGCAGGAAGATGTGGATATGCTCTTGGAGCTGGGAAAGGAATACCGGGAAGGAATTCGTGTAGATGGAGTGGTATTGAATGATATCGGCACGTTGTATCAGGAGGGGGTAGGAGTCGACTCCGACGGCTATGAAGCAGAGTTCTGGTTCAAGGAGGCTGTCCGTCAGGGCGATTTGACTTATGCCTCGGCCAATCTGGGGGATTTGTACCGCAAGGGATGCGGTCGTCTGCCTGTTTCCTTGCCGCGGGCTTTCGAGGCTTACCGCCATTCTTCCGACCCTTATGCCTTTTACCGGATTGGGCAAGGATACGAAGAGGGATGGGTAGGAGCTCCCGACCTTCACCTGGCTATGTTCTGGTATAAGAAAGCGGCCCAGGCCGGGCATCATCTGGCCCTCAAACGCTTGTCGCGTCCGTGAATTTTCTGTTTTCAAAAGCGCCTTTGCGTTTTGCCTGAAATTGTACTTGCGTTTTGATTGAAACGTAAGATTGTTTGGCATAAAACGGAAAGGCGTTTTTTTATGTGTAGTACTGGGGGGAGCGGGCCGGATGTTAGACATTGGATAATTGTAGGAAACGGCTGATATCTTCCGGCTTTTCCGCCAGCAAATCCGGATGGAATGCCTGTAATTCACTTTTTGGCCGGAACCCCCAGCATGCTCCGATGGTAGTGACTCCCGCGTTGAGTCCGGTCTGCATGTCTACTCCGGAGTCGCCGATATAGACCACTTCGTCTTTGCTTACTCCGGCCATTTGTATGATTTCATTCACCACCTGAGGGTCGGGTTTGGTCGGCACGTTGTCGCGTTGCCCGAAAACGGCAGTGAAATGGATGGCCGGGAAATATTGTCCGATGAGTTTGGCGGTGGCTTCCTGGTATTTGTTGGAGGCTACGGCAAGCTGTAAGTGATGCTGTTGCAGTAGGTTGAGCAGTGCTTCGATGCCCGGGTAGGGACGGCTTAAATCCGCATTGTGGATGTTGTAGTAAGGGACAAATTCCGAGCGGATTCGCAAGACGTTTTCCGGAGTCCTTTCCTGTTCGGGAAGTGCCCGTTCAAAAAGTTTGTTGATGCCGTTGCCTACAAAGAAGCGATAGGCATCGGTCGGATGGGTAGGATAGCCGAATTGAGTCAGGGCGTAATTGGTAGCCGCGGCCAGGTCGGCAATGGTGTTCAGTAAAGTTCCGTCTAGGTCAAAAATTACAAGTCTTTTCATATCGCGTTAGTCTTTGGTGTAAGTTGATTCCACTCCGGTTTCCCTACAGTCCGCCCCCATGGGAGGATTCTGTTTGAACAAGGCGATTTTGACTTCCGTAAGGGTGGAAAAGTCGCGGAACAGCCGTTCGGCAATCCGCTGGACGACGTGTTCCAGAAGTTGGGAAGGAATTTTCATTTCTTCTTTCACGGCTTGAAACACCTCGGCATAGTTGAGCGTATAATTCAGGTCGTCTGTTTGCGACGCGCGGCTGAAATCTGTCTTTAGCCGCAGGTTGAGGGTGAATTCGGCACCCACCTTGTTTTCCTGAGGGAGTACGCCGTGGAAGGCATATATTTTCAGCCCGTTCAGGTGAATGTACATTTCAGATTGTTTCATGGGAAGGGAATATAAGAGAGGCATGAATCTGACGTTCGTTCCAGGTCGCTCGTCAGATTCATGCCTGAGATAGGTTTATTGGGATGTCATGATTTTTATCCGCAGCGTGAAGAACCGCAAGTCTTGCAAATCAGGCAGCCTTCCTGATATACCAGGGTTTCATGACCACAGTTCGGGCATTTCACGCCTTTGGCTTCAGTGCCGTCCTGTACGTATTTTTTCAAGGCTCTTTCCACACCGTTCTTCCAAGTGTTGATGCTTTCACTGTCGAGTTGCAGTGAACCTACCAGCTTGATAACCTGCTCGATTGGCATTCTCCAGCGGAGCACTCCTGAAATCAGTTTGGCATAGTTCCAGTATTCCTTGTTGAACTTTTCAGAAAGTCCCTCAATGGTCATCTTGTAACCACGCTTGTTTTCAAACTGGAAGTCATAGTGCTTGGTGCCGTCTTCGTCGTAGCTCTTGATGATACGTCCGGAAGTGACAGACTTCGGCAGAACGATGCCTTCTTCGTCATCCTGCAGACCGGTGAAGATTTCGTAAGGTCTTCCATCCAGCAGACCGACAAAGGCCACCCATTTTTCCTTGTTGTTCTGGAAACGCACCACGTCGGCTTCCAGCACTTTCGGGCGGACTTCCACCACCTGAGGCGGTTTGCAGCGGCATTCCTCTTCCTCTTTCTTGTCTTTCTTCTTTGTAGAAAGCAGTACGCCGGCACGTGAACCGTCACGATATACGGTACAGCCTTTGCAGCCGGAGCGCCATGCTTCCACGTAAAGCTGGTTCACGAGGTCTTCGCTGACGTTGTTCGGCAGGTTGATGGTCACACTGATGGAATGGTCCACCCATTTCTGGATACGTCCTTGCATCTTCACCTTCATCAGCCAGTCCACATCGTTCGAAGTGGCTTTATAATAAGGTGATTTGGCCACCAGTTCGTCAATTTCCTCCTGCGTATAGCGTTTGTCGGGATCGTAGCCGTTCACCTTCATCCAAGTCAGGAACTTGTGATGGAACACAATATATTCTTCGAATGCGTCTCCCGTTTCATCCACGAAATCCACATGTACATTGGTGTCGTTCGGATTCACTTTCCGGCGGCGTTTGTACACAGGCATGAACACCGGTTCGATACCAGAGGTAGTCTGGGTCATCAGGCTGGTGGTTCCAGTCGGTGCAATCGTCAGGCAGGCGATGTTTCTTCGTCCGTATTTCTTCATGTCTTCGTACAGCTGCGGGTCAGCTTCCTTCAGGCGGTTGATGAACGGATTGTTCTTTTCACGTTCCGCATCGTAGATTTCAAACGCGCCACGTTCCTTGGCCATGTTCACAGACGAACGGTAAGCTTCGAGAGCGATGGTCTTGTGCACTTTTTCAGAAAATTCGGTAGCCTCTTCTGTGCCGTAACGCAGTCCCATGGCAGCCAGCATGTCACCTTCAGCCGTGATACCTACGCCCGTACGGCGTCCCAAGCCAGATTTGCGATAAATCTTTTCCCACAAGTGGCGTTCTGTTCCCTTCACTTCCATGCTTTCAGGGTCAGAGTCTATCTTTTCAAAAATCCGTTCAATCTTTTCCAGTTCCAGATCGATGATGTCGTCCATGATGCGCTGTGCCAGTGCCACATGCTTCTTGAACAGTTCGAAATCAAAGTAAGCCTCCGGAGTGAATGGATTTACTACGTATGAATACAGGTTGATGGCCAGCAGGCGGCAAGAGTCGTATGGACACAACGGAATCTCGCCACATGGGTTGGTAGAAACCGTACGGAAGCCTAAGTCGGCATAACAGTCGGGCACAGACTCGCGGATAATCGTATCCCAGAACAATACACCCGGTTCTGCCGATTTCCATGCATTGTGTACAATCTTTTTCCACAGCGCCGAGGCGTCAATGTCTTTGGCAACCATCGGATTGGCCGAATCGATAGGGTATTGCTGCGTGTAAGGCTTTCCATCAATGGCAGCCTGCATGAAAGCGTCGTCCAGTTTTACGGAAACATTGGCTCCGGTTACTTTTCCTTCCGTCATCTTGGCATCGATGAAAGCTTCTGAATCCGGATGCTTGATTGATACCGTCAGCATCAGTGCCCCGCGGCGTCCGTCTTGGGCTACCTCACGTGTGGAGTTGGAATACCGTTCCATAAAAGGAACAAGTCCGGTAGAGGTCAAGGCCGAGTTTTTTACAGGCGAGCCTTTCGGTCGGATGTGCGACAAGTCGTGTCCTACACCGCCACGTCGTTTCATCAGCTGCACCTGTTCTTCATCGATGCGGATGATGGCTCCGTATGAGTCTGCATTTCCGTCAAGTCCGATTACGAAACAGTTGGACAGGGATGCAATCTGATAGTCGTTCCCAATTCCAGTCATCGGGCTTCCTTGAGGCACGATATACTTGAAATGGTCAAGCAAGTTGAAGAGTTCTTGAGAACTGAGGCCATTAGGATATTTTGCCTCTATACGGGCCACCTCATTGGCGATTCGCCAATGCATATCCTCTGGAGATTTTTCATAGATGTTTCCAAATGAGTCTTTCACTGCGTATTTGTTTACCCAAACACGAGCTGCCAGTTCGTCTCCTTTGAAATACTCCAATGAAGCGTTGTAGGCTTCATCGTAGCTGTACGTTTTCTTTTCCACGGTTATTTGTATATGAATAAGTTTGTTCGCAATAAAATGATAAGTCGCAAAATGTAGAAGGTCGTTTTATTTCCAACAAACGTCTGCAAATCTAAAGATGTTTTTTTAATTCACAAAATAAAAAAGAAAGAAGTTATCAACAATGTGGATGGTTTTCTGTTTTAAAAAGATATATATTTGATAATTAGTGTGTTGTGAAAATTGATGTATTGAAAAGTTTTCCATTTTGGAAAACTTTGTGATTTTCAGGCTGTTTTCTTATACCTTATAAAAATAGGGATTCTCGCCAATTCTTGTTACCTTTGTGCATTATCATATAAAGCCGATATATTATGGAATCAATAAAGAACAGACGGACCATTCGCAAGTATAAACAGGAAGACATTCCTGCTGAGTTGCTGAATGAATTGTTGGAAGAAGCGTTCCGCGCTTCCACTATGGGAAATATGCAGTTGTATAGTGTGGTGGTAACCAGAGACGCGAAAATGAAGGAGCGTCTGGCGCCTGCCCATTTCAACCAGCCGATGGTGACTTCGGCTCCGGTCGTGCTCACGTTCTGTGCCGATTTTAACCGCTTCAGCAAGTGGTGTGAACAGCGGAAGGCCGTGCCGGGCTATAATAATCTGATTTCTTTCCTGAATGCAGCGAGCGACACCCTGCTGGTGACGCAGAATTTCTGCACTTTGGCCGAAGAGAAAGGGTTGGGCATCTGCTATCTGGGGACCACTATCTATAATCCCGACCAGATTGTTGATTTGCTGCACCTGCCGAAGCTCGTGGTGCCCGTGGCTACCATTACGGTGGGTTACCCCGATGAATGTCCGGAACAGCCCGACCGTCTGCCCATCCGGGGAATTATCCACGAGGAGCAGTATCATGACTATACCCCTTCCGAAATTGACGATATCTATGCCTATAAGGAAAGCCTGCCGGAAAACAAACATTTTGTAGAAATCAACCATACGGAAACGCTGGCTCAGATTTTCACGGATATCCGTTACAAAAAGTCCGACAACGAATACATGTCGGAAGGTCTGAAGAAAGTGCTGAAGCGTCAGGGCTTCGATGATTGACCAGACAGCCGGCATAAAAAAAACAGGTGGCCTGATTTGAAGCCACCTGTTTTTTTATCTCATTCGAAGACTCATTTCTATTTCTTCGATTTCTGCCTTAAATGCTTTGTCCACGTCCACCTGGTCTTTTACAATCTTGCATGCGTGCAACACCGTGGCATGGTCCTTGTTTCCGATGAGCTGGCCGATTTTGGAAGAAGATGTATCCGTATGTTTCTTTGCCAGATACATCGCCACCTGTCTCACTTGTACCACTTCCCGTTTGCGCGTCTTGGTGTGGATAGCCGTCTCGTCTATCTTGTAATGTTCGCATACCTTCGTGATGATATCGCTCACCGTCATCGGCTTGCTTTCTGCGCATTTCACCGCCTTTCTCACAATGTGCTGTGCCAGGTCGAGGTCAATTTCACGCTTGAACAAGATAGATTGCGCCAGCAGCGAATTGACGATACCTTCCAGTTCACGCACGCTTTCGTTCACGCTTTCCGCGATGTAGCTGATAACCGATTCCGGAATCACCAGTCCGTCGCGTTTGATTTTGTTGCGCAGGATGTTTTTCCGGAGTTCGATGTCCGGTTTCTCCAGTTCGGCCACCAAGCCCCATTTGAAACGGGTGAGCAAGCGGTCTTCCATACCTTGCAGCATCACGGGCGCGCGGTCGGAAGTCAGAATCAGCTGCTTTCCGTTCTGGTGAAGGTGGTTGAAAATGTGGAAGAATGTGTTCTGCGTTTTGGTTACCCCTGCAAATTCCTGTATGTCATCAATGATCAGCACGTCGATTGTCTGGTAGAAGCTAATGAAGTCATTGAAGTGATTGGTTCGCACGGAGTCTGTATACTGCACCTGGAAAAGATGGGCAGATACATACAGCACACGTTTTTCCGGATACAATTCCTTGATTCTTGTACCAATGGCATTGATAAGATGAGTTTTACCTACCCCCGACGGGCCGTAGATAAACAAAGGGTTGAAAGTGCGCGCCGGATTCTGCGCCACGGTTTCCGCCACCGTTCTGGAGAACTCGTTGCTGTTTCCTTTGATGAAATTCTCAAAGTTGTAGTTCGGGTTCAGGTGCGGGTCCAGATCCTGCGGGGCCGGAGCCTGCAACGGATTGGGCGCCTTGTTTGCATTGTACACAGGAGCCTGTTCCGGCAATGCAGAAGAGCGTTTGGTCCCTTCTATATTGACAGTGATATGGTTGGTCTTATCGGTCAGGATAGAGTACATCAACTCCGTGCCTTCACCTATTTCCTTATAGATGGCGGCGCGCAGCAGTCCCACGTACTTTTCTTCCAGGTATTCATAGAAGAAAGGACTTGGGACGCCGATTGTCAATGCCTTCTCTGTATCCTCATATTTTAAAGGTACGATAGGCTCAAACCATGTTTTAAAAGCCGTAGCATTCACGTTGTCCTTGATGAATGCCAGACAACGGTTCCACAATGCAACGGCTTGGTTATGTTCAATCATACGTGCGTTGTTATTAATAAAGCGAAACTTCTACGCTTGCAAATTTCGTAATGAAATTTCAGAAAAACAAATGCCTTTTTCCTTGCTTTTTATCTTGATAAATTAAGGCATTGATAAATAGGTAGTTATGGATTTGTTAAATATTTGATAAGGAGAAATTCTATTGTAAAATTATAAATTTCTATTTATCAGATGTTTATGGTCTAACCCATTCGGTGGAATGTCTCCTTGTACGAATCTGCTTGTCTTTGAGAATTAGGGTGTTGCGGCTTTCCCGGAACATGCGGAGTCTTGTTCTTATTATTTAGATTATTTCTATATAGTGTAATTCCCGGGAAATCTCAGACTGGCAAAGTAAATGCTTCGTTTTCAAACAGACACAGGAAGGCAGTTGCTTTGTGCGTGCCTTCCTGTGCCTGTAAAGAGGAGATATCTTATTTGTCTTTTTTCCCGAACAGGGAGAAGTGTACATACCGCTTCGGATGCTCCTGCAAGTCTTTCAGCAGAGAAGCCGCGTTGGCCGAGGTCGCATTCAGGTTGTGGTACAACGCATCGTCGTTCAGGAGAAGCCCGATGGAGTTGTCCTTGCTGCTCAGCTTCTCGGTCAGCATGTGCACATTCTGGAGAGTGGAATCCACCTTCTGGAAAGTCGCTGCATAGTCAATGCCTTTCAGGTTCTCACTGATGCCTTTCAAGTTTTCCGTGATGGTGGTGACATTGCTTGTCAGTTGCGGGATATCCTTGCTCATCAGGCTGTGCAGCTGCGTGCTGGTCGCATTGAGCGAGGCCGTCAGCTTTTCCGCATTGTGCAGCGTGTTTTTTAAGGCGGGGTCGGCCAGCAGCTGGTTCAATGAGCCCAGAATGGAGTCCAGTTTAGGCATCATCTGTTCCACCTTCGGCAGCAGGTCCTGTTCGGCCTTGCCCAGGATACCCATATTGGCTGTGCCTTCAATCGTATCTCCAGGGGTCAGAAAAGTGGTCGATTCATGTTTGAGCAGCATGTTCATCTTGACGGTGCCCAGCATTTCGGTCACCAGTTCCGCCTTGCTGCCGGCCGGGATACGCATGTCCTGGTCCACTTCAATGCCTACCACCACATGGCCCGGCTTCTGGTAATTGTATTGAAGGTCGCGTACGATACCTATCTTGTAGCCGTTGGCAAATACCGGACTCGACTGTGCCAGCCCGTTCACATCGGTAAAATCCACATAATAATAGCTTTCCGGCTTGAACATGCTGATTCCTTTCAGGTAGTTGATGCCAAAAAAGAGAATCAACAATGCGCCGATTCCTGCTAATCCGATTTTTACTTCTTTCTTCATATAGTTTACTTTACTTCTTTTTTTATTATCTGTTTCGTTTGAATTCCCGTATGGCCTGGTTGATGTTGACTTTCTGTCCGTCTTTAAACGCTATGATAAACGCATCCTTGAATTTGCTGTCCACTTTGTTGCGTTTCAGGCGGAGAATCTTGTTGTAGTTCGTGTCGGCCCCGTAAGTATATTTTATGATGCCGTTCTCTCTGTAGCTGTCTACAGGGCTGAGTCCCTTGAACAGTTTGCTTCTGGAAGGCAGTTTGCGGTCGGAAGTCAATATCTGTATTTTGAAGACCGGCTTTCCCGCTACGCTGGCTGCTGCCATGTCCTGCTTGGGGGGAGCCTGTGTGCGTACAGCCTGTGCCTGCGGTTGCGGTGCTGCGGCTGTTTCCTCTTCTGCCGGTGTTGGCATGCTTTCCGGTTCGGCAGCCAGCTGTGCGGACGAAACCTTTCCTCCCTTGTAATTCAGAAATGCCCGGTAGATACTTTTGGCCAAGGTTGAACTGCCCTGTTCCGACATCAGGTAAGCTTCTTCCGTAGGATTGGTGATGTATCCCAGCTCAATCAGCACACTCGGCATGGACGTGGCGCGCAACACCAGGAATCCGGCCTGATGCACCCCTTTGTCCGTGCGGTTGGCATTCCGGAAACACTTCTGGACAGAGGTGGCGAAGCTGACACTCTGTGCCATGTTCTTGTCTTGCAGAAACTCGAAGATGATGTAGCTTTCCGAGGAGTTCGGGTTGAATCCGGCATACCGCTGCTTGTAGTCGTCTTCGATGAGGATTACCGCATTCTCTTTCTTGGCCACTTCCAGGTTCTCCTGCGTGCGGTGCAGTCCGAGGGTATAAGTCTCCGTACCGCTGACGCTCCTGTTTCTGGAAGCCACCGAATTGGTATGGATGGAGATAAAGAGGTCGGCCTTCGCGTCATTGGCTATTTCAGCTCTTCTGTGCAAGGGGACGAACACATCTCTTTCGCGGGTATAGACCACACGCGTGTCCGGACAGTTCTGCCTGATCAGCCTTCCCAGTTTGAGTGCTACGCTCAGGTTGATGTTTTTTTCCTTTCCTCTCCGTCCTATGGCTCCGGGGTCATTTCCCCCGTGTCCGGCGTCAATCACGACGGTGAAGCGAGTTTCGGCGGCATGCGTTTGGGGGAATGAACTGAAAGCCAGCAGCAGGCTTACGGCAATGAACAGTATGTCGAATTTTCTCCTTTGCATAATTATAATAACGTGGCAAAGTTAATATTTTTTATCGACTAGCTTTCCTGTTGGCCGTAAGAATTATTCCACTGCTGTAATAATTGCTATAAAAACCGAAAAATAAGCAGGTCTTTGCCTTAAATTTCCTACATTTGTATAAATCATAAAATAGAAAGGAGTATTTATGACATTAATTGACGGAAAAGCCGTTTCAGAGCAAGTGAAACAGGAAATCGCTGCCGAAGTGGCCGATATTGTGGCAAAAGGAGGCAAGCGTCCTCATCTGGCTGCCATTCTGGTGGGCCATGATGGAGGCAGTGAAACGTATGTGGCTGCAAAAGTCAAGGCATGCGAAGTGTGTGGGTTCAAGTCCACCCTGATTCGTTACGAGTCGGATGTGACGGAAGAAGAACTTTTGTCGAAGGTGCGTGAACTGAATGCCGATGCCGATGTGGACGGTTTTATCGTGCAACTTCCGTTGCCGCCCCATATTTCAGAGCAGAAAGTGATAGAGACCATCGACTACCGGAAAGACGTCGACGGTTTCCACCCCATCAATGTAGGCCGTTTGTCCATCGGGTTGCCATGCTATATTTCGGCCACTCCCAATGGCATCATGGAACTTCTGCGCCGTTACCAGATTGAGACGCGGGGAAAGAAATGCGTCATTCTGGGCCGGAGCAATATCGTAGGAAAGCCGATGGCCATGCTGATGATGCAGAAGTCCGTGCCGGGCGACGCCACCGTGACCGTATGCCATAGCCGGAGCAAGGACCTGGTGAAGGAATGTCGGGAAGCCGATATCCTGATTGCCGCGATGGGCCAGCCCAATTTTGTAAAGGCCGACATGGTGAAAGAAGGAGCCGTGGTGATAGACGTAGGTACCACCCGTGTGCCCGATGCCTCCAAGAAATCAGGCTTTAAGCTGACGGGCGACGTGAAGTTCGACGAAGTGGCACCCAAGTGCTCTTACATTACGCCGGTGCCCGGTGGAGTAGGGCCGATGACCATTGTTTCTTTGATGAAGAATACGCTGTTGGCAGGTAAAAAAGCGATATATTGAGATTTTAGGTGATTTTTTCGAAGAAATGTTTGCAGTTTCGAAAAAATCATCTACCTTTGCAATCGCTTTTGAAAAGGAAGCCAACATGGTGACTATAGTTCAGTTGGTTAGAGCGTCAGATTGTGGTTCTGAATGTCGTGGGTTCGAGTCCCACTAGTCACCCTCCTTCATTTTTAACGTTTTTCATACCAACATGGTGACTATAGTTCAGTTGGTTAGAGCGTCAGATTGTGGTTCTGAATGTCGTGGGTTCGAGTCCCACTAGTCACCCCTTAAAGAGGTCTTGCATGAGCAAGGCCTTTTTTTGTATCCTTTCTCTTCTTGCAAAAACAAAAAAATGCGCTATCAGACCTTCACAGGCTGGATAGCGCAAGCTACAATACAAAATACAAATACAACTAAACGAGATTTTGTGCTAAAAATTAAAGCCTTCAAATATACGGTAAAATTTTAGACTTTACTTTTTCTGCTAGGGTTATTTAAAGATTCTTAATGCTTATACGATTCCTTGAGCTATCATTGCATGAGCCACCTTCATGAATCCGGCAATGTTGGCACCCTTCACGTAATTGATATAACCGTCGCTTTCCGTACCATACTTCACGCACTGTTCGTGAATGTTGTGCATAATCTGGTGCAACTTCTCGTCCACTTCCTGTGCGGTCCAGCTCAGGTGCATGGCGTTCTGGCTCATTTCCAGTCCGGAGGTAGCCACACCGCCCGCATTGACAGCCTTGCCCGGCGCATACATCATCTTGTGTTCGATGAACGCGTCGATGGCTTCCGGCGTACATCCCATGTTGGAGATTTCGCCCACGCAGAGCACCTGGTTCTTGATGAGATGCTGCGCATCTTCGCCGTCCAGTTCGTTCTGGGTAGCACACGGCAGGGCGATGTCCACTTTCACCTCCCATGGGCGGCGTTCCGGCACGAAGGTAGCTCCCGGGAATTTCTCCGCATACGGTTCCACGATGTCGTTGCCCGAAGCACGCAGTTCCAGCATGTAGTCAATCTTTTCACCCTGGATGCCGTCCGGGTCATAAATGTAACCGTCCGGTCCGGAGATGGTCACTACTTTTGCCCCCAGCTGGGTAGCCTTGGTAGCAGCTCCCCATGCCACGTTGCCGAAACCGGAGATGGCCACCGTCTTTCCCTTTATATCAATTCCTTTTGCATCCAGCATGTGTTTCACGAAATACAAGCCTCCGAAGCCCGTAGCTTCCGGACGGATCAGCGAACCGCCGAATTCCAGTCCCTTGCCCGTGAACGTTCCGGTAAACTCGCGCGTCAGTTTCTTGTACATGCCGAACATGTAGCCCACTTCGCGTCCGCCCACGCCGATGTCGCCTGCCGGCACGTCCATGTCCGGACCCAGATGGCGCCACAATTCCAGCATGAAAGCCTGGCAGAAACGCATGATTTCCGCATTGCTCTTTCCGCGCGGAGAGAAGTCGGAACCTCCCTTTCCGCCACCCATCGGCAGCGTGGTCAGCGCATTCTTGAAAGTCTGTTCAAATCCCAGGAATTTCAGGATGGACAGGTTGACCGATGCATGGAAACGGATACCCCCCTTGTACGGGCCGATGGCGTTGTTGAACTGCACGCGGTAGCCCAGGTTGGTCTGCACTTCCCCCTTGTCGTCCACCCATGTGACGCGGAAGGTGAAAATACGGTCGGGTTCTACCAGCCGTTCGATGATTTTAGCCTTTTCAAATTCGGGATGCTGGTTGTAAATATCTTCGATGGAAAGCAATACTTCTCTCACTGCCTGAAGGTACTCGGATTCACCTGGATGCTTGGCTTCCAGAGATGACATGATCTTATTAATATCCATAATCAAATAATTTAAGGTCTGACAAAATGAAATATTTTGTACATGCAAAGATAGGAATTTAACTGTACTGACAAAGCTTTTTCCCGGATTTTTCGTGTGTCGGCTTGAATTTTGATAGTTTTTCACCAACGCTCAAGAAAGATTTGCAAAAATCGCGTGAATTTCCGATTTTTGTTTTTATAAACAAGAACAAGCCTAAAACAAGATACCATGCTAAACAACTTGAGAATTAAACTCCGGCAGCTTTATTTCAAGGATACGCAGTTTGCCAACCTGATGACAAAGCGTATTTTCAACGTCCTGCTGGTGGCCAATCCGTACGACGCGTTCATGCTCGAAGACGACGGCCGCATCGATGAGAAGATTTTTAATGAATACATGAACCTGAGCCTTCGCTATCCGCCCCGTTTCACCCAGGTGTCTACGGGAGAGGAAGCCTGGGAGCAGTTGCGCAACACCATGTTCGACCTGGTCATCTGCATGCCGGGTTCCGACAACAGCGACACCTTCGACATCGCCCGCGACATCAAGCGGGAGTATCCCCATCTGCCGCTGGTGGTGCTGACTCCTTTTTCGCATGGCATCAAGGAACGGATGGAACACGAGGACCTGAGCATCTTCGAATACGTGTTCTGCTGGCTGGGAAATACCGACCTGCTGGTGTCCATCATCAAGCTGATTGAGGACAAGATGAACCTGGAGCACGACATCAAGGAAATCGGCGTGCAGATGATTCTGCTCGTGGAAGACTCCATCCGCTTCTATTCGTCCGTGCTGCCCAATCTCTACAAGTTCGTGCTCCGCCAGAGCCAGGAGTTTGCCACTGAAGCCCTGAACGAGCACCAGCGTACGCTGCGCATGCGCGGTCGTCCTAAAATCGTGCTGGCCCGTTCGTACGAGGAAGCCATGGACCTGTATAACAAGTACCAGAACAACATGCTGGGCGTCATTTCCGATGCCCGTTTCCCCCGTGGAGGCGTGAACGACCCGGAGGCAGGGGTGAGTTTCCTGCGTGAGATACGCAGGCACGACCCGTTCATCCCGCTGATTCTGCAGTCGGCCGAAGAAAGCAACCGCCAGTATGCCCCCGAACTGGATGCCGTGTTCATCGACAAGAACTCCAAGAAGATGAACATCGACCTGCGCGAAGCCGTGTCCGACAACTTCGGTTTCGGCGACTTCATCTTCCGCGACCCCCATACCCTGAAGGAAGTGGCCCGCATCCATAACCTGAAAGAACTGCAGAACGTGATTTTCGCCATTCCGGCCGAATCCTTCCTCTACCACATCAGCCGCAACCACATCTCGCGCTGGCTGTATTCGCGTGCCATCTTCCCGGTGGCCGAGTTCCTGAAACAGATTACGTGGGAATCCCTTCAGGACATCGACGCACACCGGCAGATTATTTTCGAAGCCATCGTGAAATACCGCAAGATGAAAAACCAGGGTGTGGTGGCCGTGTTCCAGCGCGACCGTTTCGACCGCTATTCCAATTTTGCCCGCATCGGCGACGGCTCTTTGGGAGGCAAGGGGCGCGGACTGGCCTTTATCGACAACATGGTGAAGCGCCATGCCGAGTTCGACGAGTTTGAAAACGCCTCGGTCATGATTCCGAAAACCGTGGTGCTCTGTACCGACGTGTTCGATGAGTTCATGGACTCCAACCAGCTGTATCAGATAGCCTTGAGCGATGCCGCCGACGACGTGATTCTGCAGGCTTTCCTCCGGGCCAAGCTCCCCGACAGTCTGGTGGAAGACTTTTTCGCCTTCTTCGATGCCGTCAAGGCCCCCATTGCCATCCGTTCGTCCAGCCTGCTGGAAGACTCCCACTACCAGCCGTTTGCCGGCATCTATTCCACCTACATGATTCCCTATCTGGACGACAAGTACGAAATGCTCCGCATGCTGAGCGATGCCATCAAGGGCGTGTATGCTTCCGTCTATTATAAGGACAGCAAGGCCTACATGCAAGCCACCA
Source organism: Bacteroides mediterraneensis (assembly GCF_025993685.1). Lineage (NCBI taxonomy): Bacteria > Pseudomonadati > Bacteroidota > Bacteroidia > Bacteroidales > Bacteroidaceae > Bacteroides > Bacteroides mediterraneensis. Next base: position 2,988,442 of record NZ_DAJPEN010000001.1, on the reverse strand, counting down.
GCAACGTCATCGACCAGGAAAAGATGGCCGTCATCCTTCAGGAAGTGGTCGGCACCCAGTATGGCGACCGCTACTATCCGGCCATATCCGGTGTGGCCCGCTCCATCAACTATTATCCCATCAACGACGAACTGGCCGAAGAAGGCACGGTGAGCCTGGCACTGGGACTCGGGAAATACATTGTCGACGGCGGCCTCACCTTGCGCGTCTGTCCGTACCACCCCACGCAGGTGCTCCAGACCAGCGAGATGGAAATCGCCTTGCGCGAGACACAGACCCGCTTCTATGCCCTCGACCTGAAGAACCTGGGGCAGAACTTCTCGCTCGACGACGGGTTCAACCTGCTGAAGCTCCATGTGAAAGATGCCGAAGCCGACGGCGCTCTGAACTTCATCGCCTCCACCTACGACCCGTATGACATGGTGATACGCGACGGCATCTATCCCGGCGGGCGCAAGCTCATCACCTTTGCCAACATCCTCCAGCACGACGTCTTCCCCTTGGCCCGCATCCTCCAGCTCGTGCAGAAATACGGTCAGGGCGAAATGCGCCGTCCGGTGGAAATCGAGTTTGCCGTCAATCTGGACGCGCGTACCAAGAGCGGCGTGTTCTATCTGCTGCAAATCCGTCCGATGGTCGATGTGAAAGCCGGGCTCGACGAAGACTTGACTCTGGTGCCGGAAGAAAAGCTCCTGCTCAAGAGCGAAAACTCGTTGGGACACGGTGTGATGGACGACCTGCAGGACGTCATCTATGTGAAGACCGAAGGCTATTCCGCCTCCAACAACCAGCTGATAGCCTACGACATCGAGAAGCTCAACCGCCGCTTCCTCGACGAAGGCAAGCATTACATCCTGGTAGGTCCCGGACGGTGGGGCAGCAGCGACACCTGGCTCGGCATACCGGTGAAATGGCCGAACATCTCGGCGGCCCGCATCATCGTGGAAGCCGGGCTGACCAACTACCGGGTAGACCCCAGTCAGGGCACCCATTTCTTCCAGAACCTGACATCCTTCGGGGTGGGCTATTTCACCATCAATGCCTATATGAACGACGGTATCTACAATCAGGCATTGCTCGACAGCATGCCCGCCGTGGAAGAAACGAAATTCCTCCGCTGGGTACGGTTTGAGAAGCCGCTTTCCGTCAAGATGGACGGCAAGAAAAAGCTGGGTGTGGTCGAATTGCCGGAAAGTTGAGTAAATTGGCAAGTTGAACAAACAGAATCGTTTTTTTGTTTGTTCATCAGTGGAATACAAATTATACATTCAGGTGCAGGGGCAAGTCTAGACTTAGAGAAGTCAAGGCTTGCCCAATTATTTTATTGCTATTACTAATGGTTATTTTTTGAGAAATTGTAATTAACAAAAAAAAGTACTAAGGAAAGTATGAAAAGAACATCCATCAAGCTAAAATTTAGGGCATCAGTGGATCCACGAAAGGCCGGTTCACTGATATTTCAGTTGATTCGTGGACGTAAGGTCCGCAGAATCAAGAGTGAATATAAGATTTACAAGGAGGAATGGGACGATACTGCCGGACGGATTGCATTGGCGACCTCCGACCCATCCCGATGTGGCCAGTTGCATGTCATACGTTATAATGTGGAATGGGAGCTCAGGCGTCTCGGAAAGATAATCGATACGTTTGAGCGTTCCGGAAAAGAATGGAACCTCGACCTGGTGATACGGAAATACAATCCCTATATAAATAAGGAATACAGTGTGTTCCATTTCATCCGGGGCCAGATTCTGCGTAAAAAGCAATTGGGGAAGATACGTTCCAGCGAGACCTACCAGGCCACTCTCAACAGCTTCATGAATTTCAGGCAAGGGGTCGATTTGACCTTCGACATGTTCGATTCGGAGTTGATGGAACTTTATGAGGCGGAATTGCGGAGGCGGGGAGTCGTGCGGAACACCAGTTCCTTCTATCTGCGCATATTGCGTACGAACTACAAGCTGGCGGTAGAAAAAGGGCTTACGCAAGATTGCCATCCCTTCAAGCACGTGTATTGCGGCATGGACAAAACGGTGAAGCGATGCCTGTCGTTCGACGAGATAAAAAAGATGAAAGAGCTGGACTTGTCCCTCAAGCCGGCTTTGGATTTTGCCCGCGACATGTTTATTTTCAGTTTTTGCACGCGCGGCATGTCGTTTGTGGACATGGCCTATCTCAAAAAGACTGATTTGAAAAACGGCTACCTCATTTATCGCCGGAAAAAGACCGGCCAGCTGCTCACCATAGAGTGGACCCGGCAGATGCAGTCGCTCATAGACAAGTACAAGGTCAATTCCACCCGGTATCTTCTTCCCCTGATTGTCCGTGAAGACGGCAGCGAACGCCGTCAGTATCAGAATCAGATGATGAAGATAAACCGCAGCCTGAAGGAGGTTGCCTCTCTCATGCGTTTGTCTGTCCCTTTATCCTTGTATTATAGCCGTCACAGTTGGGCCACAATAGCCAGAGGGAAATCCATACCTCTGTCTGTCATCAGTGAAGGGTTGGGGCACGATTCGGAAGCCACTACGCAAATTTACCTGGATTCCATCAAGTCGGAAGAGGTGGACAGGGCCAACCGGAAAATCCTGAGAGACCTTTAAATGCTTGTGTATAAATGGGATATCTCCTAAGATGAGACAGTCTTCATCGCGGCAAAGATAGGAAATTAAATTTATATTCAAGTATTTTTAAATCTTTATTTCATTCATAATTTATACATTTTTCGAACGCCTCACGTTCGTTAATGGAGGCTGTACCGTCACATCTGATTTCTGACAAGATTCCCGCCATTGATTCGGTCTGACCAATGGCGGGAACCTGTTTCTGCCTTTTCAGAAAATCCTTTTTCTTCCTATCTATTTCCTTGAATCTATAAGAAAATTCTCTGTCCCACACTGTGAAATATATATCCCACAGTGTGAGATTTGTATTTCACACTGTGGGATATAAAAACCACACTATGGGACAGAGATTATCCCATGAAGTTTTAAAAAATTCGTTTATTGAGTTTGGATAATTGAATGGCTGTAAATTAAGTTCTAGTTAGTTGTATATTTTGTAGATAAACATTAGTTCTATGTGTCAGTTTTATATTTGTATTCAAAAGAATCCTGATTTGTTGACCAAAATAGTTGGTCTGAAATGCTTAATTATTTGATATTTAATGCTTAATTGATAGTCCATTATCTCATCTTAGGAGATAATCTTTATGATTGCAAAAGAGAGAATCTCATTCTTGCTCATGAAATGGAGAAGATTGGGAGAAAATGTGAGGGGAGGAATATTATTTTTCTGATAAGGTGTGTTGTAACTGCTTGTTGTTTAGCGATTTATTACAGCTTGCAGGATTAGAGAGTATACCCCATATTGAACTATGAAAGACTTCTGTCAGCCTGGTCAGGGCAATCCACAAACCAATGATTTGCAGTCGTCTACAGACACAATGACATTGCCTCAATGGTTCGTCATGCGCGACTTGAAGAGGAGCAATGCCAAGTGTCCGGCATATAAACTGCTGGATGAGTTGAATATCAGGTTTTTTACGCCTATGGTGTGGAAAACTGTTGTTCGTCGTGGCAAGCGGATTCCCCAGCTGGTTCCTTTCATGCAAGATTTGTTGTTCGTTTACGATTCACGCAAGACTCTCGACCCTATCGTGGAGCAGATACCCACTCTTCAATATCGCTTTGTCAGAGGTGGGATGCGCATGCCCATGACGGTGAGAACGGAGGAGATGGAACGTTTCATAAAGGCGGTAAGCACCATGAGTGCTCCTTGCTTTTATACTCCGGAGGAAATAAAGCCTTCCATGATTGGCAAGAAGGTGAGAATCGTGGGCGGCCCTTTGGATGGCTACGAAGGATATTTGCAGAAGATACAGGGAGCGCATGTAAAACATCTTTTCGTGGAACTGCCTAATCTCCTGACGGCAGCCGTGGAGGTGTCTCCTGAATATATTCAAGTGTTGAAATAAAAATTTCTGTTCCAGATGTCTGTTTCTGGTAAAAAAAAAGCTGCATGTTGCGGATGCAATGCCTGTGCGGAAATTTGTCCGAAGCATTGTATCCGAATGGTGGAAGATGCACAAGGATTTGTCTATCCACAAGTAGATTCGTCTGTTTGTGTGGAATGTGGCATGTGTGAAAAGGTATGTCCGTTTGAGGTTGCTAATTTATCTTTACGCCCACCTTTGAAGGCGTATGCAGCTTGGAATAAAAATAGAAAGGAACATTTATCGAGTTCTTCAGGTGGAGCAGCCTACGTATTTTCGTCATATATTTTAAATCAAGGTGGTGTTGTGTATGGCTGTACTTCTGATGGAATAGATGTTCGCCATATTCGAGTGGAAAGCCATTCTGAATTGTCAAAACTTCAAGGTTCCAAATATGTACAGAGTAATGTCTGTGGTTTGTTCAAGGAGGTAAAGAATGACTTAAAAAATGGGAAAACGGTTTTGTTTATTGGGACTCCATGTCAAGTAGCCGGATTGAAAAATTATATAAAGCATATCCCGGAGCACCTGCATCTTGTAGACTTAATCTGTCATGGCGTTCCTTCACAAAAGATGCTGCATGATCATATCAAACATGTGGCAAAAGGGCAAAAGATTCAACGCATCTCTTTTCGTAAGGGAAATAGTTTCATTATTTCTTTTAAAGCGCTAAATTTTAGTCACAATGCAGATGTGTGGGAAGAACCTTATAAGGATTTGTATATGAAAGGATTTATGGATGGAATGACTTATCGGTCAAGTTGTTACCAATGTCCTTTCGCATGTCCTTCAAGAGTTTCTGATATGACCATTGGTGATTTTTGGGGATTAAAAAATGCAGAACTTCTTCCAAAAGAATCCAAAGATGGTATAAGTCTGCTTTTACCGATGACGGATAAAGGACTCAATCTGATTCATGCTGTAGAAAACAATATGTATATTTGTGAACGAAGTGTGGATGAAGCTGTAAATGGGAATACCCAATTAAGACATCCTTCTCTTCAGGGGCGTAGATCGCGCTTGTTTAATATTATATATCCAATATTATCATTCGATACGGCTATGAATATCGTCTTAGCTGACCATAAGGCTATTTGGAAACTCAAAAATCGTAATTTGTAAAAATGTCTGTAGAAACAAATAAAAGAATAGTCAAGAATACGATCTTTCTGTACATCAGGACCTTCGTATCGATGATTATTTCGCTATACACATCCCGTAAAATTCTCGAAGCCTTAGGCGTATCAGATTTTGGTATTTACAATGTTGTGGGTGGTGTAATCACCATGCTTACATTCCTGAATAGTTCGATGTCGGTAGCTACACAACGTTTTCTGACAGTTGAACTAGGTAAAAAAGATAGGGGAAACTACAATCGGATTTTCAACATGACGGTGTTGATACACATAGGGCTCGCAGCTCTGGTGTTAATAGCAGCAGAAACGGTAGGCCTATGGTTCGTCAATACTTATTTGAATATACCTGCCGGGCGTATGTCCGCAGCAAATTGGGTATATCAGGCTTCTGTACTGTCTACCATACTCAGTATTTTGCAGACTCCTTATCATGCGTCGATTGTGTCACATGAGCACATGCATATTTATGCTTATGTAGGTCTTGGAGAATCGTTTGGAAAACTCTTTCTCGTATTTCTGCTGATTGTATATCCTTATGACCGCCTTATCTTTTGGGGATTCATCATGTTTTTCTTCCAATTCCTAATGGCAATTATCTACCGTGTATATTGTATCCGACAATTTCCAGAATGTAAATTGCGTTTGAAATGGGACAGTTCTGTCTTCAATTCCATGCTGAGATTTACAGGTTGGAATATGTTTGGAACTGTTGCATATCTATTGAAAGATCAAGGAGTAAACGTTTTAATGAATATGTTTGGTGGCCCGGTTGCCAATGCTGCAAGAGGTGTTTCATATCAGATTTCCGGTGCAGTACAAGGGCTTACAGGAGGATTCCAAAGTGCAGTGAATCCACAAATTACAAAGAGGTATGCTGCCAATGATTCAGAAGGTACATGCAGACTATTATGTGAAAGTTCCAAAATATCCTATTTTTTGCTGTTCATTATCGCTTTACCGGTGATGATGGAAGCTGACTTCATTCTGAATTTATGGTTGGTGGAAGTGCCGCCTATGGCACCTTTATTTACGCGAATTATTCTCATTGAATCTTTATTGACTACTCTTGGAAATCCGATGATTACATCACTAATGGCTACAGGTGATATCAAATGGTATCAAATTGTTGTGGGCTCATCGTTGCTGTTCATCGTTCCCATAGCCTATATATTCTTAAAAGTCGGATTTCCCATAGAAACAGCATTGATTGTTTCAGCCTTGTTCCTTTTTTTAGGAGATGTACTAAGAATCATATTTTGTAAAAAACAAATTGGTCTTTCGTTACGATTATATGGATTGAAAGTTGTATTGCCAATTACTATTGTGACAATTTTATCTGTCATACTACCCGGGGTAATCCATTATAACCTGTCTGAGGGATGGACACGGCTTATTCTTTCAACCGTCGTTTCTTGTCTAATTGTAGCAATTTTGATTTATACAATAGGCTTGACGGCAATCGAACGTAACTTTATAATTACGGGTATAGTATCAAGAATAAAGAGAACTTTTTATCAAGCAGATTAATTATATGAAAAAGGTAGGAATCATTACATTCCATGCAGCTCATAATTACGGTTCCATGCTTCAGGCATACGCCTTACAACAAGTTGTTTTGGGGATGGGTTATGATTGTGAAATCATTAATTTTAGAAGCGTTGCGCAAAAAGAGATGTATAAGCCGATATTTATGTGTGGTACACTTTATGGTAAGTGTGTTCGTTTTATAATTCAGGCACCTTATGCATTGGATATATTAAAGAAGCATCGACTGTTTGAACGGTTTTTAAGAGAAGATTTGATTTTATCTTCTAAGGAATATAATACATTAAAAGATTTGGAAAAAGAAAATTTTAATTATGATTATTACATATCTGGAAGTGATCAAATTTGGAATACATATACTATTGATTTTAATTATGCTTATTTTTTACCTTTTGTTAAATCTGGAAAACGTATAGCTTATGCTCCTAGTATGGGATCTCATTTTGGCCTTGATAAGTTTGGGAATCTTGATAGAATCTCGGATTTCTTAAAAAAATATGATGCTCTTAGTGTTCGAGAAGCAGCTGGGTCTAAATATATAGAAAGTCTCATAAATAAACCTGTCACGACTGTATTGGATCCAACATTGTTGCTTGATGCTCAAATATATAATAAATTGATTCGCAATAAGCCCTTAATTAAAGGAGAATATATTTTCATCTATTCTCCGAATTATAATGAACGTGTATATGAAATGGCTTATAAATTAGGGAAGAAGTATAACAAAAAGGTTGTTATCTCACAAGGCCTCAGAACAAAAGAAGAAATGTTGAAATGGGGTAGAAAACTCAAAACATATACGGCAGTTGGACCTAAAGAATTCCTTAATTTGTGTAAGAATGCTTTTATCATTTGCTGTGATTCTTTTCATGCGGTTATATTTTCTATTCTTTTCAAAAAATGTTTTTTTGTTTTTGATGGTATGAATGATAATCGCATTTCAAATCTGTTACAGATAACGGATTTACAAGATCGAAGCTTCTTATTATCGGATGATTATTTATCAGCTCCATTGTGTATAGATTACAAGAATGCTATGTCTAACTTAGACCTTGAACGTAGAAAAAGCAGAGATTGGCTAATGGAAAAAATGGATATATGTAAATGATGGTTTGATTAAAATAATGATTGAAATATTCGTTTGCTAGTTAAAGACCATCTTTATAGTGATAACAATTTTTTCTACCATATATACGAAATATATCAATAAAAAATATAAATGAGAAACTTACAAGTTTCATATTTCAGAGTAGGAGCAATGATGATTGTTATTATTTATCATTGCTTATGTTATTATGGGGTATGGGCAGATTCTCCAATAACAAATCCTATTTATGTAGGATTATGTAAATTTATGAATTCTATAGATATGCCTGTGTTTTTTATTATTTCAGGCTTCCTTTATGCAGATAAATTATTAAATACAGGAAAATATAATAACTCGAAAGATTTTCTAAAGAAAAAGGTTAAAAGATTACTTATACCATATTTATTCTGGGGAATAGCCATAAATATTTTATTTATAAATAGATATCATTTTATATCCATGTTGGATGGACTTTCTCATCTTTGGTTCTTATTAACATTACTGGTGATTTTTATTATTGTACATTTAATGAGAAAAAAATGGATTGTAATGAAAATTTCTTCATTGTGTATTCTTATTTTTATACTTTTATTGATAACTCCACTTCGTATACTTATTCCATTTGATTTTCTAAGCATAAAACAAATATTGCAATATTTACCATACTTTTTTATTGGAATAATTTTTTCACGTTCTAAAGCATCAATGCAAACCTTATTAGTTAAAAAAAATAAACTGTTAATGCTTCCTTTATTGTGTGGCGTGAGCCTCTCTATATTCTTATGTTTTTATACAAGTAACATTCATTTTATAAATACTATCAGCAAATATATTATTATTCCTTTTCTTTCAATTATTATCATTTCATCTTCTTGGATATTATGTCAACGCATAAATTTTAAAGAAGTTGGTATAATTAGAAGTTTAGATAAAAATTCTATGGGTATTTATATTATTCATCATATTCTTATCATTGCTGCAATTAGTAATACGCAATTGTCTGTAATAATTGGAACACATTATATTGTCTCGCCTATTTTATTGTTTCTTATAGGTACTCTAGCATCATGGAAGATAAGTTCATTGATGAAAAAATATAAATTTAGTTCATACTATATATGATATAAGGTATGTAATAAAATATTTGCCATAACCATTATAAACAATATTTTAGCTGTAGTAATTAAAAATAGAATAGTATATAGTTATTTTATTGTTGCCCGTATTGATATATTGTCTAAAATATTTTAATGAAACATGCTTTTCTTATAATCGCTCACAACGAGTTAAGAATATTGAATATACTCTTGACTATGTTAGATGATTCAAGAAACGATATCTACCTTCATTTGGATAAAAAATGGAAACTGAATATTCAGAACTTGCATTATCCCCAAAAGGCGCAACTTTTTCTTATAGAAAAAAGGATGGATATTCGATGGGGGGACATATCATTAATAAAACTTGAATTCAGACTATTTCGGATGGCGTTTGCTAATGGCCCTTACTTATATTATCATTTGCTCTCAGGTGTAGACTTGCCTATCAAGTCCCAAGATTATATTCATGAATTCTTTCAAAAGAACTATGGAAAAGAATTTGTCGGTTTTGCTCAAGGTGAAGATAATAAAATTGACTGCTATAATAAAGTAATGAAGTTCCATCTATTCTCAAGACATTTTCAGAGCTCTAACAAATTACTAGTACATAGCCGAATTTGGCTAGAACGTATATTAAATAAGATTCTTACAAGGAATTCATCGATAACCTTTAAAAAAGGAGCACAATGGGTCAGCTTCACCAATGGATGTTGCCAATATATACTGAGTAAAGAAAAAAGCATCTTAAAAAGATTCAAATATACAAAATGTGGTGATGAGATTTTTCTTCAAACTTTGGTCTATAATTCTCCCTTTTATGAAAGATGCTACAATGTATGCGATGAGTATATAGGCAACCAAAGGGAAATAGACTGGAAAAGAGGAAATCCCTATAATTGGACGATAGAAGACAAAGATTTCCTATCACACAGCAATAAACTTTTTGCAAGAAAGATTATTGGAAAAAATATAGATCTGGCTTTATACATACAAAAATTATTCTGCAATAACTGATAAAGATGAATCCTCTAATTTCTATTATTGTTCCTGTTTATAATTCAGAAAAGACTCTTGACCGATGTATTAATAGCATTCTAGAACAGACTTTCCAGAATTGGGAATTGTTGCTGATAAATGACGGTAGTACAGACCGGTCCAGAGAAATTTGTGATGAATATACTTTAAAAGATAAAAGAATTAAGACTATCCATAAAGAAAATGGAGGTGTGTCGTCTGCCCGCAACAAGGGTATAAAATGTTCCAAGGGTGATTATATTTTAATGTTGGATAGTGATGATTCTTTAGAACTCAATACTTGTGAGAGCCTTATGATAATGTCCGAAGAAAAAAAAGCAGATTGTATTGTATTTGGATTTAAACAAAGTAGTGGAAGTATATGGACTGCAAGCGAAAATAAAGATTATAATTCTGTTTCGGACTTTAAAAAAGATTTTAGCTATTGGTTGTCTACAGAACTTTTAAGTTCTTCTGTTAATAAGTTGTATAAGAAAAGTTTGATACGGCATTTATATCCTGAGAATATATCATTTGGGGAAGATTTGATTTTTTGCTTGTCTTATTTAAAGCAATGTCATAGTATTTCTTTTATAACAGATACTTTCTATCTTCATAATAATTTGAATACAAATTCTATTTGTCATACATTTTCGGAACATAGAATTCTTGAAATAGAGCTTTGGCAGACAGCTGTTCTTGATTATATAGGTAATGATTTAGATGAAAAGTTGTACCGAAAATATCTAAAGGACATTCTATTTTATGTTAAAGGACTTTATGGTTGTGAATTTATATCCTATTCTGAGAAAAAAAATATTTTGAATAAATGGAGTGAAGGGTCATATTTTTTTAAGAAGAATATACCATCTCCTAATAATAGGATCGATGACTTTATATTTTTTTGCTTAAAAAATAAGATTTGGTATCTTCCCTATCTTATGTTAAAACTCAAACATGTATTTGAAAGACGGTTTTGAGTTTCTATAATTATAGTAATAAAAAAATGTTGATTCATTTTTTATAATTATTGTTAAATAAACAAGAATGTACTCGGCTGTAATAAGAACACTAGGAAGGGGAGGAGAATATTATCAGAAAACATTGAATTCACTTATAGGACAAACTTTGCCCCCTTTATCTATAATTGTGTATATAGCAGAAGGTTATCCATTGCCATCAGAAACGGTAGGAGTGGAACGTTATATTTATGTAAAAAAGGGAATGGTTGCTCAACGGGCATTACCTTATAATGAGGTTAATACTGAGTTCATTTTGTTTCTAGATGATGATGTTTATTTACCTCCCACAAGCGTCGAGACCTTATACCGTGAGCTTCAACAATATAAAGGAGATGTTATATCTCCGTATGTCTTCTATAATCATAAGAAGTCGATAAAAGAGAAAATCCGACTGTCTGTTTTTGGACGTGAGGTATGCCGTTTGTTTGGTAACAGATGGGGATTTAAGGTGTTGCCAACGGCTGGCTTTTCATATATAAATAACCCGAAAAAAGCGGTATATGAATCTCAAACTAATGCAGGTCCATGTTTTTTATGCAGAAAAGAAGATTTTCTGAATATTAAATATGAAGACGAATTATGGTTAGACGAGACACCGTATGCTTTTCCTGATGATCAGGTGATGTTTTACAAAATGTATCTAAATGGTCTTAAGATTCTTACATCTTATGATTCAGAAATAGTTCATCTTGATGCTGGTTCTTCAACTGGAGGAAGTGTGGATAGAACATGTAAAGTTATTTATTCTGAGTACAGAAACAAAATCATCTTTTGGCATCGTTTTATATTTATGCCGGAAAAGAATATAATTAAGAAGATGTGGTCTGTGTTTGCAATATTTTATACTTATGGAATACAGACATTAAAATTTTCTATAAATGCTATAATGGGAAATAAAGAATCTTTTAAGGCTTTCACTAATGGAACAAAAGCAGCTTTGTTATATTTAAAAGATATGGAATATAAGAAACTAAAAATAATTGTAAAGAGGAAATAAAATGGCAGAAAGAAATATACAATCGAGATGTCTTGATTTTATGAGATTTCCACTTGCTGTGTTTGTTGTGACAGTTCATGTATTTAATAATAATAAAGTTATTATCGGAGGTCATACATTTAATCCTGCTAATATAAGTATCTTTGGAGATGTAATGTTATTTATTGAATCTTTTATCAGAGGAATCAGTGTCCCGGTGTTCTTTTTTATTTCTGGTTATGTATTCTTTTATGGAATAGATGATTTCACAAAACAAAGATATATTAAAAAACTTCGTAATAGAATAAAAACATTATTGATTCCATATTTGATTTGGAATTTTATGGAAATCGTTGTAGGACTTATAAAATGCTTTTATGGTGGCAATGGCTTTGCAACATATAAAACAACATTAAATTTGACACTGGAAAATCTATTGTCAAGTTTTTGGGCTTATAATGGACATTTATTCATTTCTGTTCCAAATAATACTACAGAAGCAGCAACATTTTTAAGTGGTGATCCTATAAATACTCCACTATGGTTTGTTCGTGATTTGATGATAGTTGCTTTATTTTCACCAGTATTGTATTATTTAATTCGTCGTGCAAAGTTTTATTTTGTTTTGGTATTAGCTGCCATTTGGCTTTTCCCAACTTTGCGTTTCGGGTCATACGGCTTTTCAGAGGCTTTTTTGTTTTTCACATTGGGAGCCTATCTCTGTATTAATAAAAGAGACATCATATTTCAACAAAAAACGCTTAAATTATTGTCTATATTGGTTTATCCAATATCATCCATCTTATACTTTTATGTAGTAAAGAACGGATATCATGAATGGACTTTCGGACTAAAAACTATTAGTATCTTAGGCTTTTTGTTTTTTGCATATAATTTATCCAAGTGGTTGTTAGAGCATGGAGTAAAACATAGTGCTTTTTTATCTTCTGCATGTTTCTTTATCTACATTAGTCATGTATTGATAACTCAAAGGGTGACAAAATTGATGTATATGATTTTACGTCCCAGTAGTGATTATAGTTATGTTCTTGTATATATATTAAGTGTGGGTGTGACAGTCGGCTCGTTGTTAATACTTTATGAGCTGATGAAAAAATATATCCCGTCGGTTCTTACCTTTGTTACGGGAAGAAGACTGTAGGAATTTATTAATCGAGTTGTTAAAATAATGAGACGTATTCTTTTTCTTATGCCTGCCATGCTAAATGGAGGAGCGGAGAAAGTTCTTATAGACATTCTGAAGCATTTTGATTACACTAAATATAATGTGTCTCTCTTGCTTGAATGTAAGGAAGGACCATATATCAATGATATACCGGATGAAGTGGAACTGATATATTTGCATAAGAAGAATCTGTGGATAGAGCGACTTTATAGGTATATGATTATGCTGCATTGTAAATGGCTTGTATATCAGATTCTGTGTCGCTTACCTTTATTATGGAGTTTGAGAGGACGCCATTTTGACACCATTGTTTCTTTTATGGAAGGAATGGCTGTAAGGATGCATTCTTACATATCTGATAAGGCAGATAGAAATATATCCTGGGTGCATATTGACTTTAAAAAGAAACATTGGTCTCTTGATTTTTTTAGCAATGAGCAAGATGAGTATGAATGTTACCAGAAGATGGATAAAATCATATTCGTATCGCGGGATGCAAAAGACCGATTTAAGGAGATATATAAATTTGAAGATCATAAATTAGAGGTAGTCTATAATCTGATTGATTGTGATGAGATTAAAAAGCTTGCAGATTCAAAAATTGTAGAGAAGAAAAAGTTCACCATTTGTATGGTTGGGCGATTAAATCAGCAGAAACGGTATGACCGAGCTATTGAGGCTATAAGCCTGCTTAAGGCTGAACATTATGATTTTGAATTGTGGATTTTAGGTAGTGGTGAGTTAGAGACCGATTTACGTAAAAAGGTACAAGATAGGAATCTCACAAATGTGGTTTCTTTTAAAGGATTTATCAAACCTGTTTATCCCTATTTAAAAGTAGCAGACTTATTGCTAAACACTTCTGAATCTGAAGGTTATCCCTTAACAATATGCGAAGCCTTGTGTTTGGGGCGTCCTGTTGTTGCAACGAATATTACAGGTGCCAATGAAATTATTTCAGCCTCTGGCGCCGGTATTTTGGTTGATGAAACCCCGGTCAGCATTTATAAAGGTCTTAAACGAATCATGGATGATACGGCTTTAAGAAAAGAATATTCAGAAAAAGCCATAAAATATTCACGGTCGTTTAGTGTGCAAGAGTCTATGCAACGTATATATAATTTAATCTGATTTATGTGTTGTATTTCGGTAATAGTTCCAGTTTATAATTCCGAGAAAACATTGGCTCGTTGCGTGGACAGTATTTTATCACAGACATTCTCTGATTTTGAATTGCTGCTTGTTGATGACGGAAGTACAGATTCTTCAGGAAAAATGTGTGATGATTATGCATTAAAGGATCATCGAGTACATGTTTTTCATAAAAAAAACGGTGGAGTAAGTTCTGCCAGAAATTTGGGCTTGGATCATGCAAATGGCAAATGGATTGCCTTTTGTGATTCAGATGATTATGTGGATAGCTGTTGGTTGAGTACTTTTATAGAATCTTGTAAAGATGAAGTGAAAATAGTTGTACAATCAACAGGTATTTCAAATAGTAAAAAGAATCGTCCGTTTGAAGGAACTGTTTCAGATTTCCTCGAATTATTCTATGATGTTTATGTTATAGGATACGTTTGGAATAAGTTGTTTCGAAAGGATATAATTGTTGCAGACCATCTTCATTTTGATGAGTCGTTTGTATTTCTCGAAGATGAAATGTTTGTATGTAAATATTTGCAATACATTAATCATGTAACTTTTATTCCAGAAATTACTTATCATTATGAAATACCAGACTTCCGTAACAAATATAAAGGTGATAATTTTGAGCCCTATTATATTATTTATGGCATTATCGAGCTTATCAATTCCAAAGCTCCTATGCCTAATACAATTGAGCACTATATAAAATTATTACGTAGATCCCTATTTGATTCCTTTTTAAAAGGAGATTCAGACAGGATGAGTAAACTATTGAGATATCAACAAATATTATCTGATAATTCAAGCGTCTTGAAATCATTTCCTTTTGTTTGGCGTATGATTTTGGGATGCCCCCATCACCTCGCATATATAATGCTAAATTTAATGGCCAGTTTGCGACGGATTATATAAGGATTGAATGAAATGAAACACGCATATTTGATCATAGCACATAATGAACTGGAATTATTGAAAAATCTAATTTTCATATTGGATGATGAACGCAATGATATTTATATTCATTTTGATGCTAAATTGAATAAATTACCAGAGCTGTCAGTATCTAAGTCGAAGTTATATATTCTTGAGAAGAGAATCAATGTTTGTTGGGCGGATTTTAGTGTAGTAGAAGCTGAACTTGCTCTATTACGAGCTGCGTATTCAAATCATCATTACGCTTATTATCATTTATTGTCAGGTGTAGACCTTCCGTTGAAAAGCCAGGATTACATCCATGATTTTTTTGATAAGAATGCAGGACAAGAATTCATAGACATTTGTTTGTATGATGTGTCGACTGAGATGGGGCGAAAGATGATGCGATGGCATTTGTTCCCAAAAGATTTTAAGAATGTAGGAAGATTTGCCTTTATAACAAGATTGATGCGTGCCACATTCATTCGCATTCAAGAAGGTATAGGAATAAAAAGAAATAAACATATTGATTTCCGCAAAGGCTCTCAATGGGCAAGCATTACGTCTGATTTTACAGAGTATCTGTTATCAAGGGAAAATATAATTAGAAAAATCTATTCTCATACCTTTTGTCCCGATGAAGTCTTTATCCAGACAGAATGTTGGAATTCTGAATTTCGTCACAAACTCCATGACTATTCTCCCAATTATAGAGGACACATGAGGTTAATAGATTGGCGAAGAGGCAATCCTTATGTATGGCGTGATGAGGATTATGATGAGCTGATACATTCAGACAGAATATTTGCAAGAAAGTTCTCATCAAAATATATGGGGATTGTAAGAAAAATAACGGATGCGGTTTGTTGTAAAAACTAAATGTAATGTATAATCCTAAGATTTCAATTATAGTACCGGTCTATAACGTAAGCCAATATATCACAAAATGTCTCGATTCAATTTGTGGACAGACATATAAACATATTGAACTTATACTTGTGGATGATTGTGGCTCAGACGATAGCATGACTATTGTTCAGGACTATTTGACCAGTCATACTTTTATAGATGCCCATATCATCTTTCATCAGAAAAACAGAGGCTTGTCTGCTGCCAGAAACTCAGGCATGGAAAAAGCATCAGGGGAATATGTCTATTTCTTGGATAGTGATGATTATATCATCCCTGATTGTATAGAAGCTTTGGTAAAGCCTTTACAGAATAAAAAATATGATGTGGTAGTGGGTGACTATCAATATTCTAATGGCGAAAAGTCTGATTTGAAGTTGCATAATGTAGAATGGTCCGGTCAACAGATTTTAGACTCTTACGCCAATGGATTATGGTATGTGATGGCATGGAATAAACTTTGCCGGAAAGATTTCTTGTTGGATAACTGCTTGACTTTTGAAGAAGGTTATTTGCATGAAGATGTAATCTGGAGCTTTAAATTAGCATGTAAGGCTCAGTCAATGTACATCATAGATAAGGTTACTTATCATTATCTTGTCAGAAGTTCGTCTATTATGACAAGTATGTCTATAGAACATGACGTAACCGTTTATCTGAAGGCTTTTGACAAAATCATCGATTTTATTAAAGCTGAAGGAAGAATATTGGGCGTTTCTGAGTATAAGATAATTGAAGGAAAAAAGTGTGGCATACTGTATTCATTGCTTCAGAAGAAAGAAATTGGTCTGTATAATAAATATTATAAAGATTTTTATTTGCAGAGATATGTGTCTCCGTTGATAGCCTATAGAAAACACATTATAAATTTCTCCTATCTATTGAGAGATTTGCATTATTGTATGCCAGCTTGGCTGGGGCGACTTTATAAAAGGTTATTTTTCAATATGCTCTATGCCTGGCGTGGAAAGAAGATAGAAGGAGCTGTATGGTAAATCGTATTTTATGAAAGAATATATCGAAGGACTGATATCCATAATAATTCCGGTATATAATGCATCGGCAGTAATACAAAAATGTCTGGAATCTATAAACAGACAGACATACAGAAAACTGGAAATATTGTTTGTGGATGATTGCTGTACGGATGATTCGATGGATAAACTGAATGATTTTCTGAGACGGAATATTACAGACCTGAAAATAAAATGTATTCATCATGAACGAAATCGTGGTGTAGCCGCTGCAAGAAACACTGGACTGGATAATGCCACAGGCGAATATATATATTATCTTGATGCTGATGATTTTATGGAAAACAATGCCATAGAACTGATGTATAGAGAGGCAGAAAGATGTCAAGCAGATATAACAGGTTGTGAATGGTATTTGTCTTTTCAGAAGAATGAACGGCACATGATACAGGCAGACGCAAACAACGGCGACGAACTTTTTGTGAAAATGGCAAGAGGGGTGATACGTTGGAATTTGTGGCTGTTC
Organism: Bacteroides mediterraneensis; assembly: GCF_025993685.1. Lineage (NCBI taxonomy): Bacteria > Pseudomonadati > Bacteroidota > Bacteroidia > Bacteroidales > Bacteroidaceae > Bacteroides > Bacteroides mediterraneensis. The sequence continues at coordinate 2,970,912 of NZ_DAJPEN010000001.1, read as the reverse complement.
TTGGTCAGAAGGTCATTGTATGAACAGAACTCTATCCGCTTCATGGAAGGAATGAATATGGGAGAAGATATGATGGTGATGATGAAGCTGGCATTATGTTCCGGGAAAACCGTGATTATGCATATACCTTTATATCATTATGTTCAAACAAAGTCTGATTCACTGACAAAGACTTGGTCGAACGGGTATCAGCAACAAATTGACGCTAATGTCAAGGAGGTGGAAAACTATATCAGAGTCAACAGAAATGACATTTCACTGAAAAAAGAACTCGATTATCTAAAATTGAACATAAAATTACCTTTTCTGATTTCTTTGTCAAGCCAAGATTATGAGAAATGGCAAAACTGGTTTCCTGAGGCAAATAAGAATATTATGGGGAATAAGGACATTTCCTTACGTACCCGATTGCTCCAATTTGCAGCTTCAAAACACTTATATGGACTTATAAAGTTATATAACATTTTGGTAATTAAAGTTGTTTACGGCATATTGTATAAATAACAATGATACAGATTCTTTCTACTATATTTGTAACGATAATTACAAGTCTTTACTTTTTCCCTATAGATGTAGTGACAGGTGTCAACACTAAGATGATTATTGCTGCTTGTGGTTTGCTTGTTTTTATGATAAAGTTGGCACAAAAAAAGATTTTTCTAGAGAAAAATTATATCATCTTATCGTTAACTGCTTTAGTGGTTTCACTATGTGGAGTGTTGTCTATGTGGTATAATGATACGGCTGATACAACATATGCAACTTATATCGTTTCGATGTGGGTATGGCTTGGAGGTGCCTATTTTGTCGTAGAATTGATAAAGTTTATCCATGGTAGGAATTCGGTTTGGCTATTATGTAATTACTTGATTGTAGTTTGTTTGTTTCAGTGTGTGATAGCTTTAGCTACGGATATGAATCCTACTGTAAAAGCATTTGTAGATAGTATCTATCCCGCAGGAACTTATTATGCAGAACATGAACGTCTGTATGGTATAGGGGCTGCTCTTGACGTGGCAGGTAGTAGATTCTCCGCGGTCTTAATAATGATTATAGGTATAGGAGTTACCTATGGTAAAAAATTAGGGAAAAAATGGTTGGCATTTTATATGCTATCTTTTTTTGTCATTGCTGTAATAGGTAATATGATTTCAAGAACAGCAACTGTCGGAGTACTATTATCACTTGGATATCTTGTATTTGAAAATTTAAAATCTAATGAGAATCATGATACTAAGTCGAAAATAAGAATATGGAAATGGATGCTTCCTGTGCTCATCATGGGGATTGTGGTTACTACGTATTTTTATCGGCACAATCCAATGATAAATCAGAACATACGTTTTGCTTTTGAGGGTTTTTTTAGTTTGGTAGAAGAAGGTAAATGGGAAGTACATTCAAATGATATGCTACAAAATATGTATGTTTTTCCAGATAATGTGAAAACATGGATCATAGGAGATGGATATTTTGATAATCCCAAACTGACAGATCCTTATTATACGGGTGATATGAGAACTGCTTTTTACATGGGAACGGATGTGGGGTATTTACGTTTTATTTTCTATTTTGGCGTTTTAGGTTTGGTGGCTTTTATGTCTTTCTTTTGTAAAACAGCACGATTGTGTATGAAGCGTTTAATGGAATTTAAACACATGTTTATATTGTTGCTTCTTCTCAATTTTATAATATGGTTTAAAGTAGCTACAGACATATTTGTTGTTTTTGCTCTGTTCTTATGTTTAACGGCATCAAAGAACGAAGAAGAACAACTAATAGAATTGTCACCACAGAAATTTTGATATAACGATGTTTTTATTTGTTATATGCATTTTAGCATTGTATCTGATCAGTTTTCTTCCGGCTGATGTGATCAGTATCTCGAAAGATAGAACTGCTACTTTAAAAGCAATAATGGCAGTCCTTATAGTGGTGCATCATCTGTCGTTGCAAGGAATTTTATTCTTACATACATTTCATTCATGGGGAGCTCCTATTGTTTCTCTATTCCTGTTTTTATCGGGATATGGATTAATGAAAAGCTTGTGTATGAAAGGAAATGTGTATTTGTCCGACTTTTTCAAACATAGGATTGTAAAAGGGATTGTAATTCCTTTTCTCATCGCATGGACGATATATAGAATTTTAAATATTGTAAGTCTTCCTAATATATTTAAGGAACTGGAGGAACTTATATATGATGGGAGAACTATTCTTCCCCATTCATGGTTTGTATTTGCCATCTTATATTTTTATGTTTCTTTTTATATAAGCTATAAGTATTTTAACAGCAAGGTCTCTTTTCTGGTACTGATAGCTTTGATTATATTATTTGAATTATGGTGTCAATATTGGAATTACGACAGATGCTGGTATATCAGTGCTTTAGGTTTTCCTACAGGCATATTAGTAGGCAAATATGAAGGTAAGACAATAAAACGCTTAAAGGGTTCTATAGGATACTATTGTGTAGTCCCTATAAGTTTAGTGGTTATTGCTTTATGTGTATATGCGAAAATGGAGATTCCTTATATGTTAGTTTATATTTTGATACCGATCATTTTCGCTACGCTTTTGTTTAAGGTAAAGTTTGAGAACCTGATAAGATTGAAGATAATCAGATATTTAAGTGGTATATCCTTTGAGATTTATTTGTCCCAGGGAATTAGTATGTGTATTCTGAGAGGTTCTTTTCTTAATTTGAAATCAGATTATCTATATGTTATACTGACTTTACTCTTTACACTCGTAATTGCTACGTTTATAAAACTAATAAGACAATCTGTACTCCGCTATTGCTTTAACTCATGAAAATCCTCTATTGCACCCACTCCACATATAACCCCGGAGGAATGGAACGTGTACTGCTGAACAAAGTGACGTACCTTTCCCAGCTTCCGGGATGGGAGGTCTCCATCGTTACTACCGACCAGCATCACCGTCCTCCGTTCTATCCCTTTCCGGAGAAAGTGCGCATGACGGATTTGGACATCAACTATTCGGACGACAACGACAAAGGGGCATGGAAAAAGATTTTCGGTTATCTCCGCAAGCGGAAAGAGCATCAGCAGAAACTGACGGCGTTGCTTCAAAAGGAAAGGCCGGACATCGTGGTGTCGCTTTATCCTTCGGAATCGTCCTTCATTCCAGACATCAAGGATGGGAGCAAGAAGGTGCTCGAGCTGCATTTCTGCAAGTTTTTCCGTTTGCAATATGGCCGGAAGGGCTTGCTGGGATGGATTGACAGGTTGCGCACCCGTCAGGACGAACGGATTGTCCGGAGGTTTGACAAGTTCGTGGTGCTGACCAACGAAGACAAGGGCTACTGGGGCAACTTGCCGAACATCGAGGTGATTCCCAATGCGGCCATGCAGGTGAGCGAAAGCTGCTCGGACGTGACGGACAAACGGGTCATTGCCGTAGGACGGCTGGATTACCAGAAGGGGTTCGACCGCCTGATTGAGGCTTGGGAATTAATACAACGTACAGGAAAGTTTGCAGACTGGCGGCTGGATATCTTCGGACAAGGGGAATGGAAGGAGATGCTTCAGCGGATGATTGAGGAAAAGGGATTGCAGCATTCGGTACAGATTCACCGGCCCACCAGGCAGATAGGGGAGGAATATGTGAAGAGCTCCCTGCTGGTGATGAGTTCCCATTACGAGGGGTTCCCGATGGTGATGATTGAGGCGATGGCCTGCGGACTGCCGGTGGTGTCGTTTGATTATAAATGTGGCCCGAAAGATATTATCCAGCACGGAATAAACGGTTTGCTGGTATCCGAGGGGGATATTAAGGCGTTGGCCAATGCCATGATGGAGGTGATGACGGATGAGGCTTACCGCAGAATGTTGTCACGGAATGCACGGAAGGTGGTCGACACATACTCGGAAGAAGCGGTCATGGCACGATGGATCCGCTTGTTTACTTCTATTACAGCACGATGAAAAAATTGCTTCAGATAAATCCTGTGTTGAGGGTCTCTACTTCAACGGGACGTATCATGCAGGAAATTGGGGAACTGGCCATGCGGAACGGTTGGGAAAGCTATATTGCCTACAGCCGCGGACGGGATGGCATCAAGCCGTGCACCTCGAAACTGGTGCCGGTGGGAAACAGGTGGAGCGTGGCGTGGCACGGCGTGAAAACGCGGTTGCTGGACGCGCACGGACTGGCTTCTTCGGGGGCTACCCGACAGTTTATCCGACGGATGGAACAGATAAAGCCGGACGTGATTCATATCCACAACATTCATGGGTATTTCCTGAATTTCCGGATTCTGTTCGATTATCTGTCAAAGTGTGACATTCCGGTGGTATGGACGGTGCACGACTGCTGGCTGTACACGGGGCATTGTTATTATTATTCGTATGTACGGTGCAACCGTTGGCAGGACGGATGTCATGATTGCCCGCAGCGCGGACTGTTCCCGACGAGTCTGTGGCATGACCGGAGCGAACAAAATTATGAGGACAAGCGGAAGGCGTTTACTTCCATGCCGAAAGACCGGCTGGTAATGGTGCCGGTGTCGCAATGGATTTGCGACGAGATGCAGCAATCGTTTTTCCGCGGATATGATTTCCGGGTGATTCACAATGGCATCAATACGGAGGCGTTTCAGGTGTATGACTCCACGGAAGTGCGGAAGAAGTATGGACTGGAAAACAAGCATGTGCTGCTGGGGGTAGCCAGTATCTGGAGTAAGGAGAAAGGGCTGGACGATTTCATCCGGATGGCGGAACGGTTGCGGGAGGATGAACTTATTGTGCTGGTAGGAGTCAAGCCGGAAGAAAGAAAAAGACTGCCCGGCAAGGTGGTCGGGATAGCCCGGACAGAAAATATACGGCAGCTGGCGGAACTGTATGCGGCTGCGGATGCGTTTATCAATCCCACCTGGCAGGATAATTATCCTACGGTGAATATGGAGGCGATTGCCTGTGGTACTCCCGTAGTGACGTACCGGACGGGGGGAAGTGTGGAAGCGGTGACGGAAGAGACGGGCTTTGTGGTGGAACAAGGTGACTGGCAAGGCTTGTTGGAAGCGGCACGGCAGGTGGAACAGCGGGGAAAAGCTTATTACCAAGGCCGGTGCCGGGAATATGCGTTGGCGCATTTCAAGAAAGAAGACTGTTATCAGGATTATATCCGTTTGTACGACGAACTGACAATGCGGGGGTAACCGCACGAAAACCAATCACTATGAATCCCCTTGAGGGCTTTGACTCAAAAGCCGTTTCTTTGACGAACAGAGAGAAGGAGATGCTGTTGCGTCGGCATGCGCTTCATTGCAAATATGAAAAGGCGGTGGAGCTGTATGCGGATACCGACCAGACGCTGGCGGCCATTGCGGAGACTTGCCGTGTGTCGGTGGGTGCGCTGGGAAAGTATCTGCGGCGTTACTGGCGGGAGCTGGTGCTGAGACGGAATCATATTTCTGCTGAGGGCAAGCAGCTGGAGACCCTGAAGATTATGGCGGTCGGCCAGCAGAATGTCAATGCGCATGCCAAATACAAGGAGGCGGTAGAGGCCTGTGATTCTTTGGAATATATCGATTTGAACCTGTCTCAGGTGGCACGCAAGTTTGGAGTGGACGGGGCTTCGCTGGCCAATTTCATGCACATTCATTATGAGGATACGCTGGTGTGGCGCGAGAAGGTACGTGTCCGGCTGGGGATTAATGACAACCTCCGGCGTGGGGCACGCATGGAGAGTGTGGAACAGTATGCGGAAGCCGTGAAATTATATCAGACCACGAATGCGACCATCCCGGAGATTGCGGACGAGTGCCGGCTTTCGGTGGGGGGCCTGATGCAGCATCTGCGTTTTTATCATAAAGAATTGCTGCAGCAGAAAAGGGAATCCCGGAAGGCGGCAAAGGGATGCCAATTGCGGGGGAACCTGACGGGGAACGGACGTATCTACCGGCCTCTGCCGCAGACGGAACGGAAATATGCGGAGGCGTTGGCGCTTTACAGAGATACGGCCTTGACGCTGAAGGAGATTGTGAAGCGCACGGGGGTACCGGCGGAGGGTTTTCGCATGTACTTGTATAAATGGCATAGGGAATTGGTGGCTGAGCGCGCTGGAATTACAGGACCGGCGGATGCACATATAAACTTGTGCCGGGAGCGCCGGCGGATGAAGACGGTGGCGGCCAAATATGCGGAGGCGATTGAAAGTCTGAAAGTGAATCCGCGGGCGGTGGCGCAGGTGGCTGCCGACTTTCACCTGCATCCGGAAACGTTCAGAAACTACCTTCACAAATATGAGCCGGAACTGGCGCGCCGGCAGGGGATGACGGTGACGGAGGAAGGGCGGAAAGTGTTGCACCGCAGTGAAGAAAAGTATGCGGAGGCGATACGCCTGTATGCCGCTACGACGGAAAGCCTGAAAGAAATTGCCCGACGGCTGGGCTTGAACGAGAAGAGTCTGGGAGGGTATGTCCGGAGAAACTATCCGGAGCTGGTGAAACAGCGGAAATGCCCGTCCGAGAAATAGATAAAGACACAGAATTGAAAAACAAATTGTGGGTGTATGAATCCAGATAAGATGAAAGTGTTGCAACTGGGGAAATTCTATCCGATACGGGGAGGGGTGGAAAAGGTGGCGTTTGATTTGATGAGTGGATTGTCGGAGAGACACATACCTTGTGACATGCTTTGTGCGGCGGAAGAGGGGGGCGACCGGACCATCCGGTTGAACGAATATGCCCGGCTCATCTGCTGCCGGACGTGGGTAAAGGCGTGTGCGACCATGATTTCGCCTTCCATGATTTTCACGTTGCGGAAGATTTGCGGGGAATACGATATTATCCATGTGCATCATCCCGACCCGATGGCCTGTCTGGCACTTTTTCTTTCGGGGTATAAAGGGAAGGTGGTGCTACACTGGCACAGTGACATTCAGAAGCAGAAAATCCTGTTGAAATTGTATCGCCCGCTACAGCAATGGCTGTTGCGCCGGGCCGATAAGATTGTGGGGACTTCTCCCGTCTATCTGGCCGAATCGCCTTGCCTGCAGGAGGTGCAGGAAAAGACGGTTTGCCTGCCCATAGGGGTGGTGCCGATGGTGCCTGTCTCCGAGGCGGTGGAGGCCATCCGGAAGCGATATCCGGGGAAGAAAATCGTGTTCTCCCTAGGGCGGCTGGTGGCTTACAAAGGATTTTGTTTCCTGGTCGAGGCAGCCCGGTATCTGAGCGAGGACTATGTGGTGCTGATTGGCGGCACGGGAGCCTTGAAAGACGAACTGCAACAGGAGATAGAGGATTTGAACCTGCAAGGGAAAGTAAAGCTGTTGGGAAGGGTCAGCGACGAGGATTTGCCGGCCTATTATGGAGCCTGCGATGTGTTCTGCATGAGCAGCGTACAGAAGACGGAGGCGTTCGGCATCGTACAGATAGAGGCGATGTCGTGCGGCAAGCCGGTGGTGGCCACGCGAATCCCTCAGTCGGGGGTTTCCTGGGTGAACCAGGAGGGCGTGTCGGGTTTGAATGTGGAACCGGAAAAGGCGCAGGAGCTGGCGGAGGCCATTGAGAAGGTGACAGGAGACGCGGAAACCTATCGGCGGTTTTCCGAAGGGGCGAGAAAGCGTTATCGGGACCTGTTCACCAAAGAACGTATGATAGAGAGATGTTTAATAATATATTTGGAGTTATGAAAAAGGTTAATGAAGAAGATGTCATGTCGAAAGCCATGATGGCATATATGGCAAGCGGCACTTATTATTTTGGGGAGGGAATGTCGGTCACTTCCTGCAGGATAAAGCGTGTGGCGGATATAGCGGGAAGTCTGGTGGCATTGCTTGTCTTTTCACCGGTATTTTTGCTGATATCCTGGCTTATCAAACGGGAAGACGGTGGTCCGGTAATCTTCAGCCAAGAACGGATTGGATATAAAGGCAAACCGTTCACTTTGTATAAGTTCCGCTCCATGAGGGTGGATTCGGAAGCGGACGGAAAGCCGGCCTTATGCCAGAAAGACGATGCGCGGCTGACCAGAATCGGACGTTTCCTGCGGGAACACCACCTGGATGAGCTTCCTCAGCTGTGGAATGTGCTGAAAGGGGAGATGAGCTTCGTGGGACCGCGCCCGGAACGGAAGTTTTTTGTAGACAAAATCAGGGCCATCAATCCGGATTATGAGCTGTTGTACAAGCTGCGTCCGGGACTGTTCTCCAAGGCTACGCTCTACAATGGGTACACTGATACCATGGAGAAGATGTTGGAACGTCTGCGGATGGATCTGGAGTACATGCGTACCCGTTCGTTATGGGTGGATATCAAGATTATCTGGCTGACGGCAACGGCCATTTTGGGAGGAAAGAAGTTTTAATTGGAAGATGAATTATGGAGCAGAATAAGTTGGGAATACGAAAAGGGTTGCAGTTGCGGAAGATTGGCAACCGTTACATGATTGTGGATGCGTGTGAGAATAATGTGAACCTGAGCCACGTGTACAGCCTGAATGGTACGGCGGCATGGATGTGGGAACGGCTGGCGGAAGGTGTATCTTCGCCGGATGAGCTCACCGACCGGCTGTGTGAGGACTATCAGGTGGAACGGGAAAGGGCTTTTCACGACGTGGAAAACCAGCTGGCGGAATGGCGGCAGTTCGGACTGGTGGTGACTGAATCCGAATAGAATCATATACTGAAATAGAATCGGACGGTGGAGAAGATACATGCGGCATTGCTGGTGCTGTTGAGAGCCGGTTTGTGGGAGCGTGGAGTGGAAGATGCTTCCTGTTTCCCGCTCACAGAAGCGGAGTGGCAAAAGGTTTATCTGTTGTCACGGCAGCAGACGGTGACCGGAATCGTGTTTCAGGGGGTGTTGTCTTTGAGCGAGGACCTGCTGCCTTCGGAGCCGTTGCTCGTGCGCTGGATGGCGGAGACGGATGCCATCGAGCGGAAGAACCGCCGGATGAATGAGGTGCTGGTGTCGCTGGTGAAGATGTTTACATCCATTGGTGTGCGCCCTGTGTTGCAGAAAGGACAAGGCGTGGCTTCGTTGTATGAAAAACCGTTGTGGCGGGAATGCGGCGACATTGATTTTTATTTTGAAAGCCGGCAGGACTTTGAGCGGGCTTCTTATTTCGTGCGCCGCTGCAAGTTGCAGGAAGAAAAAATGCCCGACCAGAGCATTGCCTATACCTGGAAAGGCGTGGCGATAGAGCATCACACCCGGTTGCTGGATTTACACAATCCTTTTCTGCGGCATTATGCTGGTCAGCTGGTACCTCGGTACGGCTACAGCCACGTTTCTTTGGGAAATGAGGACGGGACTGAAATCACGGTGCCTTCTCCGGTACTGAATCTGTTGTTGCAGAGCCTGCATATCTTGAAACATGCTCTTGGATGGGGCATCGGGTTGCGGCAGTTGTGCGACCTGGCCCGTACCTGCTACACCTTGCATCAGGAAGTCGATGCCGTGGAAGTGAAAAGAATCAGTCTTCACCTGGGACTGGGACGCTGGCACAGCCTGTTGCATGCCTGCCTGGTGAATCATCTCGGACTGCCGGTGGAATGTCTGCCTTATCCGGACAGGGCTTCCGAGGCTTCTCCCTTGCTCGATATAATCTGGCGGGGAGGCAATTTCGGCCAGTACAATGCCGGCAATCTGCGCCCGGTGGTTCCATCGTGGAAACGGAAGTGGCAGACGGCATGCGCTTTTCGGAGAAATATGGGGTTTGCGTTCCGCTATGCCCCGAAAGAAAGTTTCTGGATTGTATCCAGTCTGTTGAAAGGACAATTCAAATGAGGATAAAATATAATTTTTCGGTAGCAGGTTTCACATTGCAAATCAGCCTGCCTCAGGGATGGAATGTAGATGCCTTGCTGCCCTCTTTCCGCGCTTTCCGTTGCCCGGATGAGGCGGAAGAGACAGAAAAACTGCTGACGTGTACGGTGTATGCGGCGGCGGAAAGACCCTCCGGTGTGCTTCCCGGCACTTTGCTGGAAAGTACGGTCAGCGATATGGGCTATGTGAGTTTGTATAAATATGATAAGGAAGCTGAGGGGTATTGTGTCACCCTTTCCGCGGAACAAAAAGGAAGATTGCATGTCATGCAGGCCGACGTTTTCTTTTCTACTGTCCAGGTATATTTGTATGAAAACGAGAGGCTGGCAGGGCATGCATTGTCTTCCTTACTTCGGATTGCCTATTCGCAGGCGGTGCTTTACCGTGGGGGAATTTCCCTCCATGCTTCGGCGGTCTTTTGTGGAAACCGGGCTTTCCTTTTCATGGGCAGAAGCGGGACCGGCAAAAGCACACATGCGGCACTGTGGATGAAGTATGTGCCTGGAGTGGAACTGCTGAACGACGACAACCCCACCCTGCGTATGATTCAGGGAAAGGCATATACTTACGGCACTCCGTGGAGTGGCAAGACTCCCTGCTACAAGCCGCTTTGTTTTCCCTTGGGGGGAATGGTGCGTCTGAAGCAGGCTCCGGCCAACCGGTTTTACCGGCAGACGGAGGTGGATGCTTTTGCGGCCATCCTTCCCGGCTGTTCGGTCATCCGTCAGGATGTGGCTTTGCGTTCGTGCCTGTACGACACACTGGTCCAGCTGGCCGAACAGGTTCCGGTCGGGATACTGGAATGCAGACCCGATGAAGAGGCGGCTCTGATGTGCCACCGTGCCTTGTCACCGTCCGACCAATGAGAATGAAACGGATAATACTTTAATTATTATATACCTGGATTATGAGAAAACAATCGTTTTTATGGGCAAGCTTGTTTGCCCTGCTACTGTTGACTTCCTGCGCTTCACGCAAGAATTTTGTGTATTTGCAGGATATGGAGATGGGACTGAAATATCCCATCGAAAACAAATATGAGGCTGTGATTCACCGGGACGACCGGTTGAGTATCACGGTCAGTTGCAAGAACCCGGAACTGGCCATCCCGTTCAACATCTACGACGGAACGTTCCGTGTAGGGGCAGACGGAAATGTGACATCGGATGCCACGAGCAAGGTCAATGAAAAAGGCTACCGGGTGGATGTGGACGGAAACATCGATTTCCCGATTCTGGGCAAGTTGCACATCGAAGGCATGAAGGTGAGCGAGGTGCGCGATTTGATTAAGGAAAAGATAGAAGAGGGAGAATACATGAAAGACCCGTTGGTTTCCATCGAATTCCTGAACTTCAAGTACACCGTGCTGGGAGCTGTGGGAGGTAACGGTACTTACACGGTAGACGGCGACCGGGTGACACTGCTGGAAGCCATTGCCAAGGCGGGCGACCTGACGGCCAAGGCGAGAATAGACCGGGTGGCCGTGATTCGCGAGGTAGACGGCAATCGGCAGATGTTCATGCACGACCTGCGCAGCAAGGACATCTTCGACTCCCCCTGCTTCTACCTCCAGCAGAACGACATCGTGTATGTAGAGCCCAAGTACAAGAAGAAAGACAACGAAGACCGCGGCTGGCAGATTGGTACCACCCTGCTGTCTGTGGTTACGGCAGTATGTTCTCTGCTGTGGGTACTCAAATAAAAGTAACGCTAATTATTTTTTCAGAACAATATGCAGACAACCAACTCTTCTAATAAAAACGACCAGGGACTCAACCTGGTGGATTTATTTGTCTATCTGGCTTCCCAGTGGAAATGGTTCTTGCTTTCCGTCCTGATTTGCGGAGGCATCGCCTGGTACAATTACGCCCGTTCGCCGCTGGTGTATTTCCGTTCGGCCACGGTCATCATCAAAGACCCGTCGAACAAGACTTCCACTTCCGGGCTGGACCGTTTTGACAATATCATCAACAAGGTGAATGTGGCCAATGAAATCTTGCAGTTCCGCTCCAAGAAACTGATGCGTGAGGTGGTGCAGCGCATACATGCCGAGGTGAGCTATCAGGTGGAGGACGGCTTGCGCATGAACGAGCTTTACACGCAGTCGCCCGTGCTGGTCAGTTTCCCGGATGTGCTGCCGGAGCAGAGCTTCTCGTTCACGATGACCCTGAAAAACGAGAAGACGGTTTCCTTGTCCGACTTTTCGGGCATCGCCGCCGCTCCCCGTGACGTGAAATTGAACGACACGGTGGCCATCAGTAAAGGAATAAACGTGGTGGTGACGGCGACGAACTATTTGCAGAAGGAGTGGCTGGACACACCGATACGCGTGCGGAAACTTCCGGTAGAGGCAATGGTGAACTACTATAAAAACGGGTTGGGCATCCAGCAGGAAGAGGAAGAATCTTCCATCCTGACACTGGCCCTGAAAGACAGTTCGCCGGCCCGTGCGGAGGATGTGCTGAACACCCTGATTACGGTGTACAACGAAGAAGCCATCAAGGAAAAGAACCAGGTGGCAGTGAATACCGCCAATTTCATCAGTGAGCGTCTGATTATCATCGAACGCGAGCTGGGCAATGTGGAATCCGACCTGGAATCGTTCAAGCAGCAGAACCAGATTGTGGACATCTCTTCTTCGGCAGGCATGTACATGAGCGAGTCGCAGAAATACAGCTCGGATGCCTTGGAACTGGAGACGCAGATTCGGTTGGCGGGCTTTATCAAGAACTACCTGACCGACCCCAGCAAGGAAACCGACCTGATTCCGTCGAATACGGGTATCAGCGACATGAACATCGAGAACCAGATTAGTCTGTACAATGCGGCCAAGCTGAAGCGTGACCGTCTGATAGACGACAGCAGCGTGAACAACCCCGTGGTGAAGGAGCTGAACAACTCCTTGCATGCCATGAAGCAGAGCATCATCCGGGCGGTAGACAACATGATTGTGAGTCTGGACGTGAAGCGCAACGATGCGCAGAACCGCGAGATGCGGGCACAGAGCCGTGTGACGGCCATCCCGACCAAGGAAAGAAAGATGCTGTCTATCGAACGCCAGCAGAAAATCAAGGAGGCACTTTATCTGTTCCTGCTGAACAAGCGGGAAGAGAATGCGCTTTCGCAGGCCATGGCCGACAACAATGCCCGCGTGATAGACGGGGCAGAGGGCAGCAACGCACCTATCTCTCCCAAGCGGGACCGTATCCTGCTGCTGGGCGTGCTGGTTGGCATCGCCTTGCCGGGAGTGGTTTTCCTGGGCATCCTCTTCATGGATACGCGGGTACACGGACGGAAAGACATCGAAGGTGCCACTTCCGTGCCTTATCTGGGCGAAATCCCGCTGGACAAGGAGGCTTTGAAAGATCATGGAAAGAATGCCTTTACCGTGAAAGAGCAGGGGGATGACATCGTGACCGAGGCTTTCCGTATTCTGCGTACCAACATGGCGTTTCTGGCCAAGAAAGACAAGCCGATGCAGGTCATCACCTTTACCTCGTTCAACATTGGTGCCGGAAAGACCTTCATTGCCCGCAACCTGGCCATGAGTCTGGCTTACATGAAGAAGCGGGTCATTATCGTCGACCTAGATATCCGTAAGGGGACATTGAGCCGGAGATTTGGGCATCACCACCATAAAGGGATGACCAACTACTTGTCGGACAATACCATTCAGGTGGACGAAATCATCCAGCAAAAGGAGCAGTTCGACTTTATCGGTTCGGGTCCGGTAGCGCCCAACCCTGCCGAACTGCTGATGGACGTACGGCTGGACGAGCTGATGAACGAGCTGCGCCGCCGCTACGACTACATCATTGTGGACAATGTGCCGGTAGGGCTGATTGCCGATGCCACGATTGCCAACCGTGTGACCGACCTGACCATTTTCGTGGTACGTGCCGGCAAGCTGGACCGCCGCCAGCTGCCCGACATCGAACAGCTGTATCAGGAAAAGAAGCTGAAGAATATGGCTTTGGTGCTGAACGGGGCTAATCCGGAACGTCACGGGTATGGCTACGGGTACGGATATGGTTACGGGTATGGTTATGGATACGGGCATGAAAAAAAGAAAAAGTGAAATTTGTTTTTAAATAAATGCGTATGGAAAAACTAAATGAGAGTGAAGCGAATTATTTGAGAATTTGGAAGTTAATTAATTAAATCTAAAAAGAAAGTGAGGAATTTTTATGAAGAATCAAAAGCAAAAAGAGTATGAAACTCCGCAGACCACCTTTGTGGAAGTGGAGTTGGAACAAGGGTTTATGAATGCCTCCATTTTTGATGAGAAGAATCAGCAAGATGATGGAGTGAACATTACAGGTCATGAAGTAGGAAATACCGGGGACTATACCACTATTGGTTGGGATGTAACTGGTAATACAGAGAGTACATGGAATAATTAATTAAATGGTTGATTATGAAAAAATATGGATATTATTTATGTGCAGCCGTGGCTATTACTTTGCTGGGCTGTAAGGAGGATGTCGTCGAAAAACCTGTGATTCCAGCTCAGACAGGTGACGAGATTGCATTTGGTTCGTCTCTGACAGATGTAGGGACTCGTACCTCATATGATAATGAGCCTACTACTGAGGATGGGAAATCTTATTATAAAGTATCTTGGGAAACTGGCGATCAGATTACCATTTATTGCCCGGAAGCAGCTCAGACCAAACTGGTTGATTATAGTGTTACGCCTGATGAAAATGATGCTACACACTCTTCGACCGTGACAAAGATGGGCGAGAATGGATTGCAGTGGGGGGCGTCTGAAACTCATCACTTTTACGCTTTTTATCCTGCAAGTGCCGTTGAGGGAGAGAGAGACGGAAAGATTGAGGGAGAAATCCCTACCGAACAGGATCCTGTAAGTTGGGATGATTCAGAAAAGAATGAAAAAGGTGGAACAATTTATAGGGGTATAGCCAATACCGACTATGCCTTTATGTGGGCATACGGTACTCATAATAAGACAGAAGGTGGAGACGTCACATTAACCTTCCATCCATGGGTTACAATTCTTGATATCGTGATCAATGGACCGACAGAAGGAGAAGTTAAGATGTCCTCTGTACAGGTGCGTTCACTCAATAATGATATATTGAACGGTAAGTTTGTCTGCAATATGTCTGGAGTCCAAGACGGCACTGCTACAGCTCCAACATATGAAGGTGTAGTAAACACTGCTTCTACCCGCAACCAGGTTTCTATCGAATTGTATGATAAAACAAAGAAAGATTTTATCACCTTGAAACCTAATGACCAGATTATTGTTCGGGCTTATCTGCTTCCGAAAGCTTATGATACCAGTGATCCTAGCGCAGACAAGCAGCAAATTCAGATTCGTGTAGCTCCTTTCAACTCTAGTGTGCTTACCCGTACACTGGATGCTCAAGGCGGTACAGTTGATGATGGTATCGAGGCTCACAAAGTGAATACAGTTATTCTGCCACCTGTATCAAGTCATGGCACGAACTACTGGATGTCATCTCTTGATCCGAATATCTTTGTCACCGAGCTTTCACTCCCTGGCAGTAAGATGTCATATCAGACTACTGCCAATGATGCAAGTGTAGCTTATCAGAATCTGTCAATTACAGATCAGTTTAAAAACGGTGTGCGTGCGTTCCAAATTCAAACAGCAAGTAAAAGTAATGGCAACAGCGCTTCCGACCAAACTCTTTACATGACGGTTGCGGAGCAAAGAATAGATACGCCTTTCAAAGATATTGTTGAAGAGATTGCTAATGAATTGAAGACTGCTGAAACAGAGTTGGCAAAGACTAATAACACAAGTAATGAATACGCCTTTATTCTGCTGACTTGTGCTGAGAACGCTTGCGATAGACACAGCGGCGGCGGATTATTTGGAACTTCTGGTACTCAAGCATGGATGGAAGCTATTGAAACTGACTTGAAAGCTATGGCTAATGACTCTGACCCAGACAAATATAGAATATACACTGATGAAATTAAGCCGAATACAACCATTAATGATGTAAAAGGTAAAATTATCATTAAGGTAAACTACAACAATACTACAATGGGTAATCATTTGGCTTCACCTAACAATATTCCTGCTATGTTTGCCCAATGGGGTGCAGTTGTTGATAACAGTAACGATGTAGACCTTACCGAAACAGACGCTTATGCTATCAACGATTTGCGATGGGGTACTTCTAATAGTAGCACTGCCTCAACAATGAAATGGTTCTATCACGAGTCAACTCGAATTTCTGATCATGAGTTCAGCATGTGGGGAAATCCATATACTAATGAAACCTATACACAGAAAGAAGATAATATGAAAGACATGTGGAATAGAAGTGTCACGTATTATCAAGACAATGATAATCACGACATGTGGTTCTTGAATGATATCGGCGGATCCTATAAATCCGAAAGATGGAATGATACTAATGAAACACAGGAAACTGTGAATGCTTTGACAGCAAAGATTAATCCGAAAGCGGTCGACTTCCTCCAAACTAGGACTGACGATGCCACTCTGGGAATTGTGCTTATAAACCAGATAGATCCAAACGACACATATACCGGTAATTTGGTTCAGACCATCATCAACAACAACTTTAACTTCCAGTTGCGGACGGGTAGTTCGTCCCCTACGACGACCAACTACAACGCTGCTTATTCAAAAGGCGGCAACGCCATCGGCTGGGATAACTAAAACTCAAAGCGTCATGCTCTGTGCCTGTCAAGGAGTGGTAGGGCATGACCTTTGATTATTTAAAATCTTAATGTCGATGAAGCACAGACTGAAGTTTTATAGTATTGCTGTTTGTTGTGTGGGAGCTTTGACAGCCTGTCAGGAAGAGGCTTTTGAACAGGTCACTTCCCAAGGCAATGTCACCATTCTGGCCCGGATGAGCGGAGGAATGTCGACACGTACTTGTGTCGACCCGAATTCGCCTGCGGACGAGGTCGGTATTCTGTGGTTGCCGAAAGATGCTATCGGTGTGTTCGGTTCGAACGGTACAAAGAATGCCTTGTTTCAGTCTACAAACACCACGAATGTGGCGGAAGCACAGTTCACCGGCACAATGGCCGGGGGAGAGATACCTACTGTGGCTTATTATCCTTATAGCGTAGATAATAATTCGGGCGATGTGACAGCTTTGAAAGGAAACTTGAAACTGACGCAGACGTTCGACATGACGACTGGTAAGCTGGAAGGTGATTACAAAGTGGGTACGCCTACCTTTCAAGGTTCCGATGGCACGTACGAATTTGAGTTCGAACATCTGTTCTCACTCTTGAAGTTCGACATCGATGCCACCGGCACGGCTTTGGAAGGTGACCAATTGGAACAGATTGTGCTGACCTTGCCCGAGGAACGTCGGTTGGGTGGTGAGTTCACTTTCGATGCCACCACTAAAGGCGTGACCTGGACCGGCAACGCGACAGGAGCCAATGAACTGACGATGGTGTGGAGTGACAAACCCGCTCTTACTGACGGAAAGTCTTATACCGGTTATATCACTTGTGCGCCGAACATCCATAAGGGTGATGCAATCAAGATTACCATTCTGACTCAGAAGTTCAAGGCCGAGTTTACCCGTGAGGCGTTGGTTGACTTTGCGGTCAATACCTGCTATACGTTCCCGCTTTCTTTGGAGAACTTTAAGAATGACATGGAGGTGACCAACCGTCCGGTCATAGCTTCCTTCTCTTTTGAAGTAGGGAATAATAAGGGTAAGATTCTGGATAAGAAACTGGTCTTCAGTAACGGTTCGACCCGTCCGGAAGAAAGTTCCGGTGAAACGCTGAATGTGGACGGTGATGTGATTTCCGGTTGCATCCCTTATCTGTACGATTTTAAGTTGAAGCCTACCTTTGAGGTGGCCGAAGGCGTTATCGTGACCGTCGATGGGGAGGTGCAAACAAGTGGAGTGACTGAGCAGGATTTCAGCAAGCTGGTAACTTATACCGTATCCGACGGGACAGATAGCCAGGATTATACAGTGACAGTGACCAATACGGGTTTGCCTGTGGTGGTACTGACCCAAAGCGGGGATGGTAGCGTAAGCTGGCCTGAAGCCGGATTGAATGTTCGTTCCAAGGAATCAGACTGGGTAGATACCGATGTATTTTCCGTGTACAATGCCGACGGTACGGAGAATGTAGCTCCTCGGGCATGTGGTTTCCGCTTGCGTGGAAATACCAGTCAGGAGTTCCCGAAACTGCCGTTTGCGGTGAAGCTGGACAAAAAATGTGAAGTCTTGGGTATGCCGGAACACAAACGTTGGGTTTTGTTGGCCAACTGGATGGACCGTACCATGCTGCGTAATGCGGTGACTTTCGATATTGCCCATCGTACAGCCGATGCGGCTGCCGACGGCTTAGGCTGGAATCCTCGTGGAACCAGTGTGGAACTGGTCATCAACGGTCGTCATGTGGGCAATTATTATTTGTGTGAGCAGATTAAGATTGATGGTGACCGTGTGGATATTCAGGATTGTTATGAGGATGTGGTAGATGGAGGTAACGCAAATCCTTCGGTGGGAGAATGCGGGTACCTGCTCGAATTTGACGACGCAATGGACGAGGCAAACAATTTCCGTACCGACAGAGGATTGCCGTGTATGTTTAAGGATGAGGTTCCTCCAAGTTCTATCTATTACAATTATGTGAAAGAGAAGGTGGAAGGCATTGAGGCCAATCTGGAAAGCGGCAATTACACCGAAGCTTACAAAGACTTGGATATTAGTTCTGTCATTGATTATTTCTTTGTGCAGGAGTTGGTGCTCAATGACGAGTACAGACATCCGAAGAGTGTGTATATGTATATTGACGGCGAAGGCAAGTTGACAGCCGGTCCGGTATGGGATTTCGACTGGCAGACCTTTGTGGATTACGATCGTGTGGAAGCATTGAGAAAGCAATATGGCAATACACGTTCTTGCAGAAAACTCGATGAATGGCTGTATGGCGCATCAAAGCTAAGCTCTTGGGGTAATTATGAAAATGATCAGCCCTATATGTGGTATCCGTTGTTGTTCAAGGATGCTTCGTTCCGTCAGCAGGTGCAGCAACGTTGGCAGGTCATTTATCCGGCTTTGCTGGAAGTGACATCCACCATTGACAAGTTGGCTGTTCAAAACCGGACTTCAGATAAGTACAACACGACTATATGGTCTATGATGGAAGTAAAGGCTAATGCCAATTGGATGACGACATGGGTGGCATTCAACGGAGATGATGACTTGTCTTTTGAAGATGCGATGGAACTGATGAAACAGACCTATCTTACTCGTTTGAATTGGATGAATACCAGCATCACCAGCGGAAGTTTCGTGACGGATGCGGAATAAACTAAAAAATACATTAACTAATACATAATGTTATGATGAAGAAAACACTTTTTGCAGCCCTCGCGTTGGCGGCTGCAAGTCCTGCTTTGGCTCAGTCGGAGCAGACAGCACAAAACGGTGGTATCACGGAAAAAGTGGAATACACCGACGACAAATATAAAGTGGAAACCAACCACTTCTGGGACAACTGGTTCCTCACTGTAGGTGCGGGACCGCAGGTGATGTTCGGTGACCATGACAAGCAGATTGGGTTCGGCAAACGTATTTCGCCTGCGCTGGACATCGCTGTAGGTAAATGGTTCACTCCGGGCATCGGTGTCCGCTTGATGTACAACGGTCTTTCCTTGAAGGGGGCTACCCGTTGGGGAGCAGCCCACTCTACCGGCGAGCAGGTGCCCGGCTGGGGAAGCGGTATGGATTATTCCAAGTTCAAATATTACAACCTCCGTGCCGATGTGTTGTTCAACCTTTCCAACCTGTTCTGCGGTTATCGTGAAAACCGTATCTGGAACAGCAGTTTTTATGCAGGTGTAGGCTACATGCGTACGTGGGAGGCTCCTACAGCCGGTGATATTACGATGAGTGCCGGTTGGTTGAATTCCTTCCGCTTGTGTGATGCCTTGGATGCCAACATCGACTTGCGGGCTTCCATGGTGGATGATGCCATCGACGGCGAAATCGGCGAATCCAAGTTCGACGGTCTGTTCTCGGCTACCGTCGGCCTGACCTATAAGTTCAAACGTCGCGGATGGGACCGCAGCAAGACGGTGACCCGCTATGACCAGACCGAGGCCAATGCGATGCGCGACCGCCTGAACGAGATGAACCAGGAAGTGGCCCGTCTGAAAGAGGCTTTGTCTACGGCAGAAGGCCAGCAGAAACAGGAAGTCATCAACAAGGTGATTGCGGCCAACCTGATAGTGTTCCCGATTGGCAAGACCACTCTGTCGAAAGAAGCACGTGCCAACCTGCAGCTGTTGGCTGAGGCCATCAAGGCTGGTGGTTCCAACACGGTGTACACCATCACGGGGTATGCGGATAAAGGTACAGGCAGCCAGAAGACGAACGAGCGTCTGAGCAAGGAACGTGCGGAAGCCGTTTGTGACTGTCTGGTCAATGAATTCGGCGTTTCCAAATCACAGCTTAAAGTGGAATATAAGGGTGGGGTAGACAATATGTTCTATGACAATCCTAGCTTGAGCCGTGTGGTAATTACACGTAGTAAGTAATTTTTTGTCTCCCCTTTCTGGCTTTGGAATATGGCCGGGAAGGGGATTTTTTGTGTCAGGAAGAGATGCAGACGGAGAAGTTGTGGCTGAATAATGCGCAGTTTTTTGAAGAGATAGGCCGGATGTTGCAGAACGGGCATTCCGTGACGATGCGGGCGAAGGGAAACAGCATGTTCCCGTTCATCTGGGACGAGCGTGACAGTGTGGTGTTGCAGGGAAGGAAGGATATTGCCGTGGGCAGTATCGTACTGGTACGGTTGCAGAACGGAAGCTATGTGTTGCACCGGGTCTACCGGCTGGAAAAGGAGGCGATGGTGCTGATGGGCGACGGAAATCTGTATGCCACGGAGCGTTGCCGCCGGAATGAGGTGGTGGGCGTGGCCGTCAAAATCATACGCGACGGGCGGTTTGTGGACTGTACTTCGCGAAAAGAACTTTTCAGGGCACGGGTGTGGCGGAAGCTGCTTCCGTTGCGCCGGGTGTTGCTGTATCTGTGCAGAAGGTGGAGGATATGAGGATAAGTTATTGTGTGAGATGGTTGTGGAAAACCTCCTGTGGTTTCCGGATTCCCATTGTCGTGTATGCAGGGATGGGGGTGCTGTATGTCGGTATTTCTCTGTTTTTTGTGTATGTCTGCAAGCACCTGATTGACATTGCCACGGGCGTGTCGGCCGATGCGCTAGGCATTTATATCGCGTGGATGATAGGGTGTCTGCTGGCGCAGTTGGCTTTTTCGGCGTTCAGAAGCTGCCTGGTCAGCCGTACGGAAACGGCGTTGCAGAACGAGCTGCACCGGCGGCTGTTTGTGCATCTGATGGAAAGCTGCTGGTCGGGGCGGGAGAAACTGCACTCCGGCGACATGCTGAACCGCTTGGAAGAGGATGTACAGACCGTGACAGGGGCGTTGTGCTCTACGATTCCTTCGGTCTTTATCACGTTTTTCCAGCTGTGCGGGGCCTTGTTCTTTCTTTCCCGTCTGGATATCCGCCTGACGGGGGTGTTGGTCTGCATCATGCCGGTGGCTCTGCTGTTCAGCAAGAGTTATGTGCGGAAGATGCGCCGGTTGTCGCGTGAGATTCGCAGTACAGACAGCCGGATACAGAGTCATTTGCAGGAGAACTTGCAGCATCGGGTTCTGATTCGTACGCTGGAATATACGGCTCAGGCAGTCCGCAAACTGGGAATGGTGCAGGAGGAACTGTGGGGAAAGGTGAAGGAGCGCACGGATTTTTCGGTGTTTTCCCGCTCTATGGTACAGGTAGGTTTCATGACGGGGTATGCCGTGGCCTTCCTGTGGGGGGTGTTCGGCCTGCAGCAAGGGACGGTGACTTTTGGCATGATGGCGGCGTTCTTGCAGCTGGTGGCGCAGATTCAGCGCCCGATGGTGGACCTGAGCCGACAGATTCCGGCTTTTATCCGGATTTTCACTTCGACGGAACGGCTGGTGGAGCTGGAGGAACTGCCGCAGGAACGGCAGGGAACGCCGGTACGCCTGGAAGGAGAGGTCGGTGTCCGCATGGAGCAGGTGTGTTATACCTATCCGGGGGGCAGCCGGCAGGTACTGACGGATTTCTCGCACGATTTCCCGCCGGGAAGCCTGACGGCCATCGTGGGAGAGACCGGAGTGGGAAAGAGCACGCTGCTTCGTCTGGTGTTGGCCTTGCTGGAGCCAGACAAGGGAAGGGTGGTCTTCTATCACGGCAACCGGGAGGTAGTGGCTTCGCCGCAGACACGCTGCAACCTGTCGTATGTGCCGCAGGGCAACACGCTGGTGAGCGGTACCATCCGGGAGAACCTGCGGATGGGAAATCCCGATACGACGGAGGAAGAGATGAGGCAGGCACTTCATCTGGCGGTGGCCGATTTTGTGTTTGCCTTGTCCGACGGACTGGATACGGTGTGTGGGGAGCGGGGCACGGGACTGAGTGAAGGTCAGGCCCAGCGGATTGCCATTGCCCGGGGGCTGCTGCGTCCGGGAAGCATCCTCCTGTTGGATGAGCCGACTTCTTCGCTGGACAGCGAGACGGAGCAGCTGCTGTTGCAGCGTCTGTCGGGCCAGCTGCATGGAAAGACATTGATTCTGATCAGTCACCGCGAAGCCATCGCGCAGTTGTGTACGTCGGTGGTCTGGATGAAGAAACCATAAGATTTGACTATGATTTGACAGCAAAGGAGCTGCGTCGCCCTGGGGGATGCAGCTCCTTTCTTTATTTTACAGCCTGACGGCTATCTTTTTCCCGAATAGATGTATTGCTTATTGCGGATTCTGAACCAGGTTGCTGTTGGTCAGCATAGCTTTGTTCGGAATCGGGAAGAGGTTTCTGTTCGGATTGCTCTTGTCGTGTGAGAACCAGGATTTCGTGGTGAATACTCCGAAACGGATCATGTCCTGACGGCGTCTGCCTTCCTGACAGAATTCCCATCCCAGTTCATCCAGAAAACGACCGTATTTGATGTCTGCCCCGCCTTCGTGGGTTTCCATGTTGGTATCCCGGCGTCCGTAGTCATAGCAGCTTCCACCTTCCAGCTGGGCATCGGTAACGATGGCTTTGCTGGGGTCTTCGAAGGCCCGTTTACGCACTTCTGTCACTAGTGCACCGGCTCCGGGCTGTCCGGAACGCATCAGGGCTTCTGCTTTCATCATCAGCACATCGGCATAACGGAACAGCGGCCAGTCGTTGCTCAGGCGGTTGGTAATGCCTTTGGCATATTCAAATTTACCCCAGCGGTAACCGTGTCCGGAATCGGAACTTTCAATGGAAGGCACCTCGTTAATGTAGATGAGCTGTCCTTTGCCGTCACTGCGCTGCAACGGTTCGCCGGAAGCTGTGAGCTGAGGCCCCTGGATATAATTCTCTTTTAAGCGCAGGTCGTCCGGGTCGAAAGAGTCGATGAACTGAGGGATGGCGCATACGCCTCCCCACGGTCTTTCGGTGAACTGATAGGTATCTTGGTTTTCGGCGGCCAGTGTGTACATGTGGAAGTCGAAATCATTCCATCCCGTCACGTAGATTTCATCGAAAGGAAGGGCGAAGATGATTTCCTTGGAATTTTCGTTCTGGGTGATGAATACGTTTTTCTGTTTTTCTTCCAGCCCGTATTCATTGGTGGAGGTGGCAAAATCGATGACGGCCTGACACTCGTCAATGCAGTCTTGCCAGTGGGCTTCACCTGCCCAGATTTCCGCATTCAGGTACATCTTGGCCAGCAGGGTGTGGGCTGCCCATTTGTTGAAACGTCCGTAGTAATATCCTCTTGGAGTTTCGGAAAGCAGGTCGATGTTGTCTTTGATTTCTTTCACGATGAAATCGAACACTTCTCTGCGGGTAGACTGTTTAGGGAGTGATTCATCCTTGAAGTCGGTTACCAGAGGTACATTTCCATAGAGGTCGATAAGGATGTAATAGTAGGAGGCACGCAGCACTTTCAGTTCGGCTACCAGCGCGGCTTTGGTGTCGCCTTCCACATTGATGGTACCTTCTTCTATCTGCGAAAGGATACGGTTGCACGTGTTCACTCCGTTGTAGGTACGTTCCCATCCTTGCAGTACGCCGTCGTCTTCCGTAGTCCAGGTATGCTGGTGCCAGCGTTTGTAGATGTATCCGTCCACCCATCCTGTACCGTCGCGGGCCGGAATCACGTCCTGGTCGGCACAAAGTTCCTGTGAGCGCACCACACCGTTCCATTGCAGCAGGGTTTCTCTCCAGGGGATATAGGCTGCGTTTACCAGATAGCTGACTTCTTCTTCTGTCTTTGGAGAGTATTTGTTGGACATCACCTGTCCGTAGCTTTCATCCAATAAGCTGGTGCATGCCGTACTGCCAACCAAGGCTGAAGTGAGCAGGCATGCGGAAAATAATCTGATGATATTTTTCATGGTTCTTTGCTTTTAAATTAGAATTTTACGTTTACACCTAACGTGAATGAGCGTATGCTCGGGTAGCGGTCGCGAGTGTCGTATCCAGGAGTCAGTCCGTCGGTAGAAACTTCCGGGTCGATGCCTTTGTATCCTGTGAGGGTCAGGGCATTCAGTACGGAACCGTAGATGCGCAATGACTTGATGTACTTGCCGAGCTGGCCGAAGTTGTAACCCAGCGTGATGTTGTCAATCTTCCAGTAGTCACCGTCTTCCACATAGTAGCTGTTGAATTCCGGTTCCACTTCGGGGCTGAGGGTATGCTTGCCGAATACCAGGTCGTTGACAGATTTCAGACGGTTTTCCATTCGGGCGTTCTTCACGTTCTCGTAGTTCATGCGGGCGCCGTTGATAATCTGGAAGCCGAAGGCACCGCGCATGGTGATAGACAAATCAAAATTCTTGTAGCGGAAGTTGTTGTTCCATCCTGCATAGTATTTGGGAAGTCCGTTACCGATGATGTGCTTGTCTTCCGGTGCATGCGTGAAATCTTTGTAATTGATCAGGTCGCCGTTGCGGTCTTCGTAAATCCAGCGTCCTTCTTCGTCCACGTCTACTACTTTGAATCCGTAGAAGTTACCGATGCTTTCTCCCACCTGTACGCGGTGTGAGTCTGCTACTTGGCCGGAATATTCCACGGTTCCGGTATTGAAGTAGTCATATTCTGATTTGAAGATACTTCCCGACAGGCTCTCCAGTTTGTTGGAGTTGAAAGAGAAGGTACCGGTGGTGCTCCATTCAAAGTCTTTGTTTTGTACCGGAATCACGTTGACCAGGATTTCCACACCTTTGTTTCTCATCTTACCGCCGTTGGCCGTAGTCGTGTTATACAAGTTGGGAGGAGTCGGTACGGCATAGTCATAAATCAGTCCGTCTACCAGTCGGTTGTAGTAATCGATGCTACCGGAGAGGCGTCCTTCCCAGGATACCCAGTCGATACCGACGTTGGTTTCTTTCTTCTCTTCCCAGCGCAAGTCCGGATTCGGGTTGGAGGCCGGTACGATGGTTTGTATCCAACTGCTGTTTACGTAGGCGTAGGAGCCGTATTTCAGCATGGCTACTCCCAGGAACGGATTCTTGGGCTGTGAACCGGTCACACCGTAACCAACTCTCAGTTTCAAGTCATTGAATATGTGCTGGTTTTTCATGAACGGTTCTTCCGTGATTCTCCATCCGAAGGATACAGACGGGAACAATCCCCATGCGTTGTCTGTTCCCCACAGCTGGCTGGCACCTTCGTAGCGCAGAGCAGCCATGAACAGGTAGCGTTCTTTCCATGAATAGGTGGCACGGCCGAAGAAACCAATCAGGTTGGTTGATGTCTTGCTGGAGCCGGCAGAGGCTTTTCCTTCTTTCAAGGCAGAACCGATGCCGATATTGTGCCATCCGCCGAAATAGTCGTCCTGGAAACCGTAGTTGTCGAACCACATTTCTTCATAGTCTGTTTCGTCGTAGCTGTAACCTCCCAGAATGGAGAATTTATGGTCGTTAATGGTCTTGGTGTATTGTGCGGTCAGTTCCATCAGCTTTTCCATTTCGGTGTATGCGCCGACAGACGACCAGCCGTTCTTGTGGTCACGCAGGGCGGAGATATGGTTTTGTGTTTCGCTGTATCCGCGGTTCATGTTTTCGCGTGTGTAAGAGAACAAGGCTTGCAAGGTCAGGTCCTTGATGGGATTGTAGGTGATGTTTCCGTTGTAGCGCAATTCTGTTTTCTTTACGTTTCCGTCTGATTCATAGAGTAAAGCCAGCGGGTTTTCGTATTCAAATTTGTTGACGTTTTCATACCATGTGCCGTCCGGATTGCGCACGGGCTCGGTCGGGTTGCGCCGGGTGGCCTGTGAGTAGACACTGCCACGGAAACTTCCTCCGTTTTGGGTAGATTCCATCTGGCTTTTCTTTCCGAAGATACCAAATTTCAGTTTCACCTTGTCGTCGAACATCCGGTGGGTTACCTCAATTCTTCCTTGGAAGTTGTCGAAGTCCGATTTTTTCATGGTTCCCTGACGGTCTGCGTAGTTGAGGTTGGCTATGTAGCTGGTCTTGGAATTGCCGCCCATCAGTGAAAGGTTGTGTACGTGGGTAATAGGAGTACGGCTGATTTCATCTACCCAGTCGGTGTTGTATCCATAGTCATAGTCTGGATATAGAGCGGCAAACTCGCGTCCGTTGAGCATTTCCAGTCGTTTGGCCATCATTGCAGTACTGACGTAGCCACTGTATTCCACAGAGCAGATGTCGCCTCCTTTTGACTGCTTGGTGGTGATGAGAATGACGCCGTTTGTACCGCGGGTACCGTAGATGGCTGCGGCGGAACCATCTTTCAGCACATCCACGCTTTCCACGTCTTCAGGAGCCACTGTGCTCAGGGTTCCGGGGATTCCGTCAATCAATACCAGAGGGGCTGTATTGGCTCCACCGATGGTGTTGGTTCCGCGAAGGCGGATCTGAGTCTCTCCGGCAGGGTCACCGTTGGGGTTGGTGATGGCCAGTCCGGCTACTTTTCCTTGAATCAGCTGGCCTACGTCTTTCACTGCTCCTTTGACGAAGTTATCTGATTTTACACTGGCGATGGCACTGGTCACATCTCCTTTTCGCTGGGTTCCGTAACCGATGACTACGACTTCGTCCAACATCTCATTGTCTTCTTTCAATATGACTTTGATTGTCGATTTGGCGGGTATTTCCTGGGTCACATATCCGATATAGGAAATGACGAGGGTGGAGCTGGCAGGTACCTTGAGCATGAACTGGCCGTCCATGTCGGTAATCGTACCGAGTGTGGTGTTTCCTTTCACCACTACGCTGGCTCCGATGATGGGCTCTCCCTTGGTGTCGGTCACATTTCCCTTGACGGACAGGTCTTGTCCCCATCCTACGGTTGCCCAACACAGAAAAAGGACTGTGGCAATAACAGTCTGAAGCCATGAATGACATGGCTTTCCTTTACATGCATGTTTCATAAATATAGGTTTTAAAAGGTTATAAAATAGAATTATAAAAGGTGCAATTGGATAATTCTATGAGATGTGTTGTGTATGTAGTATTAGTTGTCTGTAATTGGCAAGAAGGTGGACTCTGGCGAGTGCGCACCTTCTTGTCATAAATTATTTACAGCCTGATTGTCATTTTCTTACCCGAATAAGACACTTTCTTGTCGGGTTTCACCGTGACGGTTTCGGCAGATTGTTTGCCCGGCTGCATCAGGGTGATGTGGAAATTGCGCTTTTTCAGCATGTGCGGGAATTCTCCGCTGCGGTCGTCGATGGTCAGCGTACGGGTGGCATCGTTCCAGTGGAAGCGGATGGTGGAGAACATTCCCTTTTCGTAGTTGTAGTTGTCGAATTCGTCTTCGTAGAGGGTGAACTCGCCGTCGGCACCCGGATAAACGCAGATGTCCAGGTTGTCCCATTTCTTTTCGGTAGAATACTGTACCTTCGGGCCCAGCGGCAGGATGCTTCCGGCCTTGATGTAGAGCGGCAGGATGTCTACCGGACATGCGCGTTGGAGTTCCTGTCCGCCTTCCACGGTCTCGTTGGTCCAGAAATCAATCCATTTCGTGCCTTTCGGCAAGTACACTTTCACCGGAGCGGAAGCCTTGGCCACGTCGGGCACGGTGGTCACGCCCTTGTTGCCTTCCACCTTCTTGGTGTACAGCGGCTCGGTGACCGGACGTACCAGAATCTGCTTGCCGAAGAGGTATTCGTTGTCCAGCAGGATGGCCTTGCGGTCGGTGGCGAAATCCATCACCAGCGGGCGCATCATGCAGCCGTCTTCCTGTACCACGGCTCCGTTCAGACTATATATATAAGGTAAAAGGCGGTAACGGAGTTCGATGATGCGTTTCTGTGCGTCGTAGGCCCAGTCGCCTTCCTTGCCGAAGAGGTCGATTTCGTTCAGCATCGGCGAAGAACAGTGGTTGCGCATCAGCGGCATGAAGCAACCCCACTGGAACCAGCGTACATGCAGTTCCTGATAGGCCACGTTCGTGCAGTCGTTGTTGTATTCCCAGCCGAAGAAGCCTCCTAAGTCTGTATTCCAGAACGGGATGCCGCAAAGCGTGAAGTTCAGTCCGGCGGGAATCTGCTGGCGGAGTACGTCCCAGCTCGATACTACGTCGCCGCTCCAGCTCAGGGCACCGTAGTGCTGCTGGCCCAGGTAGCCCGAGCGGGTCATCTGGAACACTCGTTTGGCATCCGATACAGCACGCTGGTGTTCATAGATACCCCGGTTGTGGGTCAGCGGGAAGGCATTGTGTACGGAACGGAAAGAACCGTCGGCTGTCAGCAGGTCGAAATCACTTTCCTTAGGGTTCAGGTGGTCGGGTTCCGTAGAGTCGGTCCACCAGGCATCGATGCCCATCTGGTGCAAGTGGCTGAGGTAACGCCAGTAGAGGTCGCGTGCGTCCTTGTTGAACGGGTCGTAGGGATGGGCTCCCGACTTGGGCGGCCAGGTTTCGAATTTCAGCAGGGCACCCATCTTGTCGAGTTCCTTGAACTGGTCGGTCCAGGGGCCGAAGCTGGCCCATACGGAAATCATGAGGTGGGCATTGTTCTTGTGTACGTATTCCACCATCTCTTCCGGGCTTTTGAAGCGGGGTTTCGGATAGCGGGCGTTCTTGTCTTCGCCGTTCGGCAGGTAGCGCAGGGCTTCCGCATCGTCCATCTTGTTGATGTAGCGCGGGTTCATGAACTTCATGGCGTTCCAGTTGGAGTCGCATCCCCAGTACTGCCAGTCCTGTACGATACCGTCGAGGGGAATCTCGAGTTTGCGGTACTTGTCGAGCACGCCGCAGAGTTCGTCGGGGCTCTTGTAGCGCTCGCGGCACTGCCAGTAGCCCATGGTCCAGAGCGGGAACATGGTGGCTTTTCCCGTCAGGTCGCGGATGCAGGCAATCACGCCGTCCTGCGTGCCGTCTTCATAGAGGAAGTAATAGTCGGAGCAAAGGCCCACCTGTGAAGAGAACGAGGTCTCGTAGGGCGTGTCGCTGAAGTCGGAGATGCCCGGATTGTCCCAGTACACACCGTAGCCTTTTTCGGAAGTGAAATAGGGGATGCAGATGTTGGTGTTGCCGTTGGACAGGTGAATCTGCTGGTTGCGGTGGTTCATGGCTCCGCTCTGCCGTTGTCCCAGTCCGTAGATGGCTTCATCGGGGGCAAGGCTGAACGCCTGGCTCACGGTATACGCATCGCGGTCTACATCTTTCCGGGGGATGAAGTTGGTGCCTTCTACTTTTTCCTTCAACAAGGTTTTTCCTTTTTCATCGGTGTAGGTCACTTTTCCGGTGGCCACATCCAGTGTGACTTTCATCTTTCCGGCGGTCATGCACACCGTGTTCCCGTTCTGAGTGTAGGCAATCTCCACTTTTTCCGGAGTCTTGATGACGGGATAACTTTTTTTCTCGGGCATTTCAGCCGAAGGATATTTCACGATGCGCACGATGGAAGGGGAGTAAAAAATCACTTCCCCGTTCAAAACAGGTTGTGCGGTCTGGAATTTTCCCCCTTGGGCAGTCTTTTCAAAATGCTGCGCGAAGGAGGAAATGCAAGAAGCCAGTGCGGCTAGGAATAGAATTTCTTTTCTCATTTTGTTCGTTCGTTTTTCGAAGTTTGACCACTAAGGTTGACGCTGCCAAATGTAAAAAGATTCTTTGGCGAGGCGGAGAAAAGAATGTGCCAAAGAGCGGCATGAAATGCTTCAAAGGGCGTTTTGACGCATTTTTACCCCTCTTTTGATTCAGATGTGCCCTCTTGTTCCTGCTTTTTCTGGTATTCACTGGGCGTGAGGCCGTACTCTTCCTTGAAGCAGGCGGTGAAATATTTCCGGTTGTAGTAGCCGAGAGCCAGGGCCACTTCGTTCACGGTGGTATGGTTGTTTTTCAGCATCCGGCAGGCATGCTGCATCTTGACGCGGCGGATGTATTCCAGCGGAGTCAGTCCCGTGATGGCCTTCAGTTTGCGGGTCAGGGTGGAGCGCGACATGTTGACTTTTTCGGCCAGGTGCTGCACGTCGAAGTCGGGTTCGCTCAGGTTGTCTTCCACCGCTTTCAGAATATTTTCCAGCAGCATCTCGTCCAGCCGGGCAAATTCCAGATCGGAAACCCGTACTTCCGGATGGGAGGGCTGCTCCCCGTCCAGGTAGGAACGCATTTTCATCAGTTCCGTGCTGTCGGCATACAGTTCCTCGCTTTTCCGTTTCATCCGGCGGAGGTAAAAATGAATGCCGGCATAGACTCCGCCCAGCGTGAGAAGCAGGTAGAGGGCGATGGCCCATCCGGTTTGGTAGAAGGCGGGAAGACGGGTGATATGCATCCGGGTGATTTTGTCGCTCCAGACTCCGTAGCCGTCGGTGGCCTTCACTTCGAACACGTAGTTGCCTTTGGGAAGATGCTTGTAGCTGGCCACGGGCTGTCCCTCGGCGGTGTAGTTCCATTCCTTGTCGAGTCCGGTCAGGCGGTAGGCATAGCGTATCTTGCCCGCGTTCAGGTAATCGAGTGAAGAAAAATGAATCTCCAGGTTGTATTCGTCCGGCTGGAGGGTCAGGTTGTTGGTCTGCTTTTTGAGTTTTTCCATCACATAAATCCCAGTGATGAAGGTCGGTATGTTCTGGCTGGGCTGGTCGAGCCGGGCAGAAGGCGTCACGGCACAGATGCCCGGAATGCCTCCGAGATAAATCCGTCCGTCGCGCCCCTTACAGAGGGCTGTAGGGATGAAACGGTGGAGCAGCAGGGAATTGTCGGTGGTGAGATAGGTGGAGAACGAGCGGTTTTTCGGATTGTATTCTATCAGTTTTTGGTTCGTGTCAATCCACAGGTGGCCGTACACGTCGTATTCCAGCTGGTTTACGATGTTGCCGGTCAGTCCGCAGAGCTGAGTATGGTCGGTCAGCTTTCCGGTCTGCACGTGCAGGGCATATACCCCTCCTTCCTGGGTGCCCATCCAGACGCAGCTGTCTTCTTGCAGGCTCAGGCAGGTGACGGAGAGGGAGGGCACGATTCTTTGGCAGTTGCCGGTCTTTGTCCGCCGGTAAAGGCCTTTGTCGGTGGTACCTATCCACAGGTTGCCGCGCTTGTCTTCCCGGATGGCACTGACCTGTCCCAGGGTGTCGCAGGAGGTGTACCATTGTGCCTGGAGCAGGTTGAAGACATAGAGTCCGTGGTTGGTGCCGGCCCATAGCCTGCCGCGCTCGTCTTCGTAGGTCTGCGTGAAATATTCGTCGGGTTGGGGAGAAGGCAGTGACAGGCTGCGCACGTGGACAATCTGCATGCCTTCCCGTCTGAATTCGTAGATAAGGTTGTTTCCTTCGGGTATCACCCATACGTTTCCTTCTCTGCCGGCCTCCGACAGCTGTTTGATGGTTCCCAGCGAAAGACCGGCCAGTGACGGAAAATCAGGATAAAGTGACACGCGGTCGTGCCGCAGGTCATACAGTCCCAGTCCGGTGCGTTCCTGTGATATCCACAGCTTGCCTTCGCCGGCATCGCTCAAGGCCATGATGGCCGGCTGGGACTTGACGCGCTGTGACAGGGCCGGAAGCGGAAATTCCTCCGGAGCGTCTTCCGTGAAATGCACGATGAAACTCTTTCCGTCGAAAGAAGCCACCCACAGTGCCCCGTGGCGGTCTTGGTAGATTTCGTTCAACATGGTGCCGTATGGAGCCGGCAGCCGGAAACCGGTCTGCACCAGTTGGCGTTTTTTTTCATCGTAGCGCATGGCTATCAAGGAGCGGCGGGTGGTCATCCAAAGCGTGCCGTCGTGATATGTTTGTGTCAGATAAAGGATATCGCCCTCCTTTTCTCCCATGGGATTGACGGGAATGGGAGAAAAGGTGTAGAGGGAATCCTTGGGTGCCGAGGGGTTGAACAGCAGCACGCCGTTGCCATTGGTCCCCACCCAGAAATAGTTGTGCGTGCGGTCCTGTAGGAGATAGGCCAGGTTCCGTCCGGCAGGAGGGGCGGCATAACATACAAAGGTATCCCGTTTCCGGTCGTAGCGGTAGATGCCTTCCCGTCCCAGGGTGATGAGGATTTCTTTCTGCCGGCTTTCGCAGAATCCGGCCATCCACGAAGGCCTTCCTTCATGGTCGTACAGCTGGTATGTTTTCTGGTGTCTGCCCGATGCGTCATACCGCATCAGCTTGTTGTCGCTGGCCAGCCACATGCATCCGTCCGAGGTTTTCCGGATGCTGTAGACCACACTTCCCTGCAGCCTTTCCGGGTCCAGAGGGACGACCTGCCTGTCGGTTTTGTCCAAGATATAGGCGCCGGCATCCGTCCCGAACCAAATCCGGCCTTTCGTATCTTCCGAAATGGACTGGACCAGGTTGTTGCGCAGCAGCCCCGGCGTATGGATGTCGGAGCGGATGACGTCTACCTGATAGCCGTCGTCGCGGCACAGCCCGTTGACTGTGCCATACCACATCATTCCCTCGCTGTCCTGGAAAATGCGGTGTATGGCGCTGACCGGCAGTTGCGGAAGAGAGGGGATGGGGGTGAGCCGTACGCCGGAACCGGCTTGCAGGATGAGTCCGAGCAGGCAAAAAAGGAGTGAAATGTACGTTCTTTTCATGGCTTTTCAGGGGGGGACGAAAACGCAAGTGCGTTTGGTTTAAAATGCAAGGACGTTTTACTTGAAACGCAAGTACGTTTTGAGCAAAACGCAAGTGCGTTTTCTTTCAAGCGCAAGTGCGTTTTTTTGAGGCTCTCAAAACGTTTCAAATGTCGTCGGAAGTCTTCTTGTCTCTTCTTTTTTCTACCCGTTGTTCCGGTACTCCAGCGGACTCATCCCCACGTATCGCTTGAAGTATTTCCCGAAGAACGACACGTTGGCAAAGTTCAGGGAGTCGGAGATGTTCTGGATGGAAAGCTGTGAAGATTTCAGCTGCGACTTGGCATCCATGATGACCATGGACGAAATGATGTCCACGCAGGTCTTCCCCGTAATCTGTTTCACCGTGGTGCAGAGGTGGGCGTGGGTAATCTGGAGCTTTTCGGCATACCAGGCCACGTTGCGCGTCTGGTTGTAGTGCTGCATGACCAGCTGGGCAAAGTTGCGGCAAATCAGCTCGCTCTTCGACAGGGTGTGCACCTCGTCGGTCTTGTTCCGGTAGAGCATGGAGATGCCTTTGTGTATGTCGGCATACAGGTTGGTGGCGATTTCCGGTCTGATTTTCTCGGGCAGGAACTCATACATCTTGATGAGCAGCTGCATGTATTCCTCCATCATTCTGGCTCCTTCCGGGCGCAGGCGGATGACGGGTCGTCCGAGCGTGAGGTACATGGTGTCGAGGAAGGAGTGCGACTGGATGTTGTGTTCCATGTATTCGGACGAGAACCCGCCGAAGTAGATGTTCAGGTCGCCCTTGATGTCGTTTATCTGAAAGATGCTTCCGGGGGTAAGCGTAATGAAGTCGTTGGCTTCCACCTTGATTTTATTCAGGTTGACCGACGCTTCCACCTCTCCGGATGTGCAGAGTACGAAGATTTCACATTTCAGGCGTACCGGGTAATTGGTGTAGAGTCCCAGCAGTTCTTTGCTGATGCCGGTGCCGATGAGCCATTCTTCCGGCAAATCTATTTTGGGCAGTTCCTTTTCCATAGTGCATAGTTTTTGCAAAGATAGCTAATTTGCAGGAATTACTGCATGGTTCCGCTTCCCTTGTTGTCGCCGCCTGCCTTCAAATCGTCGTTTGTGATGCTTCGCTGTGTCTTTTTCACCTGTGTCTTCAGTTCACCGAACCGCCAGCTGATGCTGATGCCGTATCTGCGGGAAGGATAACTGCTGTTCGACCATGAGCGGAAGGTATCGGTCACGGTTTCGCTGCGGTAGGAATTGTATTTCTGGAAAATGCTGCTGGCAAAGAGCGAGATGTTCAGCCGCTTTTCTTTCAGGAAGGAGCGGCTGAGGTTGATGCCGTAATAGTAGTAGGAAGAGCCTTTTCCTTGCAGCGACACGTACGGGGTGCTGCCGCCGCCATAGAGGCTGAGGCGTAACTCCCAGGGGATGGTCTGCTGCACGTTGGCAAACAGGTTTCCGGAGAATCCGCTGTTGTATGAGTTCAGTTCCTTGCTCCGGTAGTCGGCATAGTCGCCGCCGGCGTTCAGCGAGAGGCGGGTGGTGCTGCCCGGGTTCCAGTTCATCCATAAGGCCAGGCGTGTGCGCTGGCTTTTGCCTACATTGCCGTAAGTGTTTTCCTGCACTCCGTTGTTCATGAAGGAATAGCGTTCGATACCGTTGTTGATGAACGTATAGGTAAGGTTGGCGTTCAGGCTGAACTTGGCGCTGAAGGTGTTGAACGTCATTCCGAGGATATGTGCTTTTTCGGTGTCTAGGTCTGGGTTTCCATAGCTGACGGACGTGGGGTTGCTGGTGTCGCGGAAAGGATTCAGGTACCATATTCCCGGACGGTTGATGCGCATGTTGTAGTTGGCCCGGAGGGTGGCGCTCATCCCCAGCATGTAGGAGAGGTTCAGGGTGGGAACCACGTCGTCGAATCCGGTCTTGAAATTACGTTCGGGCATGTAGTCGTATTCCACGTCCATGAACGTATGCTCATAGCGCACACCGGCTTTCGCCCCGAATCTTTTCCACTTCAGCTGGTAGTCCGCGTAGGCGGCAAGAATGTGCTGCCCCTGCTGGTATTTGCTTGAAAGGTCCTGACTGGCCTCCATCTCGCCCTGGGCGTTTTCCAGAAAGTACTGGCTGTCACTGTAATTCTCACGGTAGATATACTTCATTCCGGCATCCATGTAGTGAACGCCGTTGAACGGATTGACGTAGTCAACCTGTGCGGTATGCTCTGCCGTGTGGGCATCGTTGTCGAAATATTGGTGCGGCAGACTGAAAGGCACGTCTTTCACCTCGTCGTAATAAGTGTCTGCCTCGTTGTTGTTGGGGGAATTGTTGAACTTATAGGACAAGGTGAGGTATTCTCCTTTCTTCTTGAAGGAATGCTGGTAGTCGGCATTCACGCCGATGTTTCCGAACTGGTTGGTCGACTGGTTGCGGGTGAGATAGCTGTAGCGTTCGTTCCACTCGTTGTCGCTCATGGACGTATGCGAATCGCCTTGCGTGTCGAACTTCCCTCCGAAGATGTTGGCCGAGAAGGTAATCAGGTTCAGCGTGTCTATCTCATAGCTTCCTTCAATGTTTCCGAACTGGAAGTTTCCCTTGTTCTTGGAAGAGCCTCCGGTGGACAGGTGGCGGTAGTCGGTAGAAGTGAAATCCTCGCGTCCGCTTTCCGAGAGGCTGCGCGGCTGGTTCTGGTAGTTGTAGGAATAGTTTCCGGTGAGGGTGAATTTTCCCACCTGCACCGTGCCATACGCATATCCCGAAATGCCCATGTTGTTGGCATTGGCTCCGAGGGTCACGTTGTAGCCTTGCATCTTGGCATCGGTGGTGATGATGTTCAGAATGCCTCCGATACCTTCCGCATCGTATTTGGCACCCGGTTCCGTAATCACTTCAATGGATTTGACGGAATTGGCCGGCAGGCTTCGCAGCACTTCCTTCGGGTTGTTGCTCATCAGCGTGTTGGGTTTCCCGTTGACATGCACCTTGAAATTGCTGGAACCGTTGACCTGGATGTTGTCTTCCCCGTCGACTGTGACAAGGGGTACCTTGCGCAGCATTTCGAGGGTGGTGTTGGTCTTGGAGTCGGGGTCATCTTCTATGCTGTAGGAAATTTTGTCGATTTCCGCTTTTACGAGCGGTTTTTGTGCCACCACTTCCACGCCTTTCAGCATCTGGGCATCGTCGCAGGTGTAGAGCGTGCCCAAATCGGCCACCCGCTTGCTTTCCGTGATGGTGAAACGGCGGATGACGGTACGTTTGCCTACGGATGTGATTTGCAGTGTGTAGTTGCCGGTGTGAGGCAGTTTTTCCTGAAACTTCCCTTGGGTATCCGTCACGTTCAGCCGGACCGGTTTGTCGGGCGATTTGTCAAGCGTGATACGCAGCGTGGCGTAGGGCTCGCTTTCGTGTGTGAGTGAATCCACGAGGGTACCTTTCACGGCATATTGTGCCTGCAGGTTGAATACATTTAGAATCAAGATTGTAAAGATGCCTGCCCAATGTGTGAGAATTTTGTGTTTCATAAAAAATAAGGTGTTTGTTATCTTTTTTGGTTTCCGATGTGTCAAAGATAGCAGAAATATAAAACGGTTGTGTGAATCGTACCTTAAAAATATAAAACAGGAAATAAGATAAAATAGTATATTTTAAAAATCGACCACTCGAAATGAGAAAAAATGCATTTAGAAGTTAATTATTGAGGCGTGGATTTTTTACGATTTAAAAAATCGGCTAAAAATAAAATAAATCGACCTTGCAGAAATGGAGTGTATTGATTTCCTTTGCTGCCGTAATTTAAAACAAAATCAAGAGATGAAAAAGAGCTTATTTTTTTACTTGTTTGCCCTTTTGTGCGTGGTGAATTTGTGTACTTCCTGCAGTGAAGACAAATCAATTGTGATTCCCGTTGACAGTGATCTGGCGGGTAAATATAAGGGAAAATTGGATGTGTCCATTTCACAAGGTGGCGTAGATATTCCGGGTGGAACGGTGAACTCACAAATTATCACTGTGAGCAAAGCCGGCGACAATGCGGTCAGTCTGTCTATCACGGACTTCTCGTTTATGGGAATAAAAATTGGAGATATCAATCTGAACAACTGTGCGTTGACAGCCAATGGCGATAAATATGAGTTTACCGGAACGACTACGGTTGAGGCCGAACTGCTTACGGCAAACGTAAATGCGGCCGGAGTGTTTAGCAACGGAACTCTGAATATGGACCTGGATATAGATGCCACGCTGACGGGTGGAATCAAACAGGCCGTGAAAGTGACTTATTCAGGTACTCGCCTGACGGGAAACGAGAGCAGTGAGGCCAAAATCACTTCTTTTACCTTCGATAAGGCCGTGGCCGCAGTGGACTCCCTGGTGGTAGGCGAAACGACAATCAATGAAGAGGCAAAGACCATCACTTTTATGGTTGCCGATACGGCAAAGGCTGCCTATTTGACGGCTCTGGTGCCTACCATTGAAGTTTCGTCCGGAGCGACCGTGGTGCCTGCCAGCGGAGAGGCACAGGATTTTTCAAATGGCAAGGTCGTGACTTACACTGTAACCGCTGAGGACGGTACGGTGGCTGCCTATAAGGTCTCAATCAGTTCGAAAGTGTTGGCCTTGAATTTTGAAAACTGGACTTACGACGAGACCTATCATTATTATACCCCGGCAGGCCCTTATGCTTCGACAAACGGAGGAAGCGCTATTGTGTATAGTTCTTTGGAAGGGGTTGCTGCCAGTCATCCGGAAGTGGTGGTACCTCCTTATTGCGTGACTCAAGAAACGAAAGACGTGAAGGAAGGCACTACAGCAGCCTGCCTGCAGACCGTCAGTCTGCTGCAAGCCAAGCAGGACCTGAAAAATTATGGCGGATTTGTAGGGGCATTGATGGCCACCATGGCACCGAACATCACGGCAGGAAGTTTGTTTATGGGGACATTCGAACTGAATGCGGCAAAGCCTTTGAAATCGACCAAATTCGGCGTGACGCGCGAAGGAAAGCCGCTGAAATTCTCAGGATGGTATAAGTACACTCCGGGTGAGACCTATTATGACAAAGACGCGAATGCCGTAGCCGACAAAGTGGATGAATGTGACATCTATGCGGTGTTGTATGAGGCAGAAAATGAAAGCTTCGTGTTGGATGGGGAAACCATCAAGCAGGCCGATGCGCCTATCGTGATGCGTGCGGGCATTGAGAATGGCGGCGCGACCGACTGGAAGAAATTTGACTTGAACTTCGAGGAAGTGAACGGCAAATCTTACGATGCCAATAAGAAATATAAAATAGCGTTTATCTGCACCTCCAGTAAGAACGGCGATGTGTATGAGGGCGCTCCCAACAGTAAATTGCTGCTGGACGATTTGCAGATTACCTTCGAATAATAAGGTAGAGGTTACTATAAAGAAAAGGGCTGAGGTTTGCGTCTCAGCCCTTTTCTTTATATATAAGGTATAATCAGAACTCATATCCGAATCCCAGGTTCAGGTAAATGGGATACATGGCAAACGAGACCGTGGTGAAGTCTTTCTGGAAAATGTCGTTCAGTCCCCAGGTCAGGTCGGCATGGATGTTCAGGTGCTTGTAGGCTTTCCATTCACCGCCTACCTGCAGGCCCCACTGAAAACGGCGGAGGTTGTCCGAGAAATCGTATGCAGCCTTGTTCTCTCCTTCAAAATTAACGCGGCTTCCGCTGGCGTCGGGGGTGCGCAGATGTCCTTCATATACATTTCCGGAAAATTCCCCGTTCATCATGTAAGAGAAATACGGTCCTGCCATCACTTTCCAGCGGTTGCTGATGCGGTAGTTTGCCAGAACCGGGATGGTGAGGTAAGACATTTTTACGGTAGTCTTTACTCCTCCCGTCCAGAGGCCTTTTATTTTCCCTCCGGTTTCGCTGAAGATTTCCATGCCATAGTTCTTTACGGTAGCTTTGGTATCCATGTCTTTTTTGTCGAGCCGCAGCCCCAGGCTGACGCCCCACTTCTGTTTTGCGTCCAGCCATTTGGTGGCATTTCCTTCCAGGGTGATGGCCAGTCCGGGCGAATAACTGTCCAGGCTTCTGATTTCCTTGGGCAGAGGTAGGGGAGAAGTTCCTCCTATATTAATTCCGGCCTTTATCTCATAGTCCAGTCCGTGTGAAGAAAGCCATGCCAGACCTTTGTGGGAGGAAGACTGTGCGTGACTCGTCAGAGTGAAGCCGCATAAGGACAGGGCCAATAGGGGTAGTATATATTTTTTCATATCTTTTTTCTATCGATTAGTTTTCACAAATAATTTCCACTTCATCTATCCACAATTCGCTGCCGACTGCTCCTTGGAAGTAGGCTCCCATGACGCTGGAAGAGAACACCACGGCAAGTTTGTATTTTCCGTTCTTCAGGTCTTCGGCATTGAGGGTTTTCCCGTTTTGGGGAGTAAATTCCAGGTCAAACTTTTTCCAGTCGTTTGTTTCCGTCATTTCCTGTTCCGGGATGCGGGCCAAAAGTACGATGTGTTCATCGATTCCCGTCCCGTCCGGGAAAAGATTTCCGTCGAGTGAGAAGTCGCTGCTGGGGGCTTCGTAAAGTGCGGCATAGATGTCGCCTCGGTCCTTTTTCCCTGCCACTGCGTTGCCAGTCTTGTCGGTAAAGGTTTCTCCTGCCTTGTATTTGAACCAGCCGGTCATCCGGGAGGGGCGTTTGGTGAAAGGAAATCCCATGTGAGTGGCTTGCAAGGGAGCCAGTACGGCATTCTGGGTGTCAAAGGAGCCGATAAATAAATTTCCGGCGGCGATGGGCATCCCCAGCGGTTTACCGAAACTTCCGGTACTGAGTGTCGTAAGTTTGGCGCATTTTCCGGAATAGCCCTCGGGAGACTGTACGGTGGGGTATTGCGTTTCGTTCAAGGCCATGCCGCTCAGGTCGTATCCGGGGTTTCCGCTTGCCCATTGCATGATGTCCGATGCGTTTGTCAGATAAAAGACATTGTAGGGAGTGACGGTTTTCAGTTCCTCGAAAGAATAGCTTGTGGGTAAGGCCAGCTTGTTTATCCGAATAAGGTATTCGGTCTGTGTGTTTCCGTCTTCGGAAGTTACCACAAAATATCTGGAGGCGTGCTGGCTGAAATCATACAAAGGAGGCCGGTCGTTTGTTTCCGTTTCCTCCGCCTGGATGGAAGCGCCTTCAGGCAAGGTGAAAACCAGTTCCTGTTGGGAAATGTCGGTTCCGTCCAACACGTAGACTTCCACCTCTTTCTTTAAATGGTCGATGGTGGCAGACTGAATCTGTGCTCCGGTGCAGCCGTCTATGGCTGCTTCTACGTTGAGCGCTTCGTCCTGAATGCAGGAACTGAAGACCAGGCTGAGTAGGCATCCGGATAAAATGTACTTTGAATTCATTTGGTTGATAGTTTTCAGTTTAGTATTGTATTTGCAAAGGTATAAATTTTTTCATAGGATGCTCCAGTGGGGTTCGATGGAATTTTAAAAATAGACCATTGAATTACTTTATAAAATGGTTTTTTATACTAATTATCAGATAAAAGGGATGATTATTTCTAATGTATTATTAAAAATCAGCCAAAAATAAAAAAAAAAGACCTTGTGAGGATTTTGGAATTGGTGTTACTTTGCACACTGAAAAAAAGACAAAATTTTATTATCAAATGAAGATGAGAAACTATTTAAAGGCGTTTTTTTCATTGACGATACTTCTTTTCTTGGGAAGTTGCAGCAGTGAAAAAGAACAGGAGAGTATTTCTGGACAAGGCAGTGTGATGATTGATTTGTCAACAAACCTGTCTTACAAGAGCCGCTCAATAGATGAGAGCGCTTATCAGAATGTACAAAATTACAAGGTGTCTCTGTATAAAGGTGAAGAAGCTGTTTATACAGACAAACTTTATGGGGAGTTGGAAGTAGACCAGAAAGTTGACTTTGGGGTTCCTTACACATTGACTGCTTATTATGGGGAAGACGTGCCGGCTGGTTACGATAAACTCTATGTGAAAGGCAGCCAGACATTTACTGTGGCTCAGGGGGATAGAAAAACAGTGAATGTGACTTGTAAGCCTGCAAATGCAAAAATGAAGCTGGTTTACAAAGGTAACGATGACAGCGATACCTTTGAAGATTATTTTGGCGATTGCACCGTTTCTGTCAAGACTGACTACATGGACGAGGCATGGACGATGAACAAGTCAAACGAGGGACAGGAACTGTATCTGAAGACCGGCGACGAAGGTGTGAAAGCTACTTTGTCGTTTGCCTTGACAGATAAAAGTGGTTCTCCTGTAACAGTGGAAGGCTTTGAGGATATGAAAGAGATAAATTTGCAGCCGTGTTATTCTTATACTTTGACTATTAAACCGAATAGTACGGATATTGCAGGAGGTAAGTTTGGACTGACTGTAACGGTAGATGACGGTGTGACAGAACAAGAAGTGACAGTGGTTATCCCGGGCGAATATATTCCAAGTTCAAAATAAAAGACGAAAGATATGAAAAGATATAAAGGTTTAATTTGGCTTTTGGGCCTTATGTTAGGATTTTCATCTTGTGAGATGCGTGATGAAATCTTAGGCAAGAATGAATTAGGCGAGAATGCCGGTACGCTGGAGCTTAGTTTGTCTTCAGTTTATAATGGGGTCGAAATGAGTCGTGCCACTGAAATTGTAGATGGCGGTACAACTACTGGCAATTTCAACGAGGAAGATGTAAATGTAGATGGTTATACGCTGGTCGTTACCAATACAGAAACACAGGAAGAAGTGGAAAAAGCGCTTGTCAGCGAATTGAAGAATGAAGAAGGCAAGGTGGTAATTCCATTGGCTGAAGGTAATTATTCAGTGAAGGCTTATAATTACGAGGGTGAAAATGTGACGGTTTCAGAACGCCCGTATTTCAAGGGAGAACAAACTTTCTCTGTGAAAAAAGGAGTTTCTACCAATGTGAATCTGTCTTGTAAACTTTCATGTGTGGAAATTCAATTGGGTGTGACAAGTGCATTTACAGAATCTTTCCAGGATGATTATGCGATTACGGTAGATAATGGAGATGGAGCTACTCAAGTATTTGATAAAGAAAACTTGGGTAAAAAGTATTATTTTCAGACTCCTGAACAGCAAAATCATTTGACGGTTTCAGTTAAAGCTACTTCTATGGAAGGTAACTTTATTGAACTGAATGCCACCGTACAGAAACCTGAAGACGCAGAAGGAGGTATTGCAGACCTGGCAGACGGTGACTCTTTCTTGATTAATCTGACAGACGAAGGTTCTACAGATTCTTATCTTTCTATTGGCTTGACTGTGGATCTGACCTTCACAGAAGTGGGAGAAACCATCGAAATTCCGGTAGGGAATATCATTTATGAGCCGGGAGATCCTACTCCTACGCCAACACCAGAAGAGTCCATTACTTTTGAAGGATTACCTGCCACTTATACTTGTACATACGGAGACTCTGATATTGCAGGCTTGCAGGATGTGCGTATCTTGGCTCCCAATGGAATCAAAAATTTGAATGTGACTATTTCCGGAGAAATCGCTGCACTTTTAGGAATGGTACAATTACCAGAAACATTTGATATCTGTAATATGGATGATGACCTTAAAACTACGATTGTAGGGTTAGGTCTTGTTACAGACGAGGAATATACCCAGTTGCATGCAGGTACATGTACTGACTTTACATTTAAGCTGGGAGGCTTATTAGTCTTGATTCCACAGGTCGTAAGTTCTGGAAATAGTACGTTTAACTTATCAGTTTATGATGGAGTAAATACAAAAGACGGCGATATTACAGTTGTTGTAAATCCAAAATAAGGGGAGTAAAAAGTTATGAGATTAACAAATATAATGATTGGATTGTTTCTGGGGATGGGTTTGGTTTCTTCCTGTCAGTCAGAAATAGAAGAAGCCCAAGGATATGGCTATCTTCAGTTATCTTCCGTTGATGTGAATAAGAGTGTGACAACTCGTGCCGATGTGACAAGTTCGGAAGCAATTGCCGTGGACGTCTTAGATGAATCGGCATCGGTCGTAAAACATGCGGATGATTGGAAAGAATTAAATGATGTGCTGTTGCCTGTGGCAACTTATACTATTAAAGCTTATTCGGCTGATAAAGATAAAGAGGCACAAGGTTTTGATGCAGCTCCTTATTACGAAGGACAGACTGAAGTGGCCATTGAAGCAAATAAGGCAAAAGCTGTGGAAGTGACCTGCAAATTGGCTCAGTCTATGGTGTCTGTCAGTTATTCAGAAAGCTTTAAGAATGTATTTACAGATTATGCTTGCTCCATTGAAGGGGCTGATGCATTGAGCATTTCTTTTGCAAAAGACGAGACTCGTGCGGCATACGTGAAATCCGGACAGGCTTTGACTTTGAAGGTTGATTTTGGAAGTGGAAAAGTTTTCTCTCAGGAAATAACCGATAACGCAGAAGCTGCTTATTATTATAAGGTGAACCTGGACATTACAGAAGAAGGTAATGCTTCATTTGATATTACAGTCGATCAGACCATTCATCAATATGATGTCACAGTAAAAGTGCCCACGAAGCAGGATAATCCGGATTTGAAAACGGATGATATAAAATCGGATGTATCTAAAGTATGGGGCCAGTTCGCTTATTTGTCAGGTGCTTGTAATTTGGAAGAAATCACTTCACCGGTACAGTTCCGTTATAAAAAGAAAGCTGATTCGGAATGGATTACGGTAGAGGCTGTTCAGGAAGAAGGTACAAAGAATTATTCAGCCAAAGTATCTCCATTGGATTTCAATACAGAATATGAATATTATATTTTGTGTGGAGATAAGACGGGTGAGACTCGTAGCTTTACTACAGAAGCTTTTGAAGCAATACCTAATTTAGGCTTTGAAGATTGGTCGCAGGAGGGTAAAAATTGGTTCCCAAATACAGATGCTTTGAACAGTT
This sequence comes from Bacteroides mediterraneensis, assembly GCF_025993685.1. Lineage (NCBI taxonomy): Bacteria > Pseudomonadati > Bacteroidota > Bacteroidia > Bacteroidales > Bacteroidaceae > Bacteroides > Bacteroides mediterraneensis. The sequence goes on along the minus strand of NZ_DAJPEN010000001.1, from coordinate 2,927,153 downwards.
ATTGGGCCACAGGTAATAAAGGAGTTACCATTGGTGGTAATTCAAATAGTACGGGAGTTTCAGATTCTCACACAGGATTGGCCGCTCGATTGGAAACGGTTGAAGTTAAAGTGTTAATTTTTAATGTAAAAGCTGCGGGAAATATTTTCATTGGAAGTTATGAAACCAATACTTCAGATCCTGCATCAAGTGTAACATTTGGTAGACCTTATGCTGGTGCTCGTCCTACGAAATTGTCTGGATACTTTAAGTATCAGCCAGGAGCTACGATGTCTAGTGGAAGTGTGCCTGCTGACCGTACTTTGACTTCGGATGAATGTGATATATATATTCAATTATGGTCAGGAGATGAAACGATTGGTGAAGGACATTTTATTACTAATCAGACAGTTTCTGAATATACTCGTTTTGAAATACCGGTTGAATACACAGTAACTAATAAGCGTCCGGATAAGATAACTATCGTGGCAACTTCCAGTCGTTACGGTGGATACTTTAGCGGAATCAATGTAATTGGACAGCTGGCGATTGGCAGTACCCTTTGGGTAGATGATTTTGAATTGTCATACTATTAATATTTTTCATGAAGAAATATTTGATTCTATTTTTAACTTTTTTGTGCGTCACTTCGGTGTACGCACGAAAAAGTTATGATCGTAATATAAAGCCTTCTCTTTTTGTACCCAAAGGTTCCTGGATGGGAGGTGTGACTTTCTCCTATATGGAATTGACGGGAGATAACTATAAGTTTCTTATATTGGACGATATAAACGGAGAGGGATATACCTTTAAAGTGAGTCCGTATGCGGGCTATTTTTTTCGGGATAATATGGCGGCTGGCCTTCGTCTGAATTATAATCGTACTTATGCCGATTTGGGAAGTATAAATCTGGATTTGGGGGATGACTTGTCGTTTGACATCAGTGACTATAAGTATCTGGAACATGAATATACGGCTTCCGGTTTCTTGCGGACGTATATGGGACTGGGAAACAGCAAGGTGTTCGGATTCTTTAATGAACTGCGGCTGACTTATGGCTATGGGGAAGGAAAGACTTTGTCGGGTTCAGACGAGAAAGCGACCGGTACTTACCAGACAACGCACAGCCTGCAGATTGGTGCGGCTCCAGGTTTGACGGCTTTTGTGACCAACAACATGGCGGTGGAAGTTTCCATCAATGTGGTGGGACTGAAATTCAAATGGGCGGAACAGACTACAAATCAGGTGGAGCATGGTTCCTATCGCCAGAGTTCGGCGGACTTTAAAATTAATATATTTTCGATTAACATCGGAATTTGTACCTATTTTTAAATTGACAGATTATGCTTGTAAAAGCTTTGAAGTATAGCTTTATATCTTTCTTGTTACTGAACTTGTCTTCTTGTATTGAGAATGACATCCCTTATCCGTATATTGAAGGAGTGATTCAGGAAATCCAGGTGGAGGGGATGCAGGGAGAAGCCGTGTTCAATAATCAGGCACATACGATTGAACTGACTATAGGTGAAGATGCTTTTATAGACAGTTTGCCAATTACAAAATTGGTGGCTAATGCGGAGGCATTGATTTATCCGGATTCGACGGCTTGTATCAGACCTTCCGGTTTTCCGGATTTCAGCTTTTCTTCTTTGGATGAGTTGCCGGCCAATGCCAATACGGCAGTGAATTTTACCAATCCGGTAAGTATCTTGCTGAAAACTTATCAGGATTATTGGTGGAAAATCACGGTAAAGCAGGAGATTGAGCGTACCATTGAAGTGGAAAACCAATCGGGGACGGCTCCTTTGCTGGATTTGGAGACGCATGTGGCGATTATTTATGTGACGGAGGATGCGGATTATAGAAACATAAAAATCAACAAATTGAATCTGGAAGGTTCTAAGACGGTATTGGAACCTGCTGCGGAAACGGTGACCGATTTTACACGGCCTCGTGTGTTTAAGGCCTATCGGAACGGGCGTTACATTTGCGACTGGACGGTGGATGTGCAGAAGTCTTCTGTGCCTGCTTCGGTAGAAAGCGTGAATGCATGGGCCACGAAGGCGTATATCAGCGGCAGCTTCCGGGCCGGAACCGAATTGGCGGTAGAATATCGTGTGCAGGGAGAAGACGAATGGACTGCTTTGGATGCGGCTTCCATAACGACAACTGGTACTCGTTCTTATTCGGCTACTTTGACCGGACTGAAAAGCGGAACAAATTATGAAGTGCGTGCGCTGGCGGATGGAGGTGCGGGAGAAGCACTTTCTTTCCAGACCGAAACTATCGTGACAATTCCGAATATGAATTTTGATACATGGACGCAGGATGGAAAAACCTGGTATCCGAATCCGGTAGCCAACAATTTGGATGATGCGCAAGCATACTGGGCGACTGGAAACGAAGGGGTGACCATTTATAAGGAATCGAGTACGGTGCCCGTGACAGGCAGTGATGCGTATCGTGGAACTTCTGCCAAGTTATATACGTATGGTGATATCCTTTTGGTAGGAGCTGCTGCCGGTAATCTTTTTATCGGTACCTATAAAACGAATATGGGGACTCCCGAGTCTAGTCCTTCTTTTGGGCGTCCGTATTCGGGTGCACGTCCTACGAAGTTAAGCGGATATTATAAGTATAAGTCTATGCCTATCACTTACAATGGGACGGTTCCGGGAAACTTGAAGAATGATGAATGTCAAATTTACTTACGATTGTGGAATGCAGCTGGTCAGGAAATCGCTTATGGAGAGTTTACGGGTACTGAGACAGTGACGGAATACAAGAAGTTTGAGTTTGATATCAATTATACGGATACAATATCTAAGCCTGCGAAGATTACAATTGTGGCTACTTCCAGCAAATATGGAGGTGAGTTTGATGAAAATGGAAAGAAGGTCATCGGTCAAGTAGGTGACGGTAGTACATTATGGGTAGATGAATTTGAATTAAGTTATGAGTAAAGGAACAGATAGAGATATGAAGTGGTTTAGTAGTCTTTTATTAGTGTTGTTGGCCTTATGGCTGGGAGGATGTCAGGAGGAAGACGATTTGCGTTCTTCTGCTCAGACGGGTTTCCAGCTTACTTTGACGGATGAAGCAGACCAGGCTTATTCACGTACGGCACCTTCTGCACTGGAAAAGCCGTTGGCCTCCATGTTTCAGTTGCGTGTGACAGATGCTACGACTGGTAAGGTTGCCTATTCTGGAGAATGTGCCGAATCGGTCTTGGTGAAAGAAGGTACATACAATCTGACGGCTACTTACGGAGACAATCCTGTCATCGCATTGGATGAGCCTTATTATATGGGTACACTGGACAATCAGCAAGTAATAACCGGGCAGATGACTTCGGCTACGATTCCATGTGCCGTGGCAAATGCGTTGCTTTCGGTGAATTATAATACGGAAAGTCTGCAGAAAGTCTATGAGGATTATGCGGTGACTGTTTCTGTCGGCGACCAGTCGGTAGAACTGGAGGCTGCCACGGATAAGAGTGCGTATTTTCAGGCGGGTTCTTCTGTAAAACTGGTATTCCACGGACATTTGCTGGGTACAGGTCAGGAAGTGTCGTATGATATTGCAGAGCCTGTCGTTCCAGAGAATCCTGAATTGAAACCCTTTACCAATATTCCTGCAAAAACACATGTGAAAATCATGCTGGGAACGGATGGAACAACCTCATCGGGTGCCGGTATTTCGGTGGAAAAAATGGAGGTATCCACTGTTTCTGTGACTGAAACTTTGCCGATGGAGTTCATGCCGAAGCCTAAACTGGAGTCGGAAGGTTTCGAAAATAATGTACTTTCTTTTGTGGAAACAGAAAAGAAATCTGCGATTATTAATTTGAAGTTGTCTTCTCCTTTGCAGGATATGAAGCTGAAGTTCAATTCTACAGATGCAAAATTTGCAGGATTGACTGAAAAGGAATATCTGTTGTCAAATGCAGACGATAAGGCGGCTGTGGAGGATGCTTTGGGCATTACTTTGCCGGAAATCGGTGCGACAGAGGGAAGTCTTGATTTTACATCTTTGATTCCTCAGTTGATGACAGACGCTGGAAATACGGTTTCTTCTACCATTACGGTGGATGTGGAAGCCAATAATCGCTGGGCTAGTGAGGATGAGGCCGTTAACAGGGTGTACACCTTGAAATGCAACAAGCCGGAGTTCAGTATTGCTGTGGATGAAAGGAATTGCTGGTCGAGAGAGTTTACCATAGACGAAGTAAATGTAACTGCCGGTGATCCGGAAGCGATAAAAGAGAATCTGGTTTATCAGTATTATGACGGGTCGGGTTGGGTTGATTGTACCACCCGTGAAGCTGTCAAAGGGCGCATTCAGCAGTTTACACAGCGCGCAGAAGACATCTCGAACAAAGTATATAAAGTGCGTGCGCTGTATCGTGGGGTGATTGCTTCTGCTGAGGCGGAAGCTACGCTGGAAACACCGGTGCAATTGCCGAATTCGGGAATGGAAGAATGGACGGATGATAATTATAAGAATGATTACTATTCTTTTAATCCTTGGAAAGAAAAAACAGATTGTCATTGGGATACAAGTAACCTGTTTACGACAAGACATAGACACAATTCATCATTTTTGGGTATATCAACAATGGCCCATTATAATGGTTTCCATTCTGTTTCGTATATTCCAAATGCGCATTCTGGAAATTTAGCTGCTGAAATTAGAAGTACTGCTAATGGACGTGGAAATACGACTGGGGTTGATGCTAAAGATTATAATAAGGTGGCTGGTGAATTGTTTACAGGTACCACAAATGTAACGATGGGAACCAGTGGAGCATTTGGAGATGCTGATGGTAGTAAAGATACGTATGAGCGTATAAAAGATGCTTCGTTCTATAATCGTCCTACTGCTTTGAAGTTCTGGTACAAGTATGCTCCATATACTTCAGATACGTGGAAAGCGCATATTGAATTATTAGACGAAGGTAAGAATGTAATTATTCAGAAAGATTATACCTCTTCGGAAGCGAAAGGAGATTGGACGGAAGCTGTAGTGGATTTGGATTATGTGGGAGAAACATTATATTCAAAATGTAAGTATATTTATGTGATATTTAGCTCTACAACAAATGCAGGAGCTAATATGCCATATCAGATGATAACTCAGACATTTTATATTCAGAATGGAAGTGCCTTGTCTGAAATGTCTTTTGATGATGCGTATGTAGGCAGTGTGTTAACTATTGACGATATTTCCTTAGTTTACGACAAATAAAGAAGAACGATGAAAAAGAATATAGTATATATTTTATTGGGAATTTTTCTGCTGGCAAGCTGTCAGCAGGAAAATGAAATTCCTTCAGGAAAAGGTTATTTGTCTGTAGAAGGGATTGAATTGCAGTCGCAAGTGGTGACGGAAGTCGCTTCGCGTGCGGTGGATGAAAGTTTGACTGTAGATTTGTATAAAGGAGAGCAATTTGTTCGTACTTTGACTCCGGAAGAGATGCAAAACAAAATTGAATTGGAGCCGGCTACCGATTATATGCTGAAAGCGTATAGTGCAAACTATGGAGAGGAGTCTGCTTGGGACAATGAAACCAAAGGAGAACCTGTCTATTATAAGGAGGTGTCTTTTGTAGTGACAGAAGGCGCCACAACTGCTGTGAAGGTGCAGGTACCCATGGTCACTTTTGCGGTTTGTTTGAATTTGACGGAGGTGACGGGCGACTGGCTGCAAGGTTATACTTTTACCGTGACTTCCGGGAATCGGTCGGTTGCACTTCAAGATGGCGAAACGGCTTATTTCCCTTATTCGGATTCCTTTAATTATCAGTTGTCAGTGACTAATTCGGATGGAGAATCAAAGGAACAGTCGGGTAGTTGGGGAACGGAGAATGGAAAAACGGTGGAACAGAATACGGTGTATACCGTGACTTATAACTGGGCTACACAGAAGTTGGCAGTAGAATAACCGACAATCATAATCATTCATCAAAACATAAAAAACCGGGTGAAACCTGAATCTTCAAGTTCCACCCGGTTTTTGTGTAATATTAAAATCAAGCGTTATACAATACCTTGGGCCATCATGGCATTGGCCACTTTCATGAATCCGGCTACGTTGGCACCCTTCACATAGTTGATGTAACCGTCGGGTTCCGTACCGTATTTCACGCAGGCTTCGTGGATGTTCTTCATGATGCTCTTCAGCTTTTCGTCCACTTCTTCCTGTGTCCAGCTCAGCTTGATGGAGTTCTGTGTCATTTCCAGACCGGATACAGATACACCACCTGCATTGGCTGCCTTACCCGGAGCGTAGAGAATCTTGGCTTCCTGGAACACTCGGATAGCTTCCGGAGTAGAAGGCATGTTGGCTCCTTCGGATACGGCAAACACGCCGTTCGCAATCAAAGCTTTCGCATCGTCGCCGTTGATTTCGTTCTGAGTGGCAGAAGGAAGGGCAATGTCGGCTTTTTCATTCCATGGACGGGCACCTGCTACGTACTTGCAGCCGTATTTTTCTGCATATTCACGGATACGTCCGCGGTAGAGGTTCTTCAGCTCCATGATGTAGTCCAGTTTCTCGCGGTCGATGCCGTCCGGGTCGTAGATGTAACCGTCGGAGTCGGACATGGTGACTACTTTGGCTCCCAGCTGAATCAGTTTTTCTACGGTGTATTGTGCTACGTTACCGGAACCGGATACCAGACAGGTCTTGCCCTTGATGTCGATGTTACGGGTTTTCAGCATTTCGAGCAGGAAGTAGATGTTACCATAACCGGTAGCTTCCGGACGGATGAGTGAACCACCGAATTCACGGCCTTTACCCGTCAGTACGCCACTGAACTCGCGGGTCAGTTTCTTGTACATACCGAACATGTAGCCTACTTCGCGACCGCCTACACCGATATCACCGGCAGGAACGTCGGTTTCAGGACCGATGTGGCGCCACAATTCTAACATGAAGGCTTGGCAGAAACGCATGACTTCGGCGTTGGACTTGCCACGCGGAGAGAAATCGGAGCCGCCTTTACCACCACCCATCGGAAGAGTGGTCAGTGAGTTCTTGAAGGTCTGTTCAAAAGCCAGGAACTTCAGGATTCCCAGATTTACGGAACTATGGAAACGGATACCGCCTTTGTACGGGCCAATGGCGTTGTTGTGTTGTACGCGGTAACCCATGTTGGTGCGGATGTTGCCTTTGTCGTCCATCCAAGTGACGCGGAACTGATATACGCGGTCGGGAATACAAAGACGTTCAATCAAGTTGACTTTATCGAATTCGGGATGTTTGTTGTATTCCTCTTCGATGGTTCCTAACACTTCTTCTACTGCCTGATGATACTCAGGTTCATTGGGGAATCTTCTTTTCAGATCTTCCAGAACTTTCGCTGCATTCATAATTTAAAAGATTATCTGTCTTATTTATTGGTTTGATTAATCAGGTTAATCGTTATTCGATTGTTTGATGTGCCAAAAATATAGATAAAATTTCTTTCATGCAACAATAAATCAAGAAAAGTGAGTAAGAGGTGTCAAAAATATTCTTTTAGTAACTTATTTGTGTTTATTTGTTTCTGTTTTTAAGTGACTTGATGACGGGGATAAATACCAAGGCCCCCGAAATCAGTATCATGACAATGAGCGGGCCGTCTATTTTTGGGGTGGAAGTGAGGACCAGAAAGCACAGGGCAGCCCAGCAGAGGGTCAGGATGACACATTGGGTGTGGTTAAGCGGTTTTCTCATAGTTGTAAGTTGGAAATAAATGATACACGGAGGAACAGACGGGCAAGGGGAACATGTCAGGTTTTCTTGCGTCCGTACCTCCGTGTGGATTTAATGGATTATGAAACGCTTATTGCGCTTTTTTCTTTTTGTCGACGATGGCATCGATGCAGGCAATGGCGGTGATATTGACGATGTCGCGCACGGAGCTCTCGATGTCTGTAAAGTGAATCGGTTTGTTCAATCCCATCTGAATCGGGCCGATGACCTCCGTTTCGCTCATGCTTTGGATAAGCTGGTAGGTGGCGTTGGCAGAGCTCAGGTTCGGGAATACCAGTGTGTTCACTTCCTTTCCTTTCAAGCGGGTGAAAGGATATTTCTCGTCACGGAGTGCATTGTTCAGGGCAAATTTCACTTGCATTTCGCCATCGATAGCCAAGTCGGGGTATTCCTGATGGAGCTGGCTCACAGCTTCGTGTACCTTGGCCGGGCTACCTTCAGTGTCGGAACCGAAATTGGAGTAGGACAGCATGGCCATCACGGGTTCCTGATTGAAGAAACGTACGGCTTTGGCCGACAGCTTGGCAATGTCAATCAGGGTATCGGTATCCGGATGACGATTAATCAGGGTATCGGCAATGAAATAGGTGCCTTTCTTGGAGTTCAGGATGTGCATGGTACCGAAATGTTTGTATCCCGGCTGGATGCCGATGACTTCCTTGGCCACCTTGATGGTGTTGGAATACTTGGTGTACAGTCCGGTAACAAATGCATCGGCTTCACCGGTTTCTACCATCATCATACCGAAGTAGTTGCGTTCGAACATCTTGTCGTTGGCTTCCTGGAAGTTGGCGCCTTCGCGGGCTCGTTTCTCGCAGAGGATGCGGGCATAGCGTTCGCGGCGTTCGGCTTCGCGGTCGTGACGCAGGTTGACAATTTCAATGCCTTCCAGGCTCAGGTCGAGTTCTTTGGCCAGTTTCTCGATACGTTCTTCGTTGCCCAACAGAATCGGGTGACAGATGCCTTCGGCCTTGGCTTCTACGGCAGCCTTCAGCATATTGGGGTGGATGCCTTCGGCAAAGACCACACGCTGTGGGTTATGGCGGGCCGTTTCATACAGCTGGCGGGTTAGTTTGTTCTCTTGTCCCATCAGTTCCTTCAGGTGGTTTTTGTATTCGTCCCAGTCGGTTATCTGTTTGCGGGCTACGCCGGATTCCATGGCAGCTTTGGCTACGGCCATGGAGACTTCGGTAATCAGGCGCGGGTCTACTGGTTTCGGGATGAAATATTCCGGTCCGAAAGTCAGGTTGTTCACATGGTAAGCTTCGTTGACCACGTCGGGCACCGGTTTCTTGGCCAGTCCGGCGATGGCACGTACGGCAGCCAGTTTCATTTCTTCATTGATGGCTGTGGCACGGGTATCGAGGGCACCACGGAAAATGTAGGGGAATCCGATGACGTTGTTGATTTGGTTCGGATAGTCGGAACGGCCCGTAGACATCAATACGTCCGGGCGGGAAGCCATGGCATCTTCGTAAGAGATTTCCGGAGTAGGGTTGGCCAAGGCGAAGACAATCGGATGAGAGGCCATGCTGCGCACCATATCCTGTGTCAGGACGTTTCCTCTGGACAGTCCGAGGAATACATCGGCACCTTTGATGGCTTCTGCCAAGGTGTGGATGTCGGTACGGTCGGTTGCAAAGAATTTTTTCTGTTCGTTCAAATCGGTACGTTGCTTGGAGATGACTCCCTTGCTGTCAATCATGACAATGTTTTCCAGACGGGCACCCAATGAGACGTAGAGTTTCGTGCAGGATACGGCAGAAGCACCGGCTCCGTTGACCACGATTTTCACGTCTTCAATCTTCTTGCCTGCCACTTCCAACGCATTCAACAGACCGGCGCTGGAGATGATGGCTGTACCATGCTGGTCGTCGTGCATCACCGGTATGTCCAGTTCTTCTTTCAAACGCTGTTCTATCTTGAAGCACTCGGGCGCCTTGATGTCTTCCAGGTTGATACCTCCAAAGGTCGGGGCAATGGCCTTCACAGCTTCGATGAACTTGTCGGGGTCTTTTTCGTTTACTTCGATATCGAACACGTCGATACCGGCATAGATTTTAAACAGCAGGCCTTTTCCTTCCATGACGGGTTTTCCGCTCATGGCGCCGATGTCGCCCAATCCCAGTACGGCGGTTCCATTGGAAATAACAGCCACCAGATTACCTTTGTCGGTATAGTCGTAGGCTGTATCCGGATTTTTCTGGATTTCCAGACAGGGTTCTGCTACTCCGGGAGAGTAGGCCAATGATAAATCCCTCTGCGTCTGATAAGGTTTCGTGGGGACTACTTCGATTTTCCCCGGTTTGCCTTGCGAATGGTAAAGCAAAGCGGCTTCTTTGGTTATTTTTGTCATATTTTCTTCCTTTTTAAGTGGTTTCAAAGAATAAAGTGTCGCGCAAATGTAGGAATAAAATAACAAATGGACTGTTTTTTTCTGAAAAAAACTATAAAACGGATTTTGTTGATGTTTTTTGTCGATGTTTATCGTCAATTGGTCGGATTAATTCGGCGATATGTAATTATATCTTCGTTTTATGGTTATTCTTAGTTAAAGCTCGTTTTTCAGGCTGTATTTTTTTGCTATATTTGCACCATTATTAAAAACTAAAAAAGGGCTTAGAGTTTTCATTGAAGAACTTTTATTTTGAGAGAGTGAAGAATAAAATCAATTTTTAGTAATGAATATAAGTATGAGCACAAAAAGAAACAGAAGTCTTTCTTCTAGCCGAGTGGCATTCTATGCATTGACTCTTTCGGTTCTGACTGCCTGTGGGGGTCAGGGGGGTATGAAAATGGGTGATGACGAATTTGCGGTAGAGGCAGTAGCATTTACTTCCAGCAATCAGTCTACTCAGTACCCGGCAACAATCAAGGGTTTACAGGATATCGAAATCCGTCCTCAAGTTTCAGGTTTTATTGTAAAATTGTGTGTGGATGAAGGTGCGACCGTTCACAAAGGACAGGCGTTGTTCCAGATTGACCCGACACAGTACAAGGCTGCATACGACCAGGCGAAGGCAAGTGTGGCTTCAGCCAAGGCAAACCTGGAAACAGTGACTTCTACGGAGGCCAACAAGAAGATGCTGCACGAACAGAAGATTATCAGTGACTTTGAATATCAGACAGCGGTAAATAACCTGCTTTCTGCAAAGGCGAATCTGGCCCAGGCGGAAGCTGCTTATTCGGCTGCCAAACAAAACTTGGGATTCTGTACGGTGACCAGCCCTTCGGACGGTGTAATCGGCACATTCCCGTATCGTGTGGGTGCGCTGGTTAGTCCGTCGGTAGCTGAACCGCTGACCACAGTATCTCAGATTGGCGATATGTATGTGTATTTTTCCATGACTGAAAAGCAGTTGCTGGCCTTGACTCGTGCAGGAGGCACATTGAAGGAACAGCTGGAAAAGATGCCGGCAGTGAAATTGCAGCTGGCAGATGGAACCATGTATTCAGAAGAGGGTAAGATTGACGCTGTAAGTGGAGTTATTGACCAGAGTACTGGTTCTGTAAGCATGCGTGCCATTTTCCCGAACAAGCAGAACGTACTGCGTAGTGGGGGTATGGCAAACGTGGTATTCCCTTACACGATGAGTGATGTCATTCTGATTCCTCAAACAGCCACTCAGGAAATTCAGGACAAGAAGTTTGTGTATGTGTTGCAGTCAGACAATACTATCAAACATACGGAAGTGCAGATTTCCAACTTGAACGATGGAAAGAATTACATCGTGACAGGTGGTTTGAAACCGGGCGACAAGATTGTAATCGAAGGCGTTCAGACATTGAGCGACGGACAGAAAATCACTCCGATTACTCCGGCTGAAAAGGAAGCTAAATATCAGAAGGCTTTGCAGGATCAGAAGGATGGTAACATTCAGACTGCTTTCAATTAATAAATAAAGGTTTGTAAGTTTGAGGCGAATCTCTGGAATGTCATGAGTGCATGACCGGAAAACGGGATTCCTGAAACTGAAATTAAATAGTATTTAAAGAGAATGAAACTAGATAAATTTATTAACCGTCCGGTGCTGTCAACGGTAATCTCTATCTTGATAGTCATTTTGGGTGTGATTGGTCTGGCTACTTTGCCGGTTACACAATATCCGGACATCGCGCCTCCTACCGTATCGGTAAGAGCTACTTATACAGGTGCGAACGCACAGACTGTATTGAACTCAGTGATTGCTCCGCTGGAAGACCAGATTAACGGTGTGGAAAACATGATGTACATTCAGTCCAGTGCATCCAACAATGGTTCTGCTGATATCAGCGTATATTTTAACCAGGGTACCGACCCGGATATGGCGGCGGTCAACGTTCAGAACCGTGTCTCTATGGCACAGGGTCTGTTGCCGGCCGAAGTAACCAAAGTCGGTGTGACAACGCAGAAACGTCAGAACTCTATGTTGTTGATTTTCTCTTTGTATGATGCGGAAGATAAATACAACATTGAGTTTATTGAAAACTACGCTAAGATTAACTTGATTCCGGAAATTCAGCGTGTGAAAGGTGTGGGTGATGCCAACGTGATGGGGCAGGACTATTCTATGCGTATCTGGTTGAAGCCGGATATCATGGCACAATATAATCTGGTGCCGGCAGATATCTCCAATGCTTTGGCCGAACAGAACATTGAAGCGGCTCCGGGACAGTTTGGTGAACGTGGTAACCAGACTTTCCAGTACACTATCCGTTACAAAGGACGTCTGCAGCAGACGGAAGAATTTGAAGACATCGTTATCAAGGCTCTGCCCGACGGTGAAGTGCTTCGCTTGGGAGATGTGGCACGTATTGAGCTGGGTCGTCTGGCCTATACCTTTAATAATACGGTAAACGGTCATAAGGCTGTAACTTGTATCGTGTTCCAGATGGCAGGAACCAACGCTACGGAAACCATCAACAACCTGTTGGATGTAATCAGTAAGGCAGAAGAAAGCTTGCCTGCCGGTTTGAAGATTAATGTGGCACAGAATGCCAACGACTTCTTGTATGCGTCTATTCACGAAGTTATCAAGACTTTGATCGAGGCATTTATCCTGGTGTTCATTGTAGTGTATGTCTTCTTGCAGGATATGCGTTCTACCTTGATTCCGGCCATTGCCATTCCGGTAGCTTTGATTGCGACGTTCTTCGTCTTGAAACTGATTGGCTTTAGTGTAAACTTGCTGACCCTGTCGGCGATGGTGCTGGCCATTGCGATTGTGGTCGATGATGCGATTGTGGTGGTGGAAGGTGTCCATGCGAAACTGGACCAGGGATATAAATCTTCCCGTGAGGCTTCCATTGACGCCATGAGCGAACTGGGTGGTGCATTGGTTTCCATTACATTGGTCATGATGTCCGTGTTTATCCCGGTAAGTTTCATGGGTGGTACAGCCGGTACATTCTACCGTCAGTTCGGTATCACCATGGCGATTTCTATTGCCTTCTCTGCATTGAACGCGTTGACTTTGTCACCGGCCTTGTGTGCCCTCTTCCTGAAACCGCATGATTCCGAACATAAGCCGAAGAAGATGAGCATGATCGATCGTTTCCATGCTTCCTTCAATGCAGCCTATGATTCATTGCTGAAGAGTTATAAGAAACGTGTGGTATTCTTTATCCATAAGAAATGGCTGTCAATGGGACTGGTAGTTGCTTCTATTGTGCTGTTGATTTTCTTTATGAAGATTACCCCGACAGGTATGGTGCCGAACGAAGATACAGGTACTATCATGGGTGCCGTGACATTGCCTCCTGGAACTTCACAGGAACGAGCCATGGAAGTATTGGCCAAGGTAGACAGCCTGGTAGCTGCAGAACCTGCCGTTCAGTCACGTACTATCATCTCCGGTTATAGTTTCATCGGTGGTCAGGGACCTTCTTACGGTTCTGTCATCATCAAGCTGAAAGACTGGGAAGAGCGTTCATTGATGCAGAATTCAGATATTATTTATGCGACTCTGTTCATGCGTGCGCAGAAAGTCATCAAGGATGCACAGGTATTGTTCTTTGCTCCTCCGATGATTCCGGGTTACTCTGTATCAAGTGATATCGAGTTGAACATGCAGGATAAGACCGGTGGTAGCTTGGATCACTTCTTTGAAGTGGTGAACAGTTATACCGCAGCCTTGGAAGCACGTCCGGAAATCAACTCTGCGAAGACCACCTTCAACCCGAGCTTCCCGCAGTATCAGCTGGATATCGATGCGGCAGCTTGTAAGAAGGCGGGTATCAGTCCGAGTGACATCCTTTCTACCATGCAGGGATACTTCGGTGGTCTGTACGCATCTAACTTCAACCGTTTCGGTAAGATGTACCGTGTAATGATTCAGGCTGAACCGGATGCCACCAAGAACATGGAATCGCTGAATGGCGTGAAAGTGCGTGGAAGCAACGGAGAAATGGCGCCTATCACGCAGTTCGTCAGCTTGAAGAAAGTATATGGCCCGGATATCATCAGCCGTTTCAACCTGTACACTTCTATGAAGGTGATGGTGGCTCCGGCTTCCGGATATACGTCAGGTCAGGCTTTGCAGGCCATTGCAGAAGTGGCTAAGGAAAACCTGCCGACCGGATTTGGTTACGAGCTGGGAGGTATGGCGCGTGAGGAGGCTTCTTCAAGCGGCAGTACGACAGGTATCATCTTTGTGCTCTGTTTTGTATTCGTGTACCTGTTGCTGAGTGCCCAGTATGAAAGTTACATCCTTCCGCTGGCCGTATTGCTTTCCGTACCGTTCGGTTTGATGGGTAGCTTTATCTTTGTCAACGGATTCGGTGCATTGGGTAGCATCCCGGCCTTGAAGATGATTGTCGGTTCCATGTCAAACGATATCTACATGCAGATTGCCTTGATTATGTTGATGGGTCTGTTGGCAAAGAACGCCATCTTGATTGTAGAGTTCGCTCTCGACCGTCGTAAGCAGGGTATGAGTATCTCATGGGCTGCCGTACTGGGTGCCGCCGCTCGTCTGCGACCTATCTTGATGACTTCTTTGGCCATGATTGTCGGTTTGCTTCCGTTGATGTTTGCCTTCGGTGTAGGTGCTCACGGTAACCGTACATTGGGTTCTTCCGCTATCGGTGGTATGTTAATCGGTATGATTTTGCAGATTTTCATCGTTCCTGTATTGTTTGTCATCTTCCAGTGGCTGCAAGAAAAGGTTAAACCGATGGAATGGGATAGCCTCGATGAAAGCGAAGTAGAGTCTGAAATTGAACAGTATTCTCCTAATACGCATAAATAAGATTGATAATGAAAAAACAGATAATAGGAATGATGTGTCTGACTGCCATGATGAGCAGCTGCCACATTTATAAAGCTTACGACCGTCCGGAAACGATAGATGCCTCAGGCATCTATCGTGACCCGGCTTCGGCAACCGATACCTTGGCTTCGGACACAGCCAATATGGGAAATCTGCCTTGGAAGGAAGTGTTCCGTGATGCAAAACTGCAAGCCTTGATTGAAGAAGGGTTGGCCAACAACGTGGATATGCAGGCTGCTGCGCTTCGTGTAGAAGAAGCGAAAGTGATGCTGACTGCCGCAAAACTGTCTTACCTTCCCACTATAAACTTTACCCCTCAGGGGACGCTGAGCAGCTTTGACAAGTCGAAACCGACACAGACTTATCAGTTGCCGGTTTCTGCCAGCTGGGAAATCGATTTGTTTGGAAAAATCCTGAATGCGAAACGTGGTCAGAAAGTAGCTTACGAGCAGAGTAAGTATTCTGAACAGGCTGTACGCTCACAGATTATTTGCGGTATTGCCAATACCTATTACTCTTTGCTGATGCTCGACCGTCAGGTGGAAATCACGACTGAAACGGCCGCCATCTACAAGGAAAACGTACGGGTGATGGAAGCCATGAAGATTGCCGGTATGACTACCGAGGCTGCTGTAGCACAGATGCGTGCAGCCAGCCATCAGGTAGAGGCTTCTTTGCTCGACTTGAAACGTCAGGTGCGTGAAACGGAAAACTCACTGGCTGTCTTGCTGGCAAAGGCTCCGCAGCCTATCGACCGCAGTACATTGGATGAACAGGTGATGCCGGAAGAACTGACAGCCGGGGTTCCGATGCAGTTGTTGGAAAATCGTCCGGACGTGAAGATGGCCGAAATGACCTTGGCTTCTGCTTATTATACGACTAATTCGGCACGTGCAGCTTTCTATCCGGGACTGAATATCACGGGTACCGCCGGATGGACGAACAGTGCGGGAATGGCAGTGCTGAATCCGGGAAAACTAATTCTGAATGCGGTGGCTTCACTGGCTCAACCTATCTTCAACAACGGTAAGCTGATTGCCAACTTGAAAGTATCGAAGGCAGAAGAAAAGATTGCGCAGATGAATTACCAGCAGACGATTCTGGAAGCAGGTAAGGAAGTGAGCGACGCGTTGTTCCTGTACGACACGCAGAACAAGAAACTGGTGGAAGACCGTGGACAGGTGGAACAGCTGGATAAGGCAGTAATTTATACCAAGGCTTTGTTCCAGAGCGGGGATGCCACTTATCTGGAAATCCTGACCGCACAGCAGAACTTGTTGAGTGCCCAGCTGAGTGAAGTTTCCGACAATTTCCAGCGTATGCAGGCTGTCATCAACCTGTACAGCGCACTGGGTGGAGGAAGAGAATAAGTAACCTTAAATATGAAGAAACATGATTAGTCCTTTAGCTTATGTGGATCCGTCGGCCAAACTTGGCAAGAATGTGACGGTACATCCATTTGCCTATATCGACAAGAACGTAGAGATAGGCGATGATAATGTGATTATGCCCTATGCCAGCCTGATGAGTGGCACGCGCATGGGAAACGGAAATACAGTTCATCAGGGAGCAGTCGTTGCGGCTGTTCCCCAAGATTTTGCTTATACAGGGGAAGATACACTGGCTATCATCGGAAATCACAATGTGATTCGTGAGAATGCCGTGATTATCCGTGGTACTCATGCTTCGCATGCCACAAAAGTAGGTGATAACAATTTCATCATGACAGGCGCCCGCTTGTCACACGATGTGGAAGTGGGAAACGGCTGTATCATCGGTAATGGTTCTCAGGTGTCCGGTAACTGCATCATTTACGATTGTGCTATCCTGACCTCGAATGTACTGATGCAGGGCAACACGCGTTTGGGTAGTTATTCGCTGGTACAAGGCGGATGCCGTTTCATCAAGGATATCCCTCCTTATATTGTGGCTGCCCACGAACCGATTGCGTTCTACAGTATCAATACGAAGGTGCTGGAATATACCGGTATTTCCGAAACGGTGATCAAGCACATTGCACAGGCTTACCGCATTCTGTATAAGGCCAATACCTCTCAACATGATGCATTGGCCCGTATCCGGGAACAGATTCCCCACGGACCGGAAATTGAGAATATCCTCCAGTTCGTGGAGTCTTCTCAATTAGGTATCATCCATTGATCGAAAAATACCGATGGCAGGAAGACGAAGAGAAAGCAAGCGTGAGGAGCTGAAAATGCGCATTGTGGATACGGCGGCACAGGCTTTTAAGCGTTTAGGCATTAAAGCTGTCCACATGGACGATATTGCAGGTGCGCTGTCCATTTCCAAGCGAACGCTCTATGAACTGTTCGGCGACAAGGAACAGTTGTTGCTGGAGGTCTTCAGCTTTTATCGTCAGCGGGTCAATCAGGATATGCAAGAACTTACTTCCAGGGCGGATAACGTGCTGGAAGTAGTTCTTACATTTTATGAACGCAAAGTCAACGAATTGTGTCAGGTGAATCCTTTGTTCTTCCGCGATTTACGCAAGTATCCCAAGGTGTTGGATTTCATACATGAAGAGCAGCGGCGAAACGATGCGGACGCCGTGAAATATTTTCAAAAAGGAGTGAAGCAAGGCATTTTTCGGGACGACATCAATTTTATGATTATTAATCAGACCATGGCCATGCAGATGGACCTGCTGATTTACTCCGACATTACACTGCATTATCCACTGGCTGAGATTTACAGTGAGATTACCATTCTGCACATGAGGGGCATTACCACGGAAAAAGGGAACCGCATGGTAGATGAATTCTTGAAGAATATCCGGAAAAAACGCCAAGGATAACCTTTCGTATCCTAAATACCTCTATTTTTTAAGAAGCTAGGCTACGCCTCGGCATAGTCAAAATCAGAAAACTGCGTTTTCTATTTGCCTCTGCACTCGGCTTTCACTATCTTTGCACTCGATTTTAGAGGAAAATTCATGAAGAATAGATTATTATATACTTTCCTGTTTACGCTTTTGGTAGTGGCAGGTCTGTTTGCCTTGCATTTTCTGCCGTCTCTCTCTTTCCGTAACAAGCCTTTGAGGAGGGTGGATTTGCTTTCCGATATACGCATCAAAAAAGAGGTGATGGAACCGATGGATTCCGATACCCTTGTCTTGCCACCTCCTGTGAAGCCGGCCTTTGTGGATACCTGCAAGAGCGGTATGGTCTGCATTGAGGAATACGTGGACTCTACAGGGCGTGGCATGAATCTTTTTTATGAGGCACTGGGACAGGTCAATGCGATGGACCGTCCGGTGCGTATCGCTTATTTCGGAGATTCTTTTATTGAGGCTGATATCTTGACTGGCGATTTACGCGAAATGCTGCAGAAGCGTTTTGGCGGATGTGGAGTGGGCTACGTGCCGATAACGAACAAGATTGCCGGTTTCCGTCCTACCGTCCACCAGTCGTTTGGCGGATGGAGCAGCCATGCCATTACGGACTCCGTCTATTTCGACCGTTCCCGTCAGGATATTTCCAATCATTACTTCATCCCTTCTCCGGGGGCGTATGTCACGCTGAAAGGAGAGAAGCGTTTTCTTTCCCGTATCGATACCTGCGACTTGTCTACGTGTTATTTCCTGGCTTCAGACTCTGTGACGCTGAGTGTCTCAGTCAATGGAGGGCAAGGTAGATTGTTTCCTGTAAAAGGGAACGGGGAGTTGCAGGCCGTGTCAGTGGGCGGTCGGATTGGTTCCGTACGCTGGAATGTGGAAAAGCTGGACTCGGCTGCTTTGTTTTATGCGGTGACCATGGACCCGAAGCAAGGAGTAGTGGTGGATAATTTCAGTACCCGTGGCAGTAGCGGGCAGCAGCTGGGGCATATCCCGATGTCTATTCTCCGCCAGTACAACCGGTTGCGGCCTTACGATTTGATAGTGTTGCAATATGGGTTGAATGTGGCTTCGGAAAAAGTGTTGAACTATACGTATTATAAGGATGCCATGCAACCCATTGTGGAACGTCTGAAAGAGGCTTTCCCTGAAACCTCGATTCTGATTGTCAGTGTGGGTGATCGGGAATACAAAGATGAGAACGGTGAACTGTGTACCATGCCGGGAGTGAAACGGCTGATTCGTTATCAGCAGGCGCTGGCCGCAGAGACGCATGTGGCATTCTGGAACATGTTTGAGGCCATGGGAGGGGAAGGCAGCATGGTGAAGATGGTGGAAAGCAAACCGCAGATGGCCAATTACGATTATACGCACATCAATTTCAGGGGAGGTAAGCACATTGCCGGACTTCTGTTTGAGACGTTGATGTACGGAAAGGAACAGTATGAAAAACGGAAAGCTTATGAGATGGAATAAACTGTGTGTCTGGATAGCGTGGTGCGTCCTGTGTCTTTGGACCATGGAGGTGTCGGCACAGGATGTGTTGCCGGTGAAATCACGCCCTGACCGTCATTCCGGTCATGTGTCCGACAGCAAGGCCATGCAGCAGTTGCTGAAATTTGTCCAGGTGAGCCATGCGATGCCTGCCAGTTTCAGGGAAACAACGGAAAACCGGATTGAAGACCCGACGGGAGAACTGCTTCCTTTCTGGCAGAAGCTTTCCGTGCTCGACCGCCCGCTGCGCATTGTGCACATCGGTGACTCGCACGTGCGGGGACATGTGTTTCCGTATGTGGTCCGCCGGCAGCTGGAAGATGATTTCGGACGGGAAGCGGTACTGGATATGCAGGTGAATTACCGTACGTCCGGACTGGCGCACGAAACGGGGGCTGCGGGAATCGTCTACCACATACTGGGGGTGAACGGAGCGACTTACGGTTCTTTCTCTACGCCGGAGAACATACAGCAGATTATCGACTTGAATCCCGACTTGGTGATTCTTTCTTTTGGCACAAATGAGGCTCACGCCCGTCGTTATTCTTCTACCGAACATATAGCGCATATAGATTATCTGTTGGGAGAGCTGAAAAAAGGGTGTCCGCAGGCGGTTTATCTGCTGACCACCCCACCGGGGGCTTACGTGCGCAACGGCAGGAGGGGGGCCCGGGTAATCAATCCCCGAACAAAACTGGTGGTGAAGACGGAACAGGATTATGCGGCTTCCCGGAAACTGGCCTTGTGGGACATGTACCACATTGTGGGCGGCGAACGGCGGGCATGCCTGAACTGGAGCGCCGGAAACTATTACCAACGGGACAAGATTCATTTCACGCAGGACGGATATATCCTGCAAGGATTATTATTACACGAAGCGATTATCAAATCATACAACAATTATGTGGAAACTCAACTGGACGGAACTCGGAATTGACTGGGATAGATTGAAGGATGTGCTGACGTATGATTCCGCGCAGCCGATGATTTTCAGCAGTGGACTGTTTCTTTTTCTTTTCTTAGGATTCAGTCTGGTCTATCTTCTCTTGCAGAAGAAGACCACGGCACGCCTGCTGTTTGTCACTTTGTTCTCGTATTACTTCTATTATAAAAGCAGCGGGTTCTACTTTTTCCTGCTGGGTATTGTCACGGTGTCCGATTTCCTGCTGGCCCGCAGGATGGAGGTCACGGTGCCGGCATGGAAACGGAAAATGCTGGTGATGTGCAGTTTGTGTATCAACCTCGGATTGCTCTGCTATTTCAAGTACACGAATTTCTTCTATGAGATGCTGGCCCCCTTGTGGAACGGACAGTTCCAGCCGCTCGACATCTTCTTGCCGGTAGGTATTTCGTTTTTCACTTTCCAGTCGCTGAGCTACACCATCGATGTGTATCGCCGGGATTTGAAGCCATTGTCGAACCTGCTGGATTATGCGTTTTATGTGTCCTTCTTTCCGCAGCTGGTAGCCGGACCGATTGTGCGTGCCCGCGATTTCATTCCGCAAATCCGGCAGCCGCTTTTCGTTTCGTCGGAGATGTTCGGACAGGGGATTTTCTTTATCGTGAGTGGCCTGTTCAAGAAGGCGGTCATTTCGGACTACATCAGTGTGAACTTCGTAGAACGTATATTTGATAATCCGGGATTGTATTCGGGACTGGAGAACTTGTTTGGAGTGTACGGGTATGCCTTGCAGATTTACTGTGACTTCTCGGGGTATAGTGACATGGCTATCGGTATTGCCTTGCTGTTGGGATTCCGTTTTCCGCTCAACTTCAACTCGCCTTACAAGGCGGACAGTGTGACTGATTTCTGGCATCGTTGGCATATCTCTTTGTCTACCTGGTTGCGCGACTACCTTTATATCTCTCTGGGAGGCAACCGGAAAGGAAAGATTCGTACCTATATCAACCTGATATTGACCATGCTGCTGGGAGGACTCTGGCATGGAGCTTCCTGGAACTTTGTGGTGTGGGGCGGACTGCACGGAGTGGCACTTGCCTTGCATAAGTTCTTCCGCAGTTTGCTGGGGCGTTCCAAGCAGTACCGTAGTCAGGGCATACGGAAATTTTTTGCCGTGGTACTGACCTTCCATTTTGTGTGCTTCTGCTGGATTTTCTTCCGCAATGCCACGTTTGAAGCCTCTGTCACCATGATTCGTCAGATATTCACGGCCTTCCATCCGGAATTGCTGGAACAGCTTCTGACGGGTTACTGGAAAGTTTTTGTGCTGATGGGAGTCGGTTTTCTGCTCCATTTCTGTCCTGATAGCTGGCAGAACGCCTGCAGCCGCGGTATGGTGCGCTTGCCGCTGGTGGCACAGGCCGTGGTGATGATTGCCTTGATTTACCTGGTGATACAGGTGAAAAGCAGCGATATTCAGCCCTTTATCTACTTCCAGTTCTAAGGAGGTGGCTTTCTGAGCGTGAGTGAGATACAACTATTTTGAGGGAGAAAAATTATTTTTTCCTGAAAAAATTAGGAGAAAAGGGGGAATAATTGTATTTTTGTCACGCTTTCGAAATATCCTTTTCGACAAAGGAAGCTGGAAAGTGTGTTTATTGGTATTTGCGCCCGTAGTTCAATGGATAGAATAAAGGATTCCGGTTCCTTCGATTGGGGTTCGACTCCCCACGGGCGTACATGATAGCTTATTAGACTGAGAATGAACGGTTTAATAAGCTTTTTTGTTTATAAACCGATACCTTTCGGAATCCGTGCGGACGAAGAAAGAAAAACGCTTCGACGTTTGGTTGAAAACGCACTTGCGTTTCAGGTAAAACGTACTTGCGTTTCATATAAAACGCACTTACGTTTTGAGTAAAACGTCAAGGCGTTTTCCGGTAAACGCAAAGGTGTTTCCGGAAGGTGAAAAAATCATTCTTTAAAGTGTACTGAAAGATGAAAAACTACATGTTTGAAATTTGCGCGAACTCCGCGGAGAGTTGTGTGGCTGCCCAGCAGGGAGGAGCCCATCGGGTTGAATTGTGTGCCGGCATGCCGGAAGGGGGAACCACTCCCTCCATTGGCGAAATCAAGGTGGCCCGGAAATTGATTGATATCCGTCTGCATGTCATTATCCGTCCGCGCGGAGGAGATTTTCTGTACACTCCTTCGGAACTTGACATCATGGAAGAAGACATTCTGGCCGCCCGTCAGGCTGGAGCCGACGGAGTGGTGTTCGGCTGTCTGACTCCGGAAGGAGATCTCGACAAGCCGGCCATGCAGCGATTGATGAAGGCTGCCAAGGGACTCTCGGTCACTTTTCATCGTGCGTTTGATTATGTGAAGTCTCCTGCTAAGGTGTTGGAGGAACTGATTGATATGGGAGTGAACCGTGTGCTGACTTCCGGCCAGATGCCCACTGCGATAGAAGGGGCTACGTTGCTGGCGGAACTGGTGAAGCAGGCAGGCGACCGTATCATTATCATGCCGGGTTGCGGGGTGAATGAACACAACATCGCGGAACTGGCCAGGGTGACAGGTGCCGGTGAATTCCATTTCTCGGCGCGTGAGCAAAAAGAAAGCCGGATGCTTCTTCGCAATCCAGCTTTGTCGATGGGAGGTACGGATATGGATGAATATTGTCATCCGGTCACGACCCCCGAAAAGGTCCGTCGTACCATCGCGGCGCTTACAGCCCGTGGATGACGTGGAGCAGTTGCTCGCCCATGCCGATGGTGTATCCGTGTGACTCGAAGACCACGCGGTTGAACGTATCGCCCAGGATAATCACCGGCAGGGTGGGCTTGTTGCCCAGTTTCATGTTTTCGGCCATCATCTTGAGGATGCTTCCGTCCTTGTCGATTCCAAATACCACGTTCGATGGCAGGTTGGGGAACTCTTTGCGGTCGAATTTCCGGTAGGCCGCTTCGTCGGTAAAGAGCAGTACAATCGTACGTCCCCATTTTTCAAATTCCGCTTTCTTGATTTCGATGTCTTTCAAGGCATGGTTGGTAGGTTCCTGTCCTACGCCCAGTACACCGACAATGTAATAACCGCGGCCTGTGGTGCTGAGGATAGATACCTGTTCCCCGTTGTCCGGTCGGGTGTACAACGCTTCTGAATTGAAGTTGCCGATGACACGTACTTCCTCCGTATTGTTGCGCATGCAAAGCGGAGTGACCGTGGTCTTGCCTTCTTCTACTGTAAAGAAAGAAACCTGGCTCAATACGCCTCCGTTGGCCATACGGCTGCCGGTCACCAGCATGTAATATCCCGTCGACATCTGGCTTCCGTTTTTCAGCAGAGAGGTCCAGCTGGCATCTTCCGGATGGTTCTGTAGCTGGAAAGTACCGTTGTCGTACTTCGACAAGGTGAAGTGGGTGTAATATTTCGGGTTGTCCAGTCGGGGAATCGGTTCGTAGGTGGCCTTCAGTATGCCTTCCGACAAGTTGCCTCCTTCCGATTTTTCAAAGTCCACCAGCACCGGATTGCCGTTCAGACGGTAGCAGATATTGCCGTTCACTTCATCTTTCCAGGCAGGAATGCCCAGACTGCGGGCGGCTGCTACAAAGAAGATGTCTCTGGACTGGGAGTCTGTCACCCGGCTGCGCCATACTCCTTCCGGTGAGGTGGTTGTAAACAAGGTGCTCAGGTCATTGCGGATGGTCAGGCTGTCCTTACACCATTTCACAAGCGCTTGTGGGTCGGTTTTGAATTGGGCAGCCAGTTCGGCAGGAAATGCCTTCTGCAAGTAACTCCTGTAAGGTGTCAGCATTTCGCTGGCAATACGCGGGGCCAGCACTTCTTTTACGTCCGCAGTAGCGTCCGTGCCATAAAGGTGGTCTTCCAGAATGGAGCAAGGTGTATCGCGCAAGTCCTTCTCGGCCAGTGTGCCCAGCAGCTCCAGTGCCCGTGTGCCCTGTCCTTTTTCCACGGCATGTGAGAGGAACTGCATGATGTCGGCGTAGTTGCCTCTGGATTTTATGATGAAGTCGCTGGTACGTGTTTCGTCCAGTTTCTGTTCTTGGGCAAATGCTTGGGCCTTTTCTTCTGTCGGGAAGCTGGCCACGTAGGCATTGCGGATAGAATCTTCCTGGGCCATACGCAGGGTATTTTCCTTGCGCTGGGCTTCGGTCACCTCCGGCAGGTTAGCCTTTTCGGCAGGCGGTACGATGTGCAGGGTATCTGCAAACACGTCACCCGGACGGTGGGAGAGG
The DNA here is from genome assembly GCF_025993685.1 of Bacteroides mediterraneensis. NCBI lineage: Bacteria > Pseudomonadati > Bacteroidota > Bacteroidia > Bacteroidales > Bacteroidaceae > Bacteroides > Bacteroides mediterraneensis. The sequence goes on along the minus strand of NZ_DAJPEN010000001.1, from coordinate 2,902,657 downwards.
GTAAGGGTTACTTCCTTGTCCTTGCCGAAAGATACTTTTTTCAGTCCGAAGCGCTGGTTGGCAGAAGCATATACCAGCATGTCGCCCAGTCCGGCAGAAAGTGAGGCTTTGCCTTGCGCGTCAGTCGTTTTGTTGGCTACGGTGAAGAACTCAGCGTAATTATAAATCTTGAACTCTACATGGGCACCTTCCACAGCCTTTCCCAATGAATCGACCACGGTGACGGTGACCGGTGCACTCTGCGCATAATTGTCGATGATGTTGATTTCGGTGTAGTTGGCCGTGGTTTTCATCACTTCTTCCGGTCCGTCGTATGCACCGAATACTTTGGTATGCATCAGCATGCCGCGGCTGGCCGGAGCGTTGAACCATCCCAGATTCAGCACAGGTTCCGGTTCGCAGGCGCCGAGGAAGTACCATTTTCCGTCCACCCAGGCTTCTACCCAGGCATGGTTGTCGTCGGTGTGTGCCCAGCGCGGTGTGTAGACCTGGCGGGCCGGAATACCTACGGCACGCAGGGCAGCTACCAGGAAGGTGGATTCTTCTCCGCAACGTCCGTAAGCCGTTTTTACGGTAGCCAGCGGAGCGCTGGTACGGCTGTCGGTCGGGGTGTAGACCACTTTTTCATGACACCAGTGGTTTACTTCCAGTACGGCGTCGTACATGGATAACTTTTCTACACGCGGCATCAGTTCCTGGCGGAACACTTCGCGGGCATTGTCCAGGTTTTCATTATTGACTCTGACAGGAAGTACAAAGTGGCGGAATATCATGTCTGGAATTCCAGCTCCCCATGAGGTTTCTTTCCGGTTCTGGAGTGCTAAACGTACATTTTTCAGATAGAATTCTCCGGAATAATCGGAAATGTCGCCCGGAGTCATATAGGCATACAGGAACATCATGGCTTCCCGTTCTTCCTGTGACATCTCTTCATTGAAGATGTCAAAAAGATTTCCCCGGTTGAGTATTTCTTTTTTTTGTCCGAAGTCAGCTTCTACTTTGTTACGGTAGTCGGCCTCTTTCAGAAAATGGTTGGTAGAAGTTGAAGTACACGAGGGGAAAAGGCAACTGAGCCAAAATGCAAATGCGGGTATGAGTAGTTTTTTCATGTATGTAAAAAATTGGTAAATACAGAAATAAAAAAGACACGGAAACGAGAAGTCCTTCCCTGAGGGTGAACTTCTGCGTTTCTGTGTCTTTTGGCTTAAAATAAGATATGCACTTAGATAGGTTTATATTCTACAAAAGCTTCCATGGCTTCATAGCAAGCCAGTCCTAAATGGTCGTAAAGTGAAGCAGTTCCACGGTTACGGTCTTCACTTCTTTGCCAGAACAGGCGTTCGTCGTTGCCCAGGAACGGTGCGCTTTCCATCTGTGACTGATGTTTCAGGATGGAGTTACGTTTTGCACGAAGTTCTTCCGGACTCAGCGGCACGGCCATTTCGATGTTTTCGATTTCCCATTCGGCCCATGCACCACGGTACATCCAGATGCGACAGTCTTTCAACCATTCGGCACCGGCATTCTTTTCTTCGTCGATGGCGGCGAATACGGCGTCCGTACATACGCGGTGGGTACCATGTGGGTCGGCCAGGTCACCGGCTACGTAAATCTGGTGAGGTTTTACTTCACGGAGCAGGTTCAGTACGATTTCCACATCGGCTTCGCTGATAGGATTCTTTTCAATCTTTCCGGTTTCATAGAAGGGAAGATCCAGGAAGTGGCAATGGTCAAGTGGAATGTGGTTGAACGTACAAGCTGTACGTGCTTCTCCGCGGCGGATGAGACCTTTGATGGTCAGGATGTCGCGGGTATCCATATCACCTTCCTTCTTGGTAGAGAGGAATTTCTTTATTTCAGCGTATTTGTCGCAGATAACCTTGTCTTCACTGTTTTCAAACAGCTGGTTGAAGCCGTTGATGAAGTGCATGAAGCGTACCACTTCTTCATCACCTACGGCGATATTGCCGGAAGTCTCATAGGCTACGTGTACGTCATGCCCTTGCTGTACGAGTCGGCGCAAGGTTCCTCCCATGGAAATCACGTCATCATCCGGATGCGGAGAGAATACCACTACCCGTTTCGGGAACGGTTTGGCACGTTCCGGACGATACGTATCGTCTGCGTTCGGTTTTCCGCCCGGCCATCCGGTAATGGTATGCTGCAAGTCGTTGAACACTTTGATATTGGCATTGTAGGCAGAGCCGTAGAGTGCCAGCAGTTCGCTCAAGCCGTTTTCGTTGTAATCTTTGTTGGTCAGTTTCAGAATCGGTTTGTTGAGTGTGGTGCACAACCATACAATCGCGCTTCTCACCAGCTTGTCGTTCCATTCACAGCTCGTTACCAGCCACGGACGTTGGATACGTGTCAGATGGGCAGCGGCTGCCAGGTCGATGCAGACCGACGTGTTGGCATGAATTTGCAGGTAAGAAGCCGGCAATGTATCACTTACCTTGTCCTCTACCGCACTTCGGATGATGTCGGCTTTGTCTTCGCCCCATGCCAGCAAATATACTTTGCGGGCGCTCAGGATGGTATTGATACCCATGGTGATGGAGCATGGAGGCAGATTGTCTACTCCGATGTTGTGTGCGGCTTCCGAACGGGATGTCGCATCAATCAGAATCAGACGGGTAGTCGAACTGGCATGTGAACCCGGTTCATTCATACCGATATTGCCTTCCCGACCTACTCCCATGATGACAATGTCAATGCCTCCGAAAGTCTGGATACGCTGTTCGTACAAGCGGCAGTGTTCTGTAATGCCTTCCTGAGGAATCGTTCCGTCCATGGTGAAGATGTTCTGGCGGTCAATATCTATCTGGGAAAGGAAAAGTTTGTTCAAATGATTGAAGCTGCTGCCGCCTCCTTCGCTCAGCGGATAATATTCATACAGGTTGAAGAATACCACGTTGCGGAAGCTGACGCCTTCATCTTTGTGTTTCCGAATCAGTTCGGCAAAAAGAGGACGCAGGGAAGCTCCCGTGCCTACGGCAATAGTACAGAATTTTCCTTCCCGTTGTCTGTCCTGTATTTTAGCTACGATTTCGTTGGCAATCTGTACCACACCTTCCTCGATGGTCTCGAAAATATTAGTGGGTATTTTTTCCAATCGTGTCAGCACAGAGCGTTCTACCGCATTTTCCGGGCGGTAGTATCTGGGAGATACACGGTTCAGTGAGATTTGAGAGCTTAGGTTTGTTCTCATGATTCAGTAAATTAAAGATTGTTCTTTTCGATATCCTTGAAATATTTGTAAGTACCGACTTTCAGTTCATCCGTGGCAGCTTCGTCACATACGATGATGCCGTGCTGGTGCATCTGGAGTGCGCTGATGGTCCACATCTGTGTGATGCCTCCTTCTACGGCATGCTGCAAAGCGCGAGCCTTGTTGTGTCCGTTGCAGATAATCAGCACTTCCTTGGCAGAAAGCACGGTACCTACTCCTACGGTCAGTGCGGTTTTAGGCACTTTGTTCACATCGTTTTCAAAGAAACGGGAGTTGGCAATGATGGTGTCGGTAGTCAGTGTTTTCACACGGGTGCGTGAACTCAATGAAGAACCCGGTTCGTTGAATGCGATGTGACCGTCGGGACCGATACCTCCCAGAAACAGGTCGATACCGCCGAATTTCTCAATTTCTTTTTCATAGTTGGCACATTCTGCTTCCAAATCGGCTGCATTACCGTTCAGGATATGGATGTTTTCCTTGCAGATGTCAATGTGGTTGAAGAAATTGTTGAACATGAATGAGTGGTAACTTTCCGGATGAGATTCTGGAAGCCCAACGTATTCGTCCATATTGAAAGTCACTACATTTTTAAAAGATACAACTCCTTTTTTATTCAATTCAATCAGGGCTTTATACATTCCCAGTGGAGATGAACCGGTAGGGAGACCCAATACAAACGGTTTTTCTTTAGTAGGGTTAGCTGCGTTGATTTTCTTTGCTACATAATTTGCTGCCCAGTTGGACAGAGCACTGTAATCAGGTTCAATGATTAGTCTCATGATGGTTAGAATTTTGAATATTGAAATTAATTTAATTGTAATCTTCGAAAGTTAGCTTGCTTCTGCAAATATATCAAAGCTTACTCAGAATGTCAAATAAAAAAATAGATTTTTTATGCTTGACTTTTTAAAGAAAAATTCTACATTTGTAAATGTTTCTATAAAAAATAACGAATATGGGTCAGACTCTATTGACAAACATACAGAAAGGCGTTAAAAGTGCGTTAGTAAAACAGCGTATCATTACGCATTTGATTTATGCAGGCAGCACCACAATTACAGATTTGTCTAAATCAATGGGGCTAAGTGTTCCTACCGTGACAAAATTTGTGGATGAAATGTGCAAAGAGGGATATGTGAACGATTGTGGAAAACTGGAGACCAGTGGAGGACGTCATCCTAGTTTATACGGATTGAATTCGGATTCCGCCTATTTTATAGGAGTGGCATTGGCTGTACAGTCTTTAAGCCTGGGAGCCATCAACTTTAAAGGGGATGTGCTGCAAACAAAGATGGAAATTCCGTTTACGTTGGAAAACACACCGGAGTGTCTGGAGCGCATCTGTCGGGAAATCGAAATCTTTATCGATGAACTTCCTTGTGACAAGTCGAAAATATTGAATATTTGCATTGGCATGACCGGACGTGTCAATCCGGAAACAGGATGCAGTTATACACACCTGACATTTGGTGACAAGCCGTTGGCTCAAATGTTTACCGACAGGCTGGGCATCAATGTCTGCATTGACAATGACAGCCGGGCTATGGCGTATGGAGAATTCATCACACGCCCGGAGAAGTGTCCGAAGAATCTTATCTTTATTAATGTGAACTGGGGACTGGGAATGGCCATCATCATTGATGGAAAGTTGTATTCCGGGATGTCTGGGTTTGCAGGTGAATTTGGACATAACTATGGATACGACAACCAGCAGATTTGTTATTGCGGAAAGAAAGGATGTATCGAGACGGAAGTTTCCTGTTCGGCATTATATCGTAAGTTTATCGCCCGTCTTCGTCAGGGAGAAAATTCCATCCTGCTGAAAGAGAAAGCCATCGATGATATTACGCTGGCCGATATTATTTCGGCGGTACGTCGGGAAGATGTGCTGGCCATTGAGCTGGTGGAAGAAATCGGAGCCAAGCTGGGACGTCATATCGGTGACTTGATTAATGTGTTCAATCCCGAGCAGGTGATTATTGGAGGTGAATTTTCAAAAGTAGGAGAATACCTGCTTCCTCCGGTTATCTCGGCTGTCCGTAAATATACACTGAATCTGATGTATAAGGATTCAGACATCGTATTGTCTGAGTTAAAAGAAAAGGCGAATGTGATAGGTTCTTCCCTGTTGTCAAGAAGCAAGCTGTTCGCGTTGGAATAACGAATCCAGTTTTTGAGCAATAAAAAAGAATCCACCGAAAGAGTTGCACAAATACTGTATCTCTTTGGGTGGATTTTTTGTTATAGGGAAGTGGTTTGCAGACACTGGTAGAACGATTCCCAGTTTTCACTGAAAGCTTGCATGGAAGGGAAAAGCAGGTTAGCTCCTTCTTGCAAGAGTACTTCATCGGGAAGCGGTCCGGTATTCAGGGCGACTGTAAAGATTCCGGCAGCTACTCCGGCCCGTACGCCGAGTGGGGCATTTTCGATGACAATCGCTTCATCAGCTTTGATTCCCGCTTTCTGTAAGGCCATCAGGTAGGGCTCCGGATTGGGTTTCCCATATTTTACGTCGAAAGCCGTGACCATCAGTTCGCGGTGAAAGATGTCTGGGAAGTAGTGATTCAGTTTGTCCAACAAGGAATGTTGTCCGGAACCGGTGACTACCATAGGGATAAGGCCGGCAGCCTTTATCTTCTTCAATACTTCGAGGGCTCCGTGCATGGGGGCCGCTTTAGGGAGGCTGTTGAACAAGTCGCTCTTGGTTTGATAGATTTTGTTGATTTCTTCTTCAGAAGCCTCGTAGCCTCTTTCCCTTTGGCTGACAATGTTGATGGTGGAGGCACCGGTGCGTCCTTCATGGAGGTAAGCCTCTTCTCTGCTCAGGTTCATGCCATATTGTTTCATCGCCTCATGCCAGGCCGCAGCGTGGTTTTTCATGGAATCGAACAGCACTCCGTCCATATCGAACAATACGGCTTTCAGATTGATTTGGGTAAAATGATGGGTTGTGAGATATTGATGGATATTTTGTTGAAACATGATGATACTTTTTTATAATATTCAGGCACGCATTACATGAATTCCTTTCCGCTGTCTGTCATATCGGAAGGGTGCTTTTCATGTAATTCGTGCCTGTAAACTAAAAAAACGGAGCGTTGTCTCGTTTTTTATTTCTTCAGACGGGCCTGGATAGCTTCAGATTCTTTTTCGTATCCCGGTTTGTTCAGAAGTGCGAACATGTTCTTCTTGTATGCCTCCACACCCGGCTGGTTGAACGGATTGACTTCCAGCAGATAGCCGCTGATTCCACAAGCTTTTTCGAAGAAATAGATAAGCTGTCCGAGGTAATATTCGTTCAAAGAAGGAACACTGACACGCAAGTTAGGAACGCCTCCGTCTACGTGAGCAAGCTGTGTACCCAGTTCGGCCATTTTGTTGACTTCATCGATACGTTTTCCGGCCAGGAAGTTCAAGCCATCCAAGTTTTCTTCATCGCTTGGGAAGTGGAGCTCGTGGCTTGGAGTCTCGATAGAAACTACCGTTTCGAAGATAGTACGTTCCCCCTGCTGAATCCACTGTCCCATGGAGTGCAGGTCGGTAGAGAAGTCTACAGAGCTAGGATAGATACCCTTATTGTCTTTTCCTTCTGATTCGCCGTACAGCTGTTTCCACCATTCCATGAAGTAGTGCAGTTTGGGCTGGAAGTTGACCAGAATTTCAATTTTCTTTCCACTCTGGTACAGTTCGTTACGAGTGGCGGCATACAAAGCAGCCGGGTTTTCGTACATATTTTCGTTGGCGCATACTTTTTCCATTTCGCAAGCACCGGCTACCAGCTGGTCGATGTCAATGCCTGCTACGGCAATCGGAAGCAGACCTACCGGAGTCAGTACTGAAAAACGTCCACCTACATTGTCAGGAATGATGAATGATTTGTAACCTTCCTTGTCGGCTGTGACGCGTGCAGCCCCTTTCTTTGCATCGGTTACAGCTACGATGACTTTGCGGGCCATTTCTTTGCCTCTCTGGTCTTCGCACTGTTTTTTCAGCAGGCGGAAAGCCAGTGCAGTTTCCGTGGTGGTTCCAGACTTAGATATGTTGATGACACCGAATTTCTTGTCTTTCAGGAATTCAGTCAATTCAAACAGATAATCCTCGCTGATGTTATGTCCGGCAAAAATAATGGTCGGTTGTCCGGCTTTCTTTTCTTGCAGCCAGGCAAAGCTGTTTGACATGGCTTCAATGACAGCACGTGCACCCAGGTAGCTACCTCCGATACCTGCTACGACTACTACCTCACAATTTTCACGAAGAATCTGTGCGGTAGCCTTCAGATCGTTCAGATGTGCTGTGGTAATGGAAGATGGCAAATGCAGCCAGCCTAAGAAGTCATTTCCTAAGCCCGTGCCTTTTTCCAATGTTTCCATACAAGCTTTTACTTTCGGTTCATAAGAAGCCAATTTTTCTTTGGAGATAAAGTCCAAAGTCTTTTCCACATTTAGTTTAATGTTTTCCATAACTGTTTCTAATTTTTTATCTAAATGAGTCAGTTAATAATTTAATTTCAATCATTGGAGATATCCGCTCATAAAGGATATTGTAGACGGCATCCACAATCGGCATATTTACGTGCAGGTGTTTGTTCAGTTCCTTGATACATTTGGTACCATAATAACCTTCTGCAATCATTTCCATTTCAATCTGTGCGCTTTTTACGGAGTATCCTTTGCCAATCATCGTACCGAATACACGGTTACGGCTGAAATTGGAATAGGAGGTTACGAGCAGGTCGCCCAAATAGGCAGAGTCGTTCGTGCAGCGGTTGACCGGATGTACGGTATCCAGAAAGCGGTTCATTTCCTGCAAAGCATTCGAAACCAGTACAGCCTGGAAATTGTCTCCATATTTCAGGCCGCTACAGATACCGGCTGCAATAGCATACACGTTTTTCAATACGGAAGCGTATTCAATGCCGGCCACGTCTGTATTGACAGAAGTCTTGATGTAGTGCCCTGCCAGTTGTTTAGCAAACATTTTGGCTTTCTCGATATCCTTGCAGCCTACCGTGAGGTAAGAAAGTCTTTCCAAGGCTACTTCTTCCGCATGACACGGACCCGCCAATACAGCGATGTTGTTTTCGGGTACGTCGTATATTTTATGGAAATAATCAGATACAATCAGGTTTTCGTCCGGAACAATACCTTTGATGGCGGTTACGATGAATTTATCCTTCAGTTTGACTTTTAGCTTTTTGAGGTGAGTTTTCAGATAGGGTGAAGGAGTCACGAAAATCAGGGTATCTGATTCTCTTACTACCTTGTTGATATCTGATGAAAAGTTGATGCATTTTATGTCGAAACGCACGCTTGTCAAATAAGCCGGATTATGCCCCAAACGCTTGAATTCTTCAATCCGGTCGTCACGGCGCATGTACCAGTTTATCGATTCCGCCTGGGTCAATATAATCTTGGCAATAGCTGTGGCCCAGCTTCCTCCCCCCATGATTGCTATTTTTCCGGGTAATTTCATACTTTTATATTTAATGAAAAACAGATATGAAGGGCAAGGAAATTTCTTTGCCCTTCATATCCTTTTATTCATTTATTTTATCTTTTCAATCCAGCCCGCCACTTCGTCTACAGTCGGGTTCTTCAGCTCCAACTTGTATTTTTTATTGATGCCGCAGATATCCTGATGGAGTTTCTGGGGATTGACATCTTTCATGTCACTTACCAGGTTATATCCGGCTTTCTGGAGAACAGGTACCCAGTCTTCTGCTACACCCAGTTCCATGAACTTGGCCGGCGCATCTTTCGGGATTACTTTTTCCGGACGCATCTGCGGGAAGAACAATACTTCCTGGATGGTGTTCTGTCCGGTCATCAGCATGACCAGACGGTCCATACCGATACCCATACCTGAAGTAGGAGGCATACCGTATTCCAAGGCGCGTACGAAGTCCTTGTCAATAATCATAGCTTCGTCGTCTCCCTTTTCGTTCAAACGCATCTGTTCTTCGAAACGTTCCAACTGGTCAATCGGGTCATTCAGCTCTGAATAGGCGTTGCAAAGTTCCTTTCCGTTCACCATCAGCTCGAAGCGTTCGGTCAGGTCCGGATTGTTGCGGTGCTTTTTGGTCAGCGGAGACATTTCAATCGGATAGTCGGTGATGAAGGTCGGCTGGATGTAGTTGCCTTCGCAGAATTCTCCGAAGATTTCGTCAATCAGCTTGCCTTTACCCATGGTGTCATCGATTTCCATGTTCAGTTTCTGGCACACTTCCCGAATCTGTTCCTCGCTCATACCTGTCAGGTCGTATCCGGTGAATTCTTTGATAGAATCCAGCATGGTGACACGCTTGAACGGAGCCTTGAAACTGATCACATTATCCCCAATCTTCACTTCTGTGGTACCGTTTACGTCCATGCAGATTTTTTCGAGCATGTTTTCCGTAAACTTCATCATCCAGTTGTAGTCTTTATAAGCGACATAGATTTCCATACAAGTGAATTCCGGGTTGTGTGTACGGTCCATACCTTCGTTACGGAAGTTCTTGCCAATTTCGTACACGCCTTCAAAACCACCCACAATGAGTCGTTTCAGGTACAGCTCACTGGCAATACGCATGTACAAAGGAATGTCGAGCGCGTTGTGGTGAGTGATGAACGGGCGTGCCGTAGCACCTCCCGGGATAGACTGAAGAATCGGAGTTTCCACTTCCACATAACCTTTGGAATTGAAATACTCTCTCATGGAATTGTAGATTTTGCTACGTTTCAAGAAAATATCTTTTACTCCATCGTTGACTACCAGGTCTACATAACGCTGGCGGTAGCGGAGTTCAGGGTCTTCGAATTTGTCGTATGCCACTCCGTCTTTGTATTTTACAATCGGAAGCGGACGGATTGATTTGGACAACACTGTCAGTTTCTGTGCATGGATGGAAACTTCGCCTGTTTGTGTGCGGAATACGAAGCCTTCAATTCCGATAAAGTCACCCAAGTCCAGCAAACGTTTGAAAACGACATTGTATAAATCTTTGTTTTCATCCGGACAGATGTCGTCGCGGGTTATATATACTTGAATACGACCTTTAGAGTCTTGCAATTCAATGAAGGATGCCTTACCCATTACGCGGCGAGACATGATACGACCGGCTACAGATACTTTGCGGGGTTCCGCATCGTCTTTAAATTCGGCTTTAATGTCAGTCGAAAAAGCGTTGGTTACATACTCGGCAGCAGGGTATGGATCAATCCCCATTGCTCTTAACTCATTCAGACTGTTACGTCTGATAATTTCCTGTTCGCTTAATTCTAATACGTTCATTTGTTAGTATATTAACTCATTTTGGCCACAAAAATAAAAAACATTTTGCAAATTACCTCTATTTATAAGGTTCTTTTAGAATAAAAAGCCTGAGAATGGCAGTGTTATTCAGATTTTTGTAACAAACGCATGGAAAGGAATTGGAGTTTCAAAAATGTACATTTCTTCTTTGTATGGAAGTATTTTGAAGTCAAAATTTGCTTTCTGTGATTAAATTGTTACCTTTGGGCGTTTCTAATGAATGAAAAGCATGAAAATAATCTTATTGCAGACAGATATTTGTTGGGCCGATCCTGTAGGCAATGTAGCTCGTTTGGGAAAGGCCATTGATCATTACGATAAAGTCGATTTGTTTGTGCTTCCGGAAATGTTTTCTACGGGTTTTTGCACTTTGCCGGAAGGTATTGCGGAACCGGCAGACAGCCCTACCTTGCAATGGATGAAACAGACGGCCTGTGCGCATGATTGTGCCCTTGCCGGCAGTATCTCCATAGCGGAAAATGGAAAATTCTATAACCGTTTTTTCTTTGTGCATCCCGACGGGAAAGTGCAATGGTACGACAAAAAGCATTTGTTCACGTATGGTGGAGAAGACAAACATTATACGGCAGGTACGGAACGTGTCGTGGTGAATTTCCGTGGTGTACGGTTTCTGCTCGAAGTGTGCTATGACTTGCGCTTCCCTGTATGGTCCCGGAACCGTGGCGATTACGATGTGGCGTTGTATGTAGCCAGCTGGCCTTCTCCCAGAGTGGAGGCTTGGAAGGCTTTGTTGCGGGCACGAGCCATTGAAAACCAGTGTTATGTGCTGGGTGTGAACCGGGTAGGAAAAGACCCGTACTGCGATTATTGTGGGGGTACGGCGGTTATTGACCCGTATGGAAAGACACTTTCTGCTTGTGAAGATGGCAAGGAGGGGCAGGTGGAAGCCTTCATCGATATGAATGAGCTGGAAGCCTTCCGAAAAAAGTTTCCGGTGCTGGATGATGCAGACGCTTTTACATTGAATTAACTTCTTATTTTATGAAAGACAATCATAAACTTTTGTTATTGGGCGACCAGGCGATAGCACTGGGCGCCATTCATGCAGGAATTTCCGGGGTTTATGCCTATCCGGGAACTCCTTCGACCGAAATCACAGAATATATACAGGAATCTCCGATAGCGAAAGCGCGCGGGTTGCACAGCAGCTGGTGTACCAATGAGAAAACAGCCATGGAAGCAGCCTTGGGAGTATCGTATGTGGGCAAGCGGGCACTGGTTTGCATGAAGCATGTAGGAATGAACGTATGTGCCGATGCCTTTGTCAATTCAGCCATTACGGGTGTCAATGGAGGGGTAGTGGTGTTGGCTGCCGACGATCCTACCATGCATTCTTCTCAGAATGAGCAGGATTCTCGCTTTTATGGCAAGTTTGCTTTAATTCCGATACTGGAACCTTCTTCCCAGCAGGAGGCCTACGATATGATGGCGTATGCATACGACCTCTCGGAGCAGATGCGTACGCCGGTATTGATGCGTATTACCACCCGAATGGCCCATTCCCGTGCGGCAGTAGAAGTTGCTGCGTCCGGAAAGGAAGTCACTTGTACGGGACGTCAGTCTGTTCCTTCCGACTGGGTGCTGTTGCCGGGAAATGCCCGTCGCCGTTATATGGAAGTCATCGAGAACCAGCCGAAACTGGAGGCTGAGTCTGAACGTTCTGCCTATAACCAGCTAAGCATGCAGGAAGGGATGGCTGAGAAAGGCATTGTGGCTTGTGGCATCGGTTACAACTATGTGATGGAAAACTTTCCGGAAGGATGCCCTTATCCCATACTGAAGATTTCACAATATCCTTTGCCGGTGGAAGCCTTGACTCGTCTGGCAGACTCTTGCAAGGAGATTCTGGTGGTAGAAGACGGACAGCCTTTTGTAGAAGAACAGCTAAAAGGCATTCTTCCTTCTAAATATGTAGTGAAAGGCCGTTTGAGCGGTGATTTGTCCCGTACGGGGGAACTGACTCCCGACAATGTGCGTCTGGCCTTGGAATTGTCGAGTGGACAGGTTTATGCGGCCGCACAGAATGTGGTACCCCGTCCACCGGCCTTGTGCAAGGGATGCGGCCACCGCGATGTGTATGATGCCTTGAATAAGGTGGCTGCAGAATATCCGGATGCAAAGATTTTCGGAGATATCGGTTGCTATACGCTGGGGGCACTTCCGCCTTTCCGCACATTGAGCAGCTGCGTCGATATGGGAGCTTCCATCACGATGGCCAAAGGAGCGGCCGATGCAGGACTGTTTCCTTCCATTGCCGTGATAGGGGATTCCACTTTCACCCATTCCGGAATGACGGGACTGCTGGATGCGGTGAATGATCAATCGAACATCACGGTCGTTATTTCCGACAACCTGACTACAGCCATGACTGGAGGACAGGATTCAGCCGGTACCAATAAGTTCGAGGCCATCTGTCTGGGATTGGGAGTGAAGCCGGAGCATGTCCGTGTGGTGGTACCGCTTCCCAAGAACATGGAAGAAATCACCCGGGTCATTCGGGAAGAGATAGAATACAAGGGTGTGTCTGTCATTATTCCGCGCAGGGAATGTATGCAGACGTTGAACCGGAAACTGAAACAGCAAAAAGCAAAGAAACAATGAAAACAGATATCATACTTTCTGGAGTGGGCGGACAGGGAATTCTGTCCATTGCCACGATTATCGGTGAGGCGGCCCTGCATCTGGGGCTGAACCTGAAACAGGCCGAAGTACACGGAATGAGTCAGCGGGGAGGCGATGTGCAGTCGAACCTGCGTTTGTCGGAGGCGCCGATTGCTTCCGATTTGATACCCTTGGGCACAGCGGATATGATTATTTCACTGGAACCGATGGAGGCACTGCGTTATCTTCCGTATTTGTCGAAAGACGGATGGATTATCACTTCGGCCACTCCGTTCAAGAATATTTCCAATTATCCGGAAGACGAAAAACTGCGGGCGGAACTTCATGCGCAGCCTCATGTGGTGGTGTTGGATGTGGAAAATCTGGCAAAGGAGAATCAGATACCCAGGTCGGCCAATGTCATCTTGTTGGGTGCGGCTGCTCCTTTCTTGAAAATCCTGGATGCAGACGTGCTGCGTGAAAGTGTAGGACGTATCTTTGCGCCGAAAGGAGAAGAGGTGGTGCAGATGAATTACCGGGCGTTCGATATCGGTCATGAATATGTGAAACAATTGAAATTCTAAAGGCTTATGAGCTGCGTGTTTAGTGAAGACCTGGTCAACTCTGTGGCCAAGGAAATGAAGGTGGCCGATTTGTCCAATGCGACCATCGGAGATGTGTTGCTGGTGGCTTCCCGTCTGGAAGAACTTACGGGTATTCCCTTTATCCGGATGGATCAGGGGTCTCCCGGTCTCCCGGCAAATAAAGTGGGGATTGAGGCCGAGAAAAAGGCGCTTGACAGGGGAGTCGGTTCCCAGTATCCGGCAGCTGCCGGAGTGGCCGAGCTGAAGCAGGCTGCTTCCCGTTTTGTAAAGGCATTTATTGATGTGGATATTTCTCCACGTGCCTGTTTGCCTACCACGGGTTCCGTTGCGGCTTCTTTTGGGGCTTTTATCGCCTGTACCCAGCGGATTCCCGGAAAAGACAAGGTGCTGTTTATCGACCCGGGTTTCCCGATACAGAAGTCCCAGTTGCGTATCTTGGGCATTGCGTGGGAGTCGTTCGATATCCATGATTTCCGGGGAGAACCGTTGCGTGCCAAACTGGAAAGTTTCCTTTCCAAAGGAGATATTGCGGCCATTGTCTATTCCAATCCCAACAATCCGGCTTGGATTTGCCTGGAAGAAAGTGAACTGAAAATCATCGGGGAACTGGCTACGCGGTATGATGCAGTGGTCATGGAAGACCAGGCGTATTTCTGTATGGATTTCCGCCATGCGTTCGGCTGTCCTTATCAGCCTCCTTTCGTGCCTACTGTGGCCCGTTATACCGACAATTATATTCTCATGTTGTCTGCTTCCAAGATTTTCAGCTATGCCGGACAGCGCATTGCCTTGGCTTGTGTGTCTGATAAGCTGTTTGATATACAGTATCCGGCCTTGGCTTCCCGTTATGAGGATTCAGGCGTGTTCGGGCCGACCTTCATCGCTTCCATCATGTATATGATTACTTCCGGCTGCACGGCCACTACCCAGTATGCCATGGCGGAGATGCTGGAAAAATCCATTACCGGTGAAATCAATTTTGTGGAAGACGTCCGTGAGTATGAACGGCGCGCCCGCCGGATGAAGCAGATTTTCACCGCTCATGGCTTTTCGGTGGTATATGACAAGGATGTGACCCAGCAGGTGGGCGATGGCTTTTTCTTTACCTTGGGCTATCCCGGACTGACGGGTGGTGAGTTGCTCCGTGAACTGATGATGTACGGGGTGAGCAGTATCTCCCTGTCGACGACGGGTAGTGAACAGCAGGGGGTGAGAGCCTGTACTTCCCGGATGCGGGAGGAACTCTATCCGGTGTTGGAAGAACGGATGAAGGCTTTTCAGGAAGAACATCCTGTGCCGAGCAAATAACCAAACTACTACAAAATAAAGAAAAACACACTATGATTTGGAATCCGAACAAAGAATGTATGCCGCGTGAACAGATGCGTGAGCTGCAGGGGAAACGTTTGTGCAAACTGGTGCAGTATGTGTACCATAATGTGCCTTTCTATCGGCACAAGATGCAGGAGATGGACCTCACTCCCGATGACATCCGGGAAATTGAGGACATCACGAAACTGCCTTTTACCACCAAACAGGATTTGCGGGACAATTATCCGTACGGGCTGATGGCGGCTCCTCTTTCGGAAGTGGTGCGTGTGCATGCTTCTTCCGGAACAACAGGTAACCCGACCATCGTGGGATATACCCGCCGCGACTTGTCTATCTGGTCGGAGGTGATGTCGCGTTGTCTTTCGGCATACGGAGTGACTCGGGAAGACACCTTTTCCGTGAGTTACGGATATGGTCTGTTTACCGGCGGACTGGGAGCGCACTATGGTGTGGAAAATCTGGGGGCGACCGTGATTCCGGCTTCTACCGGAAATACGGAAAAACATGTACGCCTGATTCGGGATTTGCATATCACGGGCATTGCCTGTACGCCTTCGTATGCCTTGTATCTGGCAGAGGTGGTGGAACGGATGGGTATCCGCAAGGAAGAACTGGGATTGCGTATCGGCGCTTTTGGGGCGGAACCTTGGACGGAAAACATGCGTCAGGAAATCCAGAGCCGTTTGGGGCTGAAGGGCTACAACATTTATGGATTGAGTGAGATTATGGGGCCGGGCGTGTCTTACGAATGCCAGGAGCAGTATGGTTCCCATATTAATGAGGACCATTTCTATCCGGAAATCATCGACCCAGTGACGTGTCAGAATCTGCCGTATGGCACGCAGGGAGAACTGGTGTTTACCACGTTGACCAAGGAGGGCATGCCGCTGCTCCGCTATCGCACCAAAGACCTGACTTCCCTGATTGCTGACCCGTGTCCTTGCGGACGTACCAGTGTGCGTATGACGCCGATTATGGGTCGAAGCGACGATATGCTGATAATCAGGGGTATCAATGTCTTCCCGTCACAGGTGGAAAGTGTGATTCTGGGCATGAAGGAATTTGAACCGCAGTATCTGCTGGTGGTCGACCGCAAGAACAACCTCGATACGCTGGAAGTGCAGGTGGAAGTGCGCCGCGACTTTTTCAGCGACGACATCGGTTCCATGCTGAGGCTGAAGAAGACCCTGTCCGACCGCTTGAAGAGTGTGCTCTCCATCAGTGCGGAAGTCAAACTGGTGGAACCGAACAGCATAGCCCGTAGCCAGGGAAAGTCCAAACGTGTGATTGATAACCGAGTATTGGTGTAATTAAAGGAAGTGAATCTATGATAATCAAACAATTATCCGTTTTTCTGGAAAATAAGACCGGAAGAATCAATGACGTGGTGCATGCGTTGGGAGCAAATGGTATCAATATGCATGCCTTCAGTATGGCCGAGACTGCCGATTTCGGTATTTTACGCCTGATTGTTTCCGATGTGGAGAAAGCAGTCGAGGTGCTCCGGGCAAAAGATTTTGCCGTGATGTCGACCGATGTGGTCTGTCTGTCGTGTGACAATGTGCCCGGCTCGCTGGCGGTGGTGTTGGAATATTTGGCCGAAGAGCAGATTTTCATTGAATACATGTATGCGTTTGCCCAGGCCGACCAGGCCCATGTGGTCATCAAACCCAATGATATGGCACACTGTCTGAAGGTGCTCGAAGCGCATCATTGCCGTGTGCTGGGGAAAGATGAACTTTAGGAAAAAGAACTGCCTGTAAAGAAATACTAAAGTAAAAAATCTCCTGCTTTCAGCCGGAAAGTTCGCATGAACTGAGGCTGAGCAGGAGATTTTTTGTATGGTTATTATTCTGTTTCCATTCCTCGCTTGGAGGTAGTATTTCTATATTGCTGCTGGGGGTCTGCTTAGAACAAGCTCCAGGAGACGGTCAGTCCGGCCATGACGATGGCCACCATGCTCATCAGTTTGATGAGGATGTTCAGGCTCGGACCGGAAGTGTCCTTGAACGGGTCGCCTACCGTATCGCCTACCACGGTGGCCCGGTGTACTTCGCTGCCTTTCCCGCCAAAGTTACCTTCTTCCACGTATTTCTTCGCATTGTCCCAGGCACCGCCGGAGTTAGCCATGAAGATGGCCAGGATAAAGCCCGATGACAATCCTCCTATCAGCAGTCCGATGACGCCCGGTACCCCGAACAGCAGTCCCGTCACAATGGGAGCGATGATGGCCAATAGGGAAGGGAACACCATTTCTTTCTGGGCACCCAGTGTGGAGATTTGTACGCAACGGGCATAATCCGGTTCCGCTTTGCCTTCCAGAATCCCTTTGATTTCACGGAACTGCCGGCGCACTTCTTCTACCATGTGGGCTGCTGCTCTGCCCACCGCATTCATGGTCAGTCCGCAGAACAGAAAGGCCATCATGCTGCCGATAAACATTCCGGACAGCACTTTCGGATTCATCAGTGTGACATCGTAGTACATCATGAAATCCGTGAATCCGGCTTCGTGAATGACTACTTCCAGTCCGTTGGAAAGTTCCAGTACTGTAGTACCGATACGTTCCAATCCGATACGAATTTCTTCGATGTAAGAAGCCAGCAGTGCCAGTCCGGTCAGGGCAGCCGAGCCGATGGCAAATCCTTTTCCAGTGGCTGCCGTGGTATTTCCCAAGGAATCCAGCGCATCGGTCCGTTTACGTACTTCTTCTCCCAGGCCACTCATCTCGGCATTGCCTCCGGCGTTGTCGGCTATCGGACCATACGCGTCTGTAGCCAACGTAATGCCTAAGGTGGACAACATGCCCACCGCTGCAATGCCGATGCCGTAGAGTCCCATACTGATGTTCGTGAAGTCAAATCCCGAGGCCAGCCAGTAGGACAGGATGATGCCGGCTACGACGGCAATGACCGGAATCGTGGTAGATACCATGCCCAGTCCGATACCCGAGATGATGACCGTAGCCGGTCCGGTTTTTCCGCTTTCCGCCAGTTTCCGGGTCGGCTTGTAGGATTGAGAGGTATAGAATTCCGTCGATTGCCCGATGATGACCCCTACCACCAGTCCGATGACAACGGCACAGGAGATGTAGAGCCAGTTTTCCAGCTGCAACAGCCAAAGAATCGCGAACGTAGCGATGACAATCAGTCCCGCGCTGAGGTTGGTGCCCGTTGACAAGGCCCGGAGCAGTTCCCTCATACCCGCGTCTTCTTTGGTACGTACGGCAAAAATACCGATGATGGACAAGAGGATACCGACTGCTGCAATCAACATCGGGGCAATGACTGCCTTGAACTGCATGACCGTATCGCCGGTCCCGATGTAGGCCGCCGCTCCCAAGGCCGCTGTGGCCAGAATGGAACCGCAATAAGATTCATAGAGGTCGGCTCCCATTCCGGCCACATCGCCCACATTGTCGCCCACGTTGTCGGCAATGGTCGCCGGGTTACGCGGGTCGTCTTCTGGGATACCCGCTTCCACTTTCCCCACCAGGTCGGCTCCCACGTCGGCTGCCTTCGTGTAAATGCCTCCTCCTACACGGGCAAAGAGGGCCTGTGTGGAGGCTCCCATACCGAAGGTTAGCATGGTGGTGGTAATGATGCACAGTTTGGCGGTCGGATTCAGGGCATCTTCCGGGATGCATTGCTCCAGCAACAGATACCAGAAAGAAATGTCGAACAATCCCAGTCCGACCACTACCAGGCCCATGACGGCTCCGCTGCGGAACGCCACTTTCAGGCCTTTGTTCAGGGAGTTCCGGGCCGCATTTGCTGTGCGTGCAGAAGCGTAGGTAGCCGTTTTCATACCCAGGTAGCCCGACAGGCCGGAAAAGAATCCTCCCGTCAGGAAGGCCACAGGCACCCAGTGGTTTTGCAGGTTGAACCCGTAGGCCATGACGGCAAACAGCACCGCCAGAGCGATAAACACGATAGTGACGATTTTATATTGCTGTTTCAGGTACGACATGGCTCCTTGCCGCACGTACGAGGCGATGCGTGTCATGGCAGGAGTTCCTTCGCTTTCCTGTTTCATCTGCCGGTAGAAATATCCGGCAAGTGCCAATGCCAGCATCGATGCGGCCGGTATCAGCCAGAAGAGGGATGTTTCCATAATATCGTTGAATAAAAGTTTTCTCAAACTTACAAAAAATCTTTGGAATAACCACATAAAATTCAATGGATTCCGAGAGTAAGGACTATAGGTTTGCTTTCGAGGGAAAATACGATAGATTTGATGTATTTTAGGAAGTAAAACATCTTAGAAATTGTATTGATTTTTGACGAATTATTGTATTTTTGCATTCATTGAATTATGTATTATATATTACTATGAGGAAAGGGTCATTGTATTTTTGTTTTTCACTGTTGTTATTGAGTTGTTTATTCTTTTCTTGTACGCAAAAGAAAAGGGAAAATGAAAAGGGGGAAAAAGAAATACAAGTTCGTTTTGATAGTATTTATCATTTCATTGTTAATAGTAGGCTAATGTCGCATGAGAAGATGGATACTTGTTTGGCTTTGTGCGATGAGTTGACTTCTGTCTCTCCTTTTTTGCTTGCACCCCGGCAGTTAAGATTGTGGAA
The DNA here is from genome assembly GCF_025993685.1 of Bacteroides mediterraneensis. Classification (NCBI taxonomy): domain Bacteria; kingdom Pseudomonadati; phylum Bacteroidota; class Bacteroidia; order Bacteroidales; family Bacteroidaceae; genus Bacteroides; species Bacteroides mediterraneensis. Next base: position 2,882,988 of record NZ_DAJPEN010000001.1, on the reverse strand, counting down.
TAACAGTTTTTCTCTTTCAGCCTCCTATTATTTGGATAATAATGAGCCTAAGAAAGCACTTGAATTGCTTCAGCGTGGTATAGCTGTTGCAGATTCATTGGGTGATAAAGCTTGTTTGAATCGTGCGACTAATCTGCTGGCGCTGATTTATTCCAATTGGAATTTAGACAAGGAAGCCAATTCTTTGTTTGATAAAATGCTTGTTGTTTCAGATAAAAGTGATGCGTTGACAATGGGAAATATCTATTTGGCCAAAGCATTGCATCTGGCGTATACTATGAAATACGATTCTGCTGCCTATTATGTTTCTTTAATAGACCGTTTACATATTAAGAAGGAAGATATGTTGCCGGGTTCATACAAATCGGTTGACTACTCTATCCGTTTTCTGAAAGGATGGTATCTGACAGAAACTCCAGATTCTTTGCGTCGTGCGATAGAATTACTCCAAGGCTTGTATGATGAATATTCTTCTTATAAAGAACAGGCTGTATCTTTTGAAAGTGTCTGTTTCCGGTTGGGTAGAGCCTATGATTTAGCTGGAGATAGGGAAAGAGCCATACGTTATTACAATGAGGCTAAACATATAATAATGGAATCCAAGCCTGCCCCACATTTATATGAGGTAGCATCACCGCTTATGGACATTTTCCTGAAATATGATGACATGAAGAGTGCTGTGGAGTTCTTGCCGGCATGGAAAACCATATCAGAACGATATTCTGATAATCAGTTGAGGGGAATGTTGGCGTATTATTCTATAAAACTGGATGTAGTGGCAAAGGAAAAGGAACTTATCAAAACAGAGGATATGCTTTTTAGAAAACGCATACAGGTGATAGGGCTTAGCTTACTGGTTATATTGCTGATGGTACTTGTGGTGTGGGGTATCATTTATTGGAGAGATAAAAAACGTCAGTTGCATGTATTGTTCGAAACCTTGATGCGGCGTTATATCGAATGGCGTGAAATCAACTTGTATTTAGCGAATCATTATTCTATGGTACAGACTCGTCTTCTGGTTACTTCTGAAACTGATGAAAAAGAGTCTCTCTTTCCGGAAAATGGAGAAAAAGGATTGGATAACAATGACTTTTATTATAAATTATATCATCGTGTGTTGCTGGTGATGAAAAATGAGCAACCGTTTTTAAACCCAGACCTGACACTCTCATCATTAGCTCAAATGCTCATGACGAACCGTACGTATTTATCTGTCGCCATTAATCGGGTGACAGGAGTGAATTTTAGTGTATGGTTGGCAGAATATCGAGTAAATTATGCTATTGATTTAATGAACAAGTCAGAGGCGGATAATATGGATTTGCTTGTTTATGAAAAGGCAGGTTTTAGTTCACGTTCTACTTTCTATCGGCAATTTAAGCAAATAACAGGTCTTTCGCCTAAGCAGTATCTAAAGCGTAGGACACGCTGATTTTTGAAGTTTTTCTTTTTATGGTCTGCTCTATGGCAGACTTTTTTATGTCCTGTCTTTTATATGTGTGTAGGTCTGATTCTGCCACAGCGGTGTGTGGAATCTGCCACAGATAGAGTAGATGAGTATACTTTTTAGTGGGGTTTTGCTGTACCGATTGATTAATTGGAATTGATATAATGCCATATTGTACAGAAAAAGTCCCGATAAGTACATACTTTCTTCCTGCTATGGTATGTATGAAAACAGAGTGTTAGTTTTGTGCAAGACTAAGAATGTAAAAACTTCTCGATATGTATAGAAAATTGTTATATCGTGTATTGCTTTTATGCTTGCTGACTATGTCATCTCTTTCTTTGGTGGGACAAAATGTAGCATTTAAAACCAATATTTTTTATTGGGGGATTATTACGCCTAATGCAGGTATGGAGTTTTCTCTAAGTAAGAAAGTAACTTTTGAACTTTTTGCAGCATACAATCCGTGGACTTTTAAGGACAATAAGAAAATGCGTTTCTGGCTGGTGCAGCCCGAAGTGAAATACTGGCTCTGCGAGAAGTTTGAAGGACATTTTCTCGGCCTGCATTTGCATGGTGCCCAGTTCTTCGGCGGCTTTAAAGATACCCGTTACGATGGTTATTTGTCCGGCGGTGGAATTTCTTATGGCTATGACTGGATACTTTCACCTTATTGGAATTTGGAAGTCTCTTTTGGAGTGGGATATGCGCGCCTCTGGTATGATAAAAGCCCTCGTATTTATTGTGAGAAATGTAGAATACCTGAACGGAAGAACTATTTTGGACCGACAAAAGCGGCAGTTTCACTGATTTATACCTTTTAAAAAGACATGAAAATGAAGATAACTGTTATTCTGTGTTATGCAATGTTTTTAGGTGCTTGCTTGTCATTCCTGGGAGGTTGTGCATCAGGTAAGTCTTCTGCCTCTCGTGTTGAAGTGACTCCTTTTTCTTGTGTGCTGGCGCCTGATACAAACGGCAGTGTATGTGTGGATGTGGTATTTCGGGTTCCTTCGCAGTATTTATCTCGGCGCAGCCGTTTGATTATCGTGCCACAACTGCTGCTCGATGGAAAGTTGAGCGAAGAACTCACTCCACTTGTGGTGGATGCACCTATATATGCAAAAAAGATGTACCGTAGAAAGGTTGTACAAAACTATCAGGACCCGTATGATGCTTATACAGGCAAGGCGGAAGGAGTTTCCGGCGGGTTGGAACTGCCTTATCGGGAGACCTTGACTATACCTTTGGGTGTGCATACAGGATGTGTGCAGGCCATTGTGACCGAGGATGGTTGCGGAGGCTGTACAGGATTGGATACGGTTGAAGTGGCTTCCGTCCGAAACTTAGCTTCTCTTATCCAGGATACGTTTGAACTGGTTCGGATGGAACCCACGTTTCATGAAGGAAAGGTAGAGGTACTGTTGCAGTTTCTTATCAATCGTCATGAAATCCGTTCAGACTTGGGAAACAACCGCAGTCAGTTGAAGAAACTTGCTGGTAGCCTACGTCCGATACTTGCGGATACGCTGACTCGTGTGGGGGATTTTCGTATTTATGGAATGGCTTCTGCCGATGGTTCCCGTGCATTTAATACTACACTGGCTCGCAAACGTGCTGAGTCACTTCGAGAATGGTTGCTAAAGGAACTGGATATTCATCCGGAATTATATACCCGTATGGTTGTAGATTCACGTCCGGAGGGTTGGTTGCCAGTCTATCAGGCTATGGTGGACGATGGTCATCCAGACTCTTTATCCGTGGGGCAGATTCTGAGGCGTTATCCTGGGAGTGATGACGACGTGCAGGAGCAGTATATTCGTCGTTTATCTTGCTGGAAAGATATATGCAGCAGATACCTTCAGAAAGACCGCAAGATAGAATGCGCTTATACCTATACTTCGTATGAGTCGGTGCTGGCTACGGATGGAATGCGGATTCCTTTTCCGATAAAGCAGATGGAAGCTAATAATCAAGCCATTCTTTGTTTGCGTAGAGGACAGTTTGAAAAAGCAGTGGATTTATTGAAAGATTTTGTCCATTATACTCCGGCTACGATGAACACTTTGGCTGTAGGCCATTTCCGTAAGGGAGATGTAAAGTCCGCCGAGAAGCTTCTGCGGAAGGTGAAGTTGCCGGAAGCATTCCGTAACTTGGGGGTATTGATGGCTCTGCAAGGGAAGTGGTACGAGGCTTATCGCTTCCTTAAAGGAAGCGGTAGTCTTAATGAAGCCGTGGTGGCATTGATTCTGTCATATAATGAGGAGGCTGAGGCTATTATGGCTGAGCTTTCGGATCAGAGTCCTTTGGCTGAATATGTGCGTGCGCTGGTGACTTCCAGGTTAGGAGATGATGTGGCTTTTGAAGTACATTTGAAGAATGCTTGTCAATTGGATGAACTTCGTTTGAGGGCAGCGGGAGAACCGGATTTTGAAAAATATCGGGAAGATAAAATTTTTCGGGAAATCGTCAAATAAAAATGAGTCAGAAGAGTGATGAGAAAAATAAAATGCTATATGGTTGGTTGGATTGTAATCGTGATGTGCATGGGGTTGACCTCGTGTATCCGCGACGAGATTCTTCCCTGTCCTCCCTTGAAGGTTATGATTGCGATTGAGGACAAGAATTATGAGAACATAGATTTTGTGGAACGTGAAACCGGATTGGATCATCGCATTGATGAGGATATGCCTTTTCGAAACTATATCCAGAAATTGTTTTATGTGCTGTATAATCTTGATACAGGAGAAATCGTTACCATTCGTCATTTGCATGATGTAGAGGGGGATGCTGAAATGGCTACGGCCTATTTGCCGGAAGATTTGCCATTCGGGCGTTACGGACTAGTCGTGTGGGGAAACATTTTGCGAGAAGAGGGCATTCTGTCTGGTGGTACCGATTATGACCTTCATCAGGGACACATGGAGGGATATGACGTATATATGACTGCCGATGAATTGTTGTACGATGAATACCATTATGATTATGTGGTCAGCTTGAAGCGGATTAAAGGGAAGTTGTTGATTCAGGCGGTGGATTTTCCCTCGGAAATAGGATGGTCCAAGAAAACGGTCACTGGAGTGGCGGGGAATGTGGATTACCATCTGAACTACACTGAACTTGAGACGGTGGTCACTTACACCGAATGGACTAGCCGTACATCGGAGTTTGTGAGTAGCACATTCTTGTCGCCTTCCGCCACTTCTACAGGAACTACGGTAGATGTCGATTTGTACGACAGTCCGGAAATGGAGATACCTACCATACAGCTTCAAACGGTTCAGACCGAGATGAACCGGAATGAAATCACCGTGTTGCGTTACGTCTATAATCGTGATACGGGTAGTGTGGGCGTTTATATTCTGATGGATGACGGATGGGATGCGGTGCATAATTTGGAAAAATAAAGATAGCGTTTTAGAAATACATGTTTAATTTAATTCTGATGTGATATGAAAAAGAAGTTGTTTTTATGGGTGGTTTTAGGCGGCATGATGGCCTTTACTGCCTGCACTCAGGAAAAAGTGCTGTATGTGGAAGAGGAAAATGGATTGAATCTTCAACCGGGAGAAGGAATTATTGAAATTTCACTGGCAGGTGCTATGTCTCGTGCAGCACGGCCTATTGACCATTTTAATCCAAGCAGCCCAAATGGGAATAACGTGAATCGAATAGGTTTCAGGGTATATCACTTGGCTGACGGAAATGGTGCATATCAGATTGATGATGCTGTGAAAATTGTTGGAGTAGATGGAGCTAAGGTTGATGAACAGTCTTTAAATAGTTATGTAATAGAGAAATCAAATCTTACTAATTCATCTACGATTAAGATTAAAATAAAAATTGATGAAAATTCAGTGCATAGTCCTTATAGCATTGTAGCTTATGGTTATAATTGTACTTCAGGAGAAGATTTTCCATATACGTTAACCAATCAGACTAAAACAGTAAAAGTAGATGAAGAAGAAACCGAAGTAGATATTGTGGGATTACAATGTGATATGACGAATGAGTCATTTCCAGAAGAAATCTTCGCGGGTAAAATAGAAGCTAAAGTAAATGAGTACGGGCTGTTCGTTACTGAAAACACCCTTACTTTGAAACGTCAAGTAGCTGGTATGCTAGTCTATCTGGAAGGGGTTCCCTCACATGTGGATAACCAAAAAGTAGCAAAAGTGACAATTTCTACAATTATGGATGTCACTGTATTGAAATTTCCGTCGGATGAAACTGACAATGGTATTGCACCAAATGGCTTTGGGAAAACGGATTTGTTGACATTCCAATTTAAAGACAATACCGATGTTTCCAATTATTCCAATGTTTCCAATGGTGGTGATTATATTTTTTCGAGAAAAGTCACTATTGATGGGCAGGAAGAAAATAAGCGCTATCTGCTTCCGACCGAAATGGATGAGGATGTGAAACAATATTTGGATGAAAATATAGAGTGTAAATCTAATACATTATTCGGTAGTTGCTTCCTGCTTCCTTCACCAGGCAATAATACTTCTTATGACTTTGGCGGTAGCAATGGTGATTGGAATGCGTTGAATATTGTATATTGGAATGAAGGTGGAAATATTATAAAAGCTGTACCCTTGCAAGACAGTAATTCGGGTAATACCGGATATTCAATAAAACGTAATCATTTTTATTCTATAGGCACTAAAAAGACCGCAGATATACCTGGGGATGATGACACAGAGAACCCGCAAGATGATTCTTTGGATATTGGTGAAAAAACAGGCTATGATTATTATTACGTGAAGATTAATGATGCATGGGATGGTAATTTTAGTTTGACAAATTAATGTTTTTCTTTATAAATGAAACTGTTGTCATTGTACAGAAGACTGTTGATTTGGCTTAATCATACATGATTTTTGGGAAAATAAAAGATTCCCCGGGCTTGTTTCGATACAGGCTCGGGGTTTTTTATAGGTAGATGTTGCTTTGGAATCTAAGGATTAAGTGAGTCTTGGACTGATCGAATGGCTTTTGGGAAAATTTTCGAAACCTGATGATATTCTGTATGGGAAAAGCGAACAAGGTGTTGTGCTTCTGTCTGAGAAACACTTTCTTCGCCGCACTACAGATAAGCAATCTTCATTATAGAGTGAATGAAATCCGCTATAGGAGTTGTTTCCAGTCTGGCAGTAATAGACCTTTTCCTATAAGAATTTGCGGGGCAACGTGAAGGAATAGTTTACACAGTATGGAGATGAGGTAGCAGCCCCTAAAATGCATTTGTTTTGAAGAGCAGATTCGTTTGGCGTTCCGTCGTTTGAATTATTAACATTGATTATAAATGCTTTTTCGAAGGTTAATTAGTTAGATAATTATTACCTGACTTTTACGTGGAGATAAGAACTCCTTTGTCATTTGTAATATTTGGCAAGGGAGTTTTTTACGTTTCCGCAGGCGGAGACATACGTTTCCCTTGGCGGAACCGTATGTTTCTGGTTGGGAAAACGTATGTTTCCCGCACGGGAAACATAAATCAGAGAAGTCGATATTTTGATTAAGATGCTTGCATTTGTCAGATTCTCATCGTATATTGCTGGAAATTCCAGTTCTGTGAGAGAGAATAGTAAAAATATGTAAGTATTTTTCGGTTTGCGGATGGGGCTGCCAAAAAACGGCTGGAATTTCTTCTTTAAAGATGTAGATTGTCAAGAAGATGCAACAATAAATAGCAGTTTGTTGTTTTTTTATCACTTTTAAAGACAAATTTGTGGTTTATTTTCGATATATTTGCGCACTAAGTTATAAAAAGGATTGCTCAGATGATTTATGACATGGAAATGCAGAAGACGTTCTATGCGTCGTATGCGGAAAAAGTAGGAAAAGCCCGGAAAAAACTGGGACGTGCCATGACCTTGGCCGAGAAAATATTGTATGCCCATTTGTACGACGAGCACATGATGGCTCCGTTTCGTCGGGGAGAAGAGTATGTCAATTTCCGTCCCGACCGGGTAGCCATGCAGGATGCTACGGCACAGATGGCATTGCTGCAGTTTATGAATGCCGGGAAATCTGTATCGGCAGTGCCTGCCACTGTACATTGCGACCATTTGATTCAAGCATATAAAGGAGTGGAAGAAGATTTGCCTTCCGCTTGTACCACGAATAAAGAAGTCTATGACTTTTTGAAAAGTGTGGCTTCGAAATACGGCATCGGCTTCTGGAAGCCGGGAGCAGGAATCATCCATCAGGTGGTGCTTGAAAACTATGCATTCCCGGGCGGAATGATGGTGGGTACCGATTCTCATACGCCGAATGCAGGTGGCTTGGGAATGATTGCCATCGGCGTAGGCGGTGCCGACGCGGTAGACGTGATGACCGGCATGGAATGGGAACTGAAGATGCCGAAACTGATTGGCGTGAAGCTGACCGGTAAACTGAACGGTTGGGCTTCGCCGAAGGATGTGATTCTGAAGCTGGCAGGCATTCTGACCGTAAAAGGTGGCACCAATGCCATCATCGAATATTTTGGAGAAGGTACGCATTCGTTGTCGGCTACTGGGAAGGCTACCATCTGTAACATGGGAGCGGAAGTGGGAGCCACGACTTCGGTTTTCCCGTACGATGAGGAAATGAAACGCTACTTGTGTGCGACCGGTCGTGAGGAGATTGCTTTACTGGCTGAGGCCAATGCAGCCGACTTGCAGGCGGATGCGGAAGTGGCACAGTGTCCGGAGAAATATTACGACCGGTTGATTGAAATCGACCTTTCGGCTTTGGAACCCTATGTGAACGGTCCGTTCACCCCCGATGCGGCTTGTCCGATTTCGGAATTTGCGGCCCGTGTGAAGAAGGAAGGTTTCCCGCAGAAGATGGAAGTAGGACTGATTGGCTCCTGCACCAACTCCTCTTATCAGGATTTGAGCCGTGCGGCTTCGGTAGCCCGTCAGGTAAAGGCCAAGGGACTGAAGATGCAGGCTTCGCTGATTATCAATCCGGGTTCGGAGCAGGTGTATTGCACGGCACAGCGCGACGGCATGATTGAAGACCTGAAGAGTATCGGTGGCGTGGTGATGACCAATGCCTGTGGTCCTTGTATCGGCCAGTGGAAGCGTGTGACCGACGACCCGTTGCGGGCCAATTCCATCGTGACTTCATTCAACCGTAACTTTGCCAAACGTGCCGACGGGAATCCGAATACGCATGCGTTCATCGCTTCACCGGAAATTGCAGTCGCTTTTGCCATTGCCGGTGACTTGTGCTTCAATCCGCTGACAGATACCCTGAAGAATGAAAAGGGCGAGGCGGTGAAACTGGATCCTCCCACAGGAGATACTTTACCTTTGAAAGGCTTTACGGTGGATGACAACGGGTATGTGGCTCCTTCGGCTGACGGAGGAAAAGTGGAAGTCACCATTCAGCCGGATTCACAGCGCTTGCAGAAACTGGAACCGTTTGCTTCATGGAACGGTGAAGACTTCCTGGAATTGCCGCTGCTGATTAAAACGCAGGGAAAATGTACGACCGACCATATTTCGATGGCCGGACCGTGGTTGCGTTTCCGTGGGCATTTGGAAAATATTTCCGATAACATGCTGATGGGCGCAGTTAATGCGTTCAACGGCAAGACGAACTGCGTATGGAACCAGCTGACGGGCGAGTATGAGGCGGTTTCTGCCGTGGCCAAGCAGTACAAGGCCAAGGGCATGGGCTCTATCGTTGTGGCGGAAGAAAACTATGGAGAAGGCTCCAGCCGGGAACATGCTGCCATGGAACCGCGTTTCCTGAACGTGCGGGTGATTCTGGCCAAGAGTTTTGCCCGTATTCATGAAACCAACCTGAAGAAACAGGGTATGCTGGCACTGACTTTTGCCGACAAGAACGATTACGACAAGGTGCGTGAACACGACCGGATTTCCATCCTGGGATTGCAGCATTTTGCACCGGGACATCCGCTATATGCTGTATTGACGCACGATGACGGCACGACGGAGACTTTCGAGGTGCTTCACACCTATAATGAAATGCAAATTAACTGGTTCAAAGCAGGTTCTGCCTTGAACACCTTTAAAAAATAAGAGAGATATGAGTAACAGCAAGATGTATATGGAAGACGGGAAACTGATGGTTCCCGACAATGTAGTGGTTCCTTTTATCGAAGGAGATGGAGTAGGCGCTGAAATTACGCCGGTATGTCAGAAAATTGTCAATGCGGCGGTAGAACTGGCCTACGTGGGCAAGCGAAGCATTGAATGGAAAGAAGTGCTGGCAGGGGGTAAGGCGTTTGAAAAGACAGGTGAATGGTTGCCGCAAGCTACGTTGGATGCATTCAAGGAATACCTGGTGGGTATCAAGGGGCCGCTCACTACTCCGGTAGGCGGAGGTATCCGTTCGTTGAATGTGGCACTGCGCCAGACGCTCGACTTGTATGTCTGTCTGCGTCCGGTACGCTGGTTCAAAGGAGTGGTTTCTCCGGTGAAAGAGCCTCATAAGGTGAACATGTATATTTTCCGTGAAAATACAGAGGATATTTATGCCGGTATCGAGTGGGAACAGGGCACTCCGGAAGCGCAGAAGTTCTATAAATTCCTGCACGACGAGATGGGCGTCACCAAGGTACGTTTCCCGGAAACTTCTTCATTCGGTGTGAAACCGGTATCGAAGGAAGGAACACAGCGGTTGGTACGTGCGGCTATCCAGTTTGCACTGGACAACGGACTGCCTTCAGTGACACTGGTACATAAAGGAAACATCATGAAGTTTACCGAGGGAGGCTTCAAACGCTGGGGATACGAAGTGGCTGAAACGGAATTCAAGGACCGTACTTTCACCATGAACGAGTATGACCGTCTGAAGAAAGACCTGGGCGAGGAATCTGCCAAGGCTGCCGTAGCCAAGGCCATCAATGAAGGCAAACTGGTGGTGAAGGATTGCATTGCCGATGCGTTCCTGCAGAATACGCTGTTGCTGCCGGAAGAATATTCCGTGATTGCGACATTGAACCTGAACGGAGACTATATATCCGACCAGCTGGCTGCCATGGTGGGTGGTATCGGTATCGCACCGGGTGCCAATATCAATTACCAGACCGGACATGCTATTTTTGAGGCTACTCACGGCACGGCGCCGAACATTGCCGGACAGGATGTGGTCAATCCTTGCTCCCTGTTGTTGTCGTCGGTGATGATGCTGGAATACATGGGCTGGAAAGAAGCTGCCCAGCTGATTGTGAATGCATTGGAAAAAGCATTCTCCAACGGAGAAGCCACGGCCGACCTGGCCCGTTTCATGCCGAAAGGAAACGCACTGGGAACAAAGGATTTTGGACAGCGAATCGTCGAACTGCTGTAAGAGCAGACGGTTCTTTTGTCGGAGTGATTAATGGATAAAAGAGTAGTTTATGAAAAAGGAATATATCGTTTACAAGCTTTCCGAATGTGCCAAGCAGGCATGCCGTATAGACAATGAACTGTTTACCAAATACAATGTGAAGCGTGGCCTTCGTAATGAAGACGGTACGGGAGTACTGGTGGGACTGACGAAGATTGGTAATGTGGTAGGGTATGAACGTACCGACCAGGGACTGAAACCGATTCCGGGCAAGTTGTTTTATCGTGGATACGACTTGGACGACATCGCCCATGCGCTGTTGCGTGAGAAACGTTTCGGCTTTGAGGAAGTGGCTTATCTGTTGCTTTCGGGAGAACTCCCGGACAGTGAGCAGCTGGCTTCGTTCAAGGAGCTGATTAACGACAACATGCCGCTCGACAAGAAGACCACGATGAACATCATCGACCTGGAGGGACAGAACATCATGAACATCCTGGCCCGCAGTGTGCTGGAGATGTATACGTTCGACCCGAATCCGGATGACATCTCACGCGACAACCTGATGCGTCAGTCCATTGAGCTGATTTCCAAGTTCCCGACCATCATTGCGTATGCTTATAACATTTATCGTCACAGCATACACGGACGTTCCTTGCATATCCGTCACCCGCACGAGAACCTGTCGCTGGCCGAGAACTTCCTTTATATGATTAAAAAGGACTATACGCCGCTGGAAGCCCGTATGCTCGACTTGCTGTTGGTGTTGCAGGCTGAACACGGAGGTGGTAACAACTCTACGTTTACAGTACGCGTCACCAGCTCTACCCGTACGGATACCTATTCCAGCATCGCCGCCGGTATCGGTTCTTTGAAAGGTCCGTTACATGGAGGAGCCAATATTCAGGTGATCAAGATGTTCCATCACTTGAAGGAGGTGATTTCCGATTGGACGAACGTGGATGAGATTGATACGTATCTGACCCGTATGTTGAATAAGGAGGCATACGACGGCAGCGGACTGATTTACGGTATCGGTCATGCGGTGTACACCATTTCCGACCCGCGTGCGGTCTTGCTGAAGGAACTGGCCGGCGAGCTGGTGGCAGAAAAGGGATGCGAAAAGGAATTTGCTTTCCTGGAACTGTTGGAACAGCGTGCCATAGAATGTTTCAAGAAGGTGAAAGGCACCAAGAAGCAGGTATGTTCGAACGTGGACTTCTATTCGGGATTTATCTACGAAATGATGGGATTGCCGCATGAAATCTATACCCCGCTGTTTGCCATGGCCCGTATCGTAGGATGGACGGCACACCGCATTGAGGAGCTGAACTTCGAAGGTCGCCGCATCATCCGTCCGGCCTACAAGAACGTGCTGGAGGAAGTGGACTACAAGCCGATAAAAGACCGCTGATTATTGCGATGAAAATAGCCGAAAGAGGCTGCAGAAACCCGAAGAAGGTTTCTGTGGCCTCTTTTGTGTTAGGTATATTGGCCTGAATTGTGTACCTTTGCGGAGTTTATTCTTACATTTCGCAGTATGAACAGTTTGAAAGGATTTTTCTATGGACTTGCCACTTCGGTGACATTCGGTTTGATACCCTTGTTTACCCTTCCGCTGATGCGGAAAGGGATGATGTTTGATTCCATTCTTTTCTATCGGTTCCTTTTTGCCACCTTTGCTTTGGGGGTGATGATGAAGGTGAAAAAGGAATCGTTTCATATAGAGCTGCGGGATATTCCGCTGTTTCTTTTGCTGGGATTGTTTTACACCGGTTCGGCCATGTTCTTGTTCTGGGGATATGGTTTTATGGGGGCGGGAGTGGCCACTACCCTGCATTTCACCTATCCGGTGTTCGTCACCCTGCTGATGTGGGTGCTGTTTCGTGAGAAGGCGTCTTGGGTGACATGGGTTGCCATTCTGCTGGCCGTGTACGGCGTGTCTGAACTTTCATTGAAAGGGGATGAATTGTCGTTTGATGTGTCGGGGGTGATTATCGTTCTCCTTTCGGCTGTATGCTACGCCAGTTATATTGTGGCAGTCAACAAATCCCGCCTGCGCGATATGAACGGGCGGAAACTGGCTTTTTATGTGTTTATTGTCAGCACGGTGATGTTTGCCCTGAAGGCGCTGACCAATCAAGGAATACAACCGGTGCCAGACGCCGTGTCGGTAGGGAATCTGGTGCTGTTGGCTGTAGTGCCGACCGTCATCTCCAATATCACGCTGGTGTTGGCCGTACAGCATATCGGGGGTACGCTTACCTCTGTGCTGGGAGCCATGGAGCCGGTGACGGCTGTCTGTATCGGTGCTTTGATTTTCGGTGAATCGTTTACGGCACAGGAGGCTTGGGGAATTTTTCTGATTCTGGTGGCCGTCACGTTGATTGTGCTGACCAAGACCATTCAGAAAACGTTGTCGACGGTGGTCCGTAAGATTCGTCCGCGTCATGCCTGACACGGACGAACCCTACGTGGATTCCTTATTTTCCGTATAGCTTGTTAATCAGGTCGTTCCGGCCGATTTTCCGCAGTTCATTGATGATGGCCTTACGCTCTTCAGGCTTGTACCAGAAGAAGAACATGCGCTGGGCCAGTTTTTCGCGCGGCGTCTTGGCCGAGAAGACGGGTTCCAGGGTGTAAGGATGCAGTCCGGTGTACCATGCTTCCGTGGAGACCGTCATGGGGGTCGGGGTGAAATCCTGCACCTGCTCCAGATGGAAATCCAACCGCTTGGTAATGACGGCCAGTTCGGCCATATCCTCTTCCGTACATCCGGGATGGCTACTGATGAAGTAGGGAATAATCTGCTGCCGCAGTCCGGCTTCCTTATTGATTTTGTCGAAGATACGCTTGAACTCATAGAACTGCTCAAAAGGCGGTTTGCGCATCAGGTAGAGCACCTTGTCACTGGTATGTTCCGGTGCCACCTTCAGTCGTCCGCTCACGTGGCGTGTAATCAGTTCGTGCGTATACTCCCTGGTACTTTGGTTGGTTTTCGCGTCCTTGCTTTGGTGCAGAAGCAGGTCGTAACGTACCCCGCTTCCAATAAAGCTTTTCTTGATGCCCGGCAAGCTGTCTACCGCATGATAGATTTCCAGCAGCGGATGATGGTCGGTATTCAAGTTCGGGCAGATTTTGGGGTGGATGCACGACGGGCGTTTACAACGCTGACAGAGGGACGTATCTTTTCCTCCCATCTGGTACATGTTGGCAGAAGGACCTCCCAAATCACTCAGATAGCCTTTGAAGTCGGGCATTTCGGTGATGGTCTTTACTTCTTTAAGGATACTTTCCTTGCTTCGGCTGACAATGAACTTTCCCTGATGGGCCGAAATGGTACAGAAAGCGCATCCGCCAAAACAGCCCCGGTGGATGTTGACAGAGAATTTAATCATCTCGTATGCCGGAATCCGTTTGTTCTTGTATTTGGGATGCGGCAGACGGGTATAAGGCAGGTCGAACGACATGTCCAGCTCTCCTTGTGTCATCGGAGGATAGGGAGGGTTGGTGACCACCGTCTGCTTGCCTACCTGTTGCAGTATGCGGGCTGCGGCATAACGGTTGGATTCTTCCTCGATGTGGCGGAAATTCTGTGCCTGTTTTTTCTTGTCTTTCAGACATTCCTCATGGGAATACAGGGTAAGGTCACCCTGTCCGTTGGGATTCTCCGGCAGATGGGCAGCTTCTTTCTGCGAAATCAGGTAAGCCGTTTGCGGAATGTCGTGTGGCAGGTCGCCGGCATGCGTTTCTCCTTCCACTTTCAGCAGTCGTTCACTCAGTTCCGTAATAGGTTTTTCGCCCATGCCGTAAATCAGCAAGTCCGCTCCCGATTCCACCAGGATGGAAGGACGTAGCTTTTCTTCCCAGTAGTCGTAGTGGGTCAGCCGTCGGAGGGAAGCTTCAATGCCTCCCAAAACCACCGGCACATCGGGATACAGCTTCTTCAGAATCTGTGTATAGACAATACTCGGATACTCCGGACGCATGTCGTGGCGTCCGTCCGGAGTATACGCATCTTCACTTCTCAGTCGTTTGTTGGCCGTGTATTTGTTGACCATGCTGTCCATGCATCCGGCAGAAACGCCGAAGAACAGGCGGGGTCTTCCCAGTTTCTTAAAGTCGCGCAAGTCGTCGCGCCAGTTGGGTTGGGGAATGATGGCCACTTTCAGGCCTTTGGCTTCGAGCATTCGTCCGATGACGGCAGCTCCGAAAGAAGGATGGTCCACGTAGGCATCCCCGCTGAAAATAATGACATCCAGTTCATTCCATCCCCTCAGTTCGGCTTCTTTTTTGGTTGTGGGCAGCCAATCGGTCAGCTTGTATTCTTTCAAGGCAGTTTATGAATTGTGGGTTTCTTCTGTAGATTCGTCTTCGTTGTCTTCTTTCTCTTCTTTTTCTCTTTCCCATTTGATATAGAGCAGGATGAGCTGGTGCAGTCCGAAGGCTTTCATGTTGTTGTGGTAAATGACGTCGATGCACAAGTCGAGCAAATCCTTGCTGTTTTCTTCCATGGAAGCAATCAGTGAACGGGTGTTCAGTTTCAGCTTGTCGAGCACGGTTTCGTCTACGATGCCGTTGCTGTCAATGAGTTGTTGGAAGAGTGAATATTTTTCGATGGTTTCCAGATGTTTTTCAGAAACGTCGATGCTTCGTGTACCGGAAGCGTTGGCCTGTATGGTATACATAATGCGATAATTTTAAAGTTTATGTAACAAAGGTAATTTTTTTCTACGTATTGGCGGCGGTTTTTTCGGCTTTTATTTAGAGATTTTTGTGTATTTCCCCATCGGAAAATGGAGGATTGCGGTGTATCTTTGTCTGAAAGGTCAAAAAGTGCAGGAATATACCTAAAAATAGTGATTGTGGTTTTTGACTGGATTTCTTTATTTTGCCACGTAAAATGATGAATACGATATTTATGTGTAACAATACGACCCGGATGTATAAACCCACGGACAAAATGAGTGACCTGATATGCGAGAACTATGCGCTCTTGCAAGTGTTGAGCCGCTTTGGCGTTTCGCTGGGATTTGGTGACAAGTCGGTGCAGGAAGTCTGCGCGATGAACAATGTGGACTGCAATACGTTTTTAATTGTAGTGAACTTTCTCGGTGAGGAGAGCAACCATATTCATGACCATTTGAACGGGCTTTCCATTCCGGCCTTGATGGAGTATCTGAAGCGGGCACATTCCTATTTTCTGGATTTTCAGCTGCCTACCATCCGCCGGAAACTGATTGAAGCCATCGATTGTTCTTCGGAAAATGAAGTGGCTTTTCTCATTGTCAAATTTTTTGATGCGTATGTGCATGAAGTACGGAAGCACATGGAATATGAAAATGAAAAGGTCTTTACGTATGTGGAGCATTTGCTGAAGGGAGAGCGCTTGCCGGACTATAGTATCGGGGTGTTTGCCCGCCGTCACGACCAGATAAACTCCAAACTGACAGAACTGAAGAACATCATTATCAAATATTATCCGTCGGGCGGTGACAATCAGCTGTTGAATGCCACGCTGTTCGATATTTTTAGTTGTGAGGAAGATTTGGCTTCACACAACCGGGTGGAAGATTATATTTTTGTGCCCGCCATTATGGAGCTTGAAAAGGAGATAAAATGAAACCGCAAGAAACAATATACATTGCTGTGGCTGAAAAGTCGATGATTGTCCGTAGCGGACTGGTGTCTGTGTTGAGACGTCTGCCTGATTTGTCGGTGCAGGTCATTGAAATTTCTTCGGAAGAGGGGTTGCGGCATTGCATGGAGGCGCACAGGCCTCAAGTATTGGTGATAAATCCTCAGTTTGGGGGATGGTTTGATGTGGCTGCTTTCAAGCAGGAATATGCCGAGCAGTCGATGAAGTTTGTATCATTGATTTATACGATGGTGGATGTCAGCCAGTTGAAAGGTTATGATGATTCTGTAGGGTTGTTTGATGATGTGGATTCATTGTCGCACAAGATTTCTCAGCTGATGAACATGGCGGAAGAAGAGGACAGTGATCAGGATTCATTGAGTCAGCGGGAAAAGGAAATTGTGGGCTGTGTGGTTCGAGGAATGACCAACAAGGAGATTGCTGAGAAATTGTATATCTCTGTACATACGGTTATTACGCATCGCAGGAACATCACGAGGAAGCTGCAAATCCACTCGGCAGCCGGATTGACCATTTATGCCATTGTAAACAAACTGGTGGAACTTGGTGAAGTGAAAATGAACTTATAAGTGAATTTTGCTATTTGGACAGATTCTAAAATACCCAATTTTAGGTATTGTCCGGAAAAGCGGATTCCCGTATCTTTGCAGTGTTAGTCATATAGAAATTACATTAGTGTCCACTAAAAAAACATAGAAGTTCTTTGAAATTATTGAAATTCAATTTGTTATAGGCAATTTTAGATTCCCGAGACTTGAATTTAACTTTGTGGTCAAAATCAGACCGTTATGTTTAAAGACGAGTACGTTTTCTCTCAATTAGTTAAATTTCTTGATTACGAGAAATTCAAATACATTGTGAAGAAATACAATGGCAACAAGTATATCAAAAGCTATACCTGTTGGAATCAGTTGCTTACGATGATGTTCGGTCAGCTATCCAATCGAGAGAGCCTCCGAGATCTGGTTGTGGCTATGGAAGCACACGCTGGGAAACTCTACCATCTCGGAATCGGGAAATCTGTAACACGAAGCAATCTCAGTAAGGCTAATGAGCAACGTGATTACCGTATTTTCGAGGAGTATGCAACATTCATGATTGCCGAGGCCCGCAAGCGTAGAATCAATAAAATATTCGAACTTGACGGTCATGTTTACGCATTTGACTCTACAACGGTTGATTTGTGCCTGTCGGTGTTTGAATGGGCTAAATTTCGCAAACATAAAGGTGGAATAAAGTTGCATACGCTCTATGATGTTGAAGCGGAAGTACCTGCATTTGTGCATATTACACCTGCCAACATTCACGATTCAAAGGTTATGTCTGAGATACCATACGAATCTGGAGCGCACTACATATTCGACCGCGGATATAACGATTTCAGCAATCTTAATACGATAAATCGTATAGGTGCTTTCTTCGTTGTACGAGCCAAAACAAACGTACGGATCAAGCCTAAAACCTGGAAACGAAGATTGCCGGAAGGTGTAGTTTCGGATGTAATCGGATGCTTTACGGTTTATAAAAGTTCTAAGGATTACCCCGAGGAACTTAGAAAACTCATCGTTGAGAATCCTGAAGACGGTACACGATACATCTTCCTGACGAACAATCTTGACGCATCTGCGGAGTTAATATCATCGCTTTATCGAAACAGATGGAGTGTTGAGCTGTTCTTCAAATGGATAAAACAACACCTCAGGATTAAGAAGTTTTGGGGAACATCGGAAAACGCAGTACGCATACAAATCTATTGTGCGATAATTACTTACTGTTTGGTAGCAATAGTCCAACACGATATGAAATTAGAACGCAGCGTCTATGAAGTTCTCCAAATTCTCGGAATCTCTCTGACCGACAAAACACATCTCAGTGACTTGTTCGACAAATCGAATTTCAAAAATGTCAAAGACCGATATGATTCAAGTGAACCGAATTTATTTAATTTTTAACCTTGTCCATTTTTAGTGGACAGTAGTGTAGAAATTACGTAAACCACAAAAGTAAAAGAAGTTAGTTATTAGTTGGGTGCGCCCTGCGAAGTGATTCGCGGGGCGCACGCATTTGTAACAGTTTGTTGTTCGTTTTTAAAACCTGTTCAAAATGCAAAGGAAAATTTTTATATCCGAAGAAAACCTTTTACTTTTGCTCGAAAGAAGACTAATAACTGATTTAGATATATGAAAGTAGGATTGTTTATTCCCTGTTATATCAATGCCGTTTATCCACAGGTGGGAGTAGCTTCTTTTAAGTTACTGAAAAGTCTGGGGGTAGATGTCGATTATCCGTTGGATCAGACTTGCTGCGGACAACCGATGGCGAATGCGGGGTTTGAGGAAGAGTCTGTGGAGTTGGCCCGTCGTTTTGACCGTCTTTTTGAACAATATGATTACATTGTAGGCCCTTCGGCCAGTTGCGTGGTGTTTGTGCGTGACCATTATGGTAACCTGTTGGCGAAAGAGTCGCACCGTTGTGCCAGTGAAGAAAAAATTTATGATATTTGTGAGTTCATTCATGATGTGGTGAAGCCTACCTCCTTGCAGGCTTCCTTTCCTCATAAGGTGAGTATTCAGAACAGTTGTCATGGGGTCCGCCTGATGCATCTTTCTTCTCCCAGTGAGTTGAATATACCTTATTATAATAAGCTTCGCGATTTGTTGTCGTTGGTGAAAGATATTGAGGTCGTGGAACCGGAACGTCCGGATGAATGTTGCGGTTTTGGCGGTATGTTTGCTGTGGAGGAACATGCCGTCTCCGGTCAGATGGGGCGTGACAAGGTGCAGCGTCACATCGATACGGGAGCCGAATACATTGTAGGGGCAGACAGTTCTTGCCTGATGCATCAGAACGGGATTATTTCCCGGGAAAAATTACCCATCAAGACCATTCATATTGTAGAAGTTTTAGCAGCAGGATTATGAGTACGAAACATTCAAAAGCTGCCGAGAAGTTTCAGGAAAACAAGGAACTGGCAGCCTGGCACGACCAGACATTGTGGATGATGCGTGCCAAACGTGATAAAATCAGCCGGGAAGTACCGGAATGGGAGCATTTGCGTGATATGGCTTCTGCCATTAAAATGTATAGCAACAGTCATCTTGACTTGCTTTTGCAGGAGTTCGAGAAGAATGCCCAGGCAAATGGAGCACATGTATATTGGGCAAAGGATGCGGATGAGTATTGTGCCATTATCTATAATATCTTGCACGGACATAATGTGCATCGCTTCATCAAGAGCAAGTCCATGCTGGCTGAGGAGTGTGGATTGAATGAATTCTTGATTCAAAAAGGAATTGACGTGGTGGAAAGTGACTTGGGTGAACGGATTCTCCAGCTCATGCACAAGAAGCCGAGTCACATTGTGGTGCCGGCCATCCACATCAAGAAGGAAGAAATCGGTGAACTGTTTGTAAAGGAGATGGGCACGGAACCCGGAAACAATGATCAGACTTATCTGACACATGCAGCTCGTAAGAATTTGCGTCATAAGTTCCTGGAGGCAGAGGCAGCCATGACCGGTGCCAACTTTGCCGTAGCTTCTACGGGTGAGTTTGTGGTATGTACCAATGAGGGAAACGCCGACATGGGAACTTCACAGCCCAAGTTGCAGATTGCCGCTTTCGGACTGGAGAAAATTGTTCCCGACCGAGAAGCATTGGGGGTATTTACCCGACTGCTGGCACGTTCCGGTACGGGACAGCCGATTACTACTTATACTTCTCATTACCGCAAGCCGCGTAAGGGAGGAGAATTGCATATCATTATTGTGGACAACGGACGCAGTAACATTCTGGCCGATCAGGAGCATGTGAAGACATTGAACTGTCTGCGTTGTGGGGCGTGCATGAACACGTGTCCGGTATATCGTCGTTCGGGAGGATATTCGTATACGTATTTTATTCCGGGGCCTATCGGCATCAATCTGGGTATGCTGAAAGCTCCTTTGCATTATTATGACAACGTATCGGCGTGCTCTTTGTGCTATTCTTGTCAGAATGTGTGTCCGGCAAAAGTGGACTTGGCCGACCAGATTTACCGTTGGCGGCAGAAGTTGGACGATTTGGGAGTGGCCAGTTCGTCTAAACGGACCATGTCGGGAGGTATGAAAGTACTGATGGAACATCCGGCCTTGTTCAATTTTGCATTGGCACGGGCGTCGTGGGTGAACTCATTCCCGCATGCACTTATATATAACGGTTTGAATGATTGGGGTAAAGAACATGATATGCCTCAGTTTGCCAAAGAAAGCTTTAATGAGATGTGGAAAAAGGGTAAAGTAAAATAAGGAGTCATGAGTAGTAGAGAAGATATATTGCAGAACATCCGTCGGAATACGCGGGTGCGTTATGAGAAACCCGATTTGTCTGCCTTGGAACAGGAAGCGATAACGTATGCCAATCCGGTGGCACAGTTCACTAAAGTGGTAGCGGAAGTCGGTGGACGTGTCGTGGAGGTAAAGGACGGTGAAGATATAAATGATTTGATTCGCAAATTGTATCCGGACGCCAAACGTATTGCCTCCAATTTGGAAGAGATTACGTGTGCTACTTTCCATCCGGACGAGGTGGCTGCATCGGCAGACTTGGATGGAACCGATCTGGCCGTGGTACGTGGACGCATCGGTGTTTGTGAAAATGGAGCCGTCTGGGTGGAGCAGGATGTGGAACAGCGTGCGGTGTATTTCATTTCTGAGGCGTTGATTCTTTTGCTCGACCGGAAGA
This sequence comes from Bacteroides mediterraneensis, assembly GCF_025993685.1. Lineage (NCBI taxonomy): Bacteria > Pseudomonadati > Bacteroidota > Bacteroidia > Bacteroidales > Bacteroidaceae > Bacteroides > Bacteroides mediterraneensis. The sequence goes on along the minus strand of NZ_DAJPEN010000001.1, from coordinate 2,861,864 downwards.
ATCTGGTCAATAATATGCATGAGGCTTATCAGAATACAGATACAGGCGAATATGGTTATGGCGTATTTATTTCGGGACCTTCAAAGACTGCCGATATTGAGCAGGCGTTGGTTTTAGGAGCCCATGGAGCCCGTGAACTGACTGTGCTGCTAGTGTGAGGCGGTTAAGTTGATAAAAGAAAAAGTTCCAATGTCTTCGCAAAGACGCTGGAACTTTTTTTTACCTTCGATTCAAAGAAGGGTTACTTTTGCTGCATAGTTTGAATGGCTGGTTTTGCAGCTTTTGTCATATTGTGGTTGTGGCTCCACTCCAAGAATTGTGTACCTGTCCACCACAATATATTCATGACGATTACCGCCAATAAGATGGTAAAAGCTGTAATCTTGGCTTCCAGTTGCTTACTGGAGATTCTTTTTGCTTTCTCTTTTTCCATCTCGGTACTATTCACTAACCATATTCTTTTCATATTAGCGTCTAAATTTCTTTTTCTGACTAATAAATGGAATGTGGCTGGGAATACTGCACGAAATGACAAAATATTTTTGAAAAAAAGAGATTAATTTACATACACGGTCTTGAAGTACTTGTCAAACAGTTGTTTGGCTTCGTCTAATTGTGTTTGGGTATTCAGTTTTACGTCTTTCAGTTTATAGTCCATCTTCATGGCTTCGTACTTGTGTACGCCCAAGGTATGGTAGGGGAGTATCTCTACCCGTTCTATCATGCGATAGTCCTTAAAATGTTCTCCCAATGCTTCGATGTCTTCTTTGAAGTAACTGTAACCTTGAACCAGCACATAGCGTAGCCAGAAAGGCTTTTGGTTTTCTTCGAGCCAGGCGGCTGTTTTCAAGGTCTGTGCATTACTTCTGGAGGTGAGGACCTTGTGGCGTGTATCATTGAATTCTTTGACATCCAGCAGCACAAGGTCGGCCAGTGAAAGAAGCTCTTTTACATCTTCATTCCAGATTCCTCCATTGGTATCTATGCAGATATGGATACCCTCTTCTTTCAGCATGCGGAACAAAGGTATCAGGGCTTTAGCTTGGAAGGTGGGTTCTCCACCGCTGAAAGTGATACCTCCTTTTTTCCCGAAGAAAGGTTTCTGGCTTACGGCCATTTTGAGAATTTCTTCTGGAGCTGTTTCCTTACTTTCTCCTTTGGCATCAATGGTGTCCGGATTGGCACAATACAGGCACCGGAAGTTACAGCCTTGCAGGAATACGACCAGGCGTATCCCTGGTCCGTCGTATGTACCTAGTGATTCGTATGAATGTACTCTAATCATGGGGTGAATAAAAATAATAGACACAAGCTACCCCTTGATCATGCCGGGGTAACCTGTGTCTAAAGTAAATATACTTTTTAGTTTCAATTACATGCGTTCGTGGAAGCTGCGTGAAATCACTTCCAACTGGTGCTCACGACTCAGTTTGATGAAGTTCACGGCATAACCTGATACGCGGATGGTCAACTGCGGATATTTTTCCGGATGTTCCATTGCGTCTTCCAGCATTTCCCGGTTCAAAACGTTCACGTTCAAGTGGTGTGCACCTTTCACAAAGTAACCGTCCATCATTGTAACGAGATTTTCGATACGGTTTTCCATATCTACTCCCAATGACTTCGGAACAATAGAGAACGTGTTACTGATGCCGTCCTGTGAATCACGATAGCGCAATTTGGCTACAGAGCTCAAAGAAGCAATGGCACCGTTCTTGTCACGTCCATGCATCGGATTGGCCCCCGGTGCAAATGCCACGCCTTTGGCACGTCCGTCGGGAGTAGCACCTGTTTTCTTTCCGTACATCACATTGGAAGTAATGGTCAGGATAGACAGGGTAGGTTTGGCATTCTTGTAGACCGGCAATTTCTTCAATTCTTCGTCGAAGTAGTAAATCAGGTCGACAGCCAAGTGGTCTACACGATCATCGTCGTTACCGAAGCAGGGGAATTCTCCTTCAATGTCGAAACCTTCTGTCAAGCCGATGTCGTTGCGGCGGGCGGTTACTTTGGCATATTTGATGGCAGAAAGTGAATCCACAGCGATAGACATACCTGCTACACCGTAGGCCAGGTTGATGGCCGGATCAGTGTCTACGAATGCCATCTGTGCCTTTTCGTAGTAGTACTTGTCGTGCATGTAGTGAATGATGTTCATGGCTTCATTATATACACGGGCCATTTCTTTCAATACTTTCTTATAGTTGGCCAATACTTCTTCAAAATTCAGTACGTCGCTGGTCAATGCCGGAATGTCTTTTACCATCAGGGTTCCTGTGTTTTCGCAACGTCCACCGTTGATGGCCAGCAGCAAAGCTTTGGCGAGGTTGCAACGTGCACCGAAGAATTGGATGTGTCGGCCGATATCCTGGTAAGAAACACAGCAAGCGATGCCATAGTCGTCTGAATTGCGGACTTCACGCATCAAATCGTCATTCTCATATTGTATAGAAGACGTGTCGATAGAAACCTGTGCGCAGAAGTTCTTAAATCCTTCCGGCAGTTCCGGACTCCACAGTACAGTCAAGTTCGGTTCTGGTGAAGGACCAAGGTTGTAGAGTGTCTGCAAAAAGCGGAAAGAAGTCTTGGTGACTTTGGTGCGTCCGTCATTGAAACGTCCGCCGATAGACTCTGTCACCCAAGTCGGGTCGCCTGCAAAGATATCAGTATAGGCTTGCATACGTAAATGACGTACCATGCGCAACTTGATAACGAACTGGTCAATCAGTTCCTGTGCATGAGCTTCGTCCAAAAGGCCGTGAGCCATATCATACTCAATATAGATATCCAGGAAGGAAGAAACATTACCCAATGACATGGCTGCACCATCTTGTTCCTTTACAGCTGCCAGGTAGGCCATGTATACCCATTGTACGGCTTCTTGTGCATTCAGTGCCGGACGTCCTAATTCGAGGCCGTATTGTTCGCCCATTATCTTGATTTCCTTCAGGGCTTTGATTTGTTCTGCCACTTCTTCGCGTAGGCGGATACGGGCATCTGTCATCGGGCCTGTCAAGTGACGCAGGTCGTTTTGTTTGGCTTCAATCAGACGGTCCAGTCCATAAAGCGCCAGACGACGATAATCACCGATGATGCGTCCGCGTGCATAGTTGTCGGGGAGTCCTGTCAAGAATCCCAGTGAGCGGAAAGAACGGATTTCTTCTGTGTATGCATCGAATACTCCGTCGTTATGTGTTTTACGGTAATGTGTAAAAATGTCTTTTACTTTAGGGTCAACTTCTACACCGTTTTCGCGGCAAGCTTTTTCTACCACTTTGATACCTCCGAAAGGTTTGATGGCACGACGTAAAACTTCGTCTGTTTGCAAGCCTACAATAACTTCATTTTCCTTGTCGATGTATCCAGGTGCGAAAGAAGTGATGGTTGATACGGTAGATGGGTCAAGAGAGCGTACGCCGTTGTTTGCACGTTCTTCGGCTAGCGCTTCCAGGCATTTGTTCCAAACAGCTTTTGTGCGTTCGGTCGGACCCACCAGGAATGAAGCGTCGCCTTCGTAAGGCGTGATGTTTGTCTTTACGAAATCGGTGACGTTGATTTCATGGTTCCAACGACCTTCTTTAAAATTCATTGCCATAAATTGAAATATTAAAAAGTTATGTGAATCTGGTTTCTTTAAACCGTGTGCAAAGGTAGCGAAAAAGCTTGTGCCGCACAATACCTATTTTGTGGTATAGTATTAATTTGTATTAATTACAAAAACGTATGGTGTTTAGTTTAAAAAAGTGGGCGTGGATACTTTATGAAAAAAAGTCTATAAAAGTTTGCACAACTCAAAAAGTCACTCTATCTTTGCACCGCATTTGAGAGAAAATGTGTTTCCCCAAAAAAGTCTGGAAGTTTGGGTGAGTGGCTGAAACCAGCAGTTTGCTAAACTGCCGTACGGGTAACCGTACCGGGGGTTCGAATCCCCCAGCTTCCGCTTCTTTTCGGAAAAGAATATGGCGCTTTCGTCTAGTGGCCTAGGACGCGGCCCTCTCACGGCTGAAACACGGGTTCGATTCCCGTATGCGCTACATCAGCTACTGGAAGTTTGGGTGAGTGGCTGAAACCAGCAGTTTGCTAAACTGCCGTACGGGTAACCGTACCGGGGGTTCGAATCCCCCAGCTTCCGCAACGAGACTAAAGGAAGGTATTCAATTAAACCTTCACTCAAGGAGTCAAAGCACCGTATATCAATTGATTACGGTGCTTTTTTCGTATATTTTTGTTTCAAGGTGAAGGCCATCCAGCATCGGTTGGCAGTCATATCTTAGTCAATTTCTGCTACAATTTCTGCTACAGAAATTTTGCTGTCACAAAAATGTAGCAGAAAATTTGAGATGAATACCATCTTGAATTCTCTGCTACAGAAAATGACCTCGCATTTTTGGCAAAAAAATGTAGCAGTGACGGTCAAAAGATAGCCAAATTGACGCCTTATAAATCACTTATTCATAATAAATTATGTCGAACTTTGTGGCAAAATTGCTACACTAAAAAATGATTAGTTATTATGAGAATGATTTTTAAAGTGTCGTTCTATGTACGCTCCAATTACGAGAACAAAAGTGGTAAATCTCCTTTGATGATCAGAATCTATTTAAACAAAGAAATGCTTAATGTAGGTTCATCCGGTATCTATGTGGATAAAAAATTGTGGTGTAATTCAACAAGCCGAATGAAAGGGCGTACTCAGGAGGCATTGGTTGTCAATGCTCAATTGGATGAAATATCTACATCTTTCCAGGAAATCTTTAAGCGCCATGAGAGTGATGCAGACCTTACTCTTGAAAAAATAAAGAATTTTTTTCTTGGGAAGGATAAGGCAAAAATTACCTTTCTTGAATTCTATGATGATTATTTAAAAGAACTGCAGGCGCAGGTAGGAACAATCAAAGCAAAAGCCACCTATCACAAATATTCAGGAACCAAACGTCATTTTGAGAATTTCTTGCGATATAAGTATAGACGTAAAGACTTGATGCCAAAAGAACTGACACATCAGGTTATCAATGATTTTGAAACTTATCTACGTTCTGTTGCTAATCTTAAAATCAATACTGCAACCAAATTGTTGAAGTTCTTTAAGACAGTTGTTAGGGATGCTCAAAAGAAAGACTTGATTACTCATGATCCGTTTATGAATCATCATTTCCAATTGGAATATGTTGACCGAGGTTTCCTTACAGATGAAGAAATAAAATGTATCATGGAAAAGGAATTTCCGACAGCACGACTTGAAGCTGTAAGGGACATTTTTATTTTTTCGTGCTTCTGTGGTTTGGCATACATCGATGTCGCAAATCTAACACAAGACAATATAGTCACACTTAATGGTAAACGATGGATAATGACTACACGTCAGAAGACAAAAGTCCCAAGTAATATTTTGCTGCTCGATATTCCGGCTATGATTATTGAAAAGTATAGAGGAAGAACGAAAGATGGTAAACTTCTTCCTATATTATCCAATCAGAAGATGAATAGTTACTTAAAAGAAATCGGTGATGTCTGTGGTATTAAAAAGAATTTGACTTATCATGCAGCAAGACATAATAAAAATTATATCTGTCTAAATATTAGATAATTAACACAGGAACTAAACATGGGTGTTAACGGTTTAGAAACCAGCGAACTTCTATATTCTACCTCATTTTGCGTCAAGCGAAAGAACTTTCTTACTCTTTGCAAAGGTACAAAACTTTACTCATTTTCACGAATTTCCAAACACATTTTTCAATTACTTTTTCTCCTTCTGAAAACAGCTACCGTCAGATGTACGGAAGCCGATTTCAGAAAAGGCACAAGCAAAGAAATGCCCACGATGATCACAATGTCACAAATGACACTGCCATCATCGTGGGCATCTCTTTTTATATACTTGTGCCGGACGCTCAAAACCGTTATTGTCAGTTTTTATTTTACCATTATCATATAGCCGAAAATACCACCGGATGAAGGACACGGCAAGCGTGCCTCTGCGTTTGCGACAATTTTCGGCTTTCCCTGTTTCTCCTGCCTTCAAACCGGCTTGCCTGCCATTGTCACACAGGGCAATGTCTGACAAGCCCGTATTCCGGCAATATACTGCCGGAGGAACATCTGCAACCGCAAGCCATGCACGCATGACAATGACGGTTACAGAACTTCCGTCACGGCGACAGGAAAGCACAGCTTTCACCCTTTATTGTTGCGCCGCGCTTTGTCTCTTCCCGTGGCGCGTTGCGCCATTCCATCCGCTCCATTTTCCTTTTCGCCTCTCCATGTATGCCTACGTTTCCATGCCGCCTTCAAGACGGCATCAGCGTGTCATTTTCGTTGCTGGGGCAAAGGTAAAGACGGGATTAGGAACACAAATTTTTTGTCGAAAAATCTCCACGCCCTTTCAGGGGTAGTATTTTGTCGAAAAAATTTGCTAATCCTACTCCCTAACCTTTGAGAAGCCCCCGAAACGAAAACGACCGATGCGGTCGAAGACGGCACAAGGAAACTTCGGACATACGGAGAGACGAAAAGAAAAAGGACTCGCCCCGACCCTCCCAATCCGAATGAAACGAGTAACAATCTAAAAAAATGGAAGATATGGTAATGACATTAAACGACATCGGAAAGGCATTGTGGAAAGCATTGTCCGTAATGGTAACGGCAGCATCGGGCATTGCCATTTGTGTCGGAGGTTTGGTGGTAGGCATTGCAGTGGAAACTCTGCTTGGTGTGTTAAACTTCCTGTTCGGCATACTCATCACCATCGCATCACTTGTAGGCTTAATCGCCTTAACGGTTTGGTTACTGACAATCTAAAAATCAAAGGATATGAAAAGAAAAAGACACAGCAAGAGCGCATTTCAGCAATGCAGGTATTACGAAGTGGACAACATCTTCGAGTATATGGTGGAGACCTACATCAACGGCAATTTCAGCACATTCCGAGAACTATACAGAGAGTTGTGCAAGGACGCACGGAGGGACTTTATGGACTTCCTGCTGAGCGAGGTAGAGCCAATCTATTGGCGAGAGATACTGAAACAAACAATCTAAAAGACAACGATATGAGAACGATAACAAAAACATACAACATCTTTCTATTAGCTGAACTTTCAACAGCAGCGAGGGAAACCGCCTATTCGGAATGGTTGTCCACATTTGAGTATCCATGGAGCAGCGACAACCGTAACACGCTGGATGCCTTTGAGCGCATCTTCAATATCAAAGTGACCGATTGGAGTTACGACACTTGCAAGTACTCCTATCGCTTTACCTCACAATACAGCGCAGAGGAAGAAGAACTGAGTGGTATTCGGCTTCTGAAATACTTGGTCAATAATTATTGGCATACCCTATTCAAGCCGAGAACCTATTACCTCAAAGGCAACTTTAAGAAACAGCGTAAAAGTCGGGTACTGACGGACAGCAGTTGCGTACTGACAGGCTATTGTGCAGATGAGGACATTCTGAAACCCATATATCACTTTCTAAACTCCCCAGACACTGATACAACCTTGTATGACCTTATGGACAAGTGCCTTGACAGCTTTTTCAAGTCGTGCCGTGACGATATGGAATATCAATGCAGCGAGGAATGTTTTGAGGAAAGTTGCGAAGCCAACAAGTACGAGTTTCTTGAAAACGGAAAAATGTATAACTGATTAAAACGACTGACGATATGAAGACAACAGACCATTTCAAACGAACCATACAGATGTTTTTGGAACAGAGAGCAGCGGAAGATGAACTATTCGCCAAAAGATACCGCAACCCAGCCAAGAACATAGACGATTGTGTCACATACATTCTGAACTATGTGCAGAAAAGCGGTTGCAACGGCTTTTCAGACGGAGAGATTTACGGACAAGCCATTCACTATTACGATGAAAACGAGATTGAAGTAGGCAAGCCTATACAATGTCAAGTAGTTGTAAACCATGTGGTGGAACTGACAGAAGAGGAAAAGCAGGAAGCAAGGAGAAAGGCTGTTGCTCAATATCAGCAGATGGAACTCCAAAAGCTACAGAACCGCAACAAGCCGACAGCGAAAAAAGAAACCCAAGTCCAACCCTCATTATTTGATTTTTGATATGAAACCGAGAACACGCATACAGAAAGAGGTAGTCCGTTTGTCAAGCGGACTGCCCGAACTGACAGACAAGCAGAAAGCATACGCTTTTGAACATTGCTTCAAGCATCATGCCTACCGCACAAAAGGCGGAACTATCACTTGTTCGGAATGTGGACATCGTTGGAAAGGCGGACACACTCTTGCGGAAACTATATGTGGCTGTAGCTGTCCCCATTGCGGAAAGGAACTTGAAATGCTTGATACCCGAAAGAGAGTTTTCAGGGACAGCGCATATTATGAAATCATTACGACCCGAAAAGGCTATCAAGTGTTGCGCTACTTTATGGTAAGTGTAATATGCAAGGTGGGACAAAAGGCAGAGTATTCCATTCGGGAGGTGGTGCAGTGGTGGATTGCCCCAAACGGAAAGACCGAGGTTATTGCCCGACTGAGAGCCATGCACACGATGTACTATGACCTTTGGACTGAATGGAGCGATATGGAATTGCGCAGCAACAAGATGCTGAAAGCATACAACATAGACGCATACAAGACTTATCCGGCAATGCGCATCATTCCCGAATTAAGGCGGAACGGCTTCAAGGGAGCATTCCACAAACTGACCCCATACGAATTTTTTACCGCCATTCTGACGGACAGCAAAAAGGAAACATTGCTTAAAGCGGGACAGACAGAAATGTTCAGATATGCCGTCATTTCAAATGTCAATTTGCATGAATATTGGAACTCCATAAAAATCTGTATCCGAAACGGCTATCATATTGCAGATGCCTCCATGTGGTGTGACCTTGTAAGACTGCTCCGACATTTCGGGAAAGACACCCACTGCCCAAAATATGTTTGTCCGACAGACTTGAAAAAGGCACATGACCGACTTGTCAGAAAACGTGAAGAACAGATTGAAAGGGAAAGAGCGGAGCAACGCAGGGAGCAGTTGGTCAAGGACGAAAAGAATTATCTGAAGTCCAAAGGCAAGTTTTTCGGACTTGTGTTTACCGACAACCTTATTCTTGTAAAGGTCATTGAGAGTGTAGCGGAAATGCAACTTGAAGGAAAACTGATGCACCATTGTGTGGGAAGCTATCACAAGAGGACAGACTCCCTTATCCTATCCGCAACCATTGACGGCAAACGCATTGAAACGGTAGAGGTTTCACTGACAACATTCAAGGTGGTACAGAGCAGAGGTGTATGTAATTCCAATACCGAATACCACGACCGCATCATCAGCCTTGTAGAGAGCAATGCCGAACTTATCCGCAAGCGGATGAGTGCTTGATTTATAGACTTCAAAATATACATGATATGGAAATAAAGATAGAAAACATACTGATATTATGGGACGAGAAAGTAACCGACATCTTTGTCAGTCTGATAAACACCTTGTCCTTGAGTTTTAGCGAAACGGAAATCCGCAATTCAATGGCGAAACTTTCAGAAAACGAGAACTTCGGAAGGCTGTTCGCCTACGGCTTCGGAGCACATCACCTTTGGGTAGCCCAAAGGATGATAACCGACCCTGAAAAGGTAATGGAGAACCGACTGCTGATTGTTGAATTTTAACCGATACAGATATGGCAAAATATGTAGTAAATACAAGATTTGTATTTTCGGGAGTGTTCGAGGTAGAAGCCGATAGCAGAACGAAAGCAAGAGAACTCGTAATGAAAGAGTGCGGTTTGGTAATGGGCGGAAACATTCACACCACATTGGATGATGAAGAAGTGGACTGGGATTTCGATACCCACCCCGAAAAAGAAATAGGAAAGATAACCATTAAAAGGAAATGACCATGACAACAAGAATGACCATCAACGGAGTGAGTACCTGCCAAACGGCAGGTACTGAGAAGTACGAAAAGTACCAAACGACTATCAGACGGAAAAGAACAACCCTTTTCCAATATGATTACCGACACACGGACGGAGAACTTTTCTCCTGCGTGAGACCGACATTGGAGGAGTGCAGACAACTGCGTGACGAATGGATAAAAGGAAAGGAGGACAGATTATGACAGCATACTATGATACTTTGATTGTGACATTCAGCGACCCTATCGGAATTTTGGATATGATGTGTACCGATACTTGTGATGTGGCAACACTAAAGGAGTGGATAGAGAGCTACGAAAGTACAAGAATGACCCCGATAAACGAACATACGGCAGTCATCACTTCCGAATACAACATGGTGCATGTGGTGGAATGGCTCAGAAAATATACCCCCATTGCCGAAGTGAAAGAATACTAAAGGTGTGGCGGTACACAATACCGCCCGCACCCGAAACAGATAACCCATAAAACAGAAAGAGCATGAAATACTATTTTATATTGACAGACAGCAGGGACGCATGGATGCAGTTCGTTTACCTCCCTACGGGAGATTATGTGTCCGGCTATATCCGTGACTTGCAGAGTGTGGGAATATCCGTACATGACTATGACCTTTGGACGGAGGAAACACGACCCATTGCCGAGCGCACATTGGAACATATAAGGCAGAGCATGAATGTATAAAAAATCGGGTGGCAAAAGCCACCCATTGGCAATAACTTAAATTCATATACAGATGATAGCGAATACAATCTTACAGCAGTTGGGCGGTCATGGATTTACCGTCATGACGGGAAGCCGTAACTATATCAATTTGGGCAACGGACTACAAATGAGCCTTGCAAGGAACAAGACGTCAGCCAACAGACTGAAAATCATATTGGACGAGGATACGGATACATACACCATGTATTTCTATCGTCAGTCACTGACGAAGTATGCGGACATCAAGGTCAAGGAGATAGCCAAATACGAGGGAGTGTACTTTGATATGCTCCAGCAGATTTTCACGGATGTAACGGGACTTTACACCCGACTTTAGGCAGAGGCGGCGAGAGCCGCCCTACTTTCTTTCGGTGAGCAGAAGGCGGACAAAGAAAGTAGCAAAGAAACCGCTGTTCCAAAGACTTCCACTGACGGAAGTCTTTTTTTGTCCCTTTGTCTTTGATTTATAATGTGTTTTTACTTATTTTGGAAAATAAAAATGTATATGGCAAAGTATTGGGTATTACTTACATTGGGATCAGTCAGTCTGACAGAAAATCAGTTTAGAAGTCTGTATGAAACTCTTGTTGTTTCTTTTGGCTGGAAAAAACTGGATTTTTCCGAAACAACCTTGCAGATGGAATTTGAAAGTAGCGGAAAGGCAGAGGTTTGTATCAAAGTGAATGAAGATTTATGTCAGGCTAAAGAAATGTCAGGAATTGAAACGGATATAAAATTCGCTTTTCAGATTACGCGTAACAGACCGTATATTGTGACATTATCGTAGCATAACCTGACAAATATTTTAATCCAAAAAGACTTCCACTGATGGAAGTCTTTTTGAGTTCCATCTTACAGATTTCTATTCAGAATAAGTGCAAGCGGATAGATATATTTGTTGTATGCTTTCAGTTTCTTCATATCCACACGGTTGTCCGAATACGGGTTGCTCTTCTCGTCATAGAAGAAGATGTCCGTTATGTTTTCCTTTCGGACAATACGTTCCCCACACAGCGGAATATCCTCCACGTCAAAATCCTCCAGCGGAAGCGTTTCCAGTCTGCCGGGAAGATGGTTGCCAAGCTCGTTCATGTTGTAGTTGAAAAGAGCGAAGCCCTTATGTTTGAAGTCAAGACGTATGCCATACGGACGCCCTGTCAGAAAGGCATCCGCTGCTTTTGCCATATAATTTTCCATGATTGTTTTTCAGTTTCAAAAAAAGTGATACAAAATTAGGTCTTTTCCCGGAGCAAAGCAAAACCTTTCCGGAAAATGACAAAGGGAGACCCCACCATTTGTGTGAAGCTCTCCCTTTGCGTTACTTCTCATACAGCAGCAGAAATTCCATTTTCCGTCGCCGCTCTATCGAGCGGATTTTCCGACCCTTGTAGTGGCAGTAGGATATGTATTCCATATAAATGTTCCGGTCGCCCGCTTCCAACTTTTTCACCAGACGGCTTTTCGGACGTTTACCGTAGCCGAGCAGAGTCCCGTGCCCCACATTGTAGCTAAGAACGGTCAGGAGCAGGGCATCTTTTTTATATTTGCGGAACAACTTATAACGCTCTGCCAAGTCCTTGCGGAGCAGTTCTTCCGCTTCCGCCTCCGTCATATCGTAGGACAGTTCCTCTCCCGGAAGTTTACAATGTCCGTAACCGTAGTACGGATAATCAGAACGGTCATGGAGTCCCTCGTATTTCTTAATCAGCTCGACGGCTAATTCAGCCTTCGGCTCATCGTGGAACGATGCAGCCGTTTCATCCGTACCTTGCGCGGGCAGGCTGGCGGAGAAAGCAACCGCCAGCACTGCCACTGCAAACAGCCGTTTCATTCCTGACTTACTGATAGACACCTCCTTTCACCGTATTCAGCGTATCGTTTCCGGACGGAACCTCATCCATGTCCGTGTCGTTGTTGAACTCCACTTCCCATTCAAAAGAGTTCCCGAAATTGTCCTCCACCGTAATGGTCAGGCTCTGTGACTCGTCACACTCCGATGTGTAGTACAGGCGGAACTTCTCGTTCTCCAGCAGGTAACGGTCGTTGGGCTGGAACACCAGCCCGTTGTCGAGCTTCAGCGTACCTTCGCCGTCAAACTGGAAATATCGGATGGTATAGACCGCCCCGTCAAACTCGCCCTCACGCACCAGCTCGCAGCGGATTTCCGCCGTTTCACCCTTTGCCAGCTCCTTCGGCACGGGCATTGTTTCCACCGTGAACGGGTAGGCTTGCATGACATCCAGCTCATCATCGCACGAGGCGAAGCCGAAGGCGAGCAGCCCCACACAGAAGGCTGCCAGAGATTTCACCATGTTTCTTTTCGTTTTTGCTCTATTGTTCAATCTGTTCATGTTCATAATCGTTACATTTTAATGGATTTGCTTTTCTTTTCGTTCTCACGCTGTGCCTGCCTTTCGGCAAGCGTCTTTTGCAGGTGTTCGTTCAAGTCCTTGCATCCGCCATAGATGCCGGAGCAGTCCGATACTCTTTCCCCGTAGCGGGTGCCGAGGGCTTCCAATGTCCGCCGCCCGGCTTCATCGTTGTCAAGATAGCACTTTATCTGCCCGTAGCCGTCCAGATGCCTGTATGCCCTCGCCACATTGGACACAGAGTTGAGCACGAGGTGGTCTTCCCCGTTCCCGATGCCCAGCGCACGGGCGGACAGGTAGTCCATGAAGCCCTCATGCACGTTGCAGGCGGTTGAGCCGGACGGCAGCAGGGTCACGTCTTTCGGTGGCACGCACCCCTTGAAGAACGGATTGCGTATCTCATATCCGCCGCTCCCGTTACCGAAAGCCACGGCAAAATACCGCTTGCCGTGCGTGGTGTAGCGCATCTCCTTACAGTTCGCTATGGCGATGGCGGACGGTATGCCACGCTCGTGCAGGTAATGGAGCAAAGCCCGGTTCTGCAAGGGAAGTATCTCCACATTCTCAAAGCTCTGCCCGCCAGCTTGTCGCACTTCGGAACTCCGGTGTGGCTCATGTTCCGGCAGCGGCATACCCGACACCTCCGCCACATACCTCGCCTGCGTGATGAAGTCCCCACTTCCGATGAACTCCCCGGCGAGGGCGAAGATGTTTCCGCCCATACCGGCACCGAAATCGTACCAGAGATTTTTCTCCGGGTTTACCTTGAAAGACGGTGTCTTTTCCTCCCGGTAAGGCGAACGGTACCAGACGGCATTGGCACGCCTTTGCACGGGATGATGCCCAAGCCGTGCGAGGAAATCCTCTATCGGAAACCGCTTCATTCCTTCTATGTCCATAGGCATACATCAGTTGATGATGAACTTTATACCTATCCCGTACTCCGTGCGGCACACGCCCGTACTGCTGCCCCATAGGAAACGCTCCCTTACCGAAGCCGTCAGTGCGATGAAGTCCGCAAGATACAGCTCCATGTCCAGTGTGGCGGCGCAGCCATAGACGAAGCCGTCCCTGTTGTTCAGCCTTGCCCCGTCATACAGCGTTCTTTCTCCCCAGTTTACCGTCTCGTATCCGGCAAGGGCTGACGCCCCCGCATAGAAGAACACCGTCTTTTTCACATCCGACAGGAAGTTGTAGTAGAAACCGCCCTCCGCCGTGAACTGTGCCACGGGAACATTCACGCTCCTGTACGGATGGTTGGTCTGCAGGTATTCCACCCCGTACACCCATTTGTTGCCGCCCCTTGCATAGCTCGACAGTGCGGCTCCCAGCCAGTAGCCGTCCGCCCCGGTCATCCCGGCTTTCATCTCAATGCCACGCATCTTCGGCAGGCATCGCTGGGCTTCCGCCCGTCCCATAAAAAGGACGGACAGAAGCATTGCCATAAACAGTACCTTGCATTTCATCGTACGCGCAGTTCGTTGATGGTTTCAGCCTGTACCAAATCCTCGTTCTCCACGACAAACGTCTGGTGACGACCGCCGTCCTTCTCGTTCATCTCCACCACGAGCTGCTTGCCGTCGGGGATGGTGAACTTCTGCAGGCAGAACACCGTGCGCTCGGACTTTTTCCCGGCCACACGTACCGCATAGTTGTACGCACGGAGCGGAAACAGCACCTGTTCCTGAATGGCGGTGCGTTTCGCCACCTTCTTGTCCACAATCTTGAACGTGATGTAGTCCACGTCAAACGGCACGTTGCTCTGGTTCTTTATCTCCGTGTGCAGGTACAGCAGGTCGTTGTGGACATATATCCCTTTCAGCAGATACTGGATGCCGAAACGCTTGCAGCCGATGTGCTTCACCTTGCGCTTGTTCTCCTTGTGCAGCGACTTCATGATAAGATGCACCAGCATGGGGCTTTCGCTTCCCAGTTCCTTCAGATAGATTTCCTGCGCGTTGTTCGGGCGGTTCACCGTGCTGCCGTCATGGATGAAGTCCTTCATCTCCACATTGAGCAGCAGCGGCTCGTCGGCATATTTCACGTTGAACGAATAGTAGGAGCCGTCCTCCGTGATGACGCTCATATTCGTCTCCGTGCGGAAGTTCCTTACCGTCGCCTTTACGCGGATGACGTTCTCCGCACCGTCAGCCTTGCCCGCTATAAGGTTGGGAGAACCCAAGTCCACATAGCGCACTGCCGAGGGAAACAGGATATGCACCGTCTTGTCATACGTGACCTCCAGACCGTGCGGCGGTATCATGCGGTCAAACATCAGTTTCCTGGTCAGTCCGTGATACAGGTCGCCGTCCTCCTCCGTCTGCGGATAGACCTCCTTCGTCAGTTTCAGCCCCTCTGCCTTTGCGGTGGCGGTACTGTCATTGCTTACACCCTGTGCATAGGTTGCACAGGCTATGCCTATGAAAAAGGCAAACATTGTCATTACTTTCTTGATACTCATTTTACTTTGGATTTAGTGGATTAAAATTGTTTGGTTGTTTTTTCTTTTCGTCTTTATGTTTTTCGGTTGTCATTCCTTTTCCTGATACAGCAGCACCCTGTATCCCGATTTCAGATGCACCCTTACCGTGCGCATCCTCTTCGATATATACTGCGACACTCCCTGTATCACGCCCTTTCCCAGATCGGAGGCGAGCTGTGCCCCCGCATCGGTCGAGATGTTGATGCTGCTTCCGAGCGAACTGCCCATGTTCGCACCGATTTCCTTTGCTGCGTCCGTTTCCATCGAGCCGGGCACAAAGATGCCCGCCTGTCCGTCATTGTCGTACACCTCCAGTTCCACCGGGACGATGTTCCCCTGATGTTCCAACGAGGTGATGCCTATCTCCAGACGCTCACCCTGCAGGCGTGCCGTCCCCACAAGGGTGGTGTTTCGTGAAACAGTCCTGCCCGACACACGCATCGGCTCCAGCAGCCGCAGCCTTACCGTCTGTCCGTCCGTTACCGTCTGGTCGCCCTGCACGCAGGCTGCTATGGTGTTCTTTCCCGGTGCCTCCGTACTGCCGATGGCAGTATGGAACCTGTAGTTCCTTTCGCCCCCGTAGTCCGCTATAAAGGCGGAATCTGTCAGGGGCTGCGGCAGGGCGGACACCGTTGACGGGTGCACGCCGCTCACTGGTTCAGCCTTCATTTTCTTTTCGCCGGCATTGCTTTCCGTCATTTCCGTCCCATCGGTCCGTGCGGTCTGCGCGGCATTGTTTCCTCCGTTCTGGTACTTTGCCGCCAGCTCGTACGACTTCTCCAGCAGGGCGACCTGCTCCTCCATCCTTGCGGGCTGTTTCTCCTGTTCCATGACCATGCGTTCCAGCTCGTCGATGCGCTGCCTGAGCTCTTTCTTTTCGGCATCCTCCTTCGGCGGCTCATAGAACGTACCCAGCGAGGTGTTCAGCCGCTCGTTGGCGGCAGCCGAGGAGCGGATGCCTGTCTGTATTCCGCTTCCGTCCGTCTTCGGCGATGTTTCCGGTTGTGCCAGGCGGCAGTCGTCCGTTCCGTCTGCCGTGTCCGTTCCTTCCGTCTTGTCGTTCCAGAACGCGGACAGGTCGCCCACCATGCCCCGGCGCTGCTTCTGCCTGTTCTCCAGTTGCTGTTGCTCATAGGCTTTAGCCTTGTCACCGATGATTTTGGAGTCTTCCGGCTGTGGCATGTCGGTGTTGAATCCCTGTCCCTGCCGTTCCTTATTCCTGTCCTCCTGAGAAGGGGAGAAGATGAGCCACATGCAGCCCAGAAAGGTCAGCCCCATCAGCGGATAGACCAGCATCTTCCTTCTAAGCTGACGCTGTTCCTCTGTCAGCGGCTTTTTCTCTTTCGTTTCATTCTTCTGTTCTTTTTTCGTTTCCATATACATTATTATATAAGTTATCACTCTCCTGCACGGGCAGGTTCAAATTTTCGATATGCCGTATCTCCAACTCCTTTTCACTTTTTCCGAAGCCGGCAATGGCGGTGGCTGTCGTATAGAGGCATCCGGCGGCAAAGGGGACAAACATCCCGGCAATGACCGCCAGCCTTGCCTTCGGCGACAGTGCGTCCAGTCTCCTGTGCAGTTTTTCCCTGAGAACGACAGCGCATTTTCCCGTCAGAATATTCATCTTTCCCATACGCCTATCTCTCCATGCTTCTGATGTCCCTGTTCTCCAGTATCGTGAATCCCTCTATGGTGAACCCGTTCGGATTGTCGTCCGAGCGGCTCGCGTTGAGCAGCCGGCAGGTCGTTACCAGCGTGCGCTCCGTCACGTTGCTTTCCCTGATGATCATCTGCCTTGCGTAGGTGCGTGCCTCATAGGGATAGCGGTCGAAGTTGCAGACCACGCTGTCCACCTGGAGCACCTGGTTGATGTTCCCCGCGATGATGCGGTTGTAGAATCCCTTTTCCGCAAAGTCGGCGTAGTAGTTGTACGCGCTTCTGTCCGCCAGCAGCAGCGCACGCTTCACGTTGTGCTCGATTGCGCTCTTCTCCGGCGAGAGTGTGAAGAAAAGTTCGTGAAAGCGGCGCACATGCTCCCTTGCTTCCGCCGGGCGGTTCTGCGACAGGTCCTGCGAGAGGGCGAGCATCAGGCTCTTGCCCCCGTCAAGTACGTATATCTTCTGTCTCTGCGCTTCGGCGAAGCGGAAGGCGCATACCACCGAGCAGATGACGATGGCGGCACATACCGCCGTGTAGATGATTCCGAACAGACGTATCTGCCGGAAACTCGTTTCTATGTTATTCAGGCTCTTGAACTCCATTCTTTCTGTTTTTTATGGTTTGTAAAATCATTTTGGTATGCTTTCCCGGGGTGGCACAGCAGCTATGCCAGGGTACCGCCCCGGTTATCAGGCTATTTTCTTTTCAGCAGCCGTCCGGCCTGTTTTCTGATAAACTTGCCCGTGCGTCCCGCCACGTTTCCGGCTGCCGCACCCGCCAGACTGCCGCCAAGGGCGCCCGCAGTACCGATGTTCTTGTTGTAGCTGCCCACTCCGCCACCGGCCTGGATTATCCATCCGGCTACCGTCGGGATGGTGAAGTATCCCACGATGCCGATAACGAGGAACACGATGTACACCCCGTTGCTCGCCTCTACCGAGAAGTTCGGGTCTGCCTGCATCGCCTCGATGTCATTCTGGAGCATCAGTATCTGTATCTTCGCCAGTATCGTGCTGAACAGGTCGGAGACGGGCAGCCACAGGTAAATCTGTATGTAGCGGCTGAACCATGCCGAAAGCGTGGAGTGGAAGCCGTCCCATACCGAGAAGGCGAAAGCGACGGGTCCCAGTATCGACAGCACCACCAGGAAGAACGTCCTGAGCGTGTCGATGACAAGGGCGGCAGCTGCGAACATCAGCTCCAGCAGCTCGCGGAACCAGTCACGCACGCTCTTCTTGATGTTGTACGCCGCACGGTCCATGTACATGCCCGTCATGGTGATCATGTCCGACGGTGACCAGCCCAGCTCGTCTATCTGGCGGTCGAACTCCTCGTCCGAGGCGAGATAGGCGGTTTCCGGGTTGCGCATCATCGCCTCGTATTCCAGTCTGTCCTTCTGTTCCCTGTACTTCTCCATGTCAAAGGTCTGTTCCTCCAGTATCGAGTGCGTCCCCTGTACGATTACTCCCAGAACGGAGTTCATCGTCCCCAGCACGATGGTCGGGAAGAAGAGGATGCACAGTCCGATGGCAAACGGCCGCAGCAGCGGGTACACGTCTATCGCTTCGGCACGGGCGAGCGACTGCCACACGCGCACCGCCACATAGAACAGGGCGCCCAGTCCGGCAAGCCCCTTTGCCACTCCTGCCATGTCCGAGCAGAGCGGCATCATCTCCTCATACAGCGAGAGGAGTATCTGGTGCAGGTTGTCAAACTCTCCCATAGGCTACCAGTATTTTTCGTTGGAGTTCCCGTAGAGTGCCATCACCCGGTCCATGTCGTTCTTCTTTCTCGCCCGCAGGTACGACACCGATATGGTCTTGTTCGTGTAGTAGCGCACGAGGTTGCGGTAGTTCATCAGGCTGCGGTAGGCATTGTCTATGACGGCGAGCCTTTCCGCATCCGTCAGTGACATGCCCGTCACGTTCACCACATTCTTCAGGTCCTGCAGCACGTCCGAACTTTCGTCTATCAGCATCGCATAGCCCGACGAGATGGCGGCAAGCTCCTCCGGCGTGTAGTTCTCGTCCGAGAGCATCTTCTGGTAGTTGTCCACATAGATTTCCGATATTTCCATTACCAGAGAGATGCTTTTCGCCACCTTCGCGCCGCCCTTTACCACGTCGTGCACTGATTTCAGTGCGTCGTAATACGCCTTTCCCTGCTCGAACACCTTCTTCGTTTCCAGAAAGCCGTTCAGGGTGTTGGCTTTCGTCCCGGCTGTCTCCACCATCTCCTTGGCGGAATTGATTATGCTCTGCGCAAGGTTTCCGGGGTCGGACACCACCCATTGGGCATTTGCCCCGCCTGTCCCCGCAAGGCACAGGCAGACCGCAATCAGCGGTATTTTCAGTTTCTGTCTCATTCTCATTTTTTTTTTGGATTTAGTGGTTCGTTAAGTTGCTATTGCATATTCTCTTTCTCCTTTGTCCTTTCGCCGTCACCTGCATCCGTGTTCACCCGGACATAGTCACCGCCCGGCGAGAAGGTCAGCACATCCGTCTCCTCGTTGTATGCCACGTCAATGCGGAACCCCGTGTTCATATACAGGTTGCCGTTCTCCTCCCTCTGCAGCAGATAGGTTTCCGGTCTCAGTACGCGGCGTACGCCCTTGCGTCTGAACAGTGTCACCTTATATGATTCTCCCTCCCTGTACACCAGTATGTCGGGACCGGCTTCCGCGTTTTCCCAGTTTCCGCAGATTCTGTCACGGGTGTCGCCGTCTTCTTTTGCCATTATATCACAGGCTTGCAGCATCAGCGATGCCATGCCTATCAGACCGCCGCACAGCAGCAGCCTTTCGGTCTTTGTCAGTTTGATGTTCATTTTCTTGTCTTCTTTAAGTTTTGTTCTTTCATTTTTTTCAATCCTTTTTTCTTTTCGCCTTTTCCGTAGCCGGAGTCCGCCCGGTTTCCTTTTCCGTCAGAATCCCGGTCTTCTGCCTTTACGCCTGCACATGCGGTTTTCCCTTGCGCCATTCTCCGGCGCCTCCTTCTGTGCAGGTACCGACTGCCGTACTGCGGGTTTGCCGAACAGCTCGTCCGCATCCGGCTTCTTGCCCGTCATCCGGCAGAATCGGGCATCCAGTTCCCGGTATGCCTTTTCCACCTGCTTGAGCACCGTTTCGCGCGGTCCCTTGTGGTCAATGCCGTATTTGTTCAGGATTTCCGGCTTGTACCACATCGGGTCGTCATAGTCTTTCCGGTACACCATACCTCTCAGATAGAGCAGTTCCTGATATTTTTCTTCCAGATAGTCCCTTGCCGGAGCGGGGCAGATGCTTTCGTAAGCCTTTTCCACTGCAAGAGTGATTTTTCCCTTGGCTCTTCCTGCCTCGCACAGTTCTTTCATGCGCTGCTCCTTCCCATATCCCCTGCAGTCCGGTTCAGCAGGCATCCGGTGAACCTGTATTTCCAGTTTCTTGTACCGCTGGTAGTCTTCTTCCAGTCCGTATCGCCTTCTGATATGTTCCGGTAGTGAGGTCCCGAATGTCAGGAACTCACGGAACCATGAGATATGCTCCCGGATTTCCTCCCGTTTCCGCAGCGCTTCATCGCTGTATCGGTCATCAATGTACATGTTGTCAGTCTGTTGGTTCATAAATCATTTTCTATTTTTCATTTACTGTATATTTCCTGCCGGTTCACTGTCCCGTCCGTTCCTCTTTCCGTCGCTCCGCCACCTGACGGATGGCAGCTTCCATGTCGCCTCCCGGTTTCTCCGCCAGTTCGCGTACTTCCATCTTCTCCGTCTCCTCCGTCGTATAGGCGAGATACTCTTGCATCGACACCTCCGTGGCATATACCGCCGAATGCGTGCCCCCAAGTCCAATCCAGACTTCCTTGTACCGCCTTGCCGGGTCGTTGGACTGGTTGATCGAGAGTATCTGCGACTTTTCCTTTTCCGTCAGCCCCAAGAGCGACTGTATCTGGTCAAAGCGGTTCATATATTTTCTCTGGTCAAGCAATATTTTGCAGTCCGAGTTGTTGATGATGCTCTCCTTCACAATCGGCGAGCTGATGATGTCGTCCACTTCCTGTGTCACCACAATCGCCTCCCCGAAATACTTTCTCACTGTCTTGTAGAGGTATTGGAGATAAGATGCCATGTTCGCCGATGACAGGGCTTTCCATGCCTCCTCGCATATCAGCTGCTTACGCACGCCTTTCAACCTCCGCATCTTGTTTATGAACGCTTCCATGATGATAATCGTCACTACCGGGAAAAGCTCGGCATTATCCTTCACCGCATCAATCTCGAAGACCACGAACCGCTTGTGCAGCAGGTCGATGTTCTCCGTCGAGTTGAGCAGGAAGTCGTAGCGTCCGCCCCGGTAGTACTGCCTCAGGGTGGTCAGGAAATTGTCGATGTTGAAGTCCGACTTTTCCACCTTGATGTAGCGTTCCTCCATCTCCTTGCGGTACACGTCCCGCATATACTCATAGAATGTGTTGAACGAAGGCACGATGCTCCTGTCCTGTTGGAGTTTCAGCAGGTAGGCGTTCACCGCGCTTCCCAGCTCCGCCGATTCCGTTTTCGTGGCGGGTTCGTTCTCGCTTTTCCACAATGTCAGCAGCAGCGTCTTGATGCTGTCCTTTTTCTCCACGTCGAACACCCCGTCATCCGTATAGAACGGGTTGAAACTGATGGGCTTCTCCTCCGTATAGGTGAAGTAGATACCGTCCTGTCCGTGCGTGCGGCGGTGTATCATCTCGCACAGTCCCTGATAGGAGTTTCCCGTGTCCACCAGTACCACGTGCGTGCCCTGTTCATAATATTGTCTGACCAGGTGGTTCATGAAGAACGATTTTCCGCTTCCGCTCGGTCCCAGCACGAACTTGTTGCGGTTGGTCGTGATGCCGCGCTTCATCGGCAGGTCGGATATGTCGATATGCAGGGGCTTGCCGCTGATACGGTCTGCCATGCGGATGCCGAAAGCCGAGGGCGAGTCCCGGTAGTTGGTCTCTCCGGCGAACAGGCATACCGCCTGCTCGACAAACGTGTGGAACGATTCCTCTGCCGGAAAGTCCGCCGCATTGCCCGGTATGCCCGCCCAGAACAGCGTCGGGCAGTCCGTCGTGTTGTGGCGGGGCACGCATCCCATCGAGGCCAGCTGGCTCCCCACGTCGTTCCTTATCCGTTTCAGTTCCTCCGTGTCGTCGCTCCACGCCATCACGTTGAAGTGGGCGCGGACGGACTTCAGCCCCTGTGAGTGGGCTTCGTTCAGATATTCCTCTATCCACTCGCAGTTGATGGCGTTCTGGCGGCTGTACCGTGAAAGCGACTGCATGTTCCTTGCCGACTTCTCGAAGCGGCGAAGCTCCTCGTCGCTGTTGCCGACAAACACGTACTGGTTGTAGATATGGTTGCAGGGAAGCAGCAGTCCCAGCGGGGCGGCAAACGACAGGCGGCAGTCCGAGCGGTCGGTGGAAAGACGCTCGTAGCGGTAATCCGTTTCCACCGATGCCGGCAGGTCTTCCGTGTCCGATAGCGTGTGCAGGCACAGGCGGTTGCTGCCCACGCGCATCTCCTCCGCGCTCATGGCGATGTCCTCCAGACAGTTCGTGTTGCCAAGCGACAGGGTGAGGTATCTGCCTATGATACCCGTTTCCTTCTCCGTACCGGCAAGCTCGTCGTCCGTCAGGCGGCGCAACTTGACGTGCCCCGAATCGTTCAGGATGCGGGCGAACTGTTCCACCGCCTCCATGAACTTCACCGCCGTTTCCCTGTCCCGTATCTCTTTCGGGACGATATGCCCACGGCACAGCGTGTTCCAGTTACTCTGCCGCCTCATGCGCTCTTTTGTCGTCTTGGTCAGGAACAGGTAACATTTGTGGTTCAGATACGGACGCTCGTTGAAGTGCATTCCGTTGCTCCGTGCCAGAAAGCCCGTACCTTCCTTCTCCCAGTCGGGGCGGTACAGTTCCTTTACATACCAGTCCTGCTTGTGCAGTACCGAATAGTCGGGCAGCACCTTGATTGCCTTGCACCACGTGGCATGGATACTCTCGTATTCCTCCGCCGTCACGGTATAGACCTCCGGCAGCTCCACCTCGAAGGCTGCGGTGATGTCTGCGTCCTTCGAGATGATGCACCCGTGTTCCACCGCCAGCAGCGGGAAGCGGCTCTCCAGCGTGGTGGCTTTCATTACGTTTCTCATGCTTTTCCTCCTTTCTTTTTCCGTCTTAGCATACGGCATACCCGTCTGCGGTGGAGCAGGTAGCGCGGGCGCATCCGTGCAGCGCCCAGCTTCATCAGTCCGTGCTGGCCGTACTTCGTGTTCAGCCGGAACGTGAGCCATACCACGGCGGAAGCCGCCGTGACTCCCAGACCGATGCAGACCCACTGGCTCACGCCCGCCATGTACAGGATGACAAACAGGATGAAGACAGCGAGCAGCCCGCCCGCGAACAGGAACAGGTACTGCGCCTTCAGCCCCTTGAACTCCACCGGACGACCGATGCCCTTGTTTACCGGGTATTCAGCCATTGTCCTTTTACCTTAATTATATATGGAAAACGCCTGTTTAGAGAAAGAACGAGCGTAAAATGGTCGCACTCACTATCAGGAAGATACACGCACCGAACCAGCTTGCGGCGGTCTTGCTCGTGTCCGGGTCGCCGGACGAGAACTTGCCATAGACCTTGATGCCCCCGATAAGACCCACCACTGCGCCGATGGCGTAGATGAGCTTTGTCGCCGGGTCAAAATACGATGTCACCATGCTGGTGGCTTCGGTGATGCCCGCCATGCCGTTACCCTGAGCGAAGGCGGAAATGTTGGCAGCCAGCAGAAGGGCTGCGAGGATGAACTGTTTCTTTTTCGATGTCATTGTCATAATCTTTTTTCGTTTTTTGTGCCTTGGGGTCGGATATTCCCTTCGGCGATTGATACTTTTTAATTCTTGCGGCTTCGGATAAAGCCGGCTTCTGGATTTAGTGGATTCGGTGGCAAGCCGATGATTTAGCCGTAGTCGGTTTTCTTTTTTCGCATCTTAGTTACATCTTTTACATTGTTATACATAGTCGCGGATGTTGAAGTTCTCGTATTCCTTCCGTACAGCCGCTTTCATTCTTGTTTTCTTCTCTGCGGGCTGGATACTTGTGAGATAGGTTTCCACCATTTCCGACACCCTTGCCTCGTACCGGGCATTGTTGCGCCGGAACATGTCGTAGAACTCTGTCCCTTCCAGCTCGTGGAATACCTTGCCCGCTTGCAGGATGTCGGCTTTCCCTGCCTTCGGGTTCTTCACCGCCCTTGCCGCACGGTCGATTTCGTCAAAGGTGCTTCCGCCCGCCTGTGGCGGCTCTTCCTCAAGTTCCCCGTCCGTGTCGTGGACGCGGTTGTCCCTGAAAACCTCGTCCAGATCCTCGTCGGGCACTTGGCGCGACGGCTTCGTTTCCGCAGCGTGGCTGCCGGCGGTTTCCATTTCGTCGTCAAAGGTAACGTCCTTTTCGTCCACCGCCTCGCTTTGCATTTCCGTGGCAGCATTTGGCGTCGGAGTGGCAGCCTGTGGCTTCATTTCCGGCATTCTGAACCTGCTTTTTCCAATGACATCGGGCAACGGTTCCCGTGCCGGTTCAATGCCGTCCTTGCCGTCAGCTTTTCGTGACTCCTTGCGTTCCCATGTCAGGTAGAGCAGTACCCACAGGTTGCACGCCATCATCAGGATTAGCAGCAGCGTCACCATAGGCTTACCGCTATCTGTCCGACAACATCGTGGCTTTTCTTCCTGTGCAGGCTCTCCGGCTCCGTACCGTGGTGTTCAAGGTGTTCGGTGACGATGCGGTCTGTATAGCCGGATATGGTCATCCCGTTTTCTCCCGCCATGCCCGCTATGCGCCTGACCGCCTTGTACTTCTCCCGGCTGATGTACACCGCCTTCCGTGCGGTGCCTTCCGGCTTGCATCCG
The DNA here is from genome assembly GCF_025993685.1 of Bacteroides mediterraneensis. Lineage (NCBI taxonomy): Bacteria > Pseudomonadati > Bacteroidota > Bacteroidia > Bacteroidales > Bacteroidaceae > Bacteroides > Bacteroides mediterraneensis. The sequence continues at coordinate 2,836,825 of NZ_DAJPEN010000001.1, read as the reverse complement.
TTCAGGCACTTGCCCTTATAGGCTTCCTCTCTCTGCTTTCTTTTGAAAATTTGGATGTTCAGTTTCATTTCGTCTTTACTTTTTTATGTGATACAATGTTTTCCTCAAATCAGATTGTCCCTGTTGCGGCGGTACAGGTCGTTGATTTCGTCCTTGTTCTCCTCAAAGTGGCGCATCAGCACCGTGTCGATGTAGCCGCCCACGGTTATTTCCTTGTCGGCGATGGTGTTCACTATCTTGGAAACGATGCTGTGTGCCTCCTTGCTGATGTACACGCAGTGCCGGAGTTTCACCTCGTTCCGTTTGAGGAAGGTCGAGCCGTAGTCAGGCTTCTTTCTTTTCGCGGGTTCGCTCCGTGCTTTAGCTTCCGTGGGCTGTACCGCATCTTCCGGTACGTTGCCGGCATCGGGTTCGTCCGTTCCTTCCCTTGCCGGAGGTCCGCCCATCTGACGGGATTTTCCTATGGAGGCAAGCAGCAGGCTTTCGTCTATGCCCTCCGTATTCAATTTTCGGCTTGCCATGAGGTTTATCCGTTGATGATGGAACATATCTCTTCCGACAGCTCTCGGATACGGCTTCCCTTCAGCATGGAGGCGTCCGGCGGCAGGATGGTCGAGCGGAACACCGACTTGCGGTCGTCCGACGGCTCGCGGCGGAAACGCTTGCTGTCGGGCAGCCTCGTGTCAAGGACATGGAAGTCGTTTTCGGCGAACAGCTTCCCGTACAGGTCGTACAGCCCGGTCTTTTCCCGTCCGTCCACCATTGTCCAGAACAGGGATATGCCTTTCGTCTTGGCAAGCCCGGTGGTGACGAGGTTATCGTTGAACATCATCACGAACTGCAATGCGCTTTCCACCACGAAGCGGTCGGCGCTGACGGGCGTGAAGATGTAGTCCATCTGCGAGAGCGTCTTTATCACCCCGTCGCTTTTCAGCGTGCCCGGCAGGTCGAAGAACACGATTTCCGGCTGGTATCCTTTCTCTGACAGCAGGCTGTCCGCATCGTCCAGCGCTTGCACGGCGTTGCTTCGGACGATGGGAAATCCCTTGCGCCCCGACTTGCGGAAATGTTCACAGGCAACGGCTTTCAGGCTGTCGTTCTTTTCGATAAGTGCCGTTTCCTTGTCGCGCAGCCCGGCGATGCTGTGCTGCGGCTCGTCGCAGTCTATCACGGCGACATCTATCCCCATCACGTTGTGGATGTAGTTGGCTACGAGCGCGGTGACGGTCGATTTGCCGACACCGCCTTTCTGTGTTGCGAATGCAACGAATGTTTCCTTGTTCATTTTTCTGTATGTTTTAATCGTTGTGGGTTTATGACTGTGGCGGTATGCTTCCCCGCCTGTTCATTTCTCTGCCTCTGTATATATGCGTATGCGCACTTTCTTGCATACACGCATTTCTACGGAGGTCTTGGTTTGAGTCTCCGCTGGTGTGTTGTCATACGCCAATACGTCAGTACGTCAGCACGTATGTACGTCAGTGCATCAGTACGTATGTATGTCAGTACGCCAGCGAAGCTGTGTGTCTGTCCGTCCGTGCGGACCTGCCTTTTCAAATGTCTGTTTCCGTCCATGTCCATTTATTTGCCTTGTTGCTTCATCGTTTCTGTCCGCAAAGGAATATACAAATCCGCCGGTCTGTATCGTTTCCCCCTTGCGTGGCAGCATTTGGCTTCGTTCCGGTAGCTTGTGGCGTTTTTCAGCCACTTCCCGGTGTGTTTTTACCCCGTACCTTTGCCCCCAAGCGGCAGGGCAACGCTCCCGATGCGCACATCGTACCCCCGGCTCCGTCCTTCTTTTGGGCAGCCGAAGGGTATCGGGCGACCGATACCTTTATGGGTTGTTATAGCAGGTTTATCCCCAATCCGTCGTGTACGGATTCTTGTGTCCTTAAAGACACAGCAAGGTGTCCTTTGAGTAACTCAAAGGGTTTCCGGTTACTCCCGGAAACGACCTTGCCCCTTGCGGGGGAGGGCTTCCCCTCCGAAGTCGGGAAGCCTGTTTCCTACCTGCGGTATGCGTGCCGGAAGCTGCGCTTGTGCCGTGAAACGAACCACTAAATCCATAATAAAGATGAACAAGAAAAAGAACGGGGATGAAATGCCCAAATGGGGGCGGCATCCGAAAGAGAGCCGCAAGTCGCACTGCGTGATGGTGCGCTTCGACAATGAGGAATGGCAGAAGTTTCTTGCCATGTATGAGAAATCCGGCGTGTACGCGAGGGCAGTGTTCCTGAAAGCGCACTTCTTCGGACAGCCCTTCCGTGTATTGGTCACGGACAGGACGCTGCTGGACTACTGCACGAAGCTCTCCGCTTTCCATGCGCAGTACCGCATGGTCGGCAACAACTACAACCAGACGGTAAGGGAGCTTCGCTGCCATTTCTCGGAAAAGAAGGCGATGGCATTGCTCTACAAGCTGGAGCAATGTACGAAGGAACTGGCCGCTCTGACGCGGCAGGTCATGGAACTTTCAAAAGAGTTTGAGGAAAGATGGTCGCGAAGATAAGCATGGGAACATCGTTGTACGGCGCACTCGCCTACAATGGCCTGAAAGTGAATGAGGGCGAAGGCAGGCTCCTTGCCGTAAACCGGATTTTCGACGACGGCAGCGGACATGTGGACGTGGCACGTGCCGAGCAGGACTTCAAGCGGTTCATGCCGGAGCAGGTGCGCACGCGTAATAAGGTCATCCACATTTCCCTTAATCCGCACCCCGACGACCGTCTGACCGACACGGAACTGGAACAGCTCGCACGCGAGTATCTCGACAGGCTTGGCTACGGCGACCAGCCTTATCTCGTGTTCAAGCACGAGGACATCAGCCGCCACCACCTGCACATCGTTTCCGTCAATGTGGACGAACGGGGCAGGCGGCTTAACCGTGACTTCATCCACCGCCGCAGCAAGCGCATCACCTCCGAGCTGGAAAAGAAGTACGGGCTTCACCCGGCTGACCGCCGCCGGCTCCGTACCGACAACCCGCTCCGCAGGGTGGACGTATCGCAGGGCGATGTCAAGCGGCAGGTATCGAATGTAGCCAAGGCAGTCATGGCAGGCTACAGGTTCCAGACAATGGGCGAATACCGTGCCCTTCTCTCGCTCTACAACGTCACCGTGGAGGAAGCCCGCGGCATGGTGGACGGGCGCGAGTATCACGGGATGGTCTATTCTGCCACTGATGATGCCGGTAACAGGACCGGCACTCCCTTCAAGGCTTCCCGCATCGGCAAGTCCGTCGGCTATGAAGCCGTACAGCGCAGGTTTGAATACTCCAAGGAACAAATCCGCGACAGGCGTCTGGCGGAGACGACCCGCCGTACCGTCGCCGCCGCGCTTGCCCGGACATACCGCCGCGAGGAGTTTGTCGCCCTGCTCAAAGCGAAAGGTGTGGATGTGGTGTTCCGCCACACAGAAGAAGGGCGCATCTACGGGGCGACCTTCATCGACCACCGCACGGGCTGCGTGCTCAACGGCTCTCGTCTGGGCAGGGAGTTTTCCGCCAATGCCTTGCAGGAGCATTTCACCCTGCCGTATGCCGGCACTCCGCCCATACCGTTCACCATCGCCGTGGACGGGCAGCAGCCCGATACCCGTCCCGTCGTGGAATACGACGAGGGGTATTCCTCCGGCTTGGGCTTGCTCGGCGGCGACGCTTCGGGCGCACAGGCCGAAGAAGCCGCCTTCGAGCGCGACCTCAAGCGCAAGCGAAAGAAACGCCGCAAGGGGCAGGGATTATAATTCAGTCATTCACTTGAAAACAGAAACAGATTATGTCACAACAGGAAGACGATTTGAGGGCACTGGCGAAAATCATGGATTTTCTCCGTGCCGTAAGCATTATTCTGGTGGTCATCCACCTCTACTGGTATTGTTATGAAGCCATAAGGCTGTGGGGCATCGGCATAGGTGTCGTGGACCGGGTACTGATGAACTTCGACCGTACCGCCGGACTGTTCCATCACATTCTCTACACGAAACTCTTTGCCCTTCTTCTGCTCGCGCTCTCATGCCTCGGCACGAAAGGTGTCAAGGAGGAGAAAATCACCTGGCGCCGGATCTGGGCGGTACTTGCCGTGGGGCTGGTGCTGTTCTTCGGCAACTGGTGGGTGCTGTCCCTGCCGCTTCCGGTGGAGGCGGTTGCGGGTCTCTACACCGCTTCAATGGCGGCGGGCTATGTCTGCCTGCTCATGGCGGGCACATGGATGAGCCGCCTTTTGCGTACCAATCTCATGGAAGACGTTTTCAATGTAGAAAACGAGAGCTTCATGCAGGAAACCCGCCTCATGGAGAACGGGTATTCCGTCAATCTGCCCACACGTTTCTATTATAGGAAGAAGTGGAACAATGGCTATATCAATGTGGTCAACCCCTTCCGTGCCACCATCGTACTGGGTACGCCGGGCAGCGGAAAGTCCTATGCAGTGGTGAACAGCTTTATCAAGCAGCAGATTGAGAAAGGCTTTAGTCAATATATCTATGACTTCAAATATCCCGACCTTTCCACCATCGCCTACAACCACCTGATGAACCACCCGGACGGGTACAAGGTCAAGCCGAAGTTCTATGTAATCAATTTCGACGACCCGCGCCGCAGCCACCGCTGCAATCCCATCCATCCGGATTTCATGGAGGACATCACCGATGCCTACGAGAGTGCCTACACGATAATGCTCAATTTGAACAGGACCTGGGTGCAGAAGCAGGGCGACTTCTTTGTCGAATCTCCGATTATCCTGTTCGCCGCCGTGATATGGTTCCTCCGTATCTATCAGGACGGGAAATACTGCACCTTTCCCCATGCCATCGAGCTGCTCAACCGCCGTTACGAGGACCTTTTCCCGATTCTCACCAGCTATCCCGAACTGGAGAACTATCTTTCCCCGTTCATGGACGCATGGCAGGGCGGGGCGATGGAACAGCTCGCCGGTCAGATAGCCTCGGCGAAGATTCCGCTCTCGCGCATGATTTCCCCGCAGCTCTACTGGGTCATGTCCGACAGTGAGTTCACGCTCGACATCAACAATCCCGACGAGCCGAAGATTCTCTGTGTCGGCAACAATCCCGACCGCCAGAACATCTACGGGGCGGCGTTGGGGCTGTACAACTCGCGCATCGTCAAGCTCGTCAACAGGAAGGGCAGGCTCAAGTCCTCCATCATCATCGACGAGCTGCCCACGATTTACTTCAAGGGGCTGGACAACCTGATTGCCACCGCCCGAAGCAACAAGGTTTCCACCCTGCTGGGTTTTCAGGACTTTTCCCAGCTCAAGCGTGACTACGGCGACAAGGAGGCCGCCGTGGTCATGAACACCGTCGGCAACATCTTTTCCGGTCAGGTTGTGGGCGAGACCGCCAAGACTCTTTCCGAGCGTTTCGGCAAGATTCTCCAGAGGCGGCAGAGCATCACCATCAACCGCGAGGACAAGTCCACTTCCATCAATACGCAGATGGAGAGCCTTATCCCGGCGAGCAAGATTTCCACGCTCACGCAGGGCATGTTCGTGGGAGCCGTCGCCGACAACTACGACGAGCGCATCGAACAGAAGATTTTCCATTGTGAGATTGTGGTCGATGCCGAGAAAGTGAAGCGTGAGGAACAGGCTTACAAGCCTATTCCCGTCATCACAGACTTTACCGATGCCGGCGGCAACGACCGCATGAAGGAAATGATCCAGGATAACTACAACCGTATCCGTGCCGAGGTGCGGCAGATTGTCGCCGACGAGTTGCAGCGCATACAGTCCGACCCCGAACTGCAATACCTCTTGCAGAACAAGTAACACGCCACAGGCGAAAAAAGGAAAATCCGTAACACGGTTGAACATTCAGCCGTATTACGGATTTTCTTTTTTATATCATTATGTTTATCGGGTTCTCTTTTTGAAAAGGTTGCCTTTTTCTTCCGAATAATTGCAGAAAACCGGACTTTTCTCGTTTACCTTCGCATCCGTTCCCGTTCCTCGTCCTCCAGCATCCTGCGGTTCAGCTTCTCCGCCGCCTTGTCGAAAAAATACGTGCGGCTCTCGTTTTTCCGTCGCTTGATGTCCGCATAGGTGTTGTAGCACTGGCTTTCCTTTATTTCCATACCGAACACCTTGCAGAAGCCTTCCAGCAGTTCCTTGATACCCGGTTCACCCTCGTTTACCAGCTTCATGGCATCCAGTCCGTAAATCAGCTCCACCAGCTCAGCCAAACTGCCCGTCCAGCGCATGGTCGAGGTATTCCTTTCATCTTCTTTCTTTTCGCATTCGGAGTGGATGGCAGTGGATAGTGGCGGCACCTGCGGGCGGTTGGAGGGGACATGCTTCTGCATCTTGCGGACGAAAGACAGGGCTTTACGGACAAACAGGTGGGTATGGCTTTTCAGATCCGCAATGTATTGCGTGCGGTGGTGTTGCAGCTCGTTCTCGGCATAAGCCAGTGCAATTTTCACCCCGTCCGTATCGCTGTCGTGCATCAGTTCCACGACCGCCTTGACAAAGCGGCTGTATGCGGCATTCAGATTGACTGTTTCATCGTTCCCGTTTATAAGACCGAAAAATTCGGTTTCTGCCAATATGAGATATTCCATTTCCTTTCAGTTTTATGTTATTACACTTGGTTTGAAGTGTGCGCACATAAAACTATGGGACAAATAGCGATCCTGCGGGAGTGTCTTTCTTTAAGTATGGATATATCACACTGATATTCAGTGAAATATTTGCTGAAAATATTTTTTGGAGCTTTTCCCGACGCCTCATTTTTTGTTCAGAATCTGAACGTACGTTCACTTTTTGAACGTCCCGGGCGTTCATTTTCCGAACATCACCACCCGTTGGCGGGGTATTTTCCGTCCGTAGGCTATCCGTACCATTCCGTCCTTCCATTGTCTGCTTCCCGTGCATGTCCATTCGCTTTCGGGCAGCGACGATTGGAACAGCCTGCTGCCGTTTCCCGCAATGACGGGAACCATGTAGAGGATGATTTCATCCACAAGCCGCATCCGTATCATGCCGTTGATGATACCTGCCGTCTTTTCGGTTGCTTCTATCAGATAGTTCAGGGAATCGCCGGTGTTTTCCATCCGGTTGGAGAGGAGTGTAAGCGACGTGTCTTCTGTCAGGACGCAGGTAGCAGCCTCTTTCAGCGCACCTATCCCGTACTGGTCGGAACCAAGCCATCGCCCGGACAGACCGGTTGTTTCTGCCGGACAGCCGTCCATTGTCAGGACGGCGAGTAATCGGACTTTTGCCATAGCGGTCATTCTGTTGCGACCGGAAACCGTATATAAAAAAAGTAGCGTGCAATTCACACTACTTTCAAGCGACGGCTCTGGTAAAGCCTTTACAGAGAGTATGTGAATGCACGCTATGCCCAGGCATAGCATAAGCATCACACAATCGCCTCTGTAGTTCCAATTTACCAGATTTTCGCTCGAAACGCCTTGCGGTCTTATTCTATACTATATCTTAGTCGGTACGGGAAACCGTGTTTCTCCGTACCGTATTTCTCCTATGTTCATGCAAAGATAGGATTTTCAGTCGAGATTTTCTCATTTTTCGCTCTTTTTCTGCATGATACCGTATTCTTTCATCTTGTTGTACAGGGTCGTGCGGCTGATACCCAGCAGTCCAGCAGTCACTTCGCGGTTCCCGTCCGCCTGCGCCAGCGCCCGCACGATGCGTTCCCTTTCCTCATTCCCGTCTTTCAGCAGCAGGGAGCTGCCTGCCTGTGCCGTACTTTCCGCTTCCAGCCTGTCGGCTCCTATCAGCCTTCCTTCCGTCAGCAGGACGGCGGAACGCACCGTCTGTTTCAGTTCCCTCACATTTCCTGCCCACATCCGCCTCATGAGTTCCTTTTCCGCCTCCTTGTCGAATCCTTCTGTATGCCGTCCCAGTTCCTCGTTGGCAAGCTCCCGGAAAAACTCCGCAAGGGGCAGTATGTCCTCCCGGCACTCCCGCAGCGGCGGTATCTTGATGACAAATTCCTTCAGGCGGTGATACAGGTCCCGCCGGAAACGTCCTTCCTCCACTGCCTTCTCCAGATTCTCGTTGGTCGCCGCCACGATGCGTACGTCCGCTTTCCGCTCGCGGGTGCAGCCCGTCGGACGGTAGCATTTGGTCTGCAGCGCACGCAGCAGTTTCTGCTGTACCTCAGCGGGCAGGTTGCCCACCTCGTCCAGAAACAGCGTGCCGCCGTCAGCCTCTGCCATGCAGCCCTTCTTTCCGGTTATGGCTCCCGTAAATGCGCCTTTCTCGTATCCGAACAGCTCGGATGCAGCCAGCTCCCGTGTCAGCATACCGCAGTCTATCGCGACAAACGGACCTTTCTGCCGGGTACTCTGCGCATGTATCTTTTCTGCTACGTGTTCCTTGCCCGTGCCGTTCTCTCCAAGTATCAGTACCCCTATGTCCGTCGGGGCTACCAGTGAGATACGCCGGTCGATGGTCCGGAATGCGGCACTTCTGCGCTCCAGTATGGGCATGGTATGCCTTCTTTCCGTTTTGCGTACCAGCTCACTTATCCTCGGAAGCAGCTTTTCCTGCAGCAGGTTCTTGGGGATATAGTCCTCGGCTCCAAGCCTCATGGAGCTGACCGCCGATGCGACCTGCGCATAGTCGGTCATGATGACAAACGGGTTTCTGATACCCGTTTCCCGCATCCGCTCCAGCACTTCCGTACATTCTCCGTCGGGCAGACGCAGGTCCGACACGATGATGTCCCCATCGTCCAGTTCCTCCAGCAGCCTCCGTGCCCCGGCACAGTCGTATGCCGTGCGGGTCTTGTAGCCTGCCTTCTCCAGCATTCCGCAGACATGGTCGCGGAATACCGGGTTGTCTTCTATCACTATTATTCTTCCCATACCGTTCTCTCCATTTCCTTTCGGGCGAGCCGGATAATCGTTTCGCCCTGACTGGTCACCTTTCCGGCATACTCCCTGATTTCTTCTGCCGTCCCGTTTCCGTGGAGCACGTCATACAGCTCCTGCAGCGGCCCTTCGGCATGTATCAGCATCCATGAGCTGCGGATATGGTGTATCCAGTAGTCCAGCCTGTCCCTGTCACACCTTTCCGCTTCCTCCCGTATGGCGGCCATTTCCTTCTCCGTTTCCCTGACCAGACATTCCAGCCTCTGCCTCTTGTCGCCGTATGCGAACAGCGGGCCGAGGTCTATGCGTGGGGTGCTGTCCTCACCGATACATTCTTCCGCGGCTGCCAGCAGTTCGTCGATGGAGAACGGCTTGTACAGCACCGAGCCGAAGCCAGCGCCTGCCAGTTCCTCTTTCGTGATGCTTTTCGAGCCGGTCACCACCATCACGGGGATGGTGCGTGAGTTGCCTATGTCCGACGTGCGGAGCAGTTCCAGAATGTCATAGCCGCTGAAATTATGCATCTTTAGGTCGGTCGTCAGCAGGTCATAGTGGTTACCGCGCAATTTTTCCGTGAGCTGGCCTATGTCTGTACAGGTTTCACAATGCACTCCGCTTTGCTCGAACATGTCATGCAGCATGTCAAGTATCATCCGGTCATTGTCTATGGAAAGCACGGAATAGCCTGATAGATTGTGTGTTATGGTATATGGTTGTCCTTCTGTTTCGGTTGTTTTTTCTAGCGGCAGTGTGACTGTAAACCGGCTGCCTTTTTCTAGCACGCTTTCTACCCTGATGTTACCACCCATCAGCTCCGTAAGACTCCTTACGATGGCGAGTCCCAACCCAAAACCTTCCTGCGTGGCGGCGTTGCCAAGCCGCTCAAATGGCTTGAATATCTGTTCTTGTTTCTCCTTGTCTATCCCTGTACCGGTATCGTCCACTACCAATATGAAATTGCCATCAGAATATTTGGTAATTAATTTGATCGAACCTTTCTGCGTAAACTTCAGCGCATTGGACAGCAGATTGCTGCCGATGCGAAGTATTAGGTTTCGGTCACCCATGACTACCTTGTCCACCTCATTGACTGTTTCAAATGCCAGCCGCTTCTTTTCCATCTGTGGCATAAACTCTATCTCCAATGTGTCCGCTATGCTTTTTAACCGGAATGGAAGGGAATGAAAGGTTTCCTTTCCGCTGTCCAAACGAAAATAATTCAGCAGTGTGTCTATCATTCCTGCCATCCGCCCGGAAGCTTCACCTATGATATTAGCATGGCGGATACGGAGAGAACTTTCTTCATCAGTTACTATCATTTCCGCGTATCCGCGTATAGCAGATAGCGGAGAACGTAATTCATGGGTGATAGTTTGCATGATGTTCTGTCTTTCTTTCGTTAGTTCCTCGTTCTGCCGGATGGTTTCCTGTAATTTTTCGATTAGTTTCTCGCATTTTCTTTTTTCGTCAACATTGCGCTTGATTTCACGGTGAATGGTGAGGTAAGACAGGAACAGCAAGACAATTGCAACTGACAAAGTTATTGCTAATAACCAGAATGATTCATTCCAAGTATCCTCTATTCTCTGTTCACTTTTGCTAAATGAAAGATATGCCTGCCTGTCAAGGTCGCTTACTAGGCTGTTCAGTGTTCTGTTCAATTCCCTATTGCGAATACGCAGACTGTCAGCGTATGTATCCATTTCTTGTGACTGTCGTTGCTGTGTGGCTATCAGGCTGTCGCTGAAAGCGTGCAGTTCTTTGTTGGATGGCATTATCCGTATTTCTTCCTTCATACCGAAGAATCCGGCAATTCCTTTTTTCTTTTGCTCAACAGTACGGACTCTTGTTGCCCGTTTTGCCACTTCAGGCAGCTGGTTTGCCAGCATTTCCTCCCTTTCATTTCGTTGTTTGATATTCTGCATAATATGTAGCAGATGTGTTTCTTTTTCAGCTAACAAATGACGTAGAGTATCTATCTGATTGGATTGTACATACTCCCGACAAAGAGGCTCCAATGTTTGTAGTATACTGTCTGTCTGTAGGCGATGATGGAGATAGTTCTGATAGTCTGCTTTATCCCATACAACTACACTTTCACCCCTAATGGCAAGCTCTATTATGCTGCGATGCATCTTGTTTATGCCAAGACGTAACGAGCGAATCTTTACCGTTTCTAGTTCTATGTCTCTTAATTGATGTCGTTCATGTATAAAAATAGCTATTACACCACCCAATACTGTCGTTAATATTAAATATCCAAGCAGAATCTTATATTGTAATAGTAATTTCATTTTTACACGTTGTTGCTATTTTTACTATATAAATACTTATCTCATACAAAATCCACATTGGCAGGGAGACAAGCAATAGAGTGAAAATGTCGGAAGTCGGTGTAATAATAGCTGCAATAATTAGAATGATTATGACAGCATGTTTACGATAACGACGCATAAAATCCGCTGAAAGGAATCCTAGTTTGGCAAACAGCCATGACAGGACCGGCATCTCGAAAACAATTCCCATCGCCAGCGACATAATTACAAGTGTCGATATATAGGATTGTAATGTTATCATATTTTCGACCTCTCCGCTTACTTGGTAAGTTCCTAAAAAGCGGAATGTCAGTGGAAAAACCATATAATAACTGAGTAGTACTCCCAAAATAAACATCGAATAGCCGCTACCTACAACCCGTGTCGCATATTTACGTTCATTGGTATATAAGGCAGGAGAAACGAATCTAAATAATTGATAAAGAATATAGGGAGAAGCGCATAATACTCCTGCATACATTGCAGTTTTCATATGTATGATAAACTGTTCTGCCAATCCAGTATTGATGAGCCTTATGGAAAAATCAGCAACATAAGAATCTGTTACCATTCCATTTATGACATCAAACAATCGGTAGGTTATGAATCCGGAATCTTTTGGAGCAAGAACGACAGCGAACAGTTGTTCCTTAAAAAAGAAAGCCAAAACTCCAAATATAACGGTTACGGCGACGATTCTGATTATCGCCGCACGTAACACATCAAGGTGATCCCAAAACGATTGCTTGTCATTATCCATTATTATTTCTTTTTTCCGTGTTAGCAGAAACCTGTTCCGACCCATTTACATCTTTCTCGATATTATTCATTCCGTCTTTGAATGAACGTACACCTTTCCCAAGACCCTTCATCAGTTCCGGTATTTTCTTGCCTCCGAAAAATAACAGAACGACCAAGACTATTAGAATAATCTCCTGTGTTCCTATTCCAAACATAAATAATTGTATTTTAAGATTAAAGATTTTATTTGATACTTTCTATCCAAACACGAAGTCCGTCTTTGTCAGTCCTGTTCAAGAGTTTTCCTTCTTTCCAATCCAATTCAGGATAAGTTCTTTTAAGTATCTTTACACTATTGGTTATACTGCTGCCTCCGGAAGTCGCGAATGGTATCAGCATCTTACCTTTCAGCGCATGGCTTTCTATAAATGTATTGATGATACGTGGCGACAAATTCCACCAAATCGGATAACCGAGAAAAATTATATCATACTTCTGAATATTGTCCATTTTGCTTTTCAAAGCAGGACGAGATTGTGGATTATTCATTTCCACAGAACTGCGTGATTTTTTATCATTCCAGTCAAGGTCAGCATTTGTATAACTCTTTGATGGAACAATCTTATATAATTCGCCATTTGTAATTTCTGCAATATTTTTAGCAACATTTTCTGTCGTACCTGTTACTGAAAAATACGCAACCAAAATTTTAGATGTTTTCATATTAACTTCCTTATTCTTTTGTGCTTGAACAGTCCAAGTAGAACATGCTATAAAAAATGCAACCAGTGATAATATAACTCGATTATTCATACTACTATTATTGGTTATTTTCAAATATAAAATTCATACGGTTGTCCAATTCGTTGAACGCACTTAAATCAGAAGTTATCTGTCCTATTGGAATAACACGCATAGTCAGTTGTCCCATGTCCGGATCTTCTGCCTGCCCATAAAAAATAGCAATTGTATTGTTAGACGGGCAATAAGTAATATCGCCATTCTTAAATTCTAATTGTCCCTCTTCTGTATTGGTCGGACGTGAGGGCATAGAGCCATAAAACTCTCGCTGTCCATATCTTCCAAGTGTTACTTCAAGAGGAAACATGCTGCGTATTTCTTTGGCAAGTGGAGTATCTCTCCATGTGGCTGAAAACAGGTGACCGCCAGCCTTAACCGTAACATTTCCATCGACAGACATATCCCAGTCAATCCCTAAACCTGTCAACCATTGCTGGACTTCAGATTCAGCATTAGGTACGTCAGATGCTTCTACTGCAAATCCGTCCAAAACCTTCGCTCCGGCAGCGGCTTCAGCTACAGAACGGAATGTACCGGCTGCACCATAGCCGTCATGCGTACAAAATGGTATTACCGTTTTCCCTTCAAAATTATAATCTGAAAGGAAAGAAGCTACAGGTCTGGGAATGTCCATAGCCCAATTGGGATAGCCGATAAAAATAATATCGTATTGTTCTTCCATGTCCTCTATTTCATCGTCAAGTTCCGGTAAAGCACCGGCAGACTGTTCCCTGTGATTTTGATCACGTACCTCATTAAAATCCGTTGGATAAACTGAAGATGTACGGATAAGATGAATGTCGCCTTTTGTAACGGATTGAATATATCGGGCTACCTGTTCTGTAGTTCCTACTCGTTCACCATTGTTTATGATAATACTTGCTCCTGTAGAAGCGTCCACATTATCAGGATAATTTGTATTACCCCAGCGACTGAAGTATGCAATCAGAGTTTTCCCGTTTCCTGGAGTTTCAGGTTCTTGATTATTATTGTCTTCATTGCTACCCGAATCATTGGGATTTTCGGTTTGAAGTTCATTTTCATCTTTACTGCAACCTGCAAAAGTGAAAGCTGGCAATAGTAACATGCATAGTATAAACAATTTTTTCATATAAATCACTTTATCGTTTTACATATCCGATGGATTCCAGCCATTCCGTAATCATTGAATGACAGTTTGAAGTTTGAGAAGAACGTATCCAGAGGCTCGGTGAAAGGAAATTGCCGTCAGGGATAAGCCTTTTAGCATCTGATTCCACTCCGCTAATTCCACTACTTGCACTTGACACTACTAACCCAATATTCTTTCCGGCCATATCACGGCCATAATGGAACAAAAAAGTCTGTAACGGTGCTGCCATATTGCTCCACCAAAGAGGTGCACCTATGAAAATCGTACTGTATTCATCAAAGTTCACTTCCACAGGGTCAATGGCAGGATAGGAAGATGCCTCGTTAGGATTTTCGCGTATGTCTGCAATCAAAGCACTGCCAATCGCATAATTATCTGCAGCGTAATCAACACCCTTCTCTGCCGGTTCCACCCTTATAATATCCGCATCAATTTGTGACTGCAAGTCGGTCATGATGGTATGGGTATTGTTTGTAAAACTGTAATAGACTATCAAGGTCTTTCCTGCCAAAGACGGATTATCTGGATCTTGAGTTCCTTCATTATCATCACCATCTTCATTATTGTCCCCATCACTCGGATTTTCAGTTTGCGGGTCATCTGGGACTGGATTATCTTCGTCACAAGAAGTAAATCCCAATGTCAGTCCTGCTATCAGCAGGAAATAAAAAATTTTCTTCATATCTCTATTCCTTTTAATGTTATATGTTTATCAGTCAAATTTTGCTTGTAGCAACATTACTTTCAAATTAGAACTACAATGCAAAAATAGGAAGGAAAGGAAATAAACACTTTGTTTACAAGTTCAGTTTACTTTGCTGGAAAGTTCATATTAAAATTTCTTCCAAATAATTTTATCTGTAGTTTGCGGCTTCAGTAAATCATAGATGTTCAGTCGGTATGTTTTGACAAAATCAAAAAGAATGGCAGCATATCGTTTGTTAATATTCAGTAATGAATATGCCCCCTCCAAACGTTTTAACTGTAATATCCTGCCTGAAATTTCTTCTCTGCTTTTTATATATGGAATCAATGACTGAAAAAGACTTTCTATTTCTGGACGTAAAGGAAGCAGATGCATTGCAGATAATGCGTCCAAATTTGTATCAAGGCTGTTTTCATCAAAAGTATGATAAAATTCGCATAAAAACGGCAACGGCAATTCAAGAAATGACATTAAACACGTATCATCCATATCCTTTTCGTAGTAAAGTTGCAAATGGCTGTCACGACCGACAAAAGCAGTATTCCCCGATTTTATGACAAGCGATTCGCCGCATTGATTTCGCAAGAAAAGTTCTCCTTTGTATATATGAACCAGTGTATGATTAAGAAAAAGGTGGCGGGCATAATTCATTTTACATTCAGTCTTAATAGGTCAATCCTAAAAGTTTACATGGATTGTCTTTTACTAATAACTCTATTTGTTTTTTCGAAAGTCCATTGAAATGCAAAGTTTTGATACACCCTCGCATTCCTTCTATGGGATGCGGCATTCCCGGTTGTCCCAAATCCGTATTTACGAAACTGCGTTCAGGATTGATCCGGGCAAAATCAGCAAAGGTTTCATCGCTCATACGGGAAAAGTCAGGAAATCCGGTTCCAGGTCCCCACAAATTGGTTATATAGCTGTATTCAATCCATGCACCCAATTCAATACATTGTTTTATCTGGTCATAGGTCATTCTCCAAATACCTGAATTGGCATGTGTTACGACAAACTTTCTTAATCCGACATCTTTTGCTTTTCTTGCCATAACAATACTTTCTTCGGGAGACGAATGCCCGGTTGCGAAAATAATATCCACTTCTGCACAAATCTCCATGACACGTACTACCTCTGGCAACACCTTGCCGTTATCATCCAGCACAGGAATTCCCTCTCTTTTATTATGGTAACGCAAATTTTGATAGACGGCATCTTGTGTAGGCATCCATATGCATCGGCATAAATTCCCAGTTGTTCTGACTGCCTTTTGTGCGGCAAATACATTGACCTTATCGCCATGTACTCTGTTCATGCAAAGACTGCCGAATACTTCAAAACCGGGTAACATTTCCCTAATGATATATGCACGGTCGTGGCAGCTGAAATCATTTGATTTGAAAAGCAGAGCCTTGTATCCTGCATTTTTTGCATCTTGTGTAAATTCCAGTTCATTTTTCAAACGTGCTTTTGAATCGGGTGCAGCGTGCAAATGAATATCACAAATTCCTTTTAACATATCATCAGAATATACCAGTTCACTTTCGTTGTTACATGATGACATAAATTCTCTCATACCTTTCCCGTTTATTGGCAAAATACCTGACAGAAACATTGCACTTCCCGCCATCATGGATTTACGGATAAAGTCTCTCCGGGATAAATCTTGCCTATTTTTCATTTGTTTTATGTAAATTTATAAGACCTATTTCCTGCAACCATGCAATTACTCTCTCTCTTGCAGTGTCATATGTACCACGACGGAGCTGTATGCCTTCTAGAACCTCCGATTGCGGACATAACGAACGGATAAGGCGGTAACTTTCTTCGGCAGAGCTTGTTCCACTTGTGCAGAACGGTATTACAGTTTTCCCTGAAAGATTATAATCTGTAAGGTATGTACGAACGGGAGGTGCAGCTGTTCCAACCCAAATCGGATAGCCGACGAAAATCATATCATACGAATCAATGCTGTCAATCTGCGTAACCAGCGGAGGACAATACCCGGCAGCTATTTCTTCACGGGCTTGTTCCAAAAGCGTATCATAGTCATCAGTGTACGGTTCTTCTGTCTGAAGTTCTACCATGTCGCTTTCTACCGCATCATGTATATAACCAGCTATTGTCCGGGTATTTCCCGTATGGGAAAAGTAAACAATTAACGCTTTTCTGTCTTCTGTAGGAACGGCAGACTCTTCCGAGTTTGAATTGTCCGGTAAATCTGTTTTTACTTCATCTGCCGAACACCCCGAAACTGTTAACATTATCAAAGTCAGCAGCCATAAAATCTTTGTTTTCATCTAATAGTCTTTTGATTTGTTATACAATCGCAAAAGTAAAAGTAAAGCCTTGCAACCTATTTGCTGCAAGGCTCAAACTATTTTGTTTACAAGCTCTGTAAAATATTCATTTCAGTGTATCGTATTGTTCATCCGTTACCGGTTCGAGCCATTCATTAGATGTATTTTCTCCTTCAATCTCGAATGCGAGATGTGCAAACCAACTGTCTGCCGCAGCCCCGTGCCAATGCTTCACGTTTGCGGGTATGTGTATTACCGTGCCAGGGAATATTTCCACTGCTGGTTTGCCTTCTTCCTGATACCAGCCACGCCCAGCAACGCCTATAAGCATCTGTCCTCCGCCTTTCGTCGCCTTGTGAATATGCCAGTTATTACGACACCCCGGTTCAAAGGTAACGTTGGAAATTTTCACCTGCTCCGTAGAAATGGGGGCAAGGTAACTGTTGCCGATAAAATACTTTGCGTATACAGTGTTAGGTTCTCCTATCGGAAAAATCATTTCTTTTTGGAAATCAGCTTTGGCATCCTGCAACACTGTATCTTCTGACCAG
Source organism: Bacteroides mediterraneensis (assembly GCF_025993685.1). Taxonomy (NCBI): domain Bacteria; kingdom Pseudomonadati; phylum Bacteroidota; class Bacteroidia; order Bacteroidales; family Bacteroidaceae; genus Bacteroides; species Bacteroides mediterraneensis. The sequence continues at coordinate 2,819,428 of NZ_DAJPEN010000001.1, read as the reverse complement.
ACATCCTTTGCCAGACGAAATGCCGCCCATGCTTTCGGCCAACCTGCATAAAAGCCTATCAGGGTAAGTATCTCAGCAATTTCCATACGCGTAATTCCGTTATTTTTTTGCTGATTGAAGGTGATAGGTCAATGAACTGTCAGTAATTCCCTGACTGATTAGCGATGTAATTGTTATCAAACTGCGGTCACGCAACCCGAGTTTGTCCGTGCGGCTCCATACTTCACCAAAAAGGACATCATCGTTGAGCTCCGCAAATTTAGGAGCAAAATTTCCCAATTGGTCACGCCCTGCTGTCTGTACTATTTTTTCCTGTACCATAACATTGAATGTTACAATACAGGATAATAGAGTTAAAATAATCTTACTCATATTGTTTTTCATTCATCAATTTCATTCAGGTATTTCACAAAAAAATTATTTATCTTGTTAAATGGTATTACATTTTCATTGTCGTAAAGGTCTGTATGATTCGCTCCCGGTATAATCAGAATTTCCTTGTTTTCACCTTTCAATCTTTTAAAGGCATCTTCGCTGAAATAACGGGAATGTGCCTGTTCACCATGAACAAGCAACACAGCACTACGGATTTCTTCAATATAGGAAAGTATAGGCATATTGATAAACGCCAAAGTTGCTGTCTTGTTTATTCCGTCATTTGAATTGGGAGAACGACGGTGGTAACCTCTTTCAGTCTTGTAATAATCATGATATTGTTTCACAAATAGCGGTGCGTCTTCTGGAACCGGATTAACTACTCCGCCGTCACGTTCATAGTTTCCGGCAAGGTAATCTTTTGTCCTCTGTTCACTGAGTCTCTTACGTAATTCATACCTGTCATTTACAGTCATCTTGTCAAAATATCCGTTAGCATTTACTCTACTCATATCATACATGGTTGATGTTACGGTAGCCTTTATGCGCGGATCGTTTGCAGCCGCATTCAAAGCGAAACCGCCCCAGCCACAGATACCAAGAATGCCGATACGCTGTGCATCTACATCCTTACGGACGGAAAGATAATCCACCGCCGCACTGAAATCCTCCGTGCTGATTTCTGGGGAAGTCAGATTACGGGGTGTCCCACCGCTCTCTCCATAATAGGAAGGATCGAAAGCAATGGTCAGAAAACCGTATTCAGCCAAAGTCTGTGCATAACGGCCTGATACTTGTTCCTTTACTGCACCGTATGGGCCACTCACCGCAATGGCGGCCAGCCTCCCTTGTGCATTTTTGGGTTTGTATAAATCAGCGGCAAGGGCAATACCGTAACGATTGTGAAAAGTCACTTTCGTGTGTTCCACTTTATCACTCTTTGGAAATATTTTGTCCCATTCTTGAGTTAATTCCAATTTTTCTTCCATAATGTTTTTCGTATTAAGTTGATTTTCTTGTGCCGTAAGACCACCCGTTACACAGAAGCAGGCGAATAAGGCAGTGCCGATTGATTTCATTGCATTTTTTTTCATATTTCTCCCTCTTTTTTACAGATTGATATAAAGCCTTGTCTTTCCAAAGCCTTGGCTACTCCCCGATAATGGAACGGATGCAGGTAAAAGTCCGCAGCCAAATCCGACCAGTTGCCTACGCGGTTGTTCCAAGGACGCTCCAGCAAATATTTGGCGTATGCTTTATCATACGCATCCAACTTGTCCTTGAGGTCTGGATTGTATTTTTCCTCAAAGTAAACAGCCTCTTTCGGCAGACGTGGTTTCAATCCGGGGTCGTTTGCCGGATAGCCGACACATAGACCCAGCATCGGGAACACATACTTCGGCAGTTGCAATTCACGGATAACCTCTTGCGCATTCTTGCGCACATCACCGATAGGTACGGTACCCAATCCCAACGATTCAGCAGCGACTGTCGCCGCTTCAAGTGCAATGCCCGTTTCATGCGCCCCAACAATCACCGTGTCAATGTCCTGCATCACCTCGTCGAGCGTCTGTCCCTTTTCCTTACAGGCAATGTCTACACGGTTATAATCGGCACAGAATATCAGGAACACGGGAGCTTCCGCAATGTGCGGCTGGTCGCCGCACAGGTGTGAAAAGAACTTTCTCCGTTGTGTATCCTTTATGGCAATGACCGAAACAAGTTGCAGGTTTACCCAATTAGGAGCGGCCTGCACCGCTCGTATGATGCTGTTCAAATCCTCTTCACTGACTGCCTTGTCCGTATAGGAACGGATGCTGCGGTGCTTCACCATACAATCTATTATGTTATTGATCATAACTATCCCTTTTTAATTGTTTTTATTATCAGTAAGGTATTGCTATCCGTAACGGTTGCCAAACAAATACCTTTCCTTTACGTATGGCGTAACCGAATCCCGGCCACGGTAGATGGTAAGCAAAAAACATCGATTTAGTTTCTGCCATCTTTCCCAATATCTCCTTTCTCGTTTTTATCGCCATCTTATAATCCGTATCGCTATTGTATATCCAGTCCGGATGTTCAAAGGAAATAATCTCCGAATGGACTATGTCAGCTATATGAAATAGTTCTTCATTGCCGGAATAAATCTTAACAATGGAATGTCCCGGCGTATGCCCCGGTGCAACAAGCATTTGTAAACATCCCAGCAAAGTATCTCCATCGTTATACATTCGTAAACGGTTTTTGGCTGCATTTATATTCCTTCTTGCCACTTGTACAAGCATCTGCATATGTGTCTTATCTGTCATGGTACTTTTTGAGAAATCCGGTATATCTGCCAACCAGAAAATGCACTCTTCCTTAGAAATCCACACATCAGCGTTAGGATAAAGCAGTTCCCCGCTTCTCTTATCTGTCAGTCCACCTATATGGTCTGGATGCGCATGAGTGAGTACCACATCCGTCACGTCTTTCGGCGATAAGCCTGCATACGCAAGGTTTTCACCTAAATGCCCGCTGTCATTTCCAAATATACCACCGGCACCAGTGTCTATCAATATCCGTTTGTCCCCCCATTCCAGCAACAAGACATTCATTGCCAAATCTACTTCAACAGGTGAAGAGAAATGATTCTCCAATGTCTTTGCTACTTTCGTTGAATCAATGCGCTGTGCAAATTCTGCCTGTACCGGATTCACAGGCAAGTGCCCATCGGTAATAACCGTGAGTTTAATCTCACCTACAGTCATGGTGTATAATCCAATATGCCCATGTCCGATAGAATTTTGAGCAAATGTGCAAAACCAGACTCCGGGTATGCAAATAAAAATCAAAAATAATCTCTTCATCACTCCTGCTCAATATTATCATTTGATATGCCGACGGTCTGTCCACCGTCTATTACAAGAGCATGACCCACCATAAAGCCTGCCCCTTCAGAACACAACCAAAGTACGGTAGAAACCACTTCCTCCACCTTTCCCAAACGTCCGATAGGCTCTTGTGCAATCATGGCTTTATAACCTTCAGGTGTGCCACCGGAAAAGCGGCGTATCATTTCAGTGTCAATTACCCCCGGACAAACGGCATTGATACGGATACCTTGTGCGGCATAGTCCAAAGCCGCAGATTTGGTAAGCCCAACCACACCGTACTTGGCAGACACATACGTGGAGCCTCCACGGAAACCTGCCACGCCCGAAGTAGAGGATGTATTGACAATAGCACCACCACCGTTTTCAAGCATCAAAGGAATTTCATACTTCATAGATTTGAATACTCCGAGCAGGTCTATGCTGTTCAGTTTCTCAAATTCTGCTTCCTCAATTTCATGTAGGGGTTGAATTTTATATTCTATACCTGCATTGTTAAATGCGATGTCGAGCTTTCCGAATGTTTCAACCGTTTTGGTAAGGGCATTTTTGATGTCCTCTGACTTGGTTACATCCACAGGTACTGCCAATACCTTACCTCCGACTTCCTCCACCAGACGGGCAGTTTCTTGATTTGCTCTTTCAGACAAGTCTGTTACGACTACATTTGCTCCCTCGCGAGCAAATCCTATTGCGACTCCGCGACCCAAGCCACCACCGGCTCCCGTAATGAAGGCCACTTTCCCTTCAAATCTGTTTGTTCTATCCATATAACTATCTTTTTATGTTTCTTAATCATGGTGCAAAGTTAAAGTAAAAGCCCTCCGGCATAATTGCTGTGAGGCTCAATGTCTTTTGTTCTGAAGTTCAGAAATAAAATACCCGTCATTAAAACGAGATGTTATTTCTTTTCAAGGGTCTTTTTGAGGAAATCTTCTATTCTATCGAATGGAATGACATTAAGGTTATCGTAAAAATCTACGTGATTCGCTCCCGGAATAATCATTAGTTCCTTATTGTCAGTGGTCAGTCGTTTGTAGGCATCTTCGCTGAAGTAGCGGGAATGAGCTTTCTCTCCGTGAATCATCAGCACGGCACTACGGATCTCTCCAACATAGGTGAGCAGCGGCATATTTATGAATGAAAGCACGCTGGTCTTGGAGATTCCCTTGTTGGAGTTGGGAGAACGATGATGATAACCGCGCTTTGTCTTGTAATAGTCATGGTAATCCTTGACGAATTGCGGCGCATCTTCGGGAACGGGGTCAATCACGCCGCCGTCGAGCTCATTCTTACCTGTTCGGTATGCTTTTGTGCGAAAGTCGTTCAGTTGTCGGCGTAGCTCGTAACGAGCATCTGAATTGTCGTTGGCATCGAAATATCCGTTGGCATTCACCCTGCTCATATCGTACATGGTGGATGTTACTGTCGCTTTAATTCGAGGGTCATTGGCTGCCGCATTGAGAGCAAATCCGCCCCAACCACAGATACCTAGTATGCCAATGCGCTCCAAATCGACATCTTCACGGGAGGTCAGATAATCGACTGCCGCACTGAAATCCTCCGTGCTGATTTCGGGCGATGTGAGATAACGGGGAGTGCCGCCGCTCTCGCCGTAATAAGAAGGGTCGAACGCGATGGTCAGAAAACCACGCTCTGCAAGAGTCTGGGCATAACGACCCGACACCTGCTCTTTTGTTGCTCCGTATGGACCGCTTACAGCAATAGCCGCCAGATGTCCTTGCACATTTTTAGGTTTGTAAAGGTCTGCGGCAAGCGTGATGCCGTAACGGTTGTGGAACGTGATTTTCGTGTGTTCCACCTTATCACTCTGCGGGAAGGTCTTGTCCCACTCCTGTGTTAATTCCAAAGTGTTCATATCTGTTGATTTTGTTGTTTCCTATGCCATGACATCCATAAAAGTCAGGAATGTCATTATGGCGATAGCTTGCAATTTCATAGACACATTATTTTAATTTATAACGAAGCCAAACAATATCAGTTTCCCATTGCTCCACGCTCTCCAATTTCAATTTGTAGGGGTTACTGCCACGGTCAGTTATGCCATCGAACATGGCAGTCTGCCCTGTACGCCCGTCAATGCCGGGTGCGATCATGACGCTTGCCTCGTTCACCAATCCGGCTTCAAGGAAACCGCCGCAGATATGACCTCCGCCAACAATGACAAGACGTTTCACGCCAAATTCATCATGGAGGATTTCCATCGCCCTCGGCATATCTATGTGTGTATTGCCTGTTGCAATCCATGAAATACCCATATTGTCAAGCGTATCAACATACTGCTGCGTGGCATCCTCGCTGATGATGCACAATACAGGACACCCTTCCGCCTCGTTTGATTTCCAATGCATCTTACCGTGCGTATCTACTACGATGGTATATTCGTTTGCTTTTTGTGCTACATGGAATGATTCCTTCCTTACCGAGGTTCCGGTATAAGTTGAACTGTCTTCTGTATTTACGGCCGGGCACTCCAGTTCCGCGGTCACTCGTCCTGACAGTTTGGAACACGCTCCCAAACGTTCAAGCGCAATATAATACTCGTCTGTACTGAGTTGTCCTACTACCGGGCAGTCGATACGACCGTCTATGGTAGTCATCATGTGGGTAATAATATACGGTTTCATTTATCTGTCTATTTTAATGTCATATTAAAGTCCTACTTGTTTCTGCTGTTCGGCATTATAACGGTCGCCGACTATCGGAATGGCTGCCACACGCTGTTCCAACTCTTTCCATTCACTTTCAGAGAGTGTAAAATCAAGTGTACGGAGATTTTCTTCCAAATGAGAGAGTTTTGTTGTTCCGGGAATGGGTACAATCCACGGGGCTTTCTGCAACAGCCATCCAAGTGCCACCTGTGCAGAGGTCATGCCCCGTGTGCGACCGAAGTCTTGTAGTACATTCACGATACGGTAGTTCGCACGCATGGCTTCAGGCTGGAAGCGTGGCAGGGTCTGACGGTTGTCGTTGTTCGGATCAAAAACGGTGTATTCGTTGATGCAACCACCCAAGAAACCTCGATTGATAGGGCTGTACGGCACAAAGCCGATGCCCAGTTCACGGCAGACATCCAACACTCCGTTTTCCTCCACCAAGCGGTGCATCAGGTGGTATTCGCTCTGTATGGCGGTCAGCGGTTGCACAGCATGAGCATTACGGATGGTCTCCGGGCTGACTTCGCACAATCCCCATCGCTGCACCTTACCTTCCTTAATCAAATCGCCGATGCACTGCGCTACCTCTTCGATCGGCGTATTGCGGTCGAAACGATGCTGGTAGAACATAGGTATAGAGTCAATGCGAAGACGACGGAGCGATTCCTCGCAATAACGGCGAATGGTTTCCGGACGGCTGTCCTGACGCCCCGTTCCCTTACCGTTAACGACTTCATGCCCGAACTTAGTGGTAACATTAACATGGTTTTTATAGGGAGCAAGGACTTCTCCCGCAAATTCCTCGTTGTTCAGAGGACCGTAAATAATGGCGGTGTCAAACAAGGTTACGCCCCGGTCAACCGCTTCCGCGATAACACGCTGGCGAGTTTTCTTGTCGGGATACTGGCTGCGGTTGTAGGTCATGCCCATTACACCGAATCCGAGAGCAGAAACCTCGAATGCAGCTGAGCCTGTACCAAGTGTGCGGTACTGCATATCCTTGTTTCTCGTCGAAGATGCGGATGTTCCACCAAGAACGGCATTTGCCGCCTGTACCTTGTTGATGGCAGGTTGTATGGTCAACGCTGCTCCTAATGCTGCGGCGGTTTTCAGAAAACCACGGCGACTGATTTCTTTATTATTATTCATGATTTATCTCGATTTTTTTGATTGTTCTTGCAGGATTTCCGGCTACTATCGTCATGGGTGGCACATCGTGCGTCACCACGCTCTGCGCTCCGACAATGCTTCCGTAGCCAATTTTCACTCCGGGAAGGATGGTCGAATTTATACCAATCCAAACTTTGTCTTCAATTACAATGGGACGACCGTAAGTAGCACTGCGGTTGTCGGGATTCACGTCGTGATTGATAGTGATGAGATTGCATTTCGGACCGATAAAAACATCATCACCGATTATGACTCCTCCACGCCCGAAAAAGGTGCAGCACTGCTGTATGAAGCATCTTTTGCCTATGGTTACGGGTTTGCCGTAATCAACGTAAAAAGGAGGAAGCACGGTTGTGCTTTCATCAAGCGGTTTGCCGAGGATACGCTTCATATACTCATGCACTTCAGCAGGTGTTTTGTAACCGGTGTTCATTTCGGTCGCAGTTTTCATGGTGTCAAAAATGTCCGTAATCAGTTCGTCATATCCTTGATCATTGGGTGACACCATTTCTCCGTTCAGGTCTCTTTCAAAAATATTGTTCATATCATTGTTTTTTTATTCTTATGCAAAGGTAAAAAGAGAGCCTCGCAACGGCTTTGCTGCGAGGCTCAAATCATTTTGTCATGAAGTTCAATTTGTAAAATATCATATTTTGCGAATCAACTTTGCCGGATTTCCTGCCACAATCGTATTCGGCTCGACATCGTGCGTCACCACGCTACCAGCTCCGACCACAGCATTCTCCCCGATAGTGACACCCGGAAGAATAGTCGCACCGGCTCCAATCCATACCTGACGGCAAATGTGAACCGGTTTGCAGGTAATAACATTGCGTTGTTCCAAATCGTGATTGTTGGATATGAGTTGCACGTTGGCGGCAATCATCACTTCATCGTCTATCGTGATTCCTCCGGCTGACATCATCAGGCAGCCGGGCATGACAATGACATTACGCCCGAATTTCACGTTGGCGGTTCGGACACCGAAAAACGGTATCTCAACACGGCAGTTTTCTCCAAGATGAGGAAAAACCTTGTGCAACAAATCTTGATACTCATCTGTATCCGGCATTGTATGGTTAAGCCGGAAAATATCTTGCCGCAGTTCTTTTGCTGCGGCAAGTTCCTGTTCTGTCTGGTTCAGACAGTCAATTCTAATCTCTTCCATGCGGTTATTCGATTACTTGTTTTGCCCATACTCCAGCCTGTTTTGCACCTCCGTTCAATAGTTTGCCGTCTTTCCATACAGTTTTAGGATAGAGCTTTTTGAACTGCTTTACACTGTTTGTTATCGAACTGCCACCGGAAGTGGCAAATGGAATGACCGTCTTGCCCGAAAAATCATACTTTTCAAGGAATGTATTGACCGGACGGGGACACAAGTTCCACCAGATAGGGTAGCCGAGGAATACCATATCGTAATCTTTCAGGTCGATGATCTCTCCACCCAAAGCCGGACGCGACTTTTCGTCTGCCATTTCCACCGAACTGCGGCTCTTTTTGTTCTGCCAGTCGAGGTCTGCCGAGGTATAGGCTTCAGCCGGAGTAATCTTATAGAGTTTACCGCCGGATTCATTAGCAATGGCTTCCGCCACTTTTTCAGTAGTTCCGGTACAGGAGAAATATGCCACAAGGATTTTCTTGTTTCCTTCTGCCGTCTGCGCACTCAATGAGTTGCCCAAAGTGAATAATCCCATGATAATTAATGCTAATAACTTCATATTATTTCAATTTTGAATATTCGTTGTCATTTACCGGTCCAAGCCATTCGTTGGATGCCTTTTCACCGGGAATCTCAATGGCAAGATGTGAAAACCAACTGTCGGGTGCGGCTCCATGCCAGTGTTTCACCCCTGCGGGAATATATACCGAATCTCCGGGACGAAGTTCAATGGGTTCTTTGCCCCATTCCTGATAGTAGCCGCGGCCACCAACGCATACGAGCGTCTGACCGCCGCCTTTGGTCGCCTTGTGAATGTGCCAGTTGTTGCGGCAACCCGGCTCAAAGGTAACATTCACCACGGGTACACCATCAGTCACGACAGGAGCCACATAACTTTGCCCTATGAAATACTTGGCATACGCATCGTTGGTTTTGCCCACCGGGAAAATAATGGTTTGTGCATACGCTTCGAGCGAGGTGGCAGCGGTACTGTCTGTTGTGTCCATCCAAACTTCCTTTGCCATGCGGAATGCTGCCCATGCCTTGGGCCAACCGGCATAAAATGCGGCATGGGTCAGGATTTCGGCAATTTCGGTTTTGGTCACGCCGTTTTTCTTCGCCGATTCAAGGTGATACTTGAACGAAGAATCTGTCAATCCCTGCGACATGAGGGCGACAACGGTAACAATGGAACGGTCGCGGAGCGAGAACAGGTCGTTGCGGCTCCATACCTCCCCGAAAAGAACATCGTCGTTTAGGCGTGCAAACTCCGGTGCGAACTCTCCGAGAGTATCGCGTCCGGTGGTCTGCTTGATTTTAACTTGTGATTTTGCCATAATTGGGAACATTAAAACTGATAATAGAATCAATGAAATTACTTTTGTTTTCATATTACGCTTTTTTAATTTGACATTGATAAGACATTTTCAATCATCGAATGCAAAGGTACAAATTGAGCCTTACAACGATTTTGCTGCAAGGCTCAATTTGTTTTGTTTTGAAGTTCAATACTACATGGATGGGGCAACCCCATATGCCTCTTTGTATATTTTAGAGAAATGCGACAGATTCTTGAAACCCACGTCGAAACAGGCTTCCGTCACTTTCTTTCCTGATTTTATCAAATCATGGGCTGCTTCAAGACGACGTTTGATAATCCATTTTTGAGGTGTCAAATCGCTTACCTTTGCGAAATCTCTTTTGAAAGTAGCCAGACTACGCCCCGTGTAACTTGCAATCTCGTTCATAGAAAGGTCGCACATATAGTTTTCGTTCAGATAGTCCAAAATGTCAATCTTCCACGGTTCCACGAAGTCGAACAGCGAAGCATACAGGTTGATGTCGGTATTGAGCAATACATACACTCCTTCAATCATTTTCAGTTTCAGTACATCTTCCGATGGCTTTTCTCCTGCATCGAAATAGGGGATAACCGACTCAAACAGGGAACGGAGGTCAGGTCTGTTACTCGATAACACACGCAAACTCACCTTCTCGCGCTTGGAATCAGAGGGAATCTGCTGCCGATTAAGTGTCTGGTAAAATTCCTTTAAGAAAGGTCGTGAGAATTTCAACACAACAGAGCGGTAAGGATTTCCCTCTTCTACTTTTTTCTGCAACCACATACGGTTGTCGCGTCGCATGAAAGCACACTCTCCCGGATGAAGAACGGTTTTCTTTCCCCGCTCTTCTATTTCCAGTTCACCGGAAATCAGATAAATCAGCGTGTGCTCCCTGTTCTCGTGGGCACAACCACGATCGTCAGTGAAATAACTTGCTATGAGTATGTTCGAGCAATCAAATACATCTAATTGTTCCATATTGTCTGTATTTTAATTTAATTGCAAAGGTAGCATCTTTTATTCATAAATTATTTGTTGTAAGGCTCAAATTTATGTATTAAAATAAAAGGCAGGGATGATAAATCACACACCTGCCTTTAACATTAAATCTTTATTCCTTTGCTGTGGGTTTTAGATTCGTTCAGTATTACCGGTTTTACGATATGGATATGATTCCGAATAAAGTCTTCTGGTAGGTGTTCTCTATCATTTTTAACACCTATGTTTTCTTTTTCGCCATTATCCTCTTGCTTTTGTCCGTTTTCGGACGTGAGAGGAGCCAGTTCCAGCTGTATCTTGCGGTCAAGGGCGGCAAGCTCGGACTTCAGCTGTTTCAGCTCGTCCTCCTTCTTCCACATCTTGCCCGCTATCTCCTGCAACTGCGGTATCTCACGCTCCAACACCTCGTTCTTCGCCTTGTACTGGTCGATGATGGAGGGGATGCGCTCCAATGCGTTGAGGAAATTGCGGGCGGCAGCCAGCGGGTCAGCCATCGCCAGATGCCCGTTGTTGTAGGTGTACTTGTAGTTCCCTTCGACCACGAAACGGTTGTCGGTGAACTCCAGTCCCTCTTTGAGCATCCTTTCGCTGACTACCTTGACGGGGAAACCGTACAGATCCCCAATCGATTTGTACAGTCCGCCCGTAGTGGCGTTCTTGGCTATCTCCTGCAAACGCTTCCCGATAACCTTCTCGTCGGTGGAGTCCACGCCGTCCACCCTGACCGCATTCAGCCGGTTGCCATCCTTGTCTGTCCGGGCAGCAGCAAGGAACCTATTCCAGTCCTCTGTCATGGCTTCAATGGCCGCCGTGTTCCCGTTCAGTTCCTTGGTCTTGGTCTCCAGCTTGAGCTCCGACTCGCGCTTGCCCTTGCTGAAGGACTTGCGTTCACCCTCCAGCGAGGCAATCTTCTTCTCCAGCTTCGCCTTGTCCAGCAGGTCGGTGTTTCCCGAGAGTATCGCCATGTATTCCGAAAAATTCATGCCCGACTTCTCGTCCATCGCTCCCTCGTCTATGGTTCTCGCGCCCATCGCGCCGCTCTTCAGCTGACTGATGAATGTCTGCTTGCAGTGCAGCAGGTTGAACTTGTACGAGTCCAGCGATTTTTCCACCGCATAGATGATGACATCCACCCGGTTGTCGGCGTACAGCTTCGCTATCTCGTTGCCCTTTCTCACCGCCCGTCCGTCACGCTGGGCAAGGTCGGACGGACGCCACGGCGTGTCCAGATGGTGGATGGCCACCGCCCTGCGCTGGGCGTTTACGCCCGTGCCGAGCATCGAGGTCGAGCCGAACAGCACGCGCACATATCCCTCGTTCATCGCTTCAATCACCGCTTTCCTTGACTTCTCGCTCTTGCATTCCTGTATGAAGCGTATTTCTTGTGCCGGTATGCCGTGGTCTTCCACCAGCTTGCGCTTTATCTCGGTATATACGCTCCATTGTCCCGACTGGTACGTCCCCAGGTCCGAAAACACGAACTGCGTTCCTTTCTGTGCATCATACCTGCGGTAGTATTCCGCTATCACCCTTGCGCAGTGGCTCGCTTTGTTGTCCGGGTGGTCTTCATACGCCGAGTCTATCATGCGCATGTCCAGTGCCATCTTCCTTGCGTAGTCCGTGGCGATGAGCATCTTCGCCTTTTCCTCCGTTTCCGACAGCTTTCCGCGTCCCAGCAGCGTGGCGTCGCCCGTCTTGGCAAATTCCATCAGCCGTTTGATGAAATGTTCCTGGTCGGGCGTGGGAGGTATGTTGTGCAGTATCTCGTTCTTGTGCGGACGATCCACGCCCACATCCTCTGCCGTGCGGTAGTCCGTTATCTCGTTGTAGAACGCCGCCAGCTCCGGTACCTTGATGAAGTAGCGGAAGCGCTCCTTCTGCACGATGTTGTTCGTCACATTGAACTCGAAATCCGTCGTCTTCTTGGCAAAGATTGCCGCCCATGCGTCAAAGCATCGGATGTCCTGTCTTTCCAGCTCCTTCGGACGCAGGTATTTGAAAAGCAGGTACAGCTCCGTAAGCGAGTTGCTGATGGTCGTGCCCGACAGGAACGTCGCCCCCAGGTCCTTTCCCGTCCGTTCCTGGATGGTGCGGATGGCAAACAGCAGGTTCAGTGCCTTCTGGCTGCCTTCCGAGTTTCCCAGACCCGCCACGCGGTCATGCCTTGTGTTGAACGTCAGGTTCTTGAACTGGTGCGACTCGTCCACAAAGATATGGTCGATACCCATCTGCCTGAAGTCCACCACATCGTCCGTCCTCGACTTTATAGCATGTTCCACCTTCTCCAGCTTGGCCTGCAGGTTGAACTTGCGTTTCTCCAGTCCCTTCAGCATCGCACGCGACACGTCCTTGCCCTGCGAGCGCAGCACTTCCAGATTTTCCTCTACCGTATCCAGCTCCGCCTGCAATATCCGCTGCTGCAGCTCCGGCGACTGCGGTATCTTCCCGAACTGGTCGTGGCTCATGATGATGCAGTCCCAGTCGTTGTTCCGTATGTCGTTGAAGAAGCGCACCCTGCCGGATGCGGCAAAATCCTTTTCCGAGGCATACAGCACTCTTGCGTTGGGATATGCCGTGCGGTAGCATTCGGCTATCTCCCTTACATTTGCCTTCAGCCCGATAATCATCGGCTTGTGCACCAGCCCCAGACGCTTCATCTCATGCGCTGCCACGCACATGATCAGCGTCTTGCCGGTTCCCACCTCGTGGTCGGCTATTCCTCCGCCGTTCTGTTTCAGCATCCAGATGCAGTCCTTCTGGCTGGGGTACAGGTCTGTGATTCCCAGTCCTTTCAGGTTCAGTTCCGGAAATTTCTGGTGCGAACCGTCATATTTCGGTCGCACGAAGCAGTTGAACTTGTTGTTGTACATGTCCGTCAGCCGTTTCTTGAACTCCGGCGACTGCTCTTCCAGCCATTCCGTAAATCCGTTTCTGATTTCGTCAATCTTCGCGTTCGCCAGCTGTATGCCCTCGCTATCCCGCACCTTTATGTCGTTCCCGTTCTCGTCCTCGCCGACCTTCTTCATCATGTCGGGGCAGGTGTTGTGCAGGGCGTGTTTCAGCAGGTGCATCCCGTCATAGTGGCGGTAGTACCCCTTTACCAGAAACTCGTCGGTGATTTTCATCGTCCTGTGGCCGCACGCCACCGAATACTCGTCAAGGCTCTCCGAGTAGCTTATCCGCACGTCCGTGTCAAACAGACGGCTCATGTAGGCGGCATACACGCCCGTGGGTATCCATCGTTCCCCGAAGTTGAAGTCCAGTTCCTCAAACGGAATCTGTTCCGGCATGGCTTCTTTCAGTGCTTCCAGCGACTCCCTTGCCTGCGGCAGCATCCCGTGCTCCCCGTGTCCGCTTATCCATTCCTCCACATCGGCGGCCTTCTGTACCACGTTTCCGGCTATGAAGCGGTCGGCTATCTCGTAGCCCTCTGCCAGTGGGTTGTAGAACACCCGTCCTTTCAGTGCCTCCAGCATGTCCGCCTGCGGCATGTCGCAGATGGATTCCATGTAGGGCAGGTTTACTCCGCCATACAGGTTCAGCGAGGCGGACAGGGCTTCCTCCGGCGATTCCGCGGCGACTGCCGTTTCCTGCGAAAAGGAAACGGGGCGGTCGAATATGTCCGCCTTCACCATCGTGCCGCTCTCGCTGCGTTCCAGTGCCAGCATGTTGCGCCCGGAGGCATCCATCATCAGCAGCTTCACGTTCTGCTTGGCGTTCAGGCAACCGTACCGCATCGCGAACTCGTCATAGTAGGTGTTCAGGTGGCGGCGCAGCATTTCGTTCTCTTCGTGCTTCTCCGCTTCGTAGGCATAGAGCCGCTCATAGGTGTTGCGCAGGTCTATGTATAGCTGTGCCTTCTGTGCCTGCATCCCGTCCATGTCCAGCGGCTGGAATGTGGCGCCGTAGCGGGTGACATCCTTCAGCACACCCACCTGGAACCGTACGCCTGCCGTGTATTCCCATGCCAGCGAGCCGTCCTTCAGGTGCGGCTCCAGTATGCCCTTGAACGGGCGCGGCATCATTTCCTCCTCCCGTTTGCGCTGCCGCTCTTCCGGTGTCAGGGCGGCTTCCTCCCTGCGCATGGCTTCTTCCACCTCCGCAATCCGGCGCTTTCTTTCCGCCTCGAATCCGTTTTCCACCGGATAGACTACCGTAGCAGTCGTATCCTGTGTTTCCGCCGTTTTCCCCGCATCGGCTTTTTCTCTTTTCGCCTCCGTTGTTCCGGTCGCTTGTCTGGCGGTGTTGGCTTCCATCTTCGTCTTTCCCAGCCGGCGCAGCTCCGCACGTCGTTCCGGTGTAAGGTCCATCATCATTTCATAGAATCCGTTGATGGGCGGGTTCGTTTCCCAGTCCAGACTGCGGTACACTTCATCTTCCGGGTCATAGGATTCTTCCGTTGCGGTGCCGGGCCCCGTCTTTTCCGTTGTCGGGACAGCCGCTTCCGTTTCGGCAGCCGTCGGCGCATCCGTTCCGCCGCGTATGATTTCGTCCATTTCGCGTGCCTCTTCCGGGGTGATGCCGGCAACCGCTTCCGCATTTCCCTTGTCCGTTGTCCTTTCCGTATCCTCCGCTGGCAGGGAGAACAGTGTCGGCTGCACGGGTTTCTTCCCTTTGTACTTTCCGACTTTCTTCCTGTCCGGTTTCAGGCCCTGTTCAGCCATCCGTCTTTCCTCCTGCGTATAGCCGAACAGGTCATACAGGTCCATTACCGTTCCTCCCGTCTGTCTGCTTTGCGTTTCCTGTGACATGCCGGTCATCACTTGCGCTTTCGGCTGCACACTGTTTTCTTCCCGTTTTGTCCCGTCCGCTACACCCGCATCCGGCAATCCGCTTTCTCTTTTCGCCTCCTCCAGCTCTCTCGCAACCGAAGCGGAGTTTTCTCTTTTCACCTCAATACCCTCAGTCTGTACAGCAATGTTCTGCCGCACATCCTCTCTTTCATGCCCCATGCCGTTGTAGCGTTCCATGTCCAGCCGTGCCGACAGGTCTTCCGACAGCATCCTGTACAGGTCCATAGCAATACCCTCCACACCTCCGCTGTGCGTATATACCATCGCCGGTTTTCCGTACGGGTCGGTACCCCTCTTCGCATCGGTATGTATGATACGTTCCGTGTGGTAGGCGAAATAGGCGTTGTCCGTCAGTCCGCCGTTATGTTCCGTCTGTATGATGGTCAGCACCCGTTCCTCCTGTATCAGTCCCTTCTTTTGCAGGTTTTTTTGCAGGATGATCAGGTCGCTGCCGGCTTCCGTGCCTGCATTGTCGGTAAACAGGTTGTTGGGCAGTCGTATTGCCGATACCAGATTCGCCTTGCTGAACATCTCGTTCCTGACGGAAACCCTCGAACTGTTCAACACCCCCTGCGAGGTGACGAACGCCACGATGCCGCCGTCACGCACAGCATCCAGACCTTTCAGAAAGAAATAGTCATGGATGGCTTTCTGTGCCGAACGTCTGCCGAATGAACCGCTGCGGCTGAACTCCGCATCGAACACTCCAAAATCCCCGAAAGGGATATTGGAGATGGCAAGGTCAAAATGGTTCAGAAACGGCTTTTCTATTTTCTCGAAACCCTCCGTGCGTATCTTCTGCTGCGGGTACAAGCAGCCCAGCAACTTGCCCGTCAGCAGGTCTTTCTCAAATGCCATCACCTCCGCCTGCGGATTGTTCGATAATACCGGGCTGATGAACGCGCCCATACCCGCCGACGGCTCCAGCACCAGCCTTGGGCGTACCTTGCGGTCGTGCAGCACGTCCGCTATGGTGTCCGCAATGGCCTGCGGCGTATAGAATGCCGTCAGCACCGATGCCTTCAGCGAGTCCACATACCGCCTGTACTCCGTTTCGTCCCGGCTGTTCTCCCGTATCAGACGGTGCAGCTCCACCGTCGGGGCAAACAGTTCGAGGTCTGATTTCGCCCAGTGTACGGCATCCGTCAGTTCCCTGGCGGGATTCAGTATGCACTTCAGTCCCCCGAAGCCGCAGTACCTCTCCAGCAGCGCCCGTTCCCGTGCGGTGGGCGTGCGCTGTTCCTTCTCCAGTGTGAATGCCGTCCGTATCGCCTCGATGTTTTCCCTGAGCTTCTGCTTCTTGTTAAACGCCATAAGTCTCCAGATAAAGCATTATCGCACCCGTCAGCTCCGTATAGAGCAGGTCATGTTCGGGCGACAGGGCGAATGTGTCGTCCGTTGTGGGATAGCCGGCAAACA
This sequence comes from Bacteroides mediterraneensis, assembly GCF_025993685.1. NCBI lineage: Bacteria > Pseudomonadati > Bacteroidota > Bacteroidia > Bacteroidales > Bacteroidaceae > Bacteroides > Bacteroides mediterraneensis. The sequence goes on along the minus strand of NZ_DAJPEN010000001.1, from coordinate 2,802,613 downwards.
GGTTTTTCAGGTGCGGGAATATCTCCCGGCAGAACGCCTCGCGTTCCTGTTCCTGCACCTCTTCGGAAAACTCGTTTTCCACCACCTCAAGCAGCAGTGCGTAGGGGGAGAAGTGCAACCCTTCGAGCAGGACGCGCATGGCTTCCTCTTGTGCGGCTTCCACCGTACTTCCCGCCGTCCTTTCCTTCTCGAATGTTTCAGAGGCGGCTTCCTCCCTTCCTGTAATGAATGGGGTGTCTGATACTTTGTCCGGATGATATTTTCTCAGATAGTCCAGCAGATACAGCCCGTAGTAGGACAGCTCCGCCGGAGCGGTTTTCTTGTTCTGTTTCATTTTATGATGGATTTAGTGGATAAATGATTATGGAAATGAAAAGGAAAAAGGCACCCGGTATCCCTCCGGGTGCCACCACTAAATCCATGTAAATAAAAAGTACAACCAGGTTGAAACAGATTATGACATGAATCAGTGGCAAAATTACTCATTATTTTCTTCTTCCTTTCGTTTTCGTACCTTTTCTTTCGCCTTTACTCTCCGCAAACACCAGCTTCGTGTTAAACTCCGCATCAAAAGTCACCGCAGCGCTGAAGGGCTTGCCCTGCTTGCTCTTGAACCCGCCGAGCATCGCCGTCTTTCCTTCCGTCAGCAGACCGGTCATTTCCTCGTCGGTGAGTGTCTTGCCCGCTATCTGGCGGAACACGGGCAGCAGGCAGTCCGGATTGTCGCAGCGCACAACCTTGCCGTAGAACTGCATCGTGCCCGTGCCGCATTTGGGGCAGGTACAGCCCGATGCCTTGTGCCCGAAAATGCGGTCACACGCAAGCAGGTCCGTGGTAATCTTGCGGGTATAGCTTTCTATGTCCCTCATAAAAGCCTCATGCGGTGTCTTTCCCTGTTCTATCTTTGCCAGTTCCGCTTCCCAGCGTCCGGTCATCTCCACATTGGCGATGTCCATTTCCTTGACAATGGAATACAGGGCAAGCCCTTTCTCCGTCGGCACCAGCGATTTCTTCACACGCACCATGTATTCCCTTCTGAGCAGCGTTTCGATGATTGCGGCACGTGTGGCGGGTGTGCCGATACCGCAGTCCTTCAGGGCCTGGCGTGCCTCCTCATCCTCCACATCGTCGCGTCCGGCGGTTTCCATCGCTGCCAGCAGCGAACTTTCCGTATGCAGCGGTTTCGGTCGGGTCATGCCCGAACTCATCGAGCATCCCGCCATCACCAGTGTGTCGCCTTCCGCCCAGTCCGGCAATGCCGTATTGCCGCTGTCCTCGCCGTACTCTCCGTACACGCCGCGCCAGCCTGCCTTGCGCACGATGCAGCCTTTCGCCTCAAATGTCAGGCCCTCGCATCTTTCGCCTGCGTCCGGCACCACCTCCGCTACTACGGTAGCCGTATCCTTCACACATTCCTCCGAAAATGCCTCTACCATGCGTCCGGCAATCATGTCGTAGATGATCTGCTCGTTCTTGTACAGGGCAAGCGGGCGGTTGGGTGTCACCAGCAGGGCATGGTGGTCAGTCACTTTCGAGGCATCCACACAACGGCGGTTCAGTTCTCCCAGTTCCCCGATTTTCTCCGCAAGGGCGGAGTGTCCTGCCAGCCGTTCAAACAGTAGCGGTATTTCAGCAAACACATCTTCCGGAATATGGCGGCTCGATGTTCTCGGATAGGTGACGAGCTTCGCTTCATAGAGCTTCTGTACCAGCTCCAGCGTCTGTTCCGCCGTGAATCCGTGTTTCGTGTTCGCCTCCTTCTGCAGTGTGGTCAGGTCGTACAGCAGCGGCGGGTTCTCCACCTTCTCCTTCTTTTCCACCTTGGTGACGGTGGCGCACATCTTCGCCTTTACCTTATTGTATGATGCAGCCGCCTCTTCCTTATCCTGCCATTTCTTTACCGAGGAGAACTTCACTACCGTATCCGTACCCGCCGGTGTCACCGAGAAATGCAGCTGGTGTACCGGTTCCGGTGTAAAGCGTCTGTTCTCCCAGTACCTCTTGCAGACCATACCCAGCGTGGGTGTCTGTACGCGTCCTACCGAATACGTGCCCCGTCCGGCGGCTACGGTCAGTGCCTGCGTGCCGTTGATGCCCACCAGCCAGTCCGCCTCGCTGCGTGCCTTTGCCGCCAGATACAGGTCATCATATTCATGCCCGTCCTTCAGTTCCTTCAATCCCTTGCGGATGGCGGTGTCCGTAAGCGAGCTTATCCACAGGCGGCGGAAGGGCAGCGTACAGCCCGTATAGGCATACAGGTATCTGAATATCAGTTCCCCTTCGCGTGCGCAGTCCGTTGCCACTATTATGCCGTCGCTCTCGTTCCACAGTTTCGTAATCACTTTTATCTGTTTCACCGCTGCCGCGTCCGCCTTGTAGCCCTTGTCCGTCTTTACCTGGCGTGGTATCAGCATGAACTCTTCCGGTATCACCGGCAGGCTGTCCCTGCTGAATCCCTTGAAGCCGTAGCCCTCAGGCAGGGCAGGTTGTACCAGATGCCCCAGTGCCCATGTCACATGATAGCCGTTTCCTGTATAAAATCCTTCTTCCTTTCTTGTTGCTCCGGCGATGCGTGCTATCTCACGCGCCACGCTCGGTTTTTCTGCCAATATGGTAATCATACATTTTCTGTTTTAATCATTGATACTTTTGTTCCTTGTGGAGTGGAACGGGGTACGCCGGTTATCCGTGGGATATGCGGTACATGGCGCATGAGGCCCCGTTTCAATCCGTTGTTTATTCTCTTGTAATGGATTTAGTGGTGGCACTCAGGATACCTTCATGCCTTTGCTTTTCTTCGGTTTTTCCTGCTGTTGTTTCTGGGCGTCGTCCTTCGGTGCGGTCTGTCCCTGCTGAAGTGGCTCCTTCACATGTCTGGTAGCCTCGTTCGTCTTGCCCTCGTTGTTCACCGCAAGCTGTGTGCGGCTCTCGTTCGACGGGGCAACGGTCTGTGCCAGGTCAGGGTTTTCCGAATAGGTCAGCGGTCTGCCTTTCTCACGGTCGAACTTCAGGTATTTTGTGCAGGGCTGTCCCTTGTCATCCTTCGCGTTGGCGAGCACCACGACCTTACCCGCCACATAGTCCGCCTTCTGCTGTTCCGTGAATTTGTCGTCCTTCCATTTGCCTATCGGACGTATGCTTCCGTCCTCATCCGTCCACGAGCGGTTGCGCCGCTGTCCGTTCTCCTGATTCCCGTCTTCCTTCTGCTGCTGTCCGGTAGCATCCGGGGCTTCCGGGCTCTTCTGTTTCTTCTCCTGTCCGTTTCCGCTTCGCTGCGACTGTCCCTGCCACAGATGCTCCGGCACAAACTCCACATCACGCTTCTCCGCACTCACTTGCAACACGGCTTCAAACTTGCGCCCGTTCTTCAGTGTCACCTCCTTGGGCAGTGCCAGTCCTGCACGCAGGATTTCCTGTTCCGGTTTTAACAGTTCCGTCAGTCCGATTCTGTCCGGGATGCGTACCTTGCTTGCCGGAATGTCCACGATTTCATTCGTCAGGCGGTCGATGCTGATGTACGACGGACGTATCTCCCCGGTTTTCGTATCCGCCACATCTACCAGCCTGCCCAGATTGCCTGTCTGCTTCAGTTTCTTCTTGTCCTCGTCTGTGAAGGTGTAGCCGTTGTGTGGGATGTCAAGCCTCGGCTCATGGCGTACGAAGTGGGGAGTGAGCTTCAGCTTGCCGTCTTCCGTCTTCTGGAACGAAAGGCGGGCTTGCAGCTCGTAGTTCTCTCCGCCTAAGGTCGGGGTCACCGTCACAAGCCCCGTCTTCCCGTAGTTCATCAGGGCTTTCATGTCCTTTTCAGAGAGGTTTTCCCTTTTCACCCCGAACTGTTCCAGTTCCTTCCAGTCCACATCGCCGTCCGCTATCAGGTTCGCCCTTTGCGGTTTCGTCTGCGTTTGCCCGTCCTGTGCCGGTTCCTGTCCCTGTGCAGCCTGCGTTTCCGCCGTTTGCTGCTGTTCCTGATTTTTCTGTTTCATTTCTTCCATTTTCTCGTCCGTTTTCTGTTCCACATTGTTTTCTTCCGTATTTTCTCTTTTCGCCTCCTCCGCAGCCTGCTGTTCCTCAGCCTCCGTTTCAGCATTTTCTCTTTTCACCTCTTCCGCAGTCTGTTGTTCTTCAGTCTCCGTTTCGGCATTTTCTTTTTTTGCCTCCTCTGTAGTCTGCTGTTCCTCAGCCTGCTGGTACGCCGATGTATCCACTTTGTGCGGTGCGAGCAGGTCAGCGTTCGCCACAGGGTCTTTCAGCAGGTCCTTGATAACCGGAAGCAGAGCTTCCACCGTGTCCGCTGCCACCCTGTAGAAACCGAATCGTGTCGGCTCCTTACACTGGCGGTAGAAATTTCTCATGAAATTGTCTATCGCATCCCCGTGGCGGTCAAAGCGCAAAAACTCCTGCGAGTGTTCCGCCTTTGCCTGTGCCCTCTTGGGATAGCCCCTGGCATCCAGTCCGGCAACCACACCGATTTCGCCCGTCTTCTCGTCGCGGACGACCAGTACATCCTCTTGCTTTTTCTTTTTCTGTTCCATTGATTGATTTTTTATTGGTTATTGAACAAACCTGTCGGCAACTACCCATACAGGCATTTTTTCTTTTCGTCTTGAAAATTCCCTTTCATCGGTGGCTTGCCGTGCGCCTGCCTCCTTTCTTCTCTTTGGTCTTGCCCGGTGATTTCTTCCCTGTGCCTTCCTTTATCTTCAGCATTTTCTCACCGCCCAGTACCACCTCTTCCATGTTCCGGCTGATAAACTCCAGCACATCCGATTCCTTGTAGTAGCTCTTACGGCTGATACGCCGGCTTTTGAGTCCGTATTCGCTGCGGAAGCGTTGTAGCGACCGTTTGCTCGTTCTCAACATCTCGCACAGGTCCTGATTGTCATACATCCGTTCCCCGTCCAAGTATTTCACCCCGGAGGCATCCTTGTTTATCAGTACCGATATGATGCTGTCCAGCCGGTCAATCCGTTCCATGAGGCGCTTCATCCATTCCTCGAACAAATCCTTACCAATCCCTTCCATCATCCGCCTCCTTTCTTGTCTGTAAGATTTTCACTTCTTCCTTCGGTACATTTTCTTTCTTGAAGAAGCCTGCTGTCCAGTCTGACTTCATCATCATTGTTTTCACGATTTTGTTGTCCATTGTTACTATTTCCATATCATCCCGTATTGGTTACGTTGCAAAGGTGCGTAACTCTCAGAAGGTGAAATCCATAGTATTTCCATAGTAGGGAATGATTTTTCCGTAATATCTTCCATATATGTCCTTTTTCCCATGCACGGACACAAAAAAGACAGCCTTACCCGGCGATAAAACACAGGTGAAACTGTCGCATTGAATCAAGTCGGGGCTGCCAAATATGGAACATAATTAAATCGACCGTTTCTCTAAAAATCTCAACTCTACATCGCCAATCAGTGCCACTGGCTTCCACATCGGTGCCAAATGCTGCCACGCATAGCCCGAATGATACCGCTTCACGTAGAATCCGTTTATTTTGCGGCTGTATTCACAATCAAAAACAAGCAATTTATGGAAACAGTAGTAGTTATTGAAAGAAAGACCTTCGAGGAAATCATGGTACACTTCAACCGTCTCGCAAGCCGGGTGGAGGAAATTTGTCACAAATCGGAAGCAAAGCATTTGGGTGAATGGCTGGACAGTGCGGAAGTATGCTGTATCCTTCAGGTAAGTCCCCGTACCTTACAGACCCTGCGCAGCAATGGTACGCTGGCTTATTCACAGATTGTACGCAAAGTGTATTATCGCGCAGAAGATGTGCAGCGTATTATTCCCATCGTTGAGGAACGCCGCAGACTGGCAGCGTTAAATGGAAAAGACATCTGATTTATTTTATTTACACAACCACTAAATCCATTGTAGAATGATGAATGAACTGATAACACAGGAAAACGAGCAGATAGTTCGGTTGCTTGGAAAGCTGGAGCGGACACTGGCTAATGTCGAACAGCTCACTGAAAACTACCGTCCCATATTGGACGGTGAACGCTACCTGACCGACCGAGAGGTGGCTCAACTGTTGAAAACCAGCCGTCGCACGTTACAGGAGCACAGGGATGCCGGACGTATGGCATACATACAGTTGGGAGGTAAAATACTATACAGGGAATCGGACATCGAGCGAATGCTACGTGGAAATTACCGTGAAGCGTTTCTCCATAAGGACTGATAATTTCAATACAGAAAGAGGCAGAACAGATACGGCGCACAGGTCAGGAATTTTTTCACCGTGCGCCGTATCTGTATATCCTGCAAATCATTTCATGCAAAACCTGTGTTCCGTCCGTTCTGCACAATGATTATTTGTGTTCTTCTTTTACAGCCATGTTTGCCAATCCTGCCGGTCACGTGTTCCCGTAAACGCCATGCCCCATGAGTATTGAGCCGGAAAGCAATGGCAATAATCAAGGTGATGCCATATACTTTCTGCCTGTTCCCATCGGGCAGGTTGATGTATCGTTCTGTCTCGTTGGGGGTTACAATTCCGCTTTTATATACCGCCCTTACCGCCGCACGGAGCGTGGGGGCGATTACTCCAAACAGTTTTACCAGTTCCGGCTCATCCATCCAGATAAATGTGCTGGAAACGTCCGGCACATGAAGCGTGCCGGATTCGTCCAATGTAATGATGAATCTTTCCATACTGTTGTTTTTATTCCTTTTCAATTTATTTCTGTTCCTTTTCTACTGTTCCGCCGTTCCATCAGCCTGTCCATGTCCTTGGATATTTTTCCGTCCGTCACTTGTGCGTAAACTTGGGTACTATTGATGTTGGCATGTCCCATCATTTTTGCTGCGCTTTCTATTGATATGCCCTCCGAGAGCAACAGCGTTCCGAAGGTATGACGTGCACAATGATGGGAAAGGTTCTGTTCGATGCCCATCATAATACCCAATGAGTGAACCTCAAACCAGAGTATGTCACGGATAGGTAATTGAAATACGGGACGTGAATGGTCATCTGTATTATATAGTGACAATATCTTTTGTGCCACCGGGTGTAGAGGAATAAACGCCTCGACATTTGTTTTTTCCCGCTGTTTACGGATATAGAATCTGCCTTCTGCCGTTTTTCCGAGGTGACACGGATAAAGGTTGCGCAAGTCTGCATAGGCGAGCCCCGTCAGTGAAGAGAAGATAAACATGCGCCGGGCAAGTTCGACTTTTTCATCTTCCATCGGTGTAGCCATGATACGCTTCAGCTCACTGCGGCTGATGTGCCGCATTTTGGGTGGATTCTTTTTTTCATAAGGTACGTCCTCCAATGGGTTACACCTCAGTACTCCTTCGTCCACGGCTATGTAAATAAGGCGGTTCAGCCAGCACAGGCAATGGTTTACATGGGTCGTCGCATAACCCATTTCTTTTTTCAGGAAAAGTTTGAACGAGTGCCCGAACTCCTCCGTGATGTCGGTAAAAGCGATGTCCTCCATGCCTTTGGAGCGGAGAAATTGTTGAAGGTTCAACTGCGTGGTCTTCGATTGGCGGTAGGAGGAAGTTGAATTAATCTTTTCCGAGCGTATCTTTAGCCGCTCACGTTCAGCCTCTCCGCCTTGAAGCAGGGTCTGTGGGATTCTCGCCACTCCCATGACGGTGTTTTTCAACAGCTCTGCACTGACCGCACCCTGTTCTTTAATCAGACGGTTATAGGTTTCTTCCAGATTCGTGCGGAACTCTATCAGGCGGTTGTTCTCGCGTGCCGTGCGGATAGTTCCTTTCCTACTGTCCCAATCCTCAGGGCGGCAGGTAAGTCCCGTAGTGATAAGGATGCTTTTTCCGTCAATGGAAACTCGGCAGAGGATGGCACATGTACCGTCCGGCTTGATTCTTTTTTTGTTTATATAAGGCAATATCTTGAATGTGCTGCGCATATCTCTGTATTTTTATGATGGCAAATATAATATGTCTGTTTACAGTACCAGTTCCAAATCGGCTGTCGCTTCAATGAATTTGTCCATATCCTCAAATAGCTTCTTCGGGGTGACACGGGCGTAAATTTGTGTTGTCTGTATATTGCTGTGCCCGAGCATCTTACTGATAGTTTCAATAGGTACTCCCTCTTCGAGCGTGACCAGCGAGGCGAACGAGTGCCGTCCCATGTGATACCAAAGGTCGGTTTCCAGCCCGGCAAGGACACGCAGGATTTTCATGTTCGCACGGAGTGTACGGTAATGTTGTGGAGGCAGCAGTGTTTCCCTTGTGTCATCCTTATACTTATCTATAAGAGCAATGGCTTCGGGAAGCAGTTTCACACGTGCTTTCAGTTCGTTTTTCTTACGTCGGTATTTCAGCCACAGTCTGCCGTCATCATCCGTGAACAGGTTTTCGTGCGTTACCGATACGGTGTCCGCATAGGCGGTTCCCGTATAGCAGGCAAACAGGAACAGGTCCCTTGTGATAATCACGGAAATCCGTTTTTCAGGTATCACCACGTCACGCAACTTCTCAAAGTCTTCACGGCTCAATGCCTTTGGAGTACTTTCTTTCTGTTTGGGCAGTTTGAAATGTACGAAATGCCATTTCTCGGAAAGTCCCTCCTTATAGGCTATCCGGCAGACTTTCTTCAACAGGGCAAGGTAATGACGTGTGGTCTGGTTGGAATAGCCACGTTCTTCTTCCGTATAAGCCTGATATTCCCGAATGAACTGTTCGTTCAGTGCACCGAAGGCAATGTCGTTCATTTTATACTTCTTATTGATGAAATCGCCCAGTGTCAGCCGTGCATAATGATAGGTACTCATTGAGGATGCGGAAACGTCGATACCGATACGGCTTTTCTGTTCTTCAATGAGCCTGTCAAACAGGCGGAGTAGTGTCATTTGTGTTTCCATGCTGCCTTGCAGCAGTTCTTTTACAGCCTTGGCATCAAAATCACGTTTCCGACTTTGTAATTCCTCAAACGCCTCATTGATGGCAAGCAGCAGTTTTTCTATTTTCGCATTTGTTTCCACCGCTTCCCGGCTTTTTCCGTCCAGACGGCTTTCTCTCGCATTCCACAGTTTCGGGGTGCAGGATAATTTCGTGCTGAACTGTGTCATTGTCCGGTTCAGTGTGATTCGTCCCATGATGGGAGCTTTTCCCGACTTGTCGGGTTCGGTCTTCTTCAAATAAAGCAAGACCTTGAATTTTTCAATCTTCATACGCCTACATTTTTTGTTTGCAAATTTACTGTTGATGTAAGCGTTCATCGCTACGCAAAATACTGATTTTCATTGAAAAAGAAACCGTCAGCAGACTTTTTTTAGTCTTCTCATTAACACCGTCTGTTTCGGTAACAACTTGTTAACGGTTTAGTAACGGAACTAACTCAATATTCTTCCAAAATCCGTTTTTGAGAATTGTTCCAAATATTGAAAATCCGCTCATTACTAACAAATTGCGTTCTTAATATCCCATTTTATTCAGCGTTGCTTTGTTAATAATTTCCCACCTGGCAAGACATACATTTGCTACAATGATATTAAGTAAAGGTGTTCCTATTGAATCTGTGTCAAAAATGCTTGGTCACACCAATATAAGGACTACACAAGTATATGCCCGTATAACAAACAAAAAGATAGAAGAAGATATGCTGGCACTTGCAGGTAAATTAGATAATTTCAATGATTCCATTAACCAAATAAAAAAGTAGGTAACATGAAAACAAACGAAAAAAGAGAACTTTCTTACTTCCAGTCTTTATTGGGGAAGTATATCAGTGAGCATCATCCGGAATTGTCCAATGACAAAGCTTTCCTAAGTAGCCGTGCAGATGAAGCATTGAATGTATATGCCAATGCCATAACCATTGGTCTTTCAGATCTTGAAGCTGAAGAAGCTGCAAATGAGGTTCTGTACAATGGACTTCACTTTTCCAAGTATGATACAATTGTAGAAGTATTATGGAATGAGTTTGCAGAAAATATACCTCAGAGTCTTGCTGAGAGGTTGGCAGCTATCCTTTTGGGCAATACAGCTATTCAGAAAACATTTGCCAAATATAAACTTGATGATGATTTTGACGGTAAACCAGAGTATGATGAACTTTACACTGAACTAACAGGTTGCATACAGATTATTATTGAAAGAAACGAGCTTCCTGTTTTCTGATTCAGTTTTACCAGTTAATGTCGGGACAACCTTTGTTCAAGTGCAAAGGTAATTTCCGGCTTTCAATCGGCAAGGATTCCCAAAGGCTATGGGAGAAATCTCCACCTGAAGGTTGTATTTATCCCATAGTCCTTGCCTTTTCTGAAATCCGACCTTTATAAAGCCCTTGAAACAAAGGTTGTTCTTTCCCGACCTAATAATAACTCTCTAAAATGGATGCTTATGAAAACAGAACCTACTTTTATATCAAATGAACCATTGAAGAAGCAACCTGTAAATCAGCCTGCTTCACATTATCGAGTTATATCTCTAATCAAGCTGATATTTTATATTGGCGTTCTGATAGGCTTTTGCTGGCTGCTTAACTGCATCATTACCAAAGAAGTGGTTATAGCCATAGGGCTGCTTATTGGCTTTATTCTCATTTCAAGCATAATGAGGTTTGCATTCTCTGTAATACTCACTATCGTCAAATGGATTGCGATTGCTGCAGTCATTCTGTTGTTGCTATGCTTTATATAAGCATTAATTATGCCTTTTGAAAAAGTAACAAAATCAAATAACTCATTTTGTATTATGAATCCGACAGATACTCTCGTTACAAAATACGATATTATTATACCATTTTATACCTCTGAAAATGTGACAAAATCAGTCAGGAATATTTATGACCATGAATTGTGCAAGGAAGTAGTCCGACTCTACTTATTGAATAAACTCGATCGGGTATGGAGAAATCCTTATGGCAGTTATTATTACAAGGCCAAGGGTGGTTTACCTGAATATTATAGACCTCAAATTCTAACTTCTGTCGATATTGAGAAGATTATAGCACAAAAGAAAGGCGGAAGAAGAAAAGGAACTGGCAGAAAGAAGCTTGCCGGAAATTCTCCTTCTGTAACCATGCGTGTGCCACAATATATAAGGAGAGAAATCCAGGCACTTATTGATATGTATGCCCATTGGTGTGCCAGTGATGAAGAACCTCTATTTGTATCTAAAACAAGTGTAGAACAACGTCTGAAGACGATTGAATTCCTGCATTATGTGACTGAGCATGAAAAAGAGTATATTTCTAATAATGAAAAATCTTCTATGATTTAATAATCTGGAATATGAAAAACACACATCTTTGATTTTGTGACAAAATCATAAATATCTATCAAGTTTAATTTGTCTGCCTCTTTTATCGCAGTACCTCCATTCATTTCGCTTTCCACACTTCTGACGGCCATTTACGTTCCGGTGCAAAGGTAATTACGGTATTTTACGCAGATACAAGGTCAAGCCGGTGGTTTTGTAGAAAATCTCCAGCCCTTCGGGTAGTATTTTATACAAAAACCTTGTATCTGCTAATACCTACCTTTCATAGCACCTGAAACGAAAACGACCGAAGTGAAAGAAAGACGCATAAAAAAAATGTCGGATATACGAGAGGCAGATACCAAAGGTTGAAACTCAACTCCCTCAGCTCTAGAATCCGCATAAAATTTTTAACTATTAAACTTGTGAGATATGAAAGGTACTGAATTATTCAAGGCTGCTATCCAAAACTACTTGGAGTATAGAGCAATGACGGACGATTTGTTTGCACCACGATACGCAAATCCGGCAAAGAACATTGACGATTGCATAACCTATATACTTAATGAAGTTCAGAAAAGCGGAATGAACGGATTTGATGATGATGAAATCTATTCTATGGCTATGCACTACTATGATGAAGATGATATTGAAATCGGAAAGCCTATCAGTTGTAAAGTAATGGTAAACCACCATGTTGAACTTACTGAAGAGGAAAAGCAGAACGCACGCAGAAAGGCTATTGAGCAATATCAGCAGATGGAACTCAACAAGTTACAGAGCAGAGTAAAACAGAAATCATCTGCAACTCAGACAACCAATGTTCAACCCTCATTATTTGATTTTTGATTATGAAGCCGAAAACACGTATTCAGTCTGAAATTGTTACATTATCAAAAAGACTGAAAAGCATATCAGAGAAACAAAAGGCATACGCATACAAGCATTGTTTCAGCCATATTGCTCGTATGACGAGTAAGGGAATTGTAACTTGTACCGATTGTGGTCATTCTTGGATGGGTGAAAATATCCCTTCCTCAGACCATGCGGAATGTACTTGTCCTCATTGTGGAAGCAAATTGGAGGTAATGAAAACCCGTCAGAGAGTGTTTAAAGGTACAGAATATTTCTCTATCATTACAACCTGTAAAGGTTATCAGGTAATCCGTTTCTTTATAGTCAGAGCTAATAGAAAGGTTGGCTATCCAGCTAAATATGAAATCAATGAAATAGTACAGAGGTGGATTGCTCCTAATGGTAGAGGTGAAATTATAGCACGTTTGCGGTGTATGTCCTCCATGTATTATGATTTGTGGAATGAACACAGCTGCATGGAACTGAGGTCAAATAGTAACCACTTTGCATACGATATTACTCCACAATGCACCTATCCACATATCAGAATTATGAAGAAAATCAGACGAAATGGCTTCAAGGGAAAGTTCTACAATATATCCCCCAATGCTTTTTTCAAGGCAATCCTATCTGATAACAAGATGGAAACATTACTTAAAGTCGGTCAGATAGAAATGTTCCGTCATTTCATTCGTTCAAATGCTGGTATAAATGAATATTGGGCAGCCTTAAAAATCTGTATCCGTAATGGCTATGAAATCACCAATCCATCTGAATGGTGTGATTATATCAGACTGCTGAAACACTTTGGAATGGACATTCATAATTCCAAATACGTTTGTCCGAAAGATATTGTTTCCGAACATGACAAGTTGGTCAAAAGAAGGAATGATGAAATCAGACGAGAAGATAATGAACGCAAAAAGGCTCAAGCTATTGAGAATGAAAGAATATATAAGGAGCAAAAGGGTAAGTTCTTCGGTATTTCATTTACAGACGGCATAATTCAAGTACATGTTTTGAGCAGTGTACATGATTTTATTGAGGAAGCCGAGATAATGCACCATTGCGTATTTTCAAATTCCTACTATCTGAAAGAAAATTCTTTGATACTATCGGCTACCATTGAAGGTAAACGCATTGAAACTATTGAAGTTTCATTGAAAACTTTAAAGGTCGTACAAAGTCGAGGTGTATGTAATAAGAATACTGAATACCATAAGCAAATAATAAACTTGGTAAATCAGAATATGGGAATGATACAGAAATGTTTGGTCGCTTAACAGATATATGAGATATGAAAACTACAGAAATAAATCAGAGTATAATCGGAAAAAGGTGTGAATGTATGTTCACCGGTATAATGGTAAAAGGTACTATTACTGAAATAGAAGAATGTAAGTATTCTGTGAACGTAAAAGTTGTCTTTGACTCCCCACAGCAGTGGGGAGATGATATTTATGAACACGATTGGACATGGGGAAGAAAATCCGATGAATTCGGACCTCTTAAATATCTCAAGTTAATAGAATGAAGGTGGGCGGAATTTCCGCCCACTACTTTTTACAGTGAGCTTCAGGCGGCACAAAAAGTAGCAAAAATCCTATGTCTGAGAATTTAACTATATGTATTATTTGTTAATTATTGTTTTAAGTCGTTTAACTTGAATGAAGAATCAGCATAGTAGGTATCTTTAGGCTTTAGTGCAATATTAGTTATTATACCTGAAAGTATACCAATACCTAAAGATGTACATATTCGTATAATTTTATTAGTTTTAGGGCTTACTTTTTTTATAGCATAGTTGGTAATAACAGTAGTAGTACCTCCAACTATACATGCAGTAACCGAAGGGTGCTTGTGAATCTGATAATCTACATAATTTTTAGCATATTCTAATTTAGAAATATCCCAATTTCCTGCTTCTTTAATATATTGTTTCCTTTTATCAGGGTTTGCTATTGAAGAAGCACCATAATGTTTTTGTTTCTTATGTTCCTCTTTAGAAACAAGAACCATTCTTAGATCTTTGTTATTACGTCCTATTGGTTGGTCATGGTGTGCAGTTTGTGTTTTTGGATCACCTTCTAATGCAACCATTGTGTCATTTATTTGTTTACGGTAGTTTTGCGAATCTGTACCATTTGAATGCCATACATCATCATCATAAGCATTTTTTAAAATGATACTTTTGCCTTTAAAGTCTGGTACTATAAAAATAATCTTACGTCCGTTTTCAAAAAAGACTAATTTCTTTTTAGGTCCTATTATTGGTGCCTTTTGTTTAATAGTTGTTGCCATAGTTGTTTGTTTTAATTTTCAGCAAAGGTAAATCATTGAAAATAGTAAACCAAAATAGTTCCGTTAAAAATATTAAATCAGTAATATTAAAAATATAAGATTACTGATTTGATTATTCAAAGGTTATTCTTTGTGTAAGTTCTTTTTTTATGTATTTTCGCAAAAAAAAAGTATGGAGATTAATGAGTTAATAAAAAAATATAGAGAATTTACAGGTATAACACAAGGGATACTTATAAATGAAATAAAGAATACATCAGGTATCAATCTTTCTCTAGGTACAATTAATGGAATTGAACATACAGGTTCAATAGCAGATAAAAATTTAGATGCTTATTTTGTCAATCGGTTTTATTTAAATGATATTCAAGCTGACAAGGAAATTACAGATTGTACATATAAGATAGCATTGTCTTGTGTAGAGAAAGATATACAAATAGATATTGAAAAACTCTTTTCTTTTACAAGATTAGAAGAGTTAGCTTTGTTTATAATTCAACTTGGAATAGAATGTAATAATTCTTATTTGAATAATCTTTCTGATTTTATTGAAGTCTGTGAAGGTGATAATAAAATCTTTCCTATATGTTTAAATAAGACAGCAAAGTATATATATTATATAGTATATTGGTACATATTATTGTCACATAAGGAAAAAACTATATTAAAAAGAGAGAATTTTTCTAATGACGAATTGTGTCAAATAGCAGAAGTGTTTGGTTATAAAGAATATGCAACGACTTCTGGGCAAGCAAGAGGGAAAATAAATAAATCTATTAATAAGAGGTTATCACTTCTGCAACATATTATATCTATAGATATTATAAATAAAGTAAGTCAATTTAATATATGTAACTTAGATGATAACCTCTGTAAAAAAGAATCTTTTAAAAAGCTTATAAACAACGAAATAAATAATTTGACATTAGATGAACTTGAAGAAATAATAGAAATAAGTGAAAGGTTTGATATAATACTACAAGTATGCTATGCTTTTTGTCAAGGTATTATACCTTTTGAAAGTCCCGAATATATAAATAGTTTTATTCGTAAAAGATTTGTTAGTGTATCTGATAGTAGTAATTATCAGAAATTAAAACCATTGATTGATGGTTTAATTTTTGATTATAATGAATATTTTAAATTATATAGTAAAACAGATGATGAATCGATATTAAAATTATTGTTTAGAATTAGGAAGATACTATTTAATATATATAAAAGTATAGAGTCTGTAGAATTTAATGTTTTTCAAATAGAAGAAGACAAAAAAAGGATTGATATTAAATATAATATCTGATATAATTGCTGTCCAAAATTTTACTACTGCTTAAACTGCCTAGGACCAATAGAATTTGAAATGTAATGAAGATTTAACATACAATCACCTCATAAAGGCTTTATTGATAAAAAGGCCATTATGAGGTGTTATATTTTATTCCCCAACATCATTAAAATTAAACTCCAATATTTGAGAATGCCCCATATTATCCTCAAACACAATCTCCAGGTTTTGCTGCTCTGTAGATTGAGAGGTGTAATATAAACGGAAGTCCCCTTTTTCTACTGGGTATCTGTCATTGGGAATGAATGGTTCACCATCTTTTCCCATACGGAGTATGCCATCACCGTAAGCATTCGTTAAACTACAGGTATTGAACTTTATATACAACAATAGCGACTGTCACTATAAACCTAATAGTTGCAGTCGCTATTATTTTGTTGAATCTATATGTTGCAGTCAGCACCGGTTGCCGGCTTCCTCCTCTTGTTTTGTCAATGCACTTTCCGGATGTTGCAGCTTCCATTTATGTGGAAGCAGTTCCAGCAGTTCCTCATGAGTAGCCTTTTTGTGATAGGGCATTCGGGCGATGACATCATTCAGATAATCCCTTGGGGTTACATCATGTGCCTTACAGGTGGCCAGCAGGGAACAGATCACCGACATATTAGCCGCTGCCTCATGATTGCCGCAGAAGAGGTAATTTTTCCGTCCCAGAGTAATCGGCCGGATGACATTTTCAGCCAGATTGTTATCCCAGAGCAGGCGTCCGTCCTCCAGACATCCCATCATGTTGTCCCATCGGGTATAGGCATACGTGATGGCTTTCCCGATCTGGGAATTGGGGCTGTACTTGATTCCTTCCGTTTCCATCCACACTTTCATGGCATCCATGACAGGTCCGGCCAGTTCCCGGCGCTTCGTCTTCCGCTCGTCGTACGACAGGCCCGCCTTATCGCAGCAGTGTTCAATCCGGTAAATATGCTGTATCTGGGTCAGGCCATGTTCGGCCATCTCCCGGTTTTCATCCAGAGCCTGTTCAAAATGGCGGCGGATATGCACCAGGCAGTTGAGCAGCCGCACGTCGGGGTTGGTCCTGAAGGCTGTCTCATAGCCTGCAAAACCGTCGCATTGAAGATAACCCTTGAAGTGATATTGATTTGCCAGGGATTCGATGACCGCTCCGGCACGCGATCCCTGGTCGTAATGGAAGATGACCAGTTTCTTCATGACCGACCTTACCATCCACAGGTATTCCTTGTCGGCCCTGTGCTTTTCCTTGTTGATGACCGGAACAGTGGTTTCGTCCGCCTGTACATAGTCGCAGGAAAAGACTTCACGCTTGAGCTCCTCATACAGAGGCCTGAGCAGCTCCACCGTTTTTTTGAACCATCCGTCCAGCGTACTTTCCGTAAGGCCTTTCATCCCAAGATGCCGGTACTGCTGTATCTGCCGGTAGAACGGGACGTGATATTCATACTTCTGAAGCAGTATCTCGGCAAGCAGGCTGGTGTCGGCGATGCACTTGTCGACGGGCATCAGCGGCATAGGGGCAATCTCCACGCCTTTCTGCCCTGCGGGAGGAAGCCGGGTGCTGTCCTTGAGCGCATATTTGGGACGGATGATTTCCTTGACATAGAGCATCCCCGGTTTATGCTTGACCACTTTGGTTACCTCTTCGCCAATCCTACGATATAAGGACAGGTCCACACCGGCCGGCTCTATAACCTCGGTTTCGAGTACGGGCAGATCCTCTGTCATTTTGCGGTTCTGACGCTTCTGCTTCCGGACTTCCACCGGTTCCTTTTCTATCTGCTCCACGGCCTCGTCCCGCTTTTCTTCCGCCTGATGCCGGAGTCCGGCAAACTCTTCGGCAAAAAGGTCAGGCATATCGGGACTATATATGGGAAGCTTTTCTGTCTTACGCCCAAAGAGCTGGCGGTTCAGCCATGCAATCTGAGCCGTCAGCTCTTTGATCCGTTCCTGCAGATTCTTAATCTGTTCCGCCTGATCCTTATTAATGGCAGACAATGAAGCAATGGAGGCATTCAGCCCTTCTATCGTCTTGAGCAGTATATCCTTTTCTTCCATTGTCCGCATCTGTTTTGTTTATGTAAATATACTAAATATAAGCGGATTACACAATAATATCCGCACTTTTGTTCACTCCGGAAGCATATTATACATGATATTCCTTGCGCTCTGCCCTCAGGCGCCGGAGCCTCTGCTGCGGATTTTCCTGAATGCCCTCGACCATCATCACCAGGTCGCGCCATTCCATGGGATAGCTGTTTGATTGGGGATCGTACTCCGGCAGTTTGAAGCGGCCCGCCTCCAGGCGTTTTACATACATCACCATACCTCCGTCTTCGGCATGAAGCAGTTTCATGAGCCTGCGGCTGGAACCGATGAAGATAAAGACATCCCCGTTCTTCACTTCGCTGTTCATCTTCTCATGTACCACTCCGCACAGCGAACTGATACCCTTGCGCATATCTGTCCTGCCAGGACACAGGAAGTAGCGCATCGTGTCGTTCAGGTTAAACATGGCCGCCTAGAAGACTTTGAGTGAACAGCTCCATCAGTATCTCTTCTGAACCGTTTCCGAAGTGGGCACGAAGACCGTTGGGAAACAGAACGGCCACGCCATGCGGCACTTGTCCTTCAGGGGACGATTCCATGACTGACTGTTTAAAACTGATGGGAGCCAGCTCCTGTTTGATACTGTTCCTGTCAACCGAACATTTTCTACGCCAGTAATGATAGGTTGAATAACTTATACCTATCTGTTGCAGGTACGACTTCAACGGCAGGCCGCTTTGTTGTACCTGTAATTCCAATTCTTCAAATTCCAGTCTATTCATAATAATTGAGGTTTGATTGTATTCGCTGCCGCAAAGCTACAATCAAACCTCAAAGTGTAAAAGATGTATTTGTCCGAATGCTTACCCATCACCATCATACTGAAAATATCTGATAGTATATTGAGTTCCAGAATAGTCAGCCGGACAGGTTAAGGTGCAGCGGATTTCAATCGTTTCCCCTTGACTGAGTTCCTTAGGAACAGGCATAGTTTCTACATTAAACGGAAATGATTTTGTGATATCAAGTTCATTGCTGCATGAACCCAATGTCATGCAGGCAATTATTATCACAAGAAGTGACTGTATATGTTTTATTGTTTTCATAATGTGTTATTACATTGATTCTGATTTCATTTGACTGATATTACAAGATAATACGGATTCCTATCAATACTGAAGGTCTGAATAAATCCAGATCTGTTCCGAAAAGGAATGTTCCTTTGGCTTTAGCGAGAACCACTACATTATCCGTTATGAACCCTTCCAAAGATAATTGGGCGCCAGCACCATAAACAAATCTGTTTCTTGCTTCAAGGTATGCACCATCAGGCAGCCATTTCTTGCTGTCATTTACTTCTTCATAACCGAGTGAAAGACATGGTCCACCATAAACGAGGAAACTTTTTCCAGGACTTGAAATCAGGTGAAACATAAATCCACCTTCACCAGTATAATCACGTACCGGAACTTTCAGTTCATTATAGTGATAGTTCTGCTGAAGATAATTTAGTCCGAAATGATAATAGTGATAGTTACGGATATACCTTGTAAAATTAAGTCCGGCATTGAAATTACCGTCTCCAAATGTCTTATGTTTCTGTAAAGGTACACCACCATAGAACTCAATTCCTTTTTGGTGTGGTAATAATCGTTGTGCCATTGTCGGTATGCTCAAACCGACAACAGCAATTATAATAACAAGTATCCTTTTCATCAGAATTTCAGTTTAAGGTTGTCAATGTTTTTTGCTCTTATTAAATCCTCATTCTCCATATAGAACGTCATTGTGCGACCACCGTTTCTTTCATAGAGAGTAACCTCCAAACGCTTGTCCTCTGGTTGTGTAAATTGCTCGAGTGCAAAAATGCTCCTTTCTTCCCTATGACCTTTTATCCAGGTAATCTGATTGTATGCCCTTAATGGTTGGAGTATTCTTTCCTGAATAGCTGTACGTTTGGCAACCTTCTTATCCACTACCTTAAACGTAATGAAGTCCACGTTATAAGGCATATCGGTTCTGTTTTTTATTTCGGTATGGAAATATAGAAGTCCATTGTGGGTGTAAAGTCCGTTCAGTAAGAATTGCATACCAAACTGTTTTGCGCCAATATGTTTGAATTCTCTCTTGTCGTTCTGGTATATGGTTTTCATTATAAGTTTCACAAGTACGGGAGATTCATTACCTAATTCCTTGAAATAGATATCAGCTTTATTAACCGGCAGATTGTTGTTTCCCGGATAAAGAAAATCCTTCATTTCTATACTCAGTTTTTCAGGTTCTTCCGCATATCTTACATTATATGAGTAAAAACTGCCATCATCACAGATAACGGAAAGATTGCATTCAGTTTCAAAGTCACGTACTGCAGCTTTTACTCGAAGTACATTTTCTGCATCATCAGCTTGTCCGGCAATAATGTTTGACGAGCCTAAATCCACATATCTTATGGGAGCCGGAAAAATTAGATGAACAGTCTTTTCAAAAGTTACTTCAAGTCCGTATGGGAGTACCACACGTCCCTGAGGTATGGTTCTGCTCATTCCCTGGAACAAGTCACCGTGTGATTTTACTTCTGTATCCTGTGCTGATATTGTCTGCAAACTGAATGCGACACATATAGCCGCAATTAAGAATCCTTTTTTCATATTTTCTGATTTTATTGTTTTACTTGGTAGGCATCAGCATAAGTCTGTGCCCGCTTTTGAATGTTACCTTGATTGTTCTGATTTTCTTGACCAGGTAGTTGGAAGTTCCCTGCATCAGTCCTCTTGCAGCATCAGATATTATCTGGTCTTTTGCCGATGATGAGAATGTAAAGCTTGTTCCAACTGAACCACCTACGTTTGCACCTACTTCCTTCAATGCATCCATTTCGTCAGATCCGGGAATGAACACCCCTTCCAGCCCGTCCATGTCGTATGCAGTCAGTTTCACCGGATAGATATTTTCTCCTAGTTCTATGGTTGTAACATAAAGCATCATTCTGTTACCGGACAGTTTGCTTTTTGCTGTAAGGAGTGCATTTCTTGGAATGATGTTTTCACCGATACGTACCGATTCAAGCAATCTGAGCTGTAGAGTCTCATTGTCTCTGATTGTGGTAGTTCTATCCACTTTACAGGCTATTGTATTTTTCTGTGAATTGTCTGTATTAGCTGTAGGTGTGATAAATGACATATTCCTTTCCTTGGAATATTCCTCTGTAAATTCTTCGTCTGTCATTGGTTGAATCAATGAAGACACAACCGGTTTTGAAGCCGGAAGCACCTCCATTGATTGGCCATTGAATGTCGAACTTATATGGCTTTTATTGGTCGTATCGCTGACAGAAGTCTGTATATTCATATTTGTTGGCAGATACTTTGAAGCCATCTGATAGGATTTTTCAAGTAGTTCCAACTGCTTTTCTTCCTCTGATTGGCTTTCCTCCATATCTTTTAGTTCTTGACGGAGATACTCTAGTTCCTCGCGCATCTGTTCCTTTTCGTAGTCATAATCATTTTCATAGAAATTGGAAACAGCTTGTGAAGCCGCCTGGTACTCACGTACGGAACGGTCTATATGGCTGCTACTTTCATTATTGTTATTTACAGTTGTATTACTGTTATTGCTGTTTTCTGTATCAGGTTCATTTGTGTTGTCAGAACTATACATTTCAGCTAATGTCCCGATAGCTCTTTCTCTGTCTTTATTTTTCTTTTCATCAGAACTGAATTCATATGCCTTTTGCTTATCGTCCGTCAGCTTGTTATCCGTAGCCTGAGGTATATTTACGTTCAGTCCGGACTGTAACGCTTCCTTTTCCTTGTCTGCGTCTGTTGGCGCAAATATCAGATACATTGAAGCCAGAAAGAGGATACCAAGACCTCCGAAGACAAGAGCTTTCTTTGCTTTCTCCTTTTTTATAAGGTCAGTTCCTTTGCTTTTGTCACTGCTCATAATCTTGATTGTTTAATGGTTGGTTATTGTTATTCATAAGTTCAGGCATGTCAAGAGTATCTTCAGATATTGAACCGTCAAACATTTCCATGAAGTCTTGTTGCTCATTTTGTCTGTCCTTTATAAAAAAGCCCATTATCATCCATAGCGATGCAAGAAAATAAAGCAGACACATGATTATAAGCACCCGTTTTCTCTGTTTGGGAGAAAGAGCTTCACATCTTTCTTTTATAGTTTCCTTAATGCCTTTTAGTATATTTCCCATGCTTTTATTTGTTTATGGTTTGTAAATCCCGGTTTTCCAATACTACGAACTTCTCAATGGTAAATCCCTGAGGATTGTTGTCTGAACGTACAGAGTTGACAAGATTACATTCAGTTACCAATGACCTTATGGTAGTGTTGCTACTTCTGACGATATACTGTTTGGCGAATGTCACTACCGTGTAAGGATGTGAATCAAAATTGCAGCTTATAGAATCTATCTCTATGCGCTGATGGATATTTCCGGAAATGATTCTGTTGTAATATCCTTTCTCAGCCAAATCCTTGTAATAATCATAAGAAGTCTTGTCGGTTAGCATAAAGGCACGTTTCATATTGCTTTCTATGGCATCTTTGTCCGGAGCCAGTGTAAAGAACAGTTCATGAAACCTCCTTACGTGTTCTCTTGCTTCAACCGGACGGTTGGCTGCTGCATCCTGTGCCAATGCCAGTATAAGCGATTTACCGTTATCAAGTACATATATCTTCTCTCTTTGTTCCCTTGCAAATGAGAAGGAGGCAAATATGGCAATGGCAGAAATCAGCAGACATAGTCCTGCAAATACCATTACATACAGCCGTATATGCTTGAATGAAGTCTCGATATTTTTCAATGACTTAAATTCCATAATCAGAAATATTTATATTGTATCATTACTTTATAAGTGTTCCTTTTATTCTTCCGGCTATGTTTCCAACGGCTGCACCTGATGCCGCAGCAACACCTTTGCCACCTGATATCGCACCTTTGCCTGCACCTTTTGATGTATCGTTGATGTTCTTACCATAGTTGCCAACACCGCCACCGGCTTCTACAATCCATCCGGATACAGTTGGAACGGTAAAGAATCCAATGATTCCGATAAGCAGAAATACGATATACACCGTATTATTCAGGTCGGGTACGAATGACGGATCACTGAGTGCTTCAATATCCTGCTGCATCATAAGAATCTGTATTTTGGTAAGCATTGCCGAAAAAATGTCTGAAACCGGGAGCCACAGATATACTGAAATGTATCTGCTGAACCATATTGCCAATGAACCTTGTAATCCGTCCCATGTGGCAAAGGCAAATACTATCGGTCCAAGTATTGATAGTACGACCAGAAAGAAAGTTCGTATAGTATCAATGATTAGTCCGGCAGCTTCAAATATCATTTCAAGCAAGGAACGGAATCCGTCCGATATTGCTCTTTTGGTGTTGTACATAGCCCTGTCATAATACATACCGGTCATAGTAGCCAAATCCGAAGGAGACCAGCCAAGGTCATCAAGCTTTCTGTCAAATTCTTCATTGGATACTAAGTATGCAGTTTCTGGGTTACGCATCAGTGCCTCATATTCCAACTTGTCACGTTCTTCCTTATATTTCTGTAGGTCGAAAGTTTGTGATTCAACAATGGAATGGCATCCCTGAGCTATAGGTGATAACAGTCCGTTGATTGTTCCAAGTACAATAGTCGGAAAGAAAAGAATACAGAGTCCCAGTGCAAACGGTCTTAGCAAAGGGAATACGTCTATAGGTTCTGCACGTGCCAGGCTTGACCATATCCGCATGGCTATATAGAAAAGAGCACCCAGTCCGGCAAGCCCTTTTGCCACTCCGGCCATATCCGCACAAAGTGGCATCATTTCATTGTAGAGATCTCTCAGAATCTCGTGAAGATTACTTACATCCATAGTAAAGTCAGGTTAGTTTTACCAATATCTTTCCGATGCAGTACCATATAGTGATAGTACTCTTTCTGTATCTCCGGCTTTCAAGGCCCTCAAATAGCTTACGGAAATGTTCTTGTTTGTATAATAGTTTACGAGTCCCTTATATTCTTTCACGTCACGATATACACGGTCTATCACATCCATTCTTTCCTTGTCTGTCATGGAAAGTGAGGTCACGTTCACCACATCTTTAAGTTCTTTCAGACACTCGCTGCTTTCTTCAAGTAACCTGGCATAACCGAAGGCAATGGCATCCAGCTCCTTTGGAGTAAAGTTCTTGTCACTTAACATTTTCTTGTATGAGTTGACATAAATACCGGATATATCAGATACCATTAGGATAGTCTCTTTTACCTTATATGCATCCGATACAAGAGTCTTTACTTTCTGCAAGGCATCATAATATTCTTTGCCTTGTCTGTAGATTTTTTCCACTTCACGGAAATTGTTCAGTGTATTGTTTACCGTCTTGGATGCAGTGGCAATCTCTTTGACGGTATTGGCTATGTTTCCGGCAAAATTGGTAGGATCTGTAACGACCCATTGTGCATAAACTTCATGTCCTGATAACAATAAAGTCAAAGCCATGATGATAAGTCTTGATTTCATAATTCCATTGTATTAAGTTTGACTTGATTCTTCTTTCCTGATTATCTCACGTTTCTGTTCGGCAAGCTGACGGATAGCCGTTTCTATATCACCGTTCAGTTGTTCCACTTTGTCCATTACTTCCATCTTCTCTCTTTCCTCTGTTGTATAAGCCAGGTTCTCTTCCATGCTAACTTCTGTGGCATATACGGCAGACTGTGTTCCGCCGAGTCCTATCCATACTTCCTTGTATTTTCTTTTCGGATCCAAATCCTGATTGATGGAAAGAATCTGTGAACGTTCCTTTTCCGTAAGTCCAAGAATATTCTGGATGATGTCGAACTTGTTCATGTACTTTCGCTGGTCAAGCAGAATCTTGCAGTCGGAGTTGTTGATGATACTTTCCTTGACGATAGGACTCTGAATAATGTCGTCCACTTCCTGAGTGACAACAATGGCTTCACCAAAGAACTTTCTTACTGTTTTGTAAAGATATTTTATATAATAGGCCATATTAGCTGAAGCTATAGCCTTCCATGCTTCTTCTATGAGAATCATCTTTCTGATACCTTTCAACCGGCGCATCTTGTTGATGAAACTTTCCATGATAATGATGGTCACAACGGGGAATAGGTCTTTGTTGTCCTTTATGGCATCAATTTCAAAGACAATGAATCTCTTGCTAAGAAGGTCAATATTCTGTTGTGAGTTCAACAGGAAGTCATATCTTCCGCCACGATAATATGGAGTGAGTGTAGTCAGCAGATTGTCTATATTGAAATCATCTTTTGATACCTTAATATCTCTGCTTTGTAATTCAACCCGATATACGTCACGCAGATATTCATAGAAGGTGTTGAAACACGGAATCAGTTTCTCGTCTTTCTGTATCATCCTTATATAATTATGTATGGCTGTTCCGAGTTCATTGGATTCGGTCTTTTCTATATACTTGTCTTCACCCTTCCATAATGTCAGAATCAGTGCACATATACTTTCTTCCTTTTCAATATCGAAAACCTTGTCGTCTGTATAAAAGGGATTGAAGGAGATTGGATTCTCTTCCGTATAAGTAAAGTAAATACCGTCATTCCCTTTTGTGTTGTTCTGTATAAGTGAACAGAGTCCTTGATAAGAGTTTCCTGTATCTACCAACAAAACATGAGTTCCCTGCTCATAGTATTGTCTTATCATATGATTGGTAAAGAAACTCTTTCCGCTTCCTGACGGTCCCAGGATAAACTTGTTTCTGTTGGTTGTTATTCCTTTCTTCATGGGAAGGTCTGAAATGTCAAGATGCAAAGGCTTTCCGGACATACGGTCAGCCATCTTGATACCAAATGGTGAAAGAGAATCCTTGTAGTTCGTTTCAGCAGTAAAGAAACATAGTGCAGGTTCAATGAAAGTATAGAAACTTTCCTCTGCCGGGAAGTCCGCAGCATTACCCGGCATGGCAGCCCAATAGAGAGTTGCCGTATCGATGGTATTATGGCGCGGTTTACATTCCATCATGGCCAAGGCAGAACCAACATCATTCTTAATATGCTTCAGCTGTTCACGGTCGTCACTCCATGCCAATACATTGAAATGTGCACGTATGGAAGTCAGTCCTTTTGAATGTGCAGTATTCATATATTCTTCCAACCATTCCTTGTTTATCTGATTGGCACGGCTGTATCTTGAAAGGGAGTGCATATTTCTGGCCTGACGTTCAAACTTCTTCAGGTTTTCCGCACTGTCATCAATGAAAATATACTGGTTGTATATATGGTCGCATGAAAGTAATAATCCTACGGGAGCAGCAAAAGATAGTCTGCAGTCACTTCTGTCTGTAGAAAGTCTTTCATGTCTGTAGTCAGTTACTACATGAGCCGGAAGGTCGTCCGTATCAGATAAAGTATGCAGACAAAGAATCTTGTCACCGATACGTACTTCATCAGCCCCCAGACGTATATCTTCCAAAGAAGCATGGTTGCTTTCTGAAAGTGAAAAGTATCTGTCCAGGAGTCCCGGTTTATCACTTGTCCCGGCTATTTCATCAGCATCGAACCGTTTGAGAGTGAAGAATCCGGATGAGTTCATTATTCTTTCAAACTGATCTACCGCTTCAAGAAAAGCATTGACTCCTTCTTTGTCTGTAATTTCTTTTGGCAGAATGTTTCCCCTGCATAGAGTGGAGAAATTACTCTGCTGCATCATCTTCTGTTTGTTGGTTTTTGTAATGAAGAGATATACCGAATGATTCAGAAAAGGTCTTTCATTAAAATGCTTTTCATAGGCTCTGCCAAGAAATGAAATATCTTCCTTTCGCAGTTCCGATTCATACCTTTCCATGATAAACCAGTCCTGTTTGTGTACAATAGTATAATTAGGCAGCACTTTTATAGACTTGTACCATGTGGAGTGCATTGCCTCATATTCATCAGAGGTGATGGTAAAAAGTTCAGGAAGTTCCATTTCAAAGGCTACCGTAATATCGGCATCCTTTGAAATGATACATCCGTTCTCTATGGCTAAAAGTGGAAACTTCTGTTCAAGTGTGGACATTTTGCTAATGTTTCTCATATCGTCTGTTGTTTAGGAATATATGAAACACCGTCTTACGGTTAATAAGGTATCTGGGATGGCCACGGACAGCACCTCTTTTCATAAGTCCGTGTTCACCGTATTTGCTGTTCATGGAGAAAGTTTGCCACACAACAACTGTGGCACCCAATACTCCCATGACAAGACAGAGAACCTGGTCCACATTACAGAGGTAAAGTATGACTGTAACCAAAAATACAGCCAGCAGTCCTCCTGCAAAGATGAAAAGGTATTGTGCTTTCAGTCCCTTGAATTCCACTGACCTCCCGATTCCCTTGTTTATTTCCCATCCGGCCATAATTACAGGAAGAATGAACGTAATATGGTTGCAGCCACAATCAGGAAGATACATGCACCGAACCATGATGCCGCAGTCTTTGATGTGTCCGGATCACCTGAACTGAACTTGTTATACACCTTTACACCTCCAATCAGTCCTACAACTGCACCAATGGCATAGATAAGTTTTGTAGCCGGATCAAAATAAGATGTAATCATCTGTGTTGCTTCCTGTATTCCGGCAAGTCCATTACCTTGAGCTCTTGTCTGCTGGACAAGCATACATGCTATGAGCAGTGTAATAATCATTTTATTCTTCATACAAATACCGTTTAAAGGGTTTATAAAAAATCTTCCAGTGAAATCTCTTCCGGTTTGTTTTTCTTTTTACGTGTCGGCTTTGGGGATTTGAGTTCTTCCTCTTCTATCATGCGCATGAGTTCCAGGTTTCTCTTCTCTGCCTTTGCTTCATTCTCTTTCAGCAGTTTCAGGAAATCACTGCCATTCAGTTTTGATATGGTTTCTGAAACGGGAACCTTTTCCTCTTCCTCAATAGAATCATTGCTGCCGACTTTTTTAAGCAAGGATATTTCCTTACTAATCAGTTCTGTTCCATTAAGTCGGATATCATCTTTTGTAACTTCGAAAAGTTCTTCCAATTCAACTTCTTCCTCGTCAACTTCGTCAATATCAGGAAAGAACTCGTTTTCCTCGCCCGTAAAATTATCGCTATTATTTACATCTTTTACAGGAGCAGGATTATTGGGTAAAACTGTAGAATATTGGGTAATATCTGTTTTTGTCCTGCCTATAACGGAAGAGGTGTTTCCTTCTTTTTGGGGAGGTTTCTTCTCACGGATAGAATCCGTATTTTCATTTACTTTCTTTCCGGTGTGCAGGAATAGCCACAAAAAAATAGCAGCTGTTCCCATCAGCACAATGGAAAGTATTAATGTCAATATTGCATCCATAATTGTTTACATATTTGGTATGGTATGTTTCCTTATATTCTTGGCTGTGGCATCATTGATTAGTGAACGGTAGTTATTCAGATGGTCAAGCAGAATATTTTCTACGAAGGATGAAAGGCTTACACGGCTGTTTGTGTCATGTAATATGTCTTTCAGTATATCCAGCGTTACACGGTTTAGCGGAAAAGAGGTTCTTTTGTCGAAGGGACGGCTTATCAGGAATCTGTTCCTGTATTCTTCCATGTCAGACAGATCATTTCTTTCTACAGGCTTTTTCTTGTTGGCTGTCGGCTTTTCAGGTTTCTTGTTTTCAGTTGGTTCAGTTTCCTCCTGTGGTTTTGTTTTCTCGGCAGGTTTTGGATCAAAGTCATCAAGAGAAAATTCCTTGTCCATTTCCTTATAATTTCCTTCGGCCATCTGTTTTATTCTGGCTTCTAAAATTCCTTTGTTATTGTTCATACGCTTTCAGTGATAAGATTTCTATTAATTCATTGGCAAGTTCTTCAATATTACTTCCGGCAAGCTGCTCTTTTTCGGGAGCCATATAGGTTGAACGGAATACACCTCCGGTATTCATAGACAGTTCACGGCTGAACTTTACAGATCTTGGCAAGCGGGTTTTGAGCAGTCCAAGTCCGTATTCCTCGATTTCCTTGTCATAGCTTTCCATTATCCTCGTATTGACTCTCCGGTCCACTTTATTCCACATCATGAAAATCTGCTTTATCCTACTTCCACTTAACATTACACCCATATCACGTATTGTAATGGCGTATGCCATGCACGAAGCTATTGACTGGAGGTCTGCTTCTATCGGTGAAATGATATAGTCCATTTCAAGGGCAAGCGAAAGCAGGTCAGAACTGTCTGAACGTCCAGGCAAGTCATAGATTACAACAGAAATTTCCTCTTCGGGGTGCTCTGCTATGTATTCTTCGGCTACCTTTATAGCTTCCTGAGGTTTGGCTTTCAGTACACGGTATGAACGCTTTCCTGTTTTCCTGATATATGTCTTCAATTTCTCCTGCAGAGCCATACTTTCCTCAACAGCTTTTTTATCCCTTTCTCTAAGTCTGTAGAAACTATGTTGTGCATAGTCACAGTCCATTATCAGCAGTTTGATATTCTTCTCATAGTAGAGAAAGCTTGCAAGTACTTCAGCAATGGTACTTTTCCCGATGCCCCCTTTCTGGGAGCCGAATCCTACACGTATGTGTGTAGTTGCATTTGTTTCTGTTTTCATATCTGTATTTCCATTTGTATGTATATCTGTATATACACATTTATATATTTGTGCATATCTGCATAAGTGTGTAAGTATGTATGTTTCCACACATCTGCAAATGTGTGTATGTGCGTAATTTTATGCACTTGTTCAGTGCGTGCAGATACTTACAACTGCAAATAAACATCTAAAAAACATAGGCTGGCGCACCTTGGAGAATACCGGGTAATATTGTGGAAAATTGCGTACAGCTTCAATGGAAGCTGTTGATAATAAACAGACTAACTTTGTAGCGAAGCAGAGTATGACTGAAAGGAATACTATCTCTGTTTTCAAATAACCTTTGGCAAGATGTGTTTTTGTCCGACAAACCGAAATTTGTCCGCCAAAAACTCTTGCCCCTGAAAAGGGGGAGATACTTGCTCCAAAGTCGCAAGTTGGATAATAAAAACAAAGATTATGCAAAAGGAATCCGCTACACCGTCTTACAGATATTATGTAAGGTTGAATGAAAAAGAGAATGCAGATTTTATCAGTCTGTATGAACGTTCCGGTGCCAGAACCAAGTCTGATTTTATTCGTGCACGCCTGTTTTCTCATACATTCAAGGTGATTACTACCGATAAATCCACTGTGGATTTTTACAACAGACTGACAGAAGTGAACGCGCAGATCCGAAAAATCGGACTGTTATATAATCAGACTGTACGGGCCATAAACAGCTATCATTCTGCTAAAGTGGCACACACATTATTGGAGAAACTGAATGATAATACAGCAGAGTTGCAAGGGCTTCTTGAAACTTCGATAAGTCTTGCAGAAGAGATTAGAAGCAAATGGTTGCAAAAATAAGTTCTACATCTAACCTTGGAGGGGCACTTGGTTATAACTTCCATAAGGTGGAAGCTGGAGAGGCAAAAGTATTGCTCGTCTCAGGCATGAGTGTTGACAATAATGGCAACACCGATATGAATCGTGCCCTTGAGGATATGCAAAGGTTGCTTCCTTCATTCATGAGGACAAAGAAAACCGTATTTCATGTTTCTCTTAATCCGCATCCGGACGACAAACTGAGTGAAGAGGAATTACGTGATATTGCCGCATACTATATGGAGAAGATGGGATACGGCAATCAGCCTTTTATCGTTTTCAAGCATAGTGATATTGAACGGGAACATATACACATAGTTTCTCTTCGCGTGGATTCCAATGGACGGAAGATAAATGACAGCCACGAGTTCAGACGAAGCGATAAAGTCCGTAAGGAGATTGAAAGAAAATGGAATCTGAATACTTGTAAGAAACAGAATATTCCAGATGCGGAGCAGCTGCAAAAAGCAGATATAGACAAGGGAGATATAAGAAAACAGATTGCCGGAACTGTTTCTGCTATATTGAAGAAATACAGTTTCCAGTCTGTTGGAGAATTGAATGCTGTACTTTCTGCCTACAACATAATGGCAGAGGAAGTAAAGAAGGAGCATAACGGAAAACAATATAATGGTATGGTGTATTCTGTTACAAATTCAGAAGGCAGAAAACTCACTGTTCCTATAGATGCTGCAAAACTTGGCCGCAAGTATGGATATAATGCTATCCATAATCATATAAGACGTTCAAAGAAAGAATTTAAGAAGGTACAGCCGGATTTAAGAAACAAGGTACGTAAAGTTATGATGATGAATCCTGACAGAAAGGAATTAGTTGAAATGCTTAAAGCTGAAAGTATAGATGTGGTGTTTCGTGAAAATAATGCCGAAAGGATCTATGGTATAACTTTTATTGACCATGAAAACGGTATTGTAGCTAATGGTTCACGACTTGGAAAGGGATATGCAGCTTCAGTATTCAACGAATATTTCAATGGAAATGGAAATAATCCGTTCCTTAATGCTTTACCTCAGGATGTACAGGTTGATCAGATTATAGAATCAGATACACCAGGTGATGATATGATTGCAGAAATGACAGGTTCACTGCTTGATGGCGCATCGCACGGTATTGATTACAGAGAACTTGCGTTCCAGCGTAAAATGAGAAGATTATATTCAGGTAAATTAAAACGAAAAAAATAAAGTTATGTCACAGGAAGATGATTTGAGAGGATTGGCAAAGGTTATAGACTTTATGCGTGCCATATCCATATTGTTTGTTTTGATACACTGTTATTGGTTCTGCTATGAATCATTCCGTGAATGGAATATTACTATAGGTGTTGTGGACAGAATACTGATGAACTTTCAGAAGAACACAGGACTGTTCTCTTCATTGCTATGGACCAAACTCTTTGCAGTTTTGTTCTTAGGCTTGTCATGTCTGGGCACACGTGGCGTGAAGGACGAGAAAATTACATGGAGAAACATTATAATACTTCTTGTCGTGGGTTTCATTACTTTCTTTCTTAACTGGATGCTTTTAGCTATTCCGAAAGTAGGGGCAATACTTTATATCAGTTCTCTTGCTATCGGTTATATATGTCTGCTCATGGGTGGAACTTGGATGAGCAGACTGCTGAAAAATAATCTTATGGATGATGTTTTCAATGTCGAGAATGAAAGTTTCATGCAGGAAACAAGACTGATGGAAAACGAATATTCAGTAAATCTTCCTACACGTTTCTACTATCAGAAGAAATGGAACAATGGTTGGATTAATGTCGTGAATCCTTTCCGAGCAACCATAGTATTGGGTACACCCGGTTCAGGGAAGTCGTATGCAGTGGTAAACAACTTCATCAAACAGCAGATTGAGAAGTCTTTTGCTATGTATATATACGATTATAAGTTTCCGGATTTGTCGGAAATAGCTTATAATCATCTTCTTAAATATGCCGACCGTTACGAAGTAAAACCAACATTTTATGTAATCAACTTCGATGATCCAAGAAGAAGCCATCGGTGTAACCCTATTAATCCCAACTTCATGACTGACATATCTGATGCATATGAATCTGCCTATACCATCATGTTGAACCTTAACCGAAGCTGGATTCAGAAGCAGGGAGACTTCTTTGTTGAGTCGCCAATAATTCTGCTTGCAGCTATAATCTGGTATTTGAAGATTTATGACAACGGCAGGTATTGTACTTTCCCTCATGCCATAGAATTTCTGAACCGTCCATACGCTCAGATATTTCCGATACTGACATCATATCCGGAACTGGAGAACTACCTCAGTCCGTTCATGGATGCGTGGGAGTCAAATGCGCAAGATCAGCTCCAGGGGCAGATAGCTTCTGCTAAAATACCATTGTCAAGAATGATTTCTCCGGCACTTTATTGGGTAATGACAGGAGATGATTTTTCACTTGACATAAACAATCCGAAAGAACCTAAGATTCTTGTAGTGGGAAACAATCCTGACCGACAGAATATCTATTCTGCAGCACTTGGTCTATATAACAGCAGAATAGTAAAATTGATAAACAAGAAGAAGCAATTGAAGTCGTCTGTTATCATTGACGAGTTGCCTACAATTTATTTCAGAGGTCTTGATAATCTTATTGCTACTGCACGAAGCAACAAGGTAGCAGTATGTTTGGGCTTTCAGGATTTCAGTCAGCTTACCCGTGACTATGGAGATAAGGAAAGCAAGGTTATTCAGAATACTGTTGGTAATATCTTCAGTGGTCAGGTTGTCGGTGAAACAGCCAAGAATCTTTCTGAACGCTTCGGGAAAGTGTTGCAGAAACGCCAATCCATGACTATCAACCGTAATGATAAATCCACCTCAATATCTACACAAATGGACTCGCTTATCCCGGCAAGCAAGATTTCCAATCTTACTCAGGGTGTGTTTGTGGGGGCAGTCAGTGATAACTTTGATGAACGAATTGAGCAAAAAATCTTCCATGCTGAAATTGTGGTAGATTCTGTCAAAGTTTCTGCTGAAATGAAGGCATATAAGAAGATTCCCGTCATTGCCGAGTTTACCGACAGTGACGGGAACGATATTCTTCGTGAGACAATTGATAGTAATTATCGTAGAGTTAAGCAGGAGATTATTGCTTTAGTTGAGTCTGAGACAGAACGGATTAAGAATGATCCGGATTTGAGTAAACTATTATCGGTTTAAAGAAATATATATTATATGTTTTGGACAATATTACAAAAAAAAATTATCTTTGTAATGTACTATTATTCATTATTCGTTAGCACCAACATTTGAGTAGTCAAGGGACAAAAGAAAGGAGGTGTTAATATGAGAATAAGATGTACATGTCCCTTGAAACCTGTTTCTGTAACTGACTATTATCGTAAGAGATATGGGCGTATTGAATATGTTCATTCTCATTGTCGTAGATGGCCGAGAAGATAAGGTTGTTAGGGTTATAAGGCTGCTATTTATTAGCAGCCTTATAAGTTTCTATGAATGAACGCATTTCATTAATAGAATTATAAAGTTCATCTGGGGTAAAATAAGTATTTAATTTATTTTCTGGATGATGAATCTGGTGTCTAATAATTTCAGTTTTAATTAAATTTTCCTCCTTTATACCTTTAGTCGTTTCTTTCTTATATGGGTATAACTCCTTTCCGTTTTTAAATTCATTCTTCCATCCTTCGAACTCAATATAACCATATAATTCGTTATGATATTCAACAAGAACATCCCCAAATGCGGTAAATGCAATTTCATTTAATGATGGATAAGGTAATTGTGATTCACTTATTTTATTTACAACTTTACCGGATTCTATGTTTTTTACAATTCGTACTTCGTTAAATGCTAATTGCTTTAATATCAGAGAACTGTGAGTTGTTATTATTACTTGTATATCATCTTTTTGTGATAGTTTTTTTAAAGCGTCTATAAGAAGTTTCTGATGATGGGCATGTTGTGCTGTTTCAGGTTCTTCAATTGCATATATTATTCCTGGTGCTTTTGCTTTCTCTTGTTTGTTTTCGGCTTCTGCTCTAAAAAAATTAATAAGAATAAGTCTTTTAACTCCACTTCCTCTTTTATTTATTGGAATATCGTTTTCACCTGTTATAGATACGGATTTAAATACATCAGTCCATTTTAAATCATCTGCTGTTGGTAGAGCTGGATGCAAAGAACTAGCTAATGAAGGATTCATATCACTAATTTTCTTTACAGTTCTATCCGAAACATTTTGTAATTCTTCAATTACGGCATCATATATTTCCTGACATTTAGATCTTATTTTTGTAGATGACATTATTATTTTCACAGCCTCCTTTAGAGGATCTTGTACCTCTTTATCTTTATCGTCATTGCTTCTATCGGCCTGAAATAAGGTATAAATAGGTATATATTGTTTCAATTTATCCCAGATATTTTTTGCATCTTCTTTTGAAACCTCTATTTCTTTCATCCTTAAATCTAAAAAATCAGAATATAAATTACGTATTGCTTTACGCATTTCTGCATTCTTAGTTTTATCACAATCTAAATCTTCAGATAGTTCTTGCAACTCTTTTTGTTTTTTACTTAATAAATCGCAACATTCTTTATGATTGGGATGATAAGCATAAATATATACTTTTGGAGTTTTACTACCATTTGTATATTTTTTTATCACAGTTAAATTTCCTTCATAATTAAGAAGATATTCATCTGACAAGGTTGTTGTATTATTGTCATCAATACATACTTCAGAAGGTAAATTTATAAATTCTACTCCTATAACTATATCAACTTTATCGTTTGCTTCTTTTGCTTCTCTGTTCACATCAGTAGAATCCATAACAACGACACCTTTACTATCATTAAAAAAGATATCCAATGCTTCAAGAATTGTTGATTTTCCAACATCATTTCTACCAACAAAAGCTGTAAAATTATTAAGATCTATAACTTGCCTATCTTTATAACCTCTAAAGTTTTCAATAATAACGGACTTGATATTCATATTTTCTAATTTATTATTTTATATATTTTATACCATTATCAGAATAATCAAATTCTGTAACAATAATAGGTTCTTTGGTTTTTATTATTTTCAATGGGATAATCTTAGGTAGTCCTTTCTCTGGGTAAACAGTTACAGTGAATGGAATTTCCATTTGTGAACTTCTCTTTGTATACAAGTTTACTTTTACGCAATATTTGCCTATAGGAGCAGTCCCATCCCAATATATATTTTCTACGGGCGTTGTTATATATGGAGTACTTACATTTGCATCTATATCTAATCGTCCTATTACATCTTGACACTTATGTTCTTTTTGCCCATAATATATTTCTTGTCCATCAGGATCTATAACATGCAAATCTAAATCATCGATTGTATTCCATTTCAATGTAATTTTTAAACCACCCCTTCCTCCTTTACTTTCAATATTAGATGTTTTATTAATAATTTCGATTTCAGAATTGAGCGTATTTATTTGATTTTCAACGGTGTTTATTTCAGCTTCAGTCTCTTTTTTTTCTTGTTCAATTTGAGTTATTCTCGAATTTAAGTTAGCCTCATTTTCTTCGCTTTGTCTTCTTATCAAATTCCTTTCGTCTTCAGAATTTGCTGAGACTAATTGCGCCTCGACTTGTTTTTGAGATTCTTCCTTCTGTTGGATTATTTTATTTTTTTCTTTATCAATATCAGTGATCTTCTGATTTATCATTGCATGTTGACGATTAAGGGTTTCCAAGGTTTGAGTTCTCTTGGCTATTGCAGACTGTGAAGTATCATAATCGATTTCTGCTATTGAACGTGATGAATTATCAGTGTTGACTCCGAATTCTTTCATTGCAGCTATTACATTTTGGTTATCAGGAGATAATGTTTGTGCATCTATGAGATTTTGTCTTCTATTACCAATGTTTCTCTTAGCTCTAAGGACTAGTTCTTCACTAATATATTGTTTAAATGAACTCCTATCATTTTGTGGTCTATCCGGAACTGTCTCAGGCATCTTATATACCTGATTAAATTGTATTAATAGAGAGTCAAATATAGCAAGAAATGCATCTTTTACTTTAGGTAATTCTTCGATAATTATAACATCCTCCTTATTAATTTCTTCTGCATAGAAGGTCCAATTATATGAACCTGTAATTATTGTATTATCATCAATAATACAGAATTTATAATGAAGCATTTCAGGGTATTCTACAAGATGTAATTTTAGCCCACAATCAATTAACTCGTCAAAGTTAAGACAATATCCTCCATTATTGATCAAATCGTTATTTGTAACAAGAGTTACTTGTATATTTCTATTTAAAGCAGCCTTGATACAATTGAACAAATCAAAATTGGTAAACCAAGCTACAGCTATTTTAACAGAATGTTTAGCTGCGTTGATTTTGGTAATAATATTGTTGGCAATATTTTTAAATAAAGGAATAACTGAACCATTGTAGACCTCAACTTCTTTAATCTCTGGTTCTGGTAAAGAAATACCTAATTTGTCAAGAATTTGTTGACGTTCTGTGGTATCACCAATTTTCCAAAGACTTGTAATAATACTGTTACTTGTATATGAAATTAAATTTTCCTTCCACATTCTTGCACCATATTTTGCGTTGCATTTGCTGAAAAGCTCTTTATATAAAGAAGGGCGGATACGTAATTTCCTATTAGCAAGAATTAATTGTCTTGCTAAATCATACTTGATGTCATTATCAATAGTATCACCAAGTAAATTGTATACAGAATCAAATAATGATGAATTGAAATCTTCATTGTCAGCTGAAAAGTTTATTGATATAGAAAGCGGTTCTTCTTTTGATCTTTCATCTAGAGCTTGCATGTTTGAAGAATAAACAGGTTTCCCATCCATAACCTTTACACATAGTAGAGGTATGTTTTTTCCCTGTTTCATTGCATCAAATAGCTTCGTTTTGTCTTTAAGAAGATCTTTGGACAAAGGAAGGTAACCTTGAGTTTGAGAATATACTTCTTGTACGGTAAATGTACGTTTCTCTTTTGTATAAGAAATTATTTTGCAAATACTTTTATCTCCAATCATTTTTTAATTTTAAATATTATAATTGTTTTAACCTAAAAAAGGTTGACTGTTTTTACGTTAAACCTGAAGTCTGTAGAATTCTTTATTTTATACCTTCAGTTTGTTGCCATAATGTTTCTTTCTATCCTCAGAAAATGATAAAATTAGTAGGATTATTATCTTATCTTTATGCAACACCTTATGTTCCCAAAGATAAGCATTTATTTGACATACTGTTCTTTGGTTGTAGTTTTCCTATTACAATATTTCTATAACTGATTAACTTTTTCTTAATATCTCCAGTCCAAGTTGCAGTCTCCTAATATGTTACCATATTCGTACTCAGGTGAGTGTCTTAGCCTAAAAATGCTTATTGAATATGAGTGCGATTGACAAATCTGCTTTACACACTAAAAACAAGTTCACTATTCAGTTTTACACATTTTGTTTTTTTGGTTTTGTATACT
This sequence comes from Bacteroides mediterraneensis, assembly GCF_025993685.1. NCBI lineage: Bacteria > Pseudomonadati > Bacteroidota > Bacteroidia > Bacteroidales > Bacteroidaceae > Bacteroides > Bacteroides mediterraneensis. The sequence goes on along the minus strand of NZ_DAJPEN010000001.1, from coordinate 2,764,939 downwards.
AAATCAATTATAAATAAAATTACTGTAGTGGTTTGTTGTTTGTCTAAATGATTGTTTATTTACGTTTTTTATCCGGTATTGTTGTTATTTGATTTAAATAGGATAGGTTATACATTAAGACTTATGAAGTCTAAAACGACCTCTTATTTCATTAAAATATGCTGGTATTCTAATTAAATACCTAGACGTTTATTCAAAAATGCAGAAAGTGTTTTATTTTGAAGTGAAAATTGGGCTAATTTTACTGTGTTTTAATATGGATTCACCATTAGATAGAGACTTATGTTTTTGTTATTATGCTACTTATTGGGGTTTAATTCTATTTCTATGCTATAGTTATGGGCTGTTTTGTTTTATGTAAACAAAATATAATTTATAAGTCACGGTAAAAATCATAATATTGTGATAAGCCTTGGTTCAAGTGTTGTTTTTTACGATTTTAGAGAGGTGAAAATATCATTTTGACTAAAAGTAATTTATACCTTTGTAAGGTTTTTGACTAAAAAGAATTGTGTTATGGGCAAACAAGAACAAAATATTGATTCAAAGAAAGATAAATGGTGGAATAGGATATCAGAAAATAACAAAGTCTCATTGATTGTACTTGGTATTCTTGTTTTTGAGGTTTTTCTGTTGGTTTTGTTTTGGTGGATTGTGGATTTAATAACATTGAAATATTTTTTGATATATGTGTTCACAAGTTTAATCATATTTTTATTGTGTGATACTAGAGTGCAAAAGTGTAATAAAATAATAAGAAAAATATGGCTTATATTATTGCTCCCAATGGATTTCATTTTTATGGGATATAAATTAATTTTCCCAGCGTTTACAATCTTAATGAGCTATTTGATGGTTACAATTTATTCTTTAGGTTTTCCTTTGGTTATTATAAAAGCTATTGATTATTTGTTTAATTTAAATTTTTCAACGTCCACCATTATTTTTATAACACTAACATTAGGTGCAATTTTATGTGTCCATCGTCCTAATTTCATTCAATGGATAATAAAAAAACAATCGCCACTAAAAGATTGGGGAGAACATAAATACGAACCTATAATGCAGGAACTGGCTCTTTATGTGACTCATAAAAACAATATTAATTTTTTGATTTATACAGCATATTTCGTATTCTTTACAATTTCAGGGTTCATGGAAATACAATATAATGAAGCTTTGATTTCTCAGGACTTAGATAAAGCAGTCTTAAAGGCTTTCCTTGTTTTTGTAGCTTATTCAAATATGGTTGGCAAATCAAAAGAAGTAGAAGTAAAATCTAAACCTTTACTTGATAAGATTATAAAATTGATTACTATTCATGATTAAAAATCATTATTCGCATTGAAGTATAGAGATTAATATTGACATTTTAGTATTTATACAAGTAAAAATTGTATTTTGTTTTGTGGAATAAAAATAATACATTATATTTGCAGCGTAAATTATTAATATATTAAATGTTTGAACATCTCAAAATAGAAAATGTAGCTTCATCCTTACTCGAAGATAGGAATGTATCGTTCATGACCTCATTAGATATAATACAAGAGGTTATGAATGTTCCTATGTGTGCATTGACTTCATTGCTAAGAGCCAATGGATACAGTGATGATGTTGATACTTCAAGCCTTTGTATAGATGAAAAAAGGCTTGATATTTTTGCGGATGCATATATTCGCAAAATGCGTAGCTATTTTTTAAGTTCACTACGTAACATTAGCAAATTGAACTTAAAAGAAATAAATGATTTAGATAGATTCGTCAAACTTTTTAAAAAGAAAGGAGAAATATCAAGTTCATCTTATACTTGGTCTAATATAGACGAGGAAAGTATAAGAGAAACATTCATAAGTACGATAAAGAATAAAACTCCCATAAGGGAATTTCGTGGATATTTGGATATTGATACTTTAGCAAAAAGATGTGTTGTTAAAGAGACTAAAGTAAATTATCTAGATATAAGTTTATGCAACTATAGAGAATATAAAGATAGAACGATACATATTAAGGGTATAAGTGCTGTTACAGTATGTGATTTGTTATATGATTTGTCATATAATGACTGCACATTTTGTAATACAAATCTTAATCTTTTTTCTGAAAAAGAAAATTTGCTTTATAGTATTACTAAAAGTAGATATTGGATTGTGAAAGATTTGTATCGTAAAATAACAATACCTTTAATAGAGCTTATTAAAGATATTGTTAGGACGGCAAGATATTATATCTATTCCTTAGGTACGGATGATGATTATTATAATAATAAAAAGAATAGTATGTTGAGATTAGCGTAGTCGTTTTTTTATTATTGTTATAATTGTCAAAAAAATGAATAAAAAAGATATTATTAAACTTATAATAAAGTCAGATTTAACAAAAGAAGAAAAAGAAATTGTGATTTGCTATATAAATCATAAAACATGTATTGATAGGAATCTTCTGATTTATGCTATATCTAAGCTATTGGAAGTTAGTCCAAAGATATTAGAATTCTTTTCTTCTATTTTTAAATAAAAGTATGAATTTAGGGAACGCAATAAAAACATTGAGAAAAAATAAGAATATTTCTCAGAAAACATTAGCAGATATGTGTGAAATATCAGCTAATGCAATGTGTAATATCGAATCGGGTAAGTCATTTCCTGGTAAGGAAACAGTTAATAAGATATGTGAGGCTTTAAATATACCAGAGTCTTATTTATTGTTATTTAGTTTGTCTGAAGAGGATATACCTGAGAATAAAAGAATATTGTACAGGACATTATGCGAACCTCTAAAAAATGAACTATTGAGAGATCTTTAGTTTCTATAAAGTGTTGGGGCTATGCTTTTTTTTGCATAGTCCCTTAATTTTTTTGCCAATTTTCCCTCATTTTCCCCACTTTTCCCTCACTTGCACCATCCGCATAAGTAAGCTATATATTTGGTGTTCAAACCCATTAAATTTAGAATTATGGATACGAACACCAATGACTACATCCTTGTACTGGAGGATAAGGAATCGAAAAAGTTATCAGTAGTTTCATCAGTTGATGCAGAAGGTAAGGTACAGACAGTTGAGCCACTTGATGTACATTCAGGACAGTTCATGAAATTCAGTGAAAATGACAGTATTTTCAAGAACTTCATGGAGAACTTTACCAGACAGTTTAATGATCCTTCAAGAACCGGACTGTACAGACTGGTTGCAGACAAAGTGGAAAGCTCTGTAATGATTCTCCAGGAAATGCTTCAGCAACCGCAAGAGAATGAAGAACAGCTGAAACTGATGCGTGTGAATCTGGAGGACTATGCTCCAAAAGAACAGCTTGGCCGGGTAAACGAAGAACGTATTGATTGGAATGAGCTTACGGCAATTGGAATCACTCGTGAACAGTTGAAGGCTTCGGGTAATCTTGAAAAGATGCTTGGATGGGGAAAGAGTAATTTGATGCCTATTGCAGTTCCTTTTGGCGATAAGACTATCTATACGGAAGCCAGACTTGCTTTTCGTGAAGATACTGACGCTAATCTTGCACTAGCTATTCATACAATCAGAAAAGAACCACGGTTGGACTTTCCTTTCATGGGTGTTGAGTTTTCAGAGGAAGACAAGAAGATGCTCCGTGAAACGGGTAATCTTGGAAGACTGGCTGACGTTACTCCTAAAAACGGAGAACCGTTTAAGGCTTTCATATCTGTTGATGCACAAACGAACGAGCTGATAGCTTTGAGGGCTGACCGTGTACGTGTCCCTGATGAAATCAAGGGTGTTAAGCTTTCCGAACAACAGAAGGCAGATCTTGCTATGGGTAAGGCTGTTGCTGTGGAGAATATGATTTCCAAAGCAGGTAAGCCTTTCAATGCTCAGATTCAGATTAATGCCGATAAGAAGGGTATCGAATTCAAGTTTGACAATACTCCAAGGCAGAGTGTGACTCTGCATGTAAATCAGGAACAACAGAAAGGTGTTTCAAGGAAAATTTGCGGAGTGGAACTTACAGAAAAACAGCAGGCTGCACTTAATGAAGGACGTACACTCTATATCAAGAATATGGTTGATAAAGCCGGACAGCCTTTCAATGCATACGTTAAGTTTGACAAGGAAGAAAACCGACCGAGGTTTTACAGATGGAATCCGGACAGGAAACAGGAACAGGGTGAAGCGAAAGTTGTTGCTCTAGCTGAAGAAAACAAGACTCAGGTTGCCGTGAATAATGAAGGCAAAACTAATGAGGCAACTAAACATGTAAAAGAACCTCTAAAAAAGGAACAGACAGAGCCTACTGAAAAACAGAAGAAAGAGGTTCAAAAGAAAAAAGGTCGTAAAATCTAATCTGCAGTATTATGGGTATGACTTGTATTATTGCAGAAAAGCCGTCAGTTGCCAGAGAACTGGCGGCTATTGTTGGTGCAGATAGCTGTGAGAACGGATATATGGAAGGAAACAATTATATTGTTACCTGGGCTATAGGTCACCTCGTTACTCTTGCTATGCCACAACAGTATGGTGTGGAGGGATTCAGAAAAGAGGATCTTCCGTTGCTTCCTGAACCGTTCCGTCTAATTGTCCGTCAAATAAGAAAGGACGGAGAGTATATAAATGATCCGGCTGCAGTCAAGCAGCTTGGGATTATCAAGAATTGTTTCAATCGTTCTGAAAAGATTATCGTGGCTACTGATGCCGGTCGTGAGGGTGAACTCATTTTCAGATATATTTATTCCTATCTTAATTCTGACAAGCCTTATGTAAGATTATGGATAAGCAGTCTTACAGATAAGGCTATCAGGGAAGGGCTTTCAAAGCTTCGTCCTGGAAATGAATTTGACAATCTTTATAGTGCAGGTAAGGCACGCAGTGAAGCTGATTGGTTGGTTGGCATAAATGCCAGCCGTGCCTTGTCTATCTCTGCAGGTAAAAACGGATTCTCACTTGGAAGGGTTCAGACTCCTACACTTTCGATTATATGCAGAAGGTATATCGAGAACAAAGAGTTTAAGAGTGTTCCTTATTGGAAACTTGAAGCGATGCTGGATAAAGATGGTATTCTATGGAAAGCTGTATCAGAGACTACTTTCGAGAGAAGGGAAACAGCCCAGTCCGCAGTGAAAGCTATCCTTGCGGATAACATCACCACTGATGGACACGGCTGTCTTTCCGTGTTGAAGGTCGAAAGAAAGGCAGTCCGTACCGAACCACCTCTCTTATACGACCTTACCACCTTGCAGAAAGAAGCAAACAGAAAATACAGCTTTTCAGCGGATACAACGCTGTCACTTGCTCAAAGTCTGTATGAGAAGAAACTTATAACTTACCCGAGAACGGGAAGCAGATATATCGGTGATGATGTGTTTGATGAAATCAGTGGACTGATAGAGTTTTCAAAGGATGGTTTCGGTTTTGAAAATGTTGTTCCTGAGATTCTAAGCCATGAACTGAACAGACGCTCTGTAGATGCTTCAAAAGTAACTGACCATCATGCGCTATTGATTACAGGCAATAAGCCTGAACAGTTGAGTGCCAATGAGGATAAGATTTACCGTATGATAATGGCGAGAATGCTCGAAGCATTTTCTGAAATCTCACAAAAGGATGTATTGTCTGTAACATTGAATGGTGCTGATGTGGATTTTGTTCTGAAAGCGGAAAAGGTAACTTATCCAGGGTGGAAAGCTGTGCTTAATGAAAAAGAAGAGGATGAAGATAAGGAAGTTGAATTTTTGCCTGATTTTAAAGAGGGTGAAAACATTAGAATATCTTCATTGAAAGAGACGGAACATAAGACAAAGGCAAAACCTTTGTTTACTGAAGCAACTCTTCTTTCTGCAATGGAGAATGCAGGAAGAGAAATTGAGGATGGCGAGGTAAGAAAGGCTATGGACGGTTGTGGTATTGGAACTCCGGCTACAAGAGCCAATATTATAGAAACTCTGCTTCTAAGAGAATATATCAGACGTGAGAAAAAAACACTTGTTCCTACTGATAAAGGTATGGCAGTCTATGATATTGTTAAGGATAAGCGAATCGCCAATGCTGAAATGACGGGTATGTGGGAACTTGCCTTGGCAAAGATTGAGAATGGAGAGAATGATGCAGCCAGATTCAACCAGGAAATAAAGGATTATACTGGACAGATATGTACGGAGCTTTTGGAAGCGTCAATTATCTCAAAGGATAATACAGAACTGCTTACTTGTCCGGTTTGCAAGAATAATTCTGTAAAGATTTATCCCAAAGTTGCCAAATGTACTTTTGAGGGTTGTGAGTTCCGAATTTTCAGGGAGGTATGTGGTAAAATACTCACTGATAAGGAAGTGAGAAGCCTTATTACTCAAAGTCATACTCCGACACTGAAAGGGCTTGTTAGCAAAGCTGGCAAGAAGTTTAATGCCGTACTGATATTAAAGGAGGACGGTTCTACGTCATTCGAATTCAAGAACAATAAATAAAATGTATAGCCTATGTCATATAACAAGAAGGTTGTTCTCCGTAACAACATTGAGGCTATACGTACAGTATTGCTTCTTGAAGCGGAAAAAAGGATACCGAGTAAGGAGGAAAGGGAGATTCTTGGCAGATATAATGGATTTGGCGGATTGAAGTGTGTCCTGAATCCGGCAAGTACGTTGGCTGACCGTTCCAGATGGGCTAAATCGGAACTTGAACTTTTTCCTATGGTTCAGGAGTTACAACAGGTAATCAAGGAAGGTGCTGCAAATCCGGTACAGGCTAAACTGCTCATGGATAGTATCAAATCAAGTGTGCTTACTTCTTTCTATACTGATACAAGGGTAACTGATACCATAGCATCAAGTTTTGCCGATAACGGTATCAAGTTTGAAACTTTTTTGGATCCTTCGGTCGGTATGGGTTCTTTTATCAACTCATTCGGGAAAAATGCAAAGGAAAGATTCTGTTTTGAAAAGGATCTGCTCACGGGAATAATAATGAAAGCTTTGAACAGTACCGGAAAGGTCTTTCTGCACAATCGTGGTTTTGAGGAAATATCACCTGAGCTGATGAATCATTTCGACTGTATTTCCAGTAATATTCCTTTTGGCAATTATGTGGTATATGACCGTGCATATTCCAAATCAAAGGAGGAAGCAAAAGTCTTGTCAACTCGTGCCATTCATAACTATTTCTTTGTAAAAGGTCTTGATACTCTTCGGGAAGGTGGAATACTTGCTTTTATTACTTCACAGGGTTTGTTGGATTCACCCTCCAACAAACCTATTAGGGAGTATCTGATGAATAATTCAAGTCTTGTTTCTGCTATCCGTTTGCCAGAAAATTTATTTACAGAAAATGCTGGGACGGAGGTTGGCAGTGACTTGATTGTTTTGCAGAAAAATACGGGTAAAGGTATTGTTTCCGAACAGGAACGCTTGTTTATAGAAACGGTTGATGTTCCCGATCCTGATAATCCTGATAAGGTATTGTTTACTCATAATGCCATGTTTGCAACGGAAAGCATGGAGAATTGTGTGGCTACATCAAGAAAACTTTCGACTAATCCTTATGGCAAGAAATGTATGGTATATAACCATGAAAGTGGAATTGAAGGTATATGTAGTGACTTGAAATTAAAGCTGGACAGGGATATATCAAATGAGTTGTCAAAAGGACTGTTCTATGGAGATGATGACTATGTGGAGAAACTTCAAGGTGAAATGGAAACTAAACAGGCTTTTACCTATATGCCGAAGGAAGTTGCTGATAAGATTCCTGCACTGTATGAAACGGATGGTGGACTGATTGGTGATAAGGTAGCTTATATAAGATATTTTATGCCATTTGGTGCATATACTTGTTATGTGCTTGAAGCGGATAGGAAAACAGGAGATTTGTTTACACTGACTACAATGGGCTATGGATGGGAACTTGGATATGCTTCTCTTCATGAGATTGAGGAAGTTGAAGTAAGAGGTGTAAGGATAGAACGTGATATTCATTTTGAACCGGCTAAGCTTCATGAAATCCAGGAGTTGAAAGAATATGTAGGCAACCGTTATACTCCTGAAGTGGTGGATGCTGTAGCAGAAGAGATAAAAGAGCCTGTTCAACTTTCTGTTAAGGCTATAGGCGATGCTTTGAAAGCTTATGAGTCTATGGCTAAGATTGATAGTAATACAGAGGCTATTCTTCAGGAAGCTGCCAAACACGGATATATTACTATTTTGTCCGGTTCTCAGGCTCACTGGCTTGATGAAGGTCTTGAACGGGCATGTAGAGAACTGGAGGGAATGAGTTTGCGGGAATGGAGGAAGGAGAATATGGATCCTTCCGTTTATGGCTATATGTATAAGAAAGAGATTGAGGAAGAGGAACGTCAGAAGAGTACGGAAGTAGAAAAAGCTCCTGAAGGTGTGCCGGTTCTTACTCTGTTTGATCTGTATGAAAGTGCAAGAACAGATATAGAGTCTCCACGTGAAATGGACGGTCAGACTGTGTACTTTGATGACGAGCATCATCCCATTTCTGTTATGGTAGAGGATGAAGATTATAATCTTCCGGATAAGGCTATACAGGCATGGGCTGAAGAAGTGGAACGGTTCAATCAGGAAATAAAGGCTTCTACTCCTAAAGTTACTCCGGCTCCATCTGAAAAGAAACGTACTGGTAAACAGCAAACGACCAAACAGAAAGTCGGACAAATCAAAGGTAACAACCGATCAGGCAGAACAAAGAAAATTCAGACTAACAACGTGCAGCTTGACTTGTTTTCTGAATTGCTTATAGATGATGGAAAACGTAACATTATACCACCAAAAGTAGAGTCGAAACCGATAATAGATACTACTCCACGACCTTATAATACAATGATGTCTTCGCATCTGAAGGACGGTTCTATAGTAAGGCAAGGTACACAGCTTGGATTTCTGTCGAATACTTCCTTTGGTAATCCAACTTTCAATCCGCTTGATCTTCCAATCGGTCAATTGACAAAATTAGGCAAGTACATTGATTTAAGGGATTGCTATCATCGTTTGTATGACAACGAGAGTGAAACAAGGACGGAAGACAAGGAGGAACGCAGTAAACTGAACCGGCTTTATGATGATTTTGTAGGTTTCTATGGCTTTCTGAATACAAAAAAGAATTTGGATGTGCTGAAAATGGATCCTGGTTCTACTGAGATACTTTTTCTTGAACGTTCACGTGAAGGACAGTTTATAAAAGCTGATATTTTCGACCATCCTGTTTCGTTTCAAGTGAATGAAGTCAAGACTGTTACGACTTCACTTGAAGGACTTGCTGCTTCTTTGAACAAGTACGGTGATGTGAATTTGCCTTATATATGTTCGCTTTTGCCTGATAAGGAGGAAGATGAGATAATTTCTGATTTGGACGGACGAATCTATTATAATCCTCTTGAAGGAGGTTATGAGATTGCAGACAGATTCATATCCGGCAATGTAGTGGAAAAGGCAGAGCAGGTGGAATGGTGGCTAGAGAATCATCCTGGCAATGAAGAGGCAAAAAAGAGTCTTGAAGCATTGAAGGCTGCTGTACCTACGCCAATATCTTTCGGAGAGCTTGATTTTAATTTCGGTGAAAGATGGATTCCTGCAAAGGTATATGAAAAGTTTGCGTGTGAGTTTTTTGAAACAGACGTAAGTGTGCGCTTTGCAGCAAGTGCAGATGAATATTCTGTAAAGTGCAGTAGTAAAAACGGTAATATTAATCATAAGTATGCCGTCAAGGGCGAGTTCAAGACTTATGACGGTATAAACCTGATGAAACATGCTTTGCATAATACGATACCGGACATAACAAAAAGCAAGACTGTTGTTGATTTTAATGGTAATGAAACTGAAATTAAGGTAAGGGATGGTGCAGCCATTCAGTTGGCCAATACAAAGATTGAAGAAATCCGGAATGGGTTTACAGATTGGCTACAGTCGCAGCCGGATGGATTCAAGAACAAGTTGGCAGAAAAATACAACAGGTTGTTTAACTGTTTTGTACGTCCTAATTATGATGGAAGTCATCAGGAGTTTCCGCAGCTTGATTTGAAAGGTTTGGGCTTTCCTGATTTGTATAAGAGTCAGAAAGATGCTATCTGGATGCTGAAGGTGAATAATGGTGGTATATGCGACCATCAGGTGGGAGCCGGAAAGACTGTTATCATGTGTTGTGCTGCATACGAGATGAAACGTCTTGGTATTGTAAACAAGCCTATGATTATCGGATTGAAGGCAATTGTGTTTGATATTGCAAATACTTTCAGAAAGGCTTATCCCAATGCCAGAGTATTATATCCCGGTAAGAATGATTTTACACCACAGAACAGGCAGCGTATCTTTAATGACATAAAAAACAATGACTGGGATTGTATTATCCTTACGCATGAACAGTTTGGAATGATACCTCAGTCTTTGGATATTCAGCAGGCAATTCTTCAGAAGGAACTTGACAGTGTGGAAGAAAACCTGCAGGTTCTTATCGAGCAGGGTAAGGAGGTTTCACGTGCCATGCTGAAAGGTGTGGAGAAGAGAAAGATGAATCTTGAAGCTAAATTGAAAAGTATTGCAGACGATATAGCTTCAAGAAAGGATGATGTGGTGGATTTCAAACGAATGGGTATAGATCATCTGTTTGTAGATGAAAGCCATAAATTTAAAAATCTGATGTTCAACACACGTCATGACCGTGTAGCCGGACTTGGAAACTCCAATGGAAGTTTGAGGGCACTTAATATGCTGTTTGCTATCCGTACCATTCAGGAGAGGACTGGAAAAGATCTTGGTGCTACTTTCCTAAGTGGTACAACTATCAGCAATTCGCTTACGGAACTTTATCTGCTGTTCAAATATCTAAGGCCTCAGGCACTTGAAAAGCAGAATATAAACAGTTTTGATGCTTGGGCAGCTGTGTTTGCGAAGAAGACTACTGACTATGAGTTTTCTGTAACTAATGAAATTGTGCAGAAGGAACGATTCCGTCACTTTATCAAAGTTCCGGAACTGGCTGCTTTCTATGCTGAAATCTGCGACTATCGTACAGCGAAGGATATAGGTATAGACCGTCCGGAGAAGAATGAGATTCTTCATAATATTCCACCTACACCAGTTCAGGAGGAATTTATAAAAAAACTGGTGGAGTTTGCCCGTACAGGTGATGCTACTTTGTTGGGCAGAGAACCATTGTCACAAAAAGAAGAAAATGCAAAGATGCTTATTGCAACCGACTATGCACGAAAGATGTCACTTGATATGCGAATGATAGATCCGTCATACGAGGATCATGTGGACAATAAAGCCTCACACTGTGCTAAAATGATTTCAGAATATTACAAGAAATTTGATTTTGTAAAGGGTACACAGTTCGTATTTTCCGATCTTGGTACATATAAGCCTGGAGAATGGAGTGTATATTCTGAAATCAAACGTAAACTGGTAGAAGATTATGGTATCCCTTCCTCGGAGGTTCGTTTTATTCAGGAATGTAAGACTGAACAGGCTAAAAAAGCAATGATAGAGGGAATGAATAAAGGAACTATCAGAGTGCTATTCGGCTCAACAGAAATGTTGGGTACTGGAGTTAACGCACAGGAACGTGCTGTTGCGGTGCATCATCTTGACACGCCCTGGGTTCCTTCTGCTTTAGAGCAACGTGATGGCCGTGCTGTTCGTAAAGGCAACTGGGTAGCCAAACAACATGCTGACAATAAAGTTGATGTGATTGTATATGCTGTAGAGAAGTCCCTTGATTCATATAAATTCAATCTGTTACATAACAAGCAATTGTTTATCAATCAGCTAAAGACTAACAGCTTGGGTAAAAGAACCATTGATGAAGGAGGAATGGATGAACAGAATGGACTTAACTTCAGTGAATATGTGGCTATTCTTTCTGGCAACACGGATTTGTTGGAGAAAGCCAAGTTGGAAAAGAAGATTACGGCGCTTGAAAGTGAACGTAAGAGCTTTGCAAAGGAACGTGATGAAGCAAGATTCCGTTTGAATACGATTGACAAATCTATTGACTTTCATACAAGGCAGGCTAATGAAGCTAAAGCAGATATGGAGCAGTTCAACCGTCTTGCACGTAAGGATAGTGACGGTAATTTGCTTAATGACTTAAAATTGAATGGAATTGAAAACCAGGATATCAAAGTACTTGCTGCAAAGCTCCAGGAGATTTCTAATAAGGCCAGAACTAATGGTGAATATCAGCAGATCGGTGAGATTTATGGTTTTCATGTGGTCGTAAAGAGTGAAGCATCCCAAAAGGATATGTTCGATTTTGTGGATAACCGTTTTATGGTTAAGGGTATGGGAAACATATACTATACGCATAATAACGGTCATTTGGCAAATGATCCCAAATTGGCTTGCACGAACTTTCTGTCTGCTTTGGAGAAAATCCCCAAAGTAATAGAAAACCATGAGCGTGAACTTGAAAAAGTAAAACGTGACGTTGAGACTTATAAAGCCATAGCTTCAGGTGAATGGAAAAAGGAAGGTGAGCTGAGAAAACTTAAATCTGAACTTTCTGAGCTGGATCGCAAAATCAGTCTTACTATTAATAAGAATAAAGAAGAAGATAATAATGTTGGTTTAAATGTAGAAACTTCTAATCGAAAACAACAAAAAGTAATAAATGAAAAAGCAAAGATAAAAATGACGTAGCTATATAAAGAAATTTGATAATCTCATAAAGCTAATTCTATAATCAAACACAGAAAATACAATTATCTTAAAAAAATATATAGTGAAATATACAATATCCGTCTAAAATTATATATCTTTGTGGCTAAAGTAACCTCTGCTGCAACAGAGGTTCTTTCAGAAAATCTGGTGGTTCAGATTTTAAAATCTTAAATTCAAAATTTATGGTAAATATAGCAATAAATGAGTTTCCGAGAAAAAGGAAACGTATAATAAATAAAAAAGAATGTGAATATGACCTTAAAGAGGTTCTGCCGCCTCTTTTTGAAGCATATTATGAAGCTTTAAAGATGTATAATAAAGAGGTGGCTCAGACGCCACCAAGTGCAAGACCTAGAGCATTTGAAGCCAACTTACTATTAGCAAAACTAATCCAGTGTGTTCAAAATCATTTCGGTTCAGATTTGAAACGTGGTAAATATGGAAGATTAATGCTTACTGTAAATGGTTATATTATCTTTTTCAAGAAGTTGGATAAGAATGATATGCCTATGAATATAAGAACTGTTTTAAGTGATTCCATAGAGAATCAGTTACAGGGTTCACTTTTTGAGGATGATTATGATGGAACTTCTCCTATACTATTTTTTGGTTATAAAAAAGATAGTTTGGGACTATTTGTTCAACCAAAGCTTGTTTATATTGATGAAGGAAAAGTCTGTTGGGAAATAAATGAAAACAATCTTAATTCTTTGTCTAAAGCAACCAAAACTATTCATCCTTTGTTGCCAACTGCTGAAGTGGGTATTAAAGAGAATGTGAAGATAAAGAAGAATGTAAATTAGTAACAAATATAATCTGAACCACCATTTTCTTATATAAATAGTCGAAAGGAAAAGTATTATGAAATTTAATAACAAACAATTGACATTTGTGAGGGAGTATTTAGGATATTCTCAAACAAGCTTGGCTTCGCACATTAAAGGATTGTCCCAGTCAAATTTGTCAAAGTTTGAAAAAGGTGTGGGATTATTATCTGAAGATGTAATTAAGCGAATTATAGATTTCCTGGGATTCCCAGAAGAGTTCTATGAAGAAAAGATTTCAAATAATGTAGAGAATGCCCATTATCGAAGAAAAGCTGGAATTATTAAAAGTAAGAAAGATCATATAGAATGTGCAAATAAATTGATTGGTTACATAATAGATGAAATGTCAGAAAGTATTGAATTTCCTCCAATAGGACTTTGTATGTTGGATTTGGAAGACGGTTATACTCCAGAATCTGCCGCACAATTTACAAGAAAATATATGGGTCTAAAGGATGAGCCTATAGAAAATATATGTTCATTGTTAGAGCGGTATGGTATAATTATTGTCGAACAAGATTATGATGTAGATATATTTGATGGTGTTTCTTTTGTAACGGATGAAGGGTTTATGGTTTTAATATTAAACAAGAATTATAGTAATGACCATAAGCGTTTTACTATAGCCCATGAGTTGGGTCATATTATAATGCATTTGTCTTCTAAATACCCAATTCCAGATCATCGTGATAAAGAAAATGAAGCAAATCGTTTTGCCTCAGAATTTTTAATGCCAGAATCAGCTATAAAGGGTTCATTACAAGGTCTTAAACTACAATATTTAAGTTCTTTGAAATCTTATTGGATGACATCTATGGCATCAATTATTCGTAGAGCGAAAGATCTTAAGTGTATAACTGATGATAAATATAGTTATTTTAACATTGAATTAAGTCGTAAGGGCTATAAAAAGAATGAACCAGTATATGTTCCAATAGATACTCCGGTTGTTTATTATAAAGCCTATGAATTATTGAAAAAAGAATTAGACTATTCAGATCAAGAGTTAGCTGATGCATTTAAATTACCGGTAAATGAAATATTTAAATATTTTGAGAAACCTGGTTTTAATGTTAAACTAAAGATTTTAAAGCCATTCTAAATAGAATAATAAACACTGAATTATTTAAATGCTATTTTCATTTTTGCTAATTTGGTGCTTGTAAAGATAAAGGAGAAAGTTTCTATATATTTTACATAGGGGACTTTCTCCTTTAATTTATTTCTGGATTACGGTCTTAAAATTGTCCTATTTTTATATTTCCTTTTTGAATCTCAGCTGTATATTCTTCATCTTTTGCAATTTTGAATTTAAGAGAATATTTAGACAATACATTATCCACGTAAGTTGGTATTGTTTCAGTGGGTATGCCTAAATTAAAATGTTTTGCAATTTTCAAAAGAGTTTCTTTAGCTTTATCTTCATCGGAAATTTTTGATGAAAAATTTATTAGAACATCATATACATCAACAACAAAAGCATTTCGTATTTCATCATTGCTAAAAGCGTTTTCTATTTCTTTTTTTAAATTATTAGGTATATCATCTAGCTTTGATTTATTCCCATTTTTTTTATTTGTTATTTCAATAGGACGATTTGAATTTATAGGTATTTTAATTTGTACCTCTCTTATTTTGCCATTAATTGGGAAATTAGTTCTTTTATCAACATGAATATCACAATGTTTGAAATCCCATTTTTTCTCTTCTTGACATCCCCATTTATGGTCGTCTATTGATAAAACTTGATTTTTTATTAAACTCCTTAATCTCATGATATTATAACAGCTATTTATGAAGTAAATGGTAATATATTTAAAACACCTTAAATAAAAAATGCAAAAATATATCAATTCATAATCCACCAGGCTTAGGTTTAGAATGAATAATGTTCTTTCAATATCTTCTCAAAAATCGGAATATATTTTCGTGGAGTTAATGGACTTTTGGAAAAAGCATAAATCAAGTTTATGTATTCTTCATCCGAGAGAACTCCTACCACTTCTGCAGATTCGAAGGACTTTAGAAGGTTTTCCTGTTCACCTTCCCGGAAACAATAATCAAATGGGATGGTAGTTACCAGTGGAAAAGAGAAATCCTCGTCAGAACCATATTTCTTTCCAATGCACCTGTTGGCTTCAAATACGTACGATACAATATCTTGTCCTCTGTAGTTCTTGCCGTGTTTAGGTGATAAGCTACCGGAACGTTTTCTTGAAGTAGGAAATACGGCAACAACATTCAGTGTCTCACTTCTATAAAGGGAAATAAGAAACTTGTTTTTGGGAGGATTTGTAAAGGTGCAAAAACCGTAGATAATATTCTTTGCCCTTAACATACCGATGTCGCATTACAGAACTGCATATATTCCAGTGCATCCTCAAAAACTTCTTCTTTTTCTTCGTCACCTTCAATAAGACGGTTCAGATGAATTTCACAGTCAGAACGACCTGAATCTGAAAAAGTAAGATTGTTTTCATTCACTACTTTACTCCACAGGGTATCATCAAGATGGGTAATGTCGGTAAGCTCATCTGCTGACATGAATCCGTATGTAGAAATGATTTTATCAATCATATCCATTTCATACTGGCTGTAGAGGTTTAACCTATCTTGTGTGAGAATACCACTAACCGGAGATACTTCACATTTGTCTTCGTTATTACGATGGCACTGTACATACTCTGCAAATGATCCGTTCTTTACATCATATACTTCAGGTGCAACAGGACCTTTTTTCCATGCAAAGTAACTGAACCAGGTTAGAGGAAATCCTCTTTCGATAGTGAATTTTTCATCTGTAAGATACACCAGCTTCAATAGCTTCCTAAGGGTTATGTTAGGAATTCTTTCTGCGAGGTATGCTAATAAAACCCCATTCTTTTCTTTATTTACTGTATATCCAAAGCTCATAATGCTGTTTTTAAAGTTGTAATATTCTAATAAATAACTGTTTGAAGATATTATTAGCGTTTGCAAAATTACAATTATTATCGTATTTCGCAAAACGTTAATACTTATATTCTTATCGTCTTTCCTTTTGATGTGCAAGAACGTCTTTTGCATAAAACAATCGTCTGCCACCAATCTTTACCGAGGTTACTTTTCTTTCGTAAGCCCAGCGGTAAACGGACTTGGGAGCAATCTTGACTATTTTGGAAACATCTACTACATCGAGAAGAGTATCCGGACCAACCAGCAGTTGACTCTTCTCCAGATTGATCAATGTAGTTTCTATGGCTTTAAGGCGGGTAAGGATTTCTTTTATCCATACATCCATTTCTTCATCATTATTCATAGGCTGATATTCCCGATTATATAATAGTTACTGGAATCTTGCAACAACATTTCGTTTTCTTTCATGTATCGGATATAGCTTTTGGCTGTACGTTCTTTTACGTCAAGCATTTCCATTATTAATTCTGTCAAGTCATTGTAAGATACCTTTTTTCGTGATTTGAATATCTCTTTGGTAATATTGGAGAGTTCTGTACGTTTTCGCTTTTCCTTATCTTCAATGGATTTTTCTCCGGCATAGACGTGCATATCCTTTGTTTTGTCCCAGGTAAAGAGTAACATGGGAACATCAAGAGGGCTGCCATCCCTTACTTTGATAGCTTTTACAACTGAGTATGCCGGATTTTCATCTTTCTCAATGGAGAGGATAGCTGCAGCTTTTCTTTGCAGTTCTGAACCGATATGGCCTCTAAGTTTGATGCCATTGGGTACGAAATGCAGAACACATATTATACATGTTTTGTATATGCCTGCAAGTCTGTATAGTTCGTCAACAATGGCTATACTTTCTGTTTCATCATTTGCAGAGCGGATTAAGTCTGCTATTCCGTCTATAACGACAAGGTGTATTCCTCCTTGACGATGATAATACAGGTCCATGCTGTCCCTTATAATCTGTAGCCTTTCTTTCCTGGACATGGATGCCAGATAAAATGTGTGATATGTTTCCGGAACGGAATCAATGCCGACTCGTTTTAAAGTCTTTGAAAGATTCTTGTAAAGCTGATACTCTGATTGTTCTGTGTCATAATGAAGTATCGCCTTTTGATTATAGTTTGGACAGATATCCAGCCCTAATGTGTCAACAGAAGGATCGGTTGTTTCATCTATCAATGTTCCGGCTATGATGGCTGAAATAAAGTTGCTTTTACCAGTGCCTTCACCTCCGGTTATACAAAACAGATTATCGTATGTTCCTAATGGTACATCATTGACTGATACAACAGTTTTAGAAATCTCAGGTGGATTGTTATAGTCCATTTCGCATGATTTGAGTAACATGAGTGTATGAGAATATAGTTTTTCCAATGAATTTGTGATAAGTTCCCGTAAATCTGATGCACTTTTACCAAGGGCAAAGAAATCCGATATATCCTTTTCCTTTTTGCTTCCTGACAATGGCAATTCCAGACGTATGACATTGTGGTCTGACAAGGCATTGTAATGGCGTAGAGATTCTCTTTTACCGGTCTCATCAGAATCGTATAAAATGATGATGTGTCTGAATTTCCTTTCAAGCATTTCTATCATGGTTGTTGGAATGGATGCAGTTTCACTGTTGAAGCAAACAGCAAAAAATCCTTTTGAATAGAGTGACATCACATCTTTTTCTCCGCCTGTTATGAAAACAATATCTCCTTTGTTTGGCAGTTGTTCCAATCCAAAACAATATACTTCAGGCATTTCACCACCATACAGAAAGCGCATTTTATTATTCAATGGTCTATAAAGCTTTACATATCCATTCCCGTTATAGGCAAAAATGGGATCTAAATCTGATGATTCTATTTTGAATGGCTCATTATTTCTGTTTATGCTTTCGTACGATTTTACAGATGTTACATGATAAAGCCTTAAAGTGGAGAGTTTTATGCCATATTTTTGCCAATATCCAAGTTCGGTAGATGTGAATTGTTTTGATTCGACTTTGAAAGAACTTGTATTCTTTTCTACTGTTATATCCGGGGAAATACCTTCTTTGGATACTGTTGTCGTTTTTGCTGTAGTAGTGGTGTATGTTCCTGTTGTACTTGGTGCAAGATTAAGATTCAAGTCTGAGTTTATAAGACTGACTATATTGGAAAAGTCGGATTTGACATTCCAGCCTTTTATTGTGGCAACGAACCAGAAACAATCGCCGGAATAACTTTCGTCACCAAAGTCCTTCATCTTGAAGGTGCGTGAATGTCTGTCAAAGTAGATGTTGCATGAGGCATTTTTATCATCATATAACGGATTCTTGAAGTTTTTTCCCGGTCGGAAATCTATCCGAAGATAATATTTGAAAACATCAAGTCCCCTGTTAGTACGGTCCAGTATTTCTTCCTTGTTTATCATTTCGTCTGTCTTTACTCATGTAACTGTTTAGAATTATGTTGTCCTTGAACTCGCTGAGTCTTCTTAAAGCTTCTTCCTTTGGCATTGCCGGTACTTTAATCTGATAACATTTAATTCCCACAAAAAGTGAATTGTAGAAATATCGCACGTCGCCAGATTCAGCATATCTGTATCTGATTATGCCTTTCTTTCTCCATCTGTATAATGTGGACTCAGATATGGCAAGTGCTTCCATCACATCCTTTGAACTTAATTCCAGGGCATCATCTATTTCTTTACTTAGGGTAGTTGAACGCTCGATATAACTCTCTATACGGTTCAGCTGCTCTTTCAGACTTTGAAAGGCTTCACTATCAATGGTAATTACTTCCATACTTTACTATTATTGGTGACCTAATATTTTAAATGCTTCATAAACTCTGTTCAAGTCTTCTTGGGAATCTACATTAAGAGAAATGCTAAGTGAAATCTTCCTTTGTTTGGATTCACTTGCATCACATGCAAACAACTCACCAAGAGTAATGTCTAAAATATTGCAATATGCCTGTAATTGCTCTACTCTTGCTGAACTGCAGTCTGTTTCAATTCTAGATACTGTAGATGGTGAAACTCCCATATTTTCAGCAACATACTCTTGTGAATAACCCTTTGCATCCCTTAATTTCCTAAGTTTCTGACTTATCGTTTTCATATAATGTAAATTTAGGAAGGACATCCAATAGGTTATGTTTCGCTATATGCAAAAAACTGCATCGTTTGCAACATATAATTCATCATATGCATAATGATGTCGTTAATCAATATAATATCCAATAAAGATGTGAGTATAGAAGAATATAAATTAAATTCTGTTCTTGTTTGTTTCTTAAATAGTATTGTTCTCATATTGCTGACTAATTTGTTTTTTGCAAAAGTCGGAATATGTGAATGATAAAAAGTCATGGTTTATACCATCATGGTAAAAATAAAATAAAGGCTTATTTCTTTTATTTTGGCTTATAAAGTGGAGTAATTCTATGTACAGTAAATACAAATAAAAAAATACCATGTTGGTATAAACACGGTATTTTATCATATAAAATTTATGAGGCCTTATCTTATATCATCCTCATCCATTCTTTTAGAAAGATTTTCTATCAGTTTATTTAAATAGGAGGTACGATCTTTACGTTCTTTCATAGCTATATAGGCATCATAGTAACCTCCTAGATCTATATTGAACATCGTGCTAAGATAATTCATGAACTCTTTTATTTCAATATTTCCGTGGTTTATATCCCCAGAAGAAACTAATGCATATCCAAGTTCTATTAATGCTGCTTTTTTCCCTGTAAAACGAATGGGTATTTTAGTGCTGATGCTTTGGTATTGTTTTTCTATATAGCTTTCGTTTTCGAGCTTCTGCAATTTTTTATTGAGATAAATACGTAGCATTTCGTTGGCAAGTATTTTCGCTACTTTATAATCGTATCCAGTTGAGAAATTAGGATCTTTGTCTAATTGCGCACTATCTGTATATAGGCGAATATCTGTATTGCCACGTAAAAAATAATGTTCATCATAAATTGTTGAATGTGAACGATAATATTGATAAAAGTCTAAATTACGATTGAAGAAATATGTTAAGTTATCCAGTTCTTTATTGATATATAATTTTATAACCTCATTACTACCAGTTGGACATTGCGCTTCAATACGGTATATCTTATGAAAATATAACAATCGGCTTAATAATTCCGGTTTCTGATTTTTGAAAAAAAATATTTCTTCTTCTTTTGACGAAAACACATATGTTTGTAGTTGATTTCTTAAATCGGTTAGAATACCTTGTAAGTGATGTACCATTGAAAGAGAAGTTTCGATAATATTATAACTATAGAGGTCGATTTTTGAAATATCGACCTCTACTTGTTTTAATATTTTATCAACCCTATCTTTCATATTATTTTGAAACTACAGGAATGCAAATATCTACGATCCATTTCTTTTCTGGATGTGTTTCGTGATTATTCAAATATACTTCAAAAGGTAAACCACAACATCGACAACCATGTTCGTCTATTAAGCGAAACATACATTCCCAAGAAGTTTGGAATTCATCCCATAAAATTTCAAAATGTCCTACGGCATATTGTCCGGCAGGAATAGTGTAAGCACTAATTTCTCCGTCTGTCTTTACCGGATTTTTGACTATCAAACAAGCATCCGATATACGTTTTTCTTCTGTTGTTATATTTGGATCATCATGGTAAATGGAAGCTAAATGAAATTCTTCTGTTGTTACTAAACCTTTGGGATATGCCCAATGTAATAGTTTTTCAAATGACTTCTGCATGGTAGTATATGTTCCATAATGACGACAGTACACTACATGAATTGCGCTCAAATGTTTGATTTCAAAATTACAAATCATAAATTTATCTCCTATTTTTAATGTTTTACGCTGACAAAAATAGTGAGAGTATGAACGGCTTTGTTGACTAATTATGTGTTCTAATGTACGATTCTTGCTATCTTTTTGTCGAATTTTGTTTCTGTAAGTCTCGGCAGTTATACCAAAATGTTTTTTGAAGTTACGACAAAATACATTAACGGAGTTAAAACCATATTCAAGAGCAATATCTGTAACTGGCTTTTGCAAATCGTTCTGCAATTGAATAGCAGCTTGTTCTAGTCGTTTTCGCATGATATATTTAGCTAATGGTTCACCCATTACACTAGTAAAAATACGGTGAAAGTGATAAACTGATAGATTTGTTTGGTGTGCTAATAATTGTATATCAAGTTTTTCATCAATATGGGTATTGATATAATCTAGAACAACATTAATTTGTTTTGTATATTGAGCTAAATCATTCATTGTATAATCATATTTATTATATATTTCTTTAATTGAGATATTTTAAATGTATAATGTTCAAACTCTTAAATATTATGTTTTTTCAATATAGTAGATTTCTGCAAAAAAAATCCTCATATCAAATAAAATTTAATGATGAGTGTATTTCATTTACAGAGCAATTCAATAGGGAAGATGCTTTGCTAATAGATATTATCTCTTGAGATATAGCCTTATAAACCAATCCTAAGAACCGGTAACTTTGCTCTTGAGGATAACGTGTTTTCTTAATCTGTTCACTAAAATAGGTAGAATTTTTTTTCTTGATACAGTACCCTTTATATCTTTGTTCAGTGATAATACCTACCTCTTTTGCTTTATGCATGAGTGTATCAATGGATATGCCAAACTGCATTTGGATAAATATGAGTTCTTGCAATGATATATCTTTTCTGGATATGCCTATAAGTCTGATAAACTCCGAGGTCGGTATAAGCATTTCGTTAACGAAGACATTGCATAACTTTTCTCTTTCCTTATCCTGTAGCTCTTGGGCAAAGTTTAATAATAGATATCCTAATTCATACAAGGCTGTGAATCGCTGTCTTTCTGCTGTTGCATTTTTGTTAACGATGATAAAAGGAGTCGTTTTATTTATAAATCCACTTAATCCGTCAAATTCAACTTCTGCATCCAGATGTACTACCTTGATACCATTTTCTTCAAGAAGGAAAGTAATATTGCTGATAGCATCTTCTCCCAGTTTCAAGTCATTTCGTAATCTACAAGCTACAGTGATTGCGTCATTCTTTTCCTTAATAATATCTTTATAAACTATATGAAAAGAATTTTCCATATGCAACAGATTTTCTATTTCCATATATCTCTCTATTTCATCTATAACCTTTTCCTTAATGCTTTTTAATGACGATGCTTTAAGTTTACTCTTTTTCCTAAACTCAATGTCTTCTACTGTCACATTATATGGACGAAAGAAAAAATCCACATTTACATTAAGTGCTTTGGATAAGGCGATAAGTATAGTGCTCTCAGGCATCATTATACCTTTCTCATATTTTGAGATAGACTGTTTCGATACGATATTATTAATTTTTTCGCAAAGACTATCCATAGATAGACCATTCATAAGTCTGGCACTTTTAAGTCGCTGTGAAAATATCTGTTTCATGATTTTCATTATTTTATGGTCACAAAGATGGTGGTTTTTGTTTGATTTGTCAACCTTATTAAAGTTTAATTTGGAGAAAGATACTTTATTGTAAGATTTCTTATATATTATGGTACTTGCATCTTGTATTAAAAGTGTGGCAGAAAGTTTTGGAAAATATTTATTATCAATTATTGGGCTTTGCTCGAAAAAGATTTTCATTGGATCGTAAATTAGCATTGATGAGGTTGTTAATAAAGGTATATTAGATATTGGGCAATATTACTACAAAAATGCCAAAGAAGAGAACCTTAATAACTGTAAAACTAATAGATATACAGAGTTGAATGCTTCGAATTATAGTGAATCAAAGTTTTATATGGTTTATGTAATACAATTCTTTATATTTAAGAATCAATCATTTGTATTAAGTTTTTATTTCAAAGAGGATTGATCGGTAAAAATAAAATGTTTCTCTTAAAAAACGTAAGTTGAACAAATTGTACCATCATTTAAAATCTTACTCTCCATCAGTTTTAAGTCCAAATTAGGTGTATCAGGAAAAAGTTTTATACCATTTCTTAATAGTTTAGGGACTGTATAGATTGTAATGCAATTTATTAGCTTAGCTTTTATTAAAGTCGTTATTAAACTACCTCCACCGACTACTAACAAATCTGTTTTATGTTTCAATTTATAAATCTCATCTAGTAGTTCGTTTGTTAAGAATTTTACTCCACAATTTGGCGTTACGTTAGTATTATGATGTGAAACCACAAAAGTTTGCTTGTCTTTGTATGGCCATGATCCCCAATGCTCAAATATATAGTGGTAGGTGTTAGCTCCCATAAGTAATGTATCGGCTATGGCATACTGCTTATTAAGAATTGATTTAATTTCAGAAGGAAGCCATTCTAATTCATTGTCTGAAGTAGCAATAAATCCATCAAGAGATACGGCAATGTGTGCTTTAATCTGTTTCATGTTACTTGTAATTAGACAGTTGAACAATATGTTTTACTGTTCACCAGTGTCCAAAAAAGAAGCGTGGTTCTCACACTGCTTCAAAGCGAGGTACTGGCATACCCAAATGAGGAAACAGGCAAGACCACGCTATGACAAAGCATAGCATATCCTGCGCTGAATATCCCCTCATTTTGAAAAGTGCCAGTTTTCGCTTTGGGACGTTCGGCGAACGTATATGTTATATATAAAGACGAAATTCCGGAAAATTCCGTTAAATCGCCGTTATTCTCTTATGTAAGTTTTGCAAAGTTAACAAAATACAATAACATATCCTATTATGAAATAAGAAATATTGTTTTATATTGCATTACATGGATCAAAGCCCACTTAGTGCAAGGTGCAAGCCTCCTTATATATTAAGGGGCTTGCACCTTGCACTAAAAGTGTAGCAGAGAGCCTTGGAAAATATTTATTATCAATCATTTGGCTTTTAGTTCGAAAAAGATTATCTTTGAACCGTGAATTAGTGATGACGGAGGTTGTCAACAAGGGTTCATTAGAGATTTGGTAGTTTTGCTACAAAAATGCTACAGAAAGAAGTTCTGACAAGTGTAAAACTAATTGATATACAGAGTTGAAGCTGAAAGGTTCGAGTTCCCCAGCTTCCGCAGAGAGATTCATAAGCACCGTTGCCCCACTCGCGACGGTGCTTTTTTATGTTTTTGGTGGTCATCTATATGCGACGTGCGGGCTTTCCAATATATTTAAGGTGTGGATATTTTGTGATATATGCGGTTGTAGTAAAGTATCAATTATTCTCTTTATTTGGATTGTGTAAATACGTCCTTTTGTTCTATTGTTTTTCTACTGATTCTTTATGATAAAATTGTGAATGAAGGCGCTGGCTAGTTGCCTGCTTATGAATGATTTGCTGGATTGCCGTTTAGAGGAATGGCATTTATTGTGTATAAATATGTGAATTAATTGTGTGTAGATTGTTTCCTTTATTGCAAATATGAAGTATCCTTTAGTATTAATAAGATATAATTGGGTGATTTTTTTGAGCAGTTTATAAATATAGTTATTAAAATATCACTACATTTGTAAACAATATTAGAATGTACAACACAAAATACAATAATGATTAGGCTTATTATGGACTATTTCTTTTAATGTTTTAGATATTTCTTATCGTAATATTTTGGCTACTAGACTTATATGTCGAATTTTATTTCTAAGTTATACAATTAAATTAAGTTTAAATCAATGAAATTTAGTAGGTTTTCACAAATGTTCTTATTGCTGATGCTTGCTGGAGGGGGAAACGTATGGGCTGTTCCTGGAAAGGCCACGGATACGTTTGCATTGCAGCAATCAGCTAAAATTACCACACAAGGTACAATCGTCGACGCCCAAGGAGAGCCCTTGATAGGAGTAAGTATTTTGGAAGTGGGCACTACAAACGGTGCAATTACAGATGTTGACGGTAAATTTTCTTTGCAGGTGGCTACAGGGGCTACACTTGAACTTTCTTATATCGGTTATAAGACACAACGGCTGACTGCTGTGCCTGATTTGGGAACAATCAAAATGATGGATGATACAGAGGTCCTTCAAGAAGTGGTTGTTACCGCTTTAGGTATCAAGCGTGAGAAGAAAGCACTAGGGTATGCTATGCAGGAAGTAAAGGGAGAGTCATTGGTGGCCGCCCGGGAAACGAATCTTGCGAATGCATTGTCCGGTAAAATCTCAGGTGTACAGGTGATTCGTTCAAGTAATGGTCCTGGTGGCTCTTCAAAAATCCAGTTGCGTGGTGCCAATTCAGTGACTGGGTTGAATCAGCCGTTGATTGTAGTGGATGGAGTACCGATGGATAACTTTACAGGTTCTGATAATGCCGATTTTTATAATCCTTCTTTGGATATGGGTAATGGTCTGTCGGATATCAATCCGGAGGATATTGAATCGATGTCTGTATTGAAAGGTGCTTCGGCTGCGGCGCTTTATGGTTCACGTGCAGGTAATGGAGTCATTTTGATTACGACCAAAAAAGGTAGCAAGCGAGAGGGATTGGGCTTGACAATTTCGGCTTCTGTTTCTGCGGAAACAATTTTTATGAAGCCTGATATGCAGACCTCTTTTGGTCAGGGTACCAATGGTATTTATGACAGTGAAACATGGAATAGCTGGGGACCCGCAATGGGTACGGAGTATAGCTTTAATGGGCAGAACCGTATCATGCAATATTACGATAACATTGATTCTTATTTCAAGACGGGTACCAATTTTACTGAAAGTGTTTCATTCCAGCAACAATTTGATAAAACAGCTGTATATGCTTCTGCCACTCGTATGGATGATTCCAGTAAGATTCCAGGAGCAGATTTAAGCCGTACGAATTTTACCTTGCGTGCGTCTTCTACTTTTGGCAAGGATGACCGTTGGAGCATGGATGCCAAAATTCAGTATATCAATACAGGAGCTAATAATCGTCCGTTGATTGGTAACAATGATTCAAACGCTTTTCTGACAATTTACAAATTACCTGCCTCTTTGAACATTCAGGATTATAGAAATCCGCTGACTGATGAAGGGAAAATGTATTGGTGGTCGCCTACCGGTTTGAACCCCTATTGGCTAGAGAAGTATAATTTAAATGCAGATAACCGAAGTCGTTTCCTGTTGAATGCCTCTGTGAAATATAAAATAACCGATTGGTTGAATGTGGAAATCAGAGGGGGTAGTGATATGTATTTTACGGAAGCTACAGGAAAAGTTTATGCAGGGGCTAGTACGAAGAATAATGGAAACAGTTCATATAGTCTGGATGAAGAACGTTTTTATGAAAATAACTTCAGTTTCTTGTTTTCTGCCCAAAAGGATAATTTGATTGATAAGATAGGGGTCAGTGCTACTTTTGGTGGTAACTTAATGGAACGAAAATCTTCAGGATTACAAAATTATGTTTCTAAGTTAACCGTTCCTAATTTGTTTAACATCAATAACAGTAGTACTTCAGATCGTTCTGTGACCGAAACGTACAACCATAAGAAGATTAATTCTTTGTATGGAACTATTGGGTTGAATTACAATGGATGGGTATTCTTGGATGCTACATTCCGTAATGACTGGTCGTCTACTTTGGCAAAAGAAAACCGTTCATTCTTCTATCCTTCTGTATCTCTTTCATGGGTATTCAGTGATATGATGAATAAATTTAACAAGCCATTGCCGGAATGGATTACGTATGCGAAGGCACGTGCTTCCTTTGCCCAGGTAGGTAATGATATGGATCCCTATCAGTTGTATGATTCTTACACTATAGGTTCCGACCAGTGGGGGAATACCACTGCAAAACCAGGTGATACTAAATATGATGCCACAGTTCGCAGTGAGTTGATTTCTTCATGGGAAGCAGGTTTGGAAATGAAGTTCTTCAATAATCGTTTGGGCTTTGACTTTGCGTGGTATAAATCTAATGCAAAGCGCCAGTTGATGAAGATTCCGGTAAATGAGATGTCAGGATATAAGAATAGAATCATTAATGCTGGAAATATTCAGAATACGGGTGTGGAATTGATGATCAATGCTCGTCCGGTAGAAACGGCTACATTTAGTTGGGATACTCAGATTAACTTCTCAAAAAACAATAACAAAATCTTGGATTTAGGTCCGGGCATTCCTAAATATGAATTGGGTGGTGCCGAAGAACTAAAGGTGTATGCTGTGGCTGGAGGTAACTACGGCGAAATCTGGGGAACCAAGTTTGCCCGGGTTACAGATCAGAACAGCCCCTATTATGGCAAACTTATCCTGAATGATGCGGGGCTTCCTACTACTGATGGAGAAAGATACAAAATTGGTGACCAGCAGCCTGATTGCATGATTGGATGGAACAATACTTTCAGTTATAAGAACTTTGCTTTTACCTTCCAGTTTGATGGACGTATAGGAGGTGACATTTATTCGTACACCAACTACATGTTGCAGACAAGTGGTCGTGCTGCTGTTACAGCCCCTGGTGGCAATCGTGAAGAATTTGTGCTCGACGGTGTGATACCTGACGGTAATGGAGGCTATAAGGTAAATACAGTTTCCATTACTCAAGAGGCTTATTGGAAAAATGGTATTGGTACCGGTAATCAAGGTATAGCAGAAGCAAATATTTATGATGGAACAAACTTCCGTCTGCGTAATGTCGCTTTGAATTATACTTTCCCACGTGAAATGTTGAAGAGAACTTGTTTCCAGCAGGTAAAACTGGGTGTATCTGTGAATAATGTATGGATGATTTACAGTGATATGAACGGTATAGATCCAGAGTCCGTAATGGTATCTAACACGAATGCGACCGGCTTTGAATTTGGTGCCTCTCCCACATCACGTACTTATCTGTTTAATGTAACTCTTGGTTTCTAATATCTAAATTAAGTACAGAATGAAAACAATAAATAAAATCTTTATCGGTTTGGGACTGATTGGAATGGGTAGTTTGTATTCTTGTTCTGATTTTGATGAAGTGAATACTGACCCTTCAAAAACTCCCATAGAATCCACCTTGCCTGAATATTTCCTGAATAATGCAATTGGCAAGATTCAGATGGATCCAAGTACGGGTGAACGTATCTACTATTTGAACTGGGGGGATGCAGCCCGTGCTTTTGGAGAAGCTGGCATGTTGAGTGTCGGGCTGTATGACGACTCTTATATTTCTAACTTTTATTATCCGTGTTTGGCAAACACTATCACCTATGCTACGTTTGCCGTGAATGAAGCAGCTAAAAGAGCTGGTTCTGATGCTTTCTACAATAATCTGGAGCAGTTTGCCCGTATTTGGCGTGCGATGGTAATTGCTCAGTTTGCTGATTCTTTTGGTCCTTATCCTTTGGATTCTGCCACAGGAGAGAATCCAGTCTTTAACTCAGAAAAGGAAACGTACACATTTATTCTGAATGAGTTAAAAGATGCGGTGAATAAGATTGATACGTCTGTAAGTCCTACGGAAGATCAGGCAAAATGTGATCCGGCTTATGGGTATGTGGCAGAGAAATGGCAGAAACTGGGTAATTCTTTACGGATGCGTTATGCCATGCGTCTGACGAATACAGATATGGTAGGAGAGGCACAGAATGAATTTGAAGATGCATGTAAAGGTGGAAATTATATCAAGGACCAGGCGGACATGTTGTGGTTTAAGTCAGATAATGGTTGGAATGATTATACCAATCCTTACACACGTAGCTGGAACTTACAGGCTCTTTCTGTGACAATGGACAACCTGATGACCAATCTAGGAGGAGTGCCAGTCGCAGAGCAGCGTCCAGACTTGGCAACTTATACAAAACCTAATACTTATTTGGGATATAAATATGACCAGCATTTTGTAGGCAATACAGATGATCCTGCAAAGCAGTATTGGTTGGATGGCATACCTGCAAATTTGGATCCTCGTGCGTTGAAGATGTTCTGGCTGGTAAATGATACCAAGGCTGAAAACATGATTGATGCATCAAGTAAAGGAACGGCTATCAATCCGGATGGTGGCGAATTGCTTTTGGATGATGAAGGTAAGAATAAGATTCAGGTAGCAGGCTCTTATACATGGAATGGAGTTCCTAGTGGAGCTTCTAGCAGTTGGTCACCGATGCTGTCTAAGAATAAACTGATTACGACTGCAAGTGGTGTCCGTTCTTGTTATCCGTTGTGGGGTAAAGAATATTGCACCGGAGGTGAAGAAGGATTAGGCCGTGTGGTATTCTATGGTGCTTGGGAATCTTATTTTCTGCTGGCTGAAGCAGCTCTTCGTGGATGGAATACTTCCGGTGTCTCTGATGAGCAGGCTTATGAAGAGGGAATACGCGCAAGCTTCACCTATTTTGGAGTCGGTAAGTATGCAGATGCATATCTTAACTCTGAAGAATACAATCGTGTTGGTACTTCGGTGAAATATACGCATACCGAAGAACCTTCTTCTTTTGAAGCTACTTATATAGACGGGTATACGAAGGCTGAAAAGAAAGTGGAATACCAGTATCCTGTGGCTTCTAAGACTTTGTATGGGAAAGCTTTGAATGATAAGCTGACAAAAATTATCACTCAAAAATATCTGGCACAGATGCCCTATCTGGTATTGGAAGCTTGGGCCGATCAGCGTCGTTTGGGATTGCCTTTCTTTGATATGACAGCCAATGAGAATATCATGACTGGTTCGGATATGTCTGACTGGACACCTGATGCGTGGAAATCCGGTCAAAGTTGGAAATATTATCCACAGCGTATGCGTTATCCGATGTCTTTGTTGACCTCAGATGAAGCTGAATATTATCATGCGTTGGAATTATTGGGTGGTTCAAATACTACGATGGTTCCATTGTGGTGGTCATTAGGACATAGTCAGAAATAATTACTAAAAAAATAGCCTGACAATCTAATTTACAGAGGATAAATCTGTATATTTGAGCATTGTTAGGCTATTTTTGTTTTTGCTCGCAGGACATACTTCTTAAATGAACAGAAGAAGAGCTTGGTCCGAGTTTTCTATTGCGTTTGAGTAGGAGTTTATAGTTAATTTAAATCTTTTATTATCATGAAAAATCAATTGGTTTCGGCATTGCTTTTGTTTGGATTTTTGGGGACTCCTCTTTGGGGGCAGACACCGGAGAAGGAACAAGTGGATGCACAGAAAGAAAAAAGAATGGAGTGGTTTGCGAATGCTAAGTTAGGCATTTTCATCCATTGGGGTATTTATTCGGTAAAGGGAGTATCCGAAAGCTGGTCTTTCTTTAATAAGTATTTGCCTTATGAGGAATATATGAGTCAGAAAAATGGCTTTACAGCCTCAAAATATGACCCGAAGGTTTGGGTGGATTTGATAAAAGAAAGTGGGGCGCGTTATACTGTCATTACGACCAAGCATCATGATGGTATGGCCTTGTGGGATACTAAAGCCGGAGAGTTGAGTACGGTGAAGTGTACACCGGCAAAACGAGATTTAATCAGTCCTTTTGTCAAAGAAGTCCGTAAGCAAGGGTTGAAACTGGGATTTTATTATTCGCTGTTGGATTGGTCGCATCCGGATTATCCGAATATGACACGTACTGATGTGCGTTATACGAATGATTCTGTACGTTGGAAGCGTTTTGTGGAATTTAATATGGCACAGCTGTCGGAATTGAATAAAACGTGGAAACCGGATTTGTATTGGTTTGACGGTGATTGGGAACAAACGGCTGAGGCTTGGAATTCAAAGGGAATTGTAGATTTGTTGCGTTCGGACAATAAAAATGTGATTATTAATTCCCGTATCCAGGGTTATGGAGATTATGCCACTCCTGAACAGGGGGTTCCAATTGTGCGTCCTCAGGATAAATACTGGGAATTGTGTATGACAATGAATGATTCGTGGGGATATCAGCATACGGATACCAATTATAAATCTCCTTTTATCTTGTTGCGTACGTTTGTCGACTGTCTGAGTATGGGAGGGAATCTGTTGCTGGACAT
The DNA here is from genome assembly GCF_025993685.1 of Bacteroides mediterraneensis. NCBI lineage: Bacteria > Pseudomonadati > Bacteroidota > Bacteroidia > Bacteroidales > Bacteroidaceae > Bacteroides > Bacteroides mediterraneensis. The sequence continues at coordinate 2,733,639 of NZ_DAJPEN010000001.1, read as the reverse complement.
CGGTCCGAAGGAAGATGGAACCATTCCTGAAGAGCAAGTGGCTATCTTGAAAGAATTTGGGCGTTGGACCAAGAAACATAAAGAAGCTATTTATGACACTCGGGCTGGTATTCCGGCAGAACACTTTCAAGGATATACCACTTTGAATAAAGGCGGAGATATCCTGTATCTGTATTTGCCTTATAAACCTAACGGACCGATTGAAGTGAAGGGGTTAATGAATAAGGTAAACCGTGTGTGGGTAGTTGGCAACGGGGCTATGTTGTCTTACAAGGTTTACAATAAAAACTATTGGAGTGAGGTTCCTGGTAATCTCTATATTGATGTGCCCGATCGTGTGCTCGATCCGCAGATAACGGTTGTGGCTGTGCTATTGGACGGGCCGGTTAAATTGTATCGGGGAGCAGGGCAGGTTATTGAAAGTAATTAATGAAATAGGATATGAAAAAACAAGTAATATGTAGTTTGTTTGCATTGTTAGTAGTGGGACAGCTTTGGGCGCAGAATTTATATACAAGATACGAGCGTATGCTTACGTTGCCCGAAGGTTATGTCTGCTATCGTACAAATGGAAAAATAAAGATTGACGGAAAGTTGGATGAGGCGGATTGGAAGAAAGCGCAACCCACTGCTTCTTTTGTAGACATAAGTGGAAAGGGATTTGCCAAGCCTTGTTATGATACATCTGCCAAAATGTTGTGGGATGATTACTATCTTTATGTGGCTGCCACTTTGCAGGAAGAGGATATTAAGGCAAAGCTGAGTCAGCGGGATACAATCATTTATTACGATAATGATTTTGAGGTGTTTTTAGACCCGGATGGCGACGGACAAAATTATTTTGAAATAGAAACCAACGCAAAGGGAGTCATATTCGATTTGATGCTGGATAAGCCTTACCGTTCGGGGGGTAATTTCATGGTGCAATGGGATTGCCCGGGACTGCAACTGGCTGTGCATCGTGAAGGAACATTGAACAAATCAAACGATAAAGACACACAATGGACGGTAGAAATGGCTATACCTCATAAGGCGTTGACGGTGAATTTCTCCAACCCGGCTAAGGAAGGGAATTACTGGCGTATTAATTTCTCACGGGTGCAGTGGTTGAAGCCCGGACAGCGGGAGGAAAACTGGGTATGGATGCCTACGGGACGAATTGATATGCACATGCCCGACCGTTGGGGATTTTTGTATCTTTCGGATAAAGTAGTAGGAAAAGGTACGGAGGCTTTCAAATATCCTTACAATTGGGCTGCTTATAAATTGTTGTGGGCCATGTTTTATGCACAGCTGGATTATTATGCTAAAGAGAAGAACTATCTGCGTGCCAAAGAAAATTTCTTTTTGACCGATGCGGAGCTCCGCGATTTACCTGTGGGGGCAGAAATATTAGTAGAGGCTACCAGTCGTACATTCTGTATGTCGGTAAGTGTGCCGGAAGAAAAAGTACGTTACGTGGTGGATCAGAATGGGCGGTTTACCTGTGAGGCGATTGTTCCCCGCCAGGTAAAGAACTGGGTCTGGATGCGTATTGATAAAGAAAAAGGGGATGAGTTTTATAAAAACTATTTTGCCTTGATGAAAGAATGCGGTATTAGTGGAGTCATGTTTGAAGGATATGACGAGAACACATACCGGATGTGTAAAGATGCGGGGCTGGAGGCTCATTATTGGAAGTGGACGATGAACCGTAAGGAGGTCCTTGAAGCACATCCTGACTGGTTTGCCGTAAATCGTAAGGGAGAGTCTTGTTATGATAAACCGGCTTATGTGGATTATTATCGTTTTTTGTGCCCGAATCATGAAGGAGTGGCTGAATATTTGGCTGCTGATTATTTGAAAGAAGCGAATCTGCCTTATGTGGATGGGGTACATCTGGATTACGTTCGTTTTCCGGACGTGGTGCTTCCGGTTAGTTTATGGAAGAATTATGGCATTGAGCAGACGGCGGAATTGCCGGAATACGATTATTGTTACTGTGAGGTGTGTCGGAGAATGTTTAAGGAACAGACCGGGAAGGATCCGTTGGAATTGAAATATCCGATGGAAGACCAGTCGTGGATAAACTTCCGCTTGGATGCCATTACGCGTGTGGTGGATAAGATTACGCAGACTCTCAAGGCAGAAGGGAAACAAATCTCAGCAGCTGTATTCCCCGGTCCGTCGATGGCTCGTAAGATGGTGCGTCAGGATTGGGGAGAATGGTCGCTCGATGCATATTTCCCGATGATTTACAATGGCTTTTATTATGAAGGACCGGAATGGATTGGACGTTCGGTCAAGGAAAGTGTACAGACTGTTCATGGAAAAGCGAGGATTTATGCGGGGCTGATGTTTCCGGATATTAAAAATACATTCGAGCAGGCGTTGGATGAAGCTTTTAACAACGGTGCTTCTGGAGTTTCTTTCTTTGACGGTCCGGATGAGGAATACCTTCGTAAATTTAAGGCCTATTTGGACAAGAGAGGTTTGGAGGTTGTAAAATAATCATTTATAAGTATATGAAGATAGTTAGTATGTTTGTTTCCTTGTTCGTAGCCATGAACATCTATGCGGCAGGACATAAGGAACTCCCGGCCAAGGGAGATTTAAACTTGGCGGTGTTTAATAAGGAAAGTATTCGTTTTGCACCGGATGCATATCCCAATTACGCTGAGGCTGATACCAATGGTGTCATTCATCTGGTGAACGGGCGTATCATTCTGAAGAAGATTCAGATACCCGATTACCAACGGGATGTAACGGTGAGTGTGAAAGTGACGGTGGCTTCAAATGGCGACCGATGGGATAAGTCGGGTTCTTGCTTTGTGATTCCCAAACATTCTGCCATCAATCTGTTGAGTATTGCACAGGGAAAAAAGAAGTTTCCGGAAATTGACAGCCTGAAATTGGAGAAGATGGTGGGAATCGTACCTGGAAAGGATTACTTGCCTACGATTGAACTGATGCGTTTCATGACGCCATTTGGGGTGGGATATTACAGTGAGAATGATGATTCGTTGTCCAGCAAGCGCCGTCCGGTCTATATCCCCAAATGGGAGAATTGTGTGCAGTGGGAGCAGGATATCACCGATTTATATCCGGCTTTGAAAGGAGAAGCCTATGTCGGCATTTTTATTGATACTTGGACGAAAGAGGGCTATGTGGCCAGTATGGAGCTGAAGATAAAGGAAACGCCGGTGACCTGTGAGAAACTGGTACGCCGTCATGTAGAGCCCTTGATGAATACGGTGTATTACATCGGGCAGACGTATCCGGATATTTTTGCGCGAAAATCAGTTTCTACCGATTTCGTATTACCGGAGAATGCAAAGAATGTGCGTCTGAAATACATCGTCACCGGCCATGGAGGTCATGAAGGTGGAGATGAATTTGTACAGAAACGAAATATTCTCTCTGTGGATGGGAAAGAGGTCTATAATTTCATTCCTTGGCGGGATGATTGTGCTTCTTTCCGTCGTTTTAATCCCGCTACAGGAGTATGGTTGATCAAACGTCTGGCGGCTTATATCAGTGAGGAAGGCTATAAGACTAAAGAAGTGGAAGAACCCTTGGCTTCCTCCGACTTGTCTCGTTCTAACTGGTGCCCGGGTTCGGATGTGGTGCCGGAGGAAATAAGCTTGAAAGGCTTGAAGGCTGGCAAACATACCTTTACGGTCAGTATTCCTGAGGCACAGCCTGCAAGTGGCAATGAATTGAACCACTGGCTGATTTCTGCATATCTGGTGTGGGATGAATAATCCTTAAAATGTATCTGTATATTTTCTAGAAAAAACAGCCGGCAAGCTCTCTTTACGAGGCTGACCGGCTGATTTTTCCTTATTGAATGTGACAATATTATTGAGCCCCTGCTTTGATAAGCATATCGTGGGCGACTTTTGAAGGTAATGTCAGAATACGTTTTCCAAAAGTCCCGTTTTCTGTCTGGGGTAGTTTACGGAGTCTGGAAACCATACTACGGCTGAGAGTGGTAGATATGGTGCTTTCATCGTATGTGCGCCCGGCTTCGATGAGTGCTTGTTTTAAGAGAGGCTCGTTCACATCCCCTATTGCATAGGGAAGTAGCGGATTGTCTTTTACGGCAATGTCAGGAGTCAGTCCGTCGGGCATGCAAGGCGTTTCGCCAAGTGCGTTCTGATAAATACTTATCATGACGTAAGTTCCCCAATTGTCAAGTTCGGCAGGTGGTTTCACATAGAATTCTTTGGCTGGGACTATGATGCCGGTACAATATTTCCCATGCGACTGGCTTCCGATAAGTTCTATCTGAGTATAAGGCATCAACCCTCCCAAAAGGGCTTCCGAAGCAGATGCCGATCCGGAACTTATCAGGCCATAAATTTTTTCCAACCCGATATTGGCATCTTTGGTATTCACTTTTACAGTTTGCCCTTGATTCTGATATTCAAAATCGGTTTCAAAACGAGATTCCAAATTTATCCCTTCTTCTTGGTAATATTGAGTCAAGGTTTTGTTATAAACTTCTTTCTCAAAAACTTCTTTGTTGGTTACAGCAGACTGGGGAGCAAACACAGAGGCCAGCACCTGTTCTGTAGTTACATATCCTCCTCCGTTGTAGCGTAAGTCGAGGATGAGTTCTTTGACTTGTTCTGCCTTGAATTTACGGCTGATTTCAATGAGCTGAGGGATGGAAGCAAAATCAAAACTGGTGTAGGCCAGATACCCCACTTTTTTACCGTTGAATTCGTAGATGGAGTCGCAAATGATCGGATTTTCATACATGGAAACGGCAGTAAGTGATACTTCCTTGTTTTGGTCGTGAATAGTATAACTTTCCGGCTCCAATAGTCCGAGTGTGACGGTCAGTGTATTACTATAATAGAGATTCTGGTAATTACTGGAATTAATGATGTTGCCATCCAAAGTAAGGAGAATGTCTCCTCGTTTGAGTCCGGCTTTAGCGGCTGGAGAATCTTTGTATACGAAGTTGACTACCCCTATATATTGTTCTCTGCTTACTATATCTGACATATCGTAAAAACTCAAGTTCCATCCAAATGAAGTGGTTGTTCCGTTCATATTATTTGTAAGGGAAGTCATATCGTTGGTGAGCATGGACCATTTGTCTATGTATTTTTCCCCTTCATGGTATCTTATCCGGCTGAATGTTCCGATGGGATCGTTGTTGGTTTCAATGTTCCATTGGTTCAAGTCGTCATGAATTTCCTCGTTCCACAGATAATAAGTTTCTAAAATGTCTTTTCCAAACATGTTGGCATAATAGGTTTCATTGGATATACTTTGAGACGAATCGTCATTTGTATTCTCGTTATTGTCGGATTGGTTGATGGAAGAGTTCTTGTCTTGTGGATCCTCATCCGTACATCCGGTAAATGCAACACTTCCTAGTAAGGTAAATAAAAGTGCCCACGATAGTTTCTTGCTCATAGTTTAATTTTTGAGGGGTTTGTAAGGATATTAGGTCACAAATATATAAAAAGAGAGGAATAAGGGCAATAAATTGTAGCTTTTTTCATAGGTGGAGCCGAAATGTAACAAATTGTCTGAAAGAGGATGTCTGACATAAAAAATCCGCTCCGTATCAGAAATGACTGGATGTATGTGATACGGAGCGGAAAAGTTTAAAATTTATAGTTCAAGCTCAGACCGAAAACTTTGTTGGTACGGTAGTAGACATCTGTTCCGCTGAGTCCGGTACCGTTATAGCTGGCCACTTCTTTGGTATATTTGTCATAGTGCGTCCAAAAATAAGCCACATCGATGCTCCATGCTTGTGTCAGATTTACTCTTGCTCCAAAGCCCAAGGAATATGAGTCACAATAGAAGCTGGTGTCTGTCTGGAATTCATCACTGAGGCCATAATTGGTCCGTTGGTATCCCCCGCTGACGGTCAGCCGTTTGGTGATGTCCCATTCCAGGCCTGCCAGGTATTCATGTGTACCGTGTTTCAGCGTTTTTTGGCGGTCGTTCAGCATGCCTGCATGCTTGTCATCGAAGAAATGATATTCCACCGAAGCACGCAGGTTGGGCAGAATTTCGTATCCGGCGGCTACACTCAGGAAGGCAGGTATGTCGCTTGGTGTCTGCTCACCGTCGGCGTAAGGTTTCATGATGGCTTCCGGAGTACCTGCAGGCACTTCCAGTACATTGGTTTTGTTTTCGATGTTCAGGTTTGTCTTGAATTCGTATTTGGCTGCCAGGTTCCAGCGTCCCAGTTTGGCATCTATCCCGAGGATAGGAGTCAGTCCCCATCCGCTTTGGTCACAGTTCAGTTCCAGGTTAGCCAGTTGGGTACCACCCAGATTTTCTTTCAGGTGCGCTTTCAGGTATCCCTCGTATCCACTGCTTACGTAGTCCATTCGTCCACCTGCAAAAACGCTCAGCCAGTCATTGATTTTATAGCTTAATCCCAGTTGCACTCCGTAAATATACTGCTTGCCGTCCATGGCGGTGTTGATGTCGTACATTTGCGGAGTGACTTTCCCTCCCGTCTGCTGGCTGATCATTCCCATGGCCAGGGCATCAAACATGGGAAGACCGTTGCTGAACGAGGCCTTTCCTCCACCTCCTGTGATGGCGAAGCTGGCAGAAATCACCCATTTGTCTTTTTTATAGAGTCCTTGGAAGCTGGGGATAAGAGGAGCAGAAGCTGTTCCTTTGTACTGACGGTTGGTTCCGACGCCGTCCGCTTGTTGGAAGAGTGGGAACGTAGCATTTATTTCGCGTGTCTGATAAGCACTTTGTCCGGTCAGTGACAGATAGAATCCTTCATGGGGCAGAAAGGAAAGTCCGGCAGGATTACTGTACACACCGTCTATATCAATGGAAGCTCCTCGTGCGACCATACGGAGGAAAGCAGCATGCTGATTGGTATTCGTAAGATAATCTCCCGCAAAAGCCGGGGAGGAAAGAAACAGTGTCGCTGCACTGAGGAAAAGAATTTTTTTCATTCGTTTTAATAGGTTGTTTGTTAGAAATAGGCCGCAAAAATAATTTAAAATTGCGCAGGAACCAACGGAATGTGCAAAAATTATTTTAAATGAAATTGTTTTACTTGAAACGAATAAGGGGGGAGGTGATTTCAGACCTTTTCCTTCGCATCTTGTGCGAAATGTGTATCTTTGCAAAAGTATGCGTTTTTTACTCAATTCTAATCCCTGACGTATGTACACCAATAAAGAAATCTGGCATGTGACCTATCCGATTTTTCTGGGTTTGTTGGCTCAGAATGTGATTAACGTGACCGATACGGCCTTTTTAGGACGTGTGGGTGAAGTGGCATTGGGGGCATCAGCCATGGGAGGATTATTGTATATCTGTGTGTACACCATTGCCTTTGGATTCAGTGTCGGTTCGCAGATTCTGATAGCCCGTCGCAACGGTGAAGGCAATTATCGGGCCGTGGGGCCGGTCATGTGGCAAGGCACGGCTTTCAGTTTCGGAATGGCTGTCTGCCTGCTGGTCTTGATGTATTTTTCTGCCGGACCGTTGATTCGTCTGCTGATTGCTTCCGATTCCATTTATGAAGCGACGTATGAATTTTTTGTCTGGCGTATTTGGGGTTTTCTTTTCGCCTTTGTGAATGTCATGTTCCGGGGATTGTATATCGGGATTACCCGTACCAAGGTACTGACCTTGAATGCGGTGGTCATGGCACTGGTGAATGTGGTGCTGGACTATGGACTGGTTTTTGGAGAATTGGGCTTGCCGGAGATGGGGGTACGTGGAGCCGCATTGGCCTCTGTCATTGCGGAAGCTTCTTCACTGGTGTTTTTCCTGCTATATACCTGCTATAAGGTAGATTTGAAGAAATACGGATTAAACCGTTTCGGACAATTCGACATGGCGATGGTGATGCGAATCCTGCGTATATCCTGCTTCACGATGGTGCAGTATTTTCTGGCCATGGCCATCTGGTTTGTCTTCTTCATGGCACTGGAACGTTTGGGACAGCGGCAGCTGGCAATTGCCAATATTGTGCGCAGTGTGTACGTGGTGTTGCTGATACCCGTGCAGGCGCTGTCCACTTCGGCCAACACGTTGGTCAGCAACCTGATTGGAGCAGGAGGAGTGGCAGGCGTATTGACGTTGCTGCATAAAATTGCCCGCATGTCTTTTTTGATTATGATAGTATGTGTGGCGTTGTGTGTCGCTTTTCCTGAAAGCATTTTGTCGGTTTATACCAATGAAGAAGCTTTGTGGCACGAGTCCGTATCAGCACTGTATGTGGTATGTGGGGCCATGTTGATTTCCTCACTGGCCAATGTGTACTTCAATGGCATATCCGGTACGGGAAACACGCAGGCTGCCTTGGTACTTGAAGTATGTGTGCAAGTGTTCTATGCTCTTTATGTGATAGGGGTAGGTATGGTTTTGCAAGCTCCTGTTGATATCTGTTTCACGACTGAGGTTATTTATTATGTATTGATGCTGACTTTCAGCCTCATTTATCTGAAAAAAGCAAAATGGCAGAACAAAAAGATTTGAGCATACTGATTTTTTTGTAATTTTGCACGCTGGAAAATTTTGATAATAAATAAAAAGCAACATATATGTTCGATAATTTAAGTGAAAGACTGGAACGGTCGTTTAAGATATTGAAGGGTGAAGGTAAAATCACCGAAATCAATGTGGCCGAAACCTTGAAGGATGTCCGTCGTGCCTTGTTGGATGCGGACGTGAATTATAAAGTGGCGAAGAACTTTACCGATACAGTAAAGGAAAAGGCATTGGGACAGAATGTATTGACTGCGGTCAAGCCCAGCCAGCTGATGGTGAAGATTGTACATGATGAGCTGACTACCCTGATGGGAGGAGATACGGCAGAAATCGAGCTGAAGAACCGTCCGGCTGTCATCTTGATGTCAGGTTTGCAAGGTTCCGGTAAGACTACTTTCTCTGGCAAGCTGGCCCGTATGATGAAGGCCAAGAAGAACCGCAAGCCTTTGCTGGTGGCCTGCGACGTATATCGTCCGGCTGCCATCGAACAGTTGAAAGTGCTGGGTCAGCAGGTAGAAGTGCCGGTATACAGCGAACTGGATAGCAAAGATCCTGTGCAGATTGCATTGAATGCCATTCAGGAAGCCAAGGCAAAAGGTTATGATCTGGTGATTGTCGATACGGCCGGACGACTGGCGGTCGACGAACAGATGATGAACGAGATTGAAGCCATCAAGAAGGCCATCAATCCGGATGCGACCCTGTTCGTGGTAGATGCCATGACCGGACAGGATGCGGTGAATACAGCCCGTGAATTCAACGAACGTCTGGATTTCACCGGTGTGGTACTGACCAAGTTGGATGGTGATACACGTGGTGGTGCGGCCCTGTCTATCCGTACGGTGGTCAACAAGCCGATTATGTTTGTCGGTACGGGTGAAAAACTGGATGCCGTTGACCAGTTCCATCCGGCTCGTATGGCCGACCGTATCTTGGGTATGGGTGATATTGTTTCTTTGGTAGAACGCGCACAAGAACAGTATGATGAAGAAGAGGCCAAACGCTTGCAGAAGAAAATCCAGAAGAACCAGTTTGATTTCAATGACTTCCTGACGCAGATTCATCAGATTAAGAAGATGGGTAACCTGAAGGAACTGGCTTCCATGATTCCGGGAGTAGGAAAGGCCATCAAGGATATTGACATTGACGACAACGCCTTCAAGAGCATTGAAGCCATTATCTATTCCATGACACCGGAAGAACGTACACATCCGGAAATTCTGAACGGAACACGCCGTACACGTATCGCCAAAGGTAGCGGTACCAGCATTCAGGAAGTGAACCGCTTGCTGAAACAGTTCGACCAGACCCGTAAGATGATGAAGATGGTGACAGGCAGTAAGATGGCAGGTATGATGCAGAAAATGAAGAAAAAATAATTCTTGAGATTGAAATAATTCAGAAGCGGACAGCAGATTTCTTCCGGAAAGAGACTGCTGCCCGCTCTTTTTTATTCATACAGTAAATATTTTTGACGGATAGAACGATAGGCGTGCAAGTCTTTTTCCCATGTCTGTCGGATTTCTATTTCGGTTTTTCCTTGCAGGATGTTCTTGCGTACTTGTGAGGTTCCCATCAACAGGTCGAACCATTTGGGACGAGTAAAGAACCGTTTGGCGGCATCTGGATAGAGGGATTGGTAGGCCCGGTAGAATTGGATGACGTATTGCAAGGAAAAGCCTTGAGGGAGCTGGTCTGCTGCACGTAAATCTATTCCGTAGCAGGTGCGGTCGCAGTGCAGGGGGTGCTTGTCGAATCCTTCCAGTGCTTTGGGTGTGAAATGGAAGGAAAAGGCTTTGCGCAAATCGGGTGAGCCGGCTACCTGGAACGGGAACAGGGTACCTCTTCCTACGCTCACTGCAGTACCCTCAAAAGGGCAGAGGGAAGGATAGAGTGCAATGGAAAGGTCATTGGGAAGATTGGGGGAGGGCTTCACCGGAAGCGAATACGGTTGTCCGTGTTTCCAGCCTTCCACGGGGATGATGCGCAAGAAGCATTGCAGCTGGTGCCCCAGCCATCCTTCCCCATTGATCATCCGGGCCAGTTCGCCCAGCGTACAGCCGTGAAGCACCGGGATAGGAAGCATGCCCACAAAACTTTTATAGGCTTTTTCTCGTACCGGGCCGTCTACGTAGTCGTATGGATTCGGACGGTCCAGCACAATCAGTTCCTTATGATTCTCTGCACAGGCTTGCATCACGTAATAAAGTGTACTTAGATAGGTATAGAACCGGGCACCTACATCCTGCATGTCGAAAACCAACACATCCGTACCTGCCAGTTGGGAGGGAAGCGGTTTCTTGTTTTTCCCGTAAAGAGAACGGATGGGGACTCCCGTGCGGAGGTCTTTCCCGTCGTTGACACTTTCTCCGGCATCGGCCTCTCCCCGGAATCCGTGTTCCGGTGCAAACACCTGCACGATTTTGAGGTAGGTAGACAGGGTGTCCAGCAGATGGGCTTTTCCACAAAGTGAGGTGTGATTGACGACGAGCGAAACCCGTTTTCCTTCCAGTAACGGAAGTAATTTATCCAGTTGGTCGGCCCCGTTGCGCACGGTGGCTTGTCCCTGCAGGGCTCCAAACCAGAGACAGCATAGCCCCAGTATGTAATTCAATCGGAATCTTTTCGTGTAACTCATGGATTTTTTATAGATTTGTGAGACTTTTTACAAATATAGCACCTTTATGATGAATCCACTTGCATTGATAGACAAATATTATCCGGTAGAAAATGAGTTGAGACACATTCTGCTGGTACACAGCCGTTCAGTGGCCGATAAGGCACTGGCCATGGCCCGGAAACATCCGGAACTGAATCTGGATTTGAATTTTATTGAGGAGGCCGCCATGTTGCACGACATCGGGATTTTCGAGACCGATGCCGATGGCATTTATTGTTTTGGTAAATATCCCTATATCTGCCATGGTTATCTGGGAGCAGAGCTGGTGGCGCGTGAAGGGTATCCGCGTCATGCGCTGGTGTGCGAGCGGCACACAGGGGCGGGATTATCCTTGCAGGCCATTCTTAAACAGAATCTGCCGATACCTCACCGCGATATGGTTCCTGTCAGTCTGGAGGAACAGATTATCTGTTTTGCGGATAAGTTCTATTCAAAAACCAAACTGGATAGGGAGAAGAGCGTGGAAAAAGCCCGTAAAAGCATTGAGAAACATGGCGACGAAGGTCTCACCCGTTTTGATGCCTGGTGTAAACTCTTCTTATAGAACTAAAAATACATAAATAAGAAAGGGTTTGGCGTTTATTTATCGGATAATGCTTACTTTTGCACCGCATATTGCGTAAGAAAACGGTAATGACATCATTTAAAAGAACCACATATTTACTGCTATCCTTGTTCGTTTTTGGCTTTTTCTGCTCATTCTATGCCGAAGCGCAGCGTGTGAGAGGAAAACGTATGCGGGGAGGGGACCGAAATTCTGTGACGGCCGATTCTCTTCAGCGGGATTCATTGGCGATGGATTCGCTGGGAATAGATACTTTGGCCGCAGACACAGCCAAGAAGAAGGAGCCGCTGGATGCCCCTGTCATTTACGAGGCCAGCGATTCCATTGTCTTTACCAAGGGAGGCTATGCGCATCTTTATGGGGAGGGAAAAGTCAATTACCAGAACATCGAACTGACTTCGGCAATCATCTCCATGAATATGGACAGTAGTACGGTCTATGCAAGAGGCGTGGCCGATACGACGGGAGTGGAGAGTGGTACGCCGGTATTCAAGGATGGAGAGACCCCATACGAATCCAAGACTATGCGCTATAACTTCAAGACGAAGAAAGGATTCATCAACAACATTGTCACACAGCAGGGTGAAGGGTATGTAACCAGTAAGAAAGCTAAGAAAGGTGCAAATGATGAGATTTACATGGGGGAAGGGATGTATACTACCTGTGATAATCCTGATCATCCGCACTTCTATCTGAAGATGTCCATGGCGAAGGTCCGTCCCAAGAAAAATGTAGTATTTGGTCCGGCCCAACTGGTGGTGGAAGATGTACCTCTGCCCATTGCCGTTCCGTTCGGATTTTTCCCTTTCAACAGCAGCTATTCTTCCGGTTTCATCATGCCGACGTATGGAGATGAAATGAACCGTGGTTTCTATTTGCGTGATGGAGGATATTATTTTGCCATCAGCGATAAGATGGACTTGAAGGTGTTGGGCGAAATCTTTACCAAAGGGTCATGGGGACTTTCTGCTGCATCCAACTATAACAAACGCTACAAATACAGCGGCTCTTTCAATGCCAGTTACCTGGTGACGAAGACGGGTGAGAAGAACATGCCCGACTATTCGGTGTCGAAGGACTTCCGTATCCAGTGGAGTCACCGGCAGGATGCAAAGGCCAATCCGAACAGTTCGTTCTCGGCCAGCGTGAATTTTGCTACCAGCAGTTACGACCGTTCCAGTTTGAGCAGCTTGTACAATCCACAGCAGTATGCCCAAAATACCAAGGCTTCCAGTGTGAGCTACTCCCGTAACTTCCCGGAAATCGGTTTGAATATTTCGGGAGCGTTCAATATCACGCAGAACACGCGTGACTCTTCGTTGAGTATGACACTTCCGGATGTCAATATTTCGTTGAACCGTATTTATCCGTTTAAGCGGAAAAAGTCTGCGGGCGATGAACGCTGGTATGAGAAGATTTCGTTGCAATATACCGGAAGTATCACGAACTCTATCAGCACGAAGGATAATCTGCTTTTCAAGACGCCGCTGACACAGTGGAGGAACGGTATGCAGCATAAGATTCCGGTTTCGGCTACGTTCAACTTGTTCAAATACATCAACATCGTGCCTTCGTTCAACTATACGGAACGTTGGTATCTGAGTAAGGTGAAGCAGAGTTATGACCCCAGTCCGGCTTCCAGTGACCATGTGCGCCGGGATACTATCAATGGTTTTAACCGTGTGTACGACTATAACCTGTCTTTGCAATTGAATACCAAACTGTATGGTATGTATAAGCCGTTGTTTATGAAGAGCAAGGAAATTCAGATTCGCCATGTCTTTACGCCGACGGTCAGCTATACCTATACTCCGGATTTCGGAAAAGCACGTTACGGGTATTACGACACCTATACTTATACAGACGAAGATGGAGAAGTACGTACAGTGGAATATTCACCGTATGACGGAGCTGTGTATGGGGTACCGGGAAAGAACATGTCACAGAATATCAGTTTCTCGGTGGACAATAATCTTGAAATGAAGATGAAGTCGGATAAGGATACTACCGGTTACAAGAAAATCAGTCTGATTGACCAGTTGGGAGCTTCTCTTTCTTATGATGTGGCCAACAAGCGGTGGAGTGATTTGAGCATGAATCTTCGTCTGAAGCTGACTAAGAGTTATACCTTCAATATGAATGCTTCTTTCGCTACGTATGCCTACCAGTTTGATGAAAATGGTAATGTCGTGGTTGGTGACCGTACGGAGTGGTCTTACGGACGCTTCGGACGTTTCCAGGGATACAGCGGTTCGTTCTCTTATACCTTGAACAACGATACCTTTAAGAAGCTCTTCGGCAAGAAGGATGAAACTGAAGACAAGAACAAGAAGAAAAAGGAAGATTCGGAAGACGAGGAAGAGGATACGGAGGAAAGCGAGAATCAGAATAATAACTCCAATATGCGAAAGACGGAAAAGGCTTCTGTCGATTCAGACGGTTACTTGGCCTTTAAATTCCCCTGGAGCATCAGCTTGAGTTACAGTTATAGCATTCGCGAAGACCGTACGAAGAATATCAATATCAAGAAGATGCGGTATCCGTATTCACTGACCCATTCATTGAACGTGTCGGGTAACTTCAAGATTGGTAGTCGTTGGAACATGACCTATGCCACCGGATATGATTTTACTACAAAGGAAATGTCTATGACAACCTTGAACATTACCCGCGACTTGCACTGTTTCAATATGAGCTGTGGATTGGTGTTCGGTCCGTTCACTTCCTACAACTTTTCTATCCGTGCCAACTCCAGTATGCTGACCGATGCCCTGAAGTGGGACCAGCGAAGCAATACGGGTAGTTCTGTTACGTGGTATTAATGTCAATGCTGTAGAAATTCTTCGGCCCGGGCCAGCGTGTCCGGTTTGCCGATGTCAATCAGCTGCAAATCTTCCTTCACGCATCCGCCGAGCGCGAGCTGCTGGCAGGTATGCAGGTAAAAATCCATGATGGGAAACTTGCCGTTCCATTGTTCTCCTTCCATATAATGAAACAGCTCCGGTGAAATCACATGGATGCCGCTGAACGCATATTCGCGGTATTTTCCCGGTTCATATACCAATCCTTCCGGTTTGGTCTGCAGGGTGTCTTTGTGAATCCAGCCCTTCAGGCGGTTGTCTGTATCGAACAGCAGGTAACGTGAAGTCTTGCGCGGGCTGACCAGCAGGGTGGCCAGATTCTGGCTTTTCCGGTGGAACTCGTAGACTTCTTTCAGGTCGGCATTCGACAGGATGTCCACATTGTGTACCAAGAAGGGTTCCGTTCCCGTGAAGAAAGTCGCCGCTTTCTTGATACCGCCTCCCGTATCCAGTAACATTTTGCGTTCGTCACTGATGTGGATGGTCAGTCCGAAATCCTGATTGGCTTTCAGAAAATCGAGAATCTGTTCCCCGAAATGATGGATGTTGATGACCAGTTCGGTAAATCCCGCTTCTTTCAGTTTGAGAATCACATGCTCCAGCATGGGGTGTCCGGCCACCGGCACCAAGGCTTTGGGAGTATGGTCGGTCAGCGGTTTGAGCCGGGTACCCAGTCCGGCGGCAAATATCATGGCTTTCATTTGGCTTTCAGTAATTGGTCTATTTGTTGTTCCCGATGAATCAGGTGTACGTTGATTTTGAATTTCTCATGCAGGTGTTCAGCCGTGTGCTGTGCGGAATAAACCGAACGGTGCTGTCCTCCGGTACAGCCGAAGCAAATCATCAGGTGTGAGAACCCCCGTTCCAGAAAACGCTGTACGTGGGCATCCACCAAGGCATCGGTGTGGCGCAGGAACTCCGTGATTTCTCCGTCTTTTTCCAGAAACTCGATGACCGGTGCATCCCGTCCCGTGAGCGACTTGTACTGCTCGTAGCGTCCGGGGTTGTGTACGGCTCGGCAGTCGAACACGTACCCTCCGCCGTTTCCGCTTTCGTCTGTCGGAATCCCTTTTCGGTAGGAGAAACTCATCACTGTGACCGTCAGGTTGCGGCGGTTGCGGACAACGGCAAACTGTTTCAGTTCCGTCATGCGCTGCAACACTTCGCAGAGATAAGGATATTCCGGGAAACCTTCCTGCAACAGCTGGCGCAGGTTCTCGATGGCGAAAGGAATGCTTTCAATGAAATGGGCCTTCTTCTCAAAATACCCTCGGAATCCGTAGGCACCCAGTACCTGCAGCGTGCGGAACAGTACGACATGGCGCAGACGGGACAGAAATTCCGACTTTTCTATTTGCTTGTACGGGTGAAGGGCCTCCAGGTATTCGTCAAGCAGTTCCCGGCGCAGACTGTCCGGATAGTTGGCTTTTGCCTGCCAGAGGAAAGAAGCCACGTCGTAATAAATCGGCCCTTTCCGTCCTCCCTGAAAGTCTATCAGGAAAGGCTCTCCGTCTTTTACCATGATGTTCCGGCTTTGGAAATCGCGGTACATGAATACCGGTTGGGTTTCCATGCTTCCCATCAGGGTCTGGCAGAGGGCATCGAAGTCATCTTCCAGCAAATCTTCCCGGAAATCTATGCCCGTCGCTTTCAGAAAACAATATTTGAAGTAGTTCAAGTCCCACAGGATGCTTCTATGGTCAAATTCTACCGCCGGATAGCATCTCCCGAAATCCAGCCCTTGTGCCCCTTCAAACTGCACACGGGGTAACAGCCGGATGGCCTTTTTCAACAGGTTCCGTTCTGTTTCGTCAAATTCTCCCGTCTCTCTTCCGTGGGCGATGAGCTGGAACAGGGAATCCGTTCCCAAATCATCTTGCAGGTAGCAGAGTCCGTCGTCGGAAACGGCATGCACTGCCGGCACGGGTAAATGCTGTGCCTGAAAATGACGCGACAGGTAGATGAAGGCTTCGTTCTCTTCGCGCGAAGTACCGCACACCCCGATGAGGGTCGGGCTGTCCTTCAGACGGTAATAGCTTCGGTTGGAGCCGGCTCCCGGCAGTGCCTCTATGCTTTCAGGGGCATGCCCGGTCAGTTGGCTGTATAGGGTTTCAAGTATTTGAGTCATGTAGTTGATACGTTAAGATTGCGGATTGAGTTTCTCGGCCAGGTATTGCCCCGTATAGGAAGCCGCACATTGGGCCACCTCTTCCGGCGTACCGGCCACTACCAGGTTGCCTCCCTTGTCTCCCCCTTCCGGTCCGAGGTCGATGACATAGTCGGCGCACTTGATGACATCCATGTTGTGCTCGATGATGACCAGGGTATGTCCCCGGCTGATGAGGGCGTCGAAGGCCTCCAGCAGTTTCTTGATGTCGTGGAAGTGCAGACCTGTGGTCGGTTCGTCGAACACGAAGATGGTAGGCTGTGCTTTTTCGATGCTGAGGAAGTAGGCCAGTTTCACGCGTTGGTTTTCTCCTCCGGAAAGGGTAGAAGAGGACTGTCCCAGCTTGATGTAGCCCAGCCCCACATCCTGCAACGGACGCAGTTTCTTGACAATCTTCTTCTGGTTGTGTTCCGTGAAGAACTCGATGGCCTGGTTGACCGTCATTTCCAGTACGTCGTAGATGTTTTTTCCTTCGAACTTCACTTCCAGTGTGTCGTTCTTGAAGCGTTTGCCGTGGCAGGATTCGCACTCCAGCACCAAGTCGGCCATGAACTGCATTTCTACCGTCACCGTACCTTCTCCCTTGCATTCTTCGCAGCGACCGCCTTCCGTGTTGAACGAGAAATAGCCTGCGCTGTATCCCATTTGCTTGGCCAGCGGCTGGTCGGCAAACAGTTTCCGGATTTCATCGTACGCCTTGACGTAGGTCACCGGATTGCTTCGGGAAGATTTCCCAATCGGATTCTGGTCTACAAATTCAATGTCGTTCACCTGATGGATGTCGCCGCCCAGTGAGACAAATTCGCCCGGACGTTCGCTCGACTCACTGTATTCCCGCTTCAGGGCTTTGTAGAAAATGTCGCGCACCAGCGTACTCTTTCCGGAACCGCTGACACCCGTCACCACCGTCATCACGTTGAGCGGGAAGCGTACGTCGATGCCTTTCAGGTTGTTCTCGCGGGCCCCCTTGATTTCGATGTAGTTGTTCCACGGGCGGTGGCTGGCAGGTGGGTCGATGGTTTCTTCTCCCAGCAGGTATTTCACGGTATAGCTGTCGCTGCCTTTGTGCAAGTCTTTCATGTCGCCCTGATATACCACCTGTCCGCCCAGTCGTCCGGCTTTCGGACCGATGTCGATGATGTAATCGGCTGCACGGATAATTTCTTCGTCATGCTCCACTACTACCACCGTGTTGCCCAGCTGTTGCAACTGGCGCAGCACCTTGATGAGGCGGGTGGTGTCGCGGCTGTGCAATCCGATGCTCGGTTCGTCGAGGATGTATAATGAGCCCACCAGACTGCTTCCCAGCGAGGTAGCCAGGTTGATTCGCTGGCTTTCCCCTCCGGAGAGCGAGTTGCTCAACCGGTTCAGAGTCAGGTAGCCCAGTCCCACATCCGACAGGAAGGTCAGGCGGTTCTTGATTTCACTCAACAACCGTTGTGCCACGAGAGTGTCGTGGGCATCCAAGGTCAAGGTACGGAAAAACTCCTGCAACTGGGTAATCGGCATTTCCACCAGTTCCGAGATGTTCTTTCCGCCTACCCGCACGTAGCTGGCTTCCTTTTTCAGTCGGCTGCCATGACAAGTGGGGCAGGTCGTTTTTCCCCGGTAGCGGGCCAGCATCACGCGATACTGTATCTTGTATTGGTTTTCCTCCAGCATCTTGAAGAAAGAGTCGATGCAGACCTTCTCTCTCGGTCCGTGCCAGAGGTAATCCTTCTGTTCCTGCGTCAGTTCATAGTACGGTGTGAAGATGGGGAAATCGTGGGCCGGCGCTTCCCGCAGGAACTCGTTCAGCCATTCTCCCATTTTCTCGCCCCGCCAGCAGAGCACGGCCCCGTCGTACACACTCAGTGCCCGGTTGGGGATTACCAGATGTTCATCGATACCGATAATCTTGCCGAAGCCTTCGCACGTAGGACAAGCTCCCAGCGGCGAGTTGAACGAGAACATCTGGTCGTTCGGTTCTTCAAACTTGATGCCGTCAGCCTCAAATTTTGTGCTGAACACATGCAGGCGGGTGTCGTCCGACATGTAAAAACGGAGCATGCACGTGCCGTCGCCTTCGTACATGGCCGTTTCGGCAGAATCCGTCAGTCGGCTGATGGCATCCTTGCTGTCGTCGCAGCTCATACGGTCTACCAGCAGATACACCTTGTCGCTCTCGTGGTAAGTATAGTCCTCAATGCGTACCATTTCGCCGTCCACTTCCAGTCGGGTGAATCCCTGCTTCATGTCCATGTCCAGCTGTTCCGCCACGGTTCTTCCGTCGCGGGGAAGGATGGGGGTCAGCACCGTGTAGCGTGTACCCTTCGGATACGACAGCATGCAGTTCACGATGTCTTCCACGCTGTCCTTCTTCACCAGTTGTCCGCTCACGGGCGAATAGGTTTTTCCCACCCGTGCGAAAAGCAGGCGCAGGTACTCATAAATCTCGGTCGATGTGCCTACGGTAGAACGCGGGTTGCGGCTCGTCACCTTCTGTTCGATGGCGATGGCCGGCGGGATACCCTTGATAAAGTCACATTCCGGTTTGCTCATACGTCCGAGAAACTGGCGGGCGTAGGCAGACAGGCTTTCCACATAACGTCTTTGCCCTTCGGCATACAGCGTGTCGAATGCCAGCGACGACTTTCCCGAACCGGACAGTCCGGTAATGACTACCAGCTTGTTGCGGGGGATACGTACGTCGATGTTTTTCAGGTTATTCACCCGGGCACCCTTTATGGTAATAAAATCATTTTCTGACATGTGTCTCTTCTTGTTAGATGAACGTGCGAAGTTACGAAAAATAGCTGGAATTATCAAAGCGAATACTTCCGTACGGAAAGAAGTCTTTTACGTTTTCCGGTGCGGAACCGTATGTTTTCCTTGCGCGAAACGTAGGTTTCCGCATCGGGAAACGTAGGTTTCACGCAAGGAAAACATAGAAAGTGCTTTGAGGTGGAGAGAAAGAGGTGGGGGCGTTTAATTCTGTCAACCGATTTTTGGATTCAAAAAAAGTATCTATATTTACTCGGCCAAATAAATCTGATTGGAAAGAGGTAAACTATGAGAAGAAATCTAGTGGATATGAATCGCGTGGGTCTCCTTATTATGCTTTTAGTGGGGGGGATCGTCTTGTCTTGTTCCCGACAGGACAAGGTGGTAAGTCCCGTTTTCCGTCTTGAAGGAACCGTCATACCTGCCGACTCGTTACAGAATGGTTATGTAGTCATCCATGCGGATACCAATGAAATTCTTATCGAAGCTTCCAAGGAATCGTTCTTCGTGGAGGCGTATGAACTGACGGGAGACAGTGCTCACCTTTCTCACCGCTACGGTAAGCGTGGAGGGGGACCGAATGAATTGATGGAGGCCAATTCGATATACTACCACCAACCCACACGAAATATGTTGCTCTACAGCAGCAACGATATGGGTGCACAACTCATTAATCTTGATACCTACGACACGCGACCCATCCATGCTTTCAGGCAGAACAATGCACTGTGGCTGATGAAAACGGAATTCATTAACGATAGTACTTTACTTACGGCTTGTGTCGTTCCTAATCCTAAGAATACGGAACCAGATTGGTTCAAGTTACTGCACCTGACCACTGGACAGCTGACTGACATAGAAGGTTTTCTGCCTGAGGACGGATTCGATGGTCCTTTAATGACCAAGCAGTGGATTTACAACTCCTCGGCGCGCATGAAGAAACATCCCCATAGAAACCGCTTTATATATGGATGCGACGAAGGATTGTATGCCGAAATTTTTGACTTGGAAGGTAACCGGATTGTTAATCGGAAAATCATACTTGACCAATATCCGTCGTACCATCCTGGGGCGGACGGCGTCAGCCCGGAGGGTGCACCCGACCGTCAATTGTGTGGATTTAAGGTTTCTGTGACGCCCCGATACATATATATACTTCTGAACAGGTATACGAAAGGTGATTTACGCGCCATCAGTCGGGGAGAAACACCTGAGCAGTTCAAAGGTCCGGGTAAAGGAATAAGTTTCAGTGAAGAGGTGCTTGTATTCGATTGGGAGGGATGCTTATGTGGCAAATTGAATTTAACCCCTTTTGTTGTCAACATCGCCGTAACGGAAGATGACAGCACCCTTTACGGCATCACGGAGTCGGAAAACTACGAGCCGGTTTTGGTCCGATACACCTGTCCGGAGATTCCCTGATTCATTGGCTAAATTGCCGGCCACTTGTATATTTTTAGGAATATAATTCTTCTGTCACCCATTTTTCGATGCTGCGTGTACGATGGCTGAAGTTTACTCCCAGTTTGTAGACCTTTCTCGTATCGTTACTTAAAGAATGTATAAAAGAATGTCCTTGTGTTTAAATATAATAAAAGACGAGTCCTTTCATAGTGGTAAACTTTCGATTCTGAGTTTTCCTAAAAATGCGAATCTATCAATTACATTGGGACATGGACATCAATACAAAAATATTCAGAGAGCATTTCCTTCAATATTACCGTCCGCTTTGTCTGTTCGCACTTCATTACCTGAAAGATATTGATGATGCGGAAGATACGGTACAGGACTGTTTCATGGAACTGTGGAGGCGGAAGGACAGGGGAGTGGATACAAATGGCCTTAAATCGTACCTGTATGCCATGGTGAGGAACCGATGCATAGACATTTTGAAGAAAGATTCATTGATTGACAGCAACGTGCAGTCCTCCGACCTTGAAGAAATCCTTTCGGACGAAGAATGTGAAGAATGGGCTTACGATGAGGCCCGTATATGGACGGCCATAGACTCTTTGCCGGAAAAGTGCAGGGAAGTGTTTCTGCTGGCCAAGAAGGAGGGGTTGAAATACGAGGAAATAGCCGTCAGAATGGGTATCTCTGTCCATACGGTGAAGAACCAGATGAGCAAGGCAATTAAAACCGTAAAAGCAGGAGTGCAAAAGGTATATCTGTTCTTTTTCGGATAATTTTTTGTTTCCGGCATAGGATTTTCTGCCGGACATTCAGTCTTAGCTAAAAACACATTTCCTTATGAAAGATAAAGAAGAAAGAAAACTCCAGTTTGTCCTTCGGTATTACACATACGGGAAACTGGATACCCAGAAGGCCTTGCGAAAAATGATGGGCGAGGGACAATCCCATCCGTCTGGCAGGCGCTGGATGTATTTTTCGGGTATAGCCGCGGCGATATTCCTTTGTATTGTGGGGCATCATATCCTGTGGGATGGAAAGAAACCTCATACCGTGTGTATCACGGCAGAGGCAGGAGTGACCCGGCATTTTCTGCCGGACAGTACACTGCTCATTCTTTCCCAAGGGGCCACGGTGGCATACGATGCGGATACATACGGAAAAGAATGCCGGGCAGTGAGCCTGTCCGGGAAGGTGTATTTTTCCGTTCGAAGGAATGTACATTCTCCTTTCCTGGCCACGAGCAACTATGCCCAGGTGAAAGTACTGGGTACCGAGTTTGAAGTGGACGAATCCAGACAGGACACGGCTACCCGGGTGTATGTAAAATCCGGTAAGGTAGTGTTCAAGGCCCGATACGGCAAAGACGGGATTATCCTCACGAAAGACATGTGCGGCATGCTGGCCCATGGCGACGAAATGCCGGTGGTGAGCCGTCCGGCTTTTCCCAATCCGTCGGCATGGGCAACGGGTAAATTCATTTACCGGAACACTCCGATTGAGGAGGTCCTCAAAGAACTTTCCCTTTATTATGGCACGCCCTTGTACTCGTCGGCACATTACCGGACAATAACGGGCGAGTTCAAGGCGGATAGTCTGGAGGAAATCATCACGTTGATTGAAAAGACACTGGATATAAAAATCACAAAGAAAAGCAGATGAAAACAAGCATCCTACCCTTATTTTTTCTGGCCTCTTTGATGAATGCCTTATCCCTGTATGCACAGCATCGGGTCACAATTGAAGACCTGATGGAACAGGTGAAACAAGTCTATCCGGTCAGCTTTGTGTACGATGCTTCTATCAAACTCGACATTCCTTATGCCGGTAAGCATCTTGATATGACCGGTTTGGAAAGTGCCCTTTCCACCCTGTTCGAGCATACAGGCATCCAATGGGAGGTGAACGGCGAGTATGTGATACTTAAAAAACAGTCTTCCTATACGTTAAGCGGATACGTTTATCAGGAAAACGGAGAGACGGTAATCAATGCCACCGTGTGGGACATCACCTCCCATACAGGAACACTGACCAACGAGCACGGTTTTTACAGCCTGACCTTGAGTGAAGGAACCCACAAAATCCGATTCTCGCACATCGGCAGCGGAGAACTGCTGGAAGAGATTACGTTGAAGGGAAATAAAACAAAAAATATTTGGCTGAAATCGGATTACCAAATCGAGGAGGTGGTCGTGACCGCCGATTTGAATTCTCCTTTATACACCACCCAGACAGGGAAGGTGTCGCTTACGGCAAAGGATTTTGTGAACGGAAACAACTTTATGAGTTCGCCCGATGTCGTGAAGAAACTTCAAAGTCTCTCGGGAGTAGCCAGCGGGACGGAACTTATCTCCGGATTGTACGTGCATGGCGGCAACAACGATGAAAACCTGTTTCTGCTGGACGGTACTCCCTTGTATCAGGTGAACCATGCCGGAGGACTGTTTTCTGCATTCAATACAGACATTATCAAGAATATCGATTTCTATAAGAGTGGCTTCCCGGCCCGTTACGGCGGAAGGCTTTCTTCGGTGGTCGATGTACGTACCAATGACGGAAACATGAAGGAGTACCGGGGCAGTTTCACGCTGGGACTACTGGAAGGAAGAATACAGTTTGAAGGACCGATTGTGAAGAACCGTACTTCGTTCAATGTGGCCCTGCGCCGTACGTGGATGGACTTGCTCACGGCTCCGGCTCTCGCCATCATAAACTCCAGTCGTCGGAACAAGCAGAATCTGCGGTATGCGTTTCATGACCTCAATGCAAAGGTAACCCATATCTTTTCGGAAAAAAGCCGTGCGGATATCAGCCTTTATTCGGGAAATGACCTTTTCAAGTTCAGGCATAAAGAATACCTGTTTGACCCGGAGCCGACCAATGTAGACAAGTTCACTCTACAGTGGGGAAACTTCACTGCATCCGCCAACTGGAAATATATTTTCTCGCACAAGATATTTGCCAATGTTACAGGGGTTTATACCCGTAATCAGTCAAACTTCAATTACCTGAGTGAAGAGCGGTTGGGGTATATTGAAGGAACGAAGGGAGCCATTGTGAAAGAGCAGCGCAATCGTTCCACCATCCATGATTTCGGCTACCGGATGGAGTTTGACTTTCGTCCGAATGTTTGGAATCACATCCGTTTCGGCTCCAACTATATGCGCCATCTTTTTGTGCCCCAGAATTATTATTCCAAGTATGACGATGCTTCTCAAAATACGCTGACTGACCAAATCTCCAGCCGGTACAGGAGCAATGAATTCACGCTTTATGCAGAAGATGACCTGTCGGTAGGTAAAAGCGTGAAGCTGAATGGAGGGATACATTACACATTGTTTGGCATATCGGGTACGAAATATCATTCGATAGAGCCGCGTGCGGCAATTAACCTTAGACTGTGCGACAAGGCCAGTCTGAAGGTTTCGTACACGGAGATGAGCCAGTTCATGCACCAGCTTTCGGCCACTTACCTGAACCTGCCCACCGACTATTGGGTGCCTTCCACCGCGCGCATTACGCCGATGAAATCGCAGCAATATGCCGCAGGAGTCTACGGCAAACTGCCGTATGGCATCCGGTGGAGTCTGGAGGGATTCTATAAGACCATGGACAACTTGATAGAATATGACGGCAGCAGTGGCATGCTTAACCCGGCGGCAGACCGGTGGGAGAACGAGGTGAGAACCGGAAAAGGAAAAGCCTACGGGATGGAGACCGATGTCAGTTACAGCCATGGGAAGACCTCGGTCGATGCCTCCTACACCTTGTCGTGGAGCAAGCGGTATTTCCCGGATTTCTATCCTGCATGGTATCCCGACAAGTTCGACAACCGGCATAAATTCTCCGTGCATATCTCGCATAAGTTCAATGAACGGATCGATGCATACGCCTCGTGGAACTATCGGAGCGGGAACCGTATTACCCTTCCGTCGCAACAGGTGGATGCTCCTGTCCTACCGGGAGTGGAAAGAACAAATGAAGAGATGCTGGTGTACGAGATGCCCAACAATGTCTCCCTTCCGGCTTATCACAGATTAGATGTAGGAATAAATTTCCGCAAAACCACGAAAAGAGGTTTCGAGCGCATCTGGAATGTCAGTCTGTATAATGCGTATTGCCGGATGAACCCGCTCTATGCCACCGTACAGCAAAATCCGGACGGTACGTTTGTGGGAAAAGCCCACGGAGTGTTTCCTGTCATACCGTCCTTCAGTTACACACTTAAATTTTAAATTCGTATGAGATACAGAATGTGGTTTATCCTCTTAGGAGTCTTTGTATGCCAGTCGTGTACGCACGATTTCAGTCTGAAAGAAATGGGTGCCGAGAGCAAGGCCGTGCTTTTCTGCATGCCTTTTACGGGGAGTGATACGACCTTGATACAGGTGGCCCGGAGCCGGGTGATTCACCGCCAGAAGACAAGTACAGACGGCAAGCCTACGCTGGTGTTCAAACTGAACGGAGAGGAGAAAGCGATAAAATACACGGAAACAGCTACCGAGTTGCTTCCGGGCCAGTCGTATTATGTGTTGGGCAGGCTGAAAGAAGATGATCGTATCGAGATGGAAGTCTCGTATCCCGATTTGCCGCTTGCCAAGGCACAAACGGTGATACCGAAGGCCTTTCCATTGGAGAAACTGGAGGTGGTGCTGACAGACGGAAATTATGGCTGGAGCATACAGTTTCGCGTCTCTTTCACCGATAGGGCCGGTACGGAAGATTATTATGGGATGAGAGTCATTAAGAAGAAAAAGACGGTGTATGCGAGCCCTGAAATGCGGGATACCATACAGTATATGCCTGTAGACCTTGATTTGGAAAAGGAACCGTTGCTTTCAGAAAAGACCGGATTTGATGATGTGTTCGATATCTCGAAAGAGTATTACCGCTATCTGTATTGTTGGGATGACAGCAAGATAGAGGGGAAGAGTTATACGCTGAAGGTGGGTACATATTACGATTCCGGTTATGAAGATGAAGAGCAAAAGGAAACCATCACCTATAAAATCTATTTGTACAAGCTGTCGAAAGAAATGTACGTTTACCTGAAGGCGCTCAATCGTATCCAAAACAATGATTTGGGAAAATATGGGTTGGCTCCTATCCGCAGCCATTATACCAATGTGGAAAACGGCATCGGACTTTTAGGAGGATGCAATGTGTACGAAAGTGATTGGATAAGTTCTCCGAAAGAAAAAGAAGGATGATTGATAATTAATTTAAAACCATAAGATTATGAAGACAAGATTTTTATTTACGCTGGCTCTATGTGTGTCGTTGTTTGCCTCGGTACAGGCACAGGAGTTCAGGTACGGACTTTCAGGAGGATATAATTATCACTCCACCAAGGAAAACATGCCTAAATCCGGTTTTCATGCCGGACTGAAAGGAGAATATGCCTTCCGTGAGGCGGCGAAAGGGGTGTATGTGGATATGGGACTGATGTTTTCCTCCTACGGCTGGAAAAGTCCTTATTATTATGTGATGAACGAAAATACTTACGAATATGAAAGTACGCCTTACTATCTTCATATTCCCATTCACTTAGGTTATAAACTGCAGGTCGGGAAGAATGTCAGTCTGTTTTTGGATGCCGGCCCTCACTTCAATGTCGGTCTGTTCGGTCAAATGAAGCAGATAAGCAGCAGGCTCGGAGAGCCGGAAGTCGTCAAGGCAGTTTCCTCTAATGTATTTAAGGACGGAACGATGCCCCGCTTCGACTGGGGAGCGGGCTTTCGTGCCGGAGTGGAGATAGCCCGCCATGTACAGATAGCCATAGGATATGACTGGGGCATGACGAAGGCTTATCAGCATAATCCGGATACCAAATTCAGGACGTTTGTGGCTTCCTTGACGTATTATTTTTAATTATCCAATCCGTAAATGGTAACTGCAATGAAAAATAAAAGTAAAATAGGATTTGTATTGATGTGGGGCGCTGTAATTCTTTTTTTACCCAGTTGTGCAAGTTTAACCTGCAATCCATATAGCCAGAATGAAAAAATTAAAGTAACTTTGAAGTGATTGCTTTTAAATGTTTGAATGATGAAATCGGTACTTGTGTTTTTTATGCTTTTAGGACTGTCCTGTACGCAGGTTTTCGGACAAGAAAGTATCAAAAAAGATACGATAAAACTTGATGCAGGGTTGGGAAAAGATGGGGGTGAGGGCCTCCTGTCCATTGACCCGTCCATGGATAGAGTGAAAATAAAGGACCATGGAGAAAATCTGGAAATAAAGCCGGATTCAGTAGGAAACTTTGATTCTAAGTTGAAGAAACCTTTTTACATCCCGTCCTATTATGTGAACCCTTCTCCCATGTTTTGGGGAGACTATCAGGCATACGGGCAGTTTGCCCCTTATTTCTATGGGGAAGGTATGCAGACTACCTTGCCTGGTATCGGTAGGGTGAACCGGCTGGGGTGGGTGTACCAGCGGCAAATCAATGATTTTTTGGAGGTGTATGCGGGAATCAATGCCACAAAATATACTTTACCTTATAGTATCGGTCAGTCGTTCGGGGTATCTGGTGCTATGACGTTTCGTCCCATGGATAAAGTCCATCTGACGGTATTTGGTGCCTATAGTCCGGATAACAGATACAATTTCAACAATACCTATTATGGAGCCACCATAGGCTACGGCTTTACAGAGCGTTTGGGAGTGGATGTAGGGGTACAAAGGTTTTATGATTCACGGACAGGATGGGAAACGATGCCGGTAGTGGTGCCTTCTTATAAATTCAAAAAGTTCAAGTTAGGGGTAGACGTGGGAGGCTTGTTTTATGAGGGGATGCGGAGTATCATCCACAAATAAAAGCTTTTTGTGATTCATTAAACATTCATCGTTTGTTGAAAGGATAATTTAGGAGACGGGTGGACTGGCATTCCGTAGATAATATCTACTTTTGAGGACAGTTCTTAAAATCATATTTTATAATGAAGTCTGTCAATCTCTTTTGGGCTGTCGTGTGGGCTATCGTCACGGCAGGTTGTGAAAATCACCAAGTAGTAAATATCGAAGGTGTATGCCAAGATTGTGCTGATGGAACTCCCGTAAAGTTATATTATCTTCAGAATGATTCAGTGGTTACTGTAGGGCGTGATACCTTACTTCATGGGAAATTTAATTTCAGTTTAGAGGAGAATCCTGAAATGGCCTATTATCTCTCAGTCAATGACACGCTGAATCCAGTGAGGGGAATGTTGTTTCCCGAAAAAGGGACGGTAAAAATAGCATTTGACTCAGCTTTTCATGTATCAGGCACACCCATGAATGACCTTTACAACGGTTACCTGACAGAAACCCGTAGGATTGAAAAAATGGGGGAGAGGGAATACCGCAGGAGCATAGAAGGAAAAGACAATCCGGATACATCGGTGTATGATTCTTTGGCGCAGGTCTACACCGAGTATAAAGTAAAGTTTCAGCTTGACAATATACACAATATCGTGGGCAGGACTGTATTTGTCAATGAAATCGGTTCTGTGTATGACCCTCATTTTCTTGAAACCTATCCTACACTGCCGGAAGAAGTGAAAGCCGACAAAAAAGTACAATGGTACTATGAGCTTCGCCTGGATATGGACCGGAAACAGAAGGAACTGGATGCCAAGATTGGTACGAAGATAAAGGATATGGAATTTCCGGATGTCGATGGAGTAAGAAGGAAGCTTTCCTCGTTTATCCCTCAAAACGGATACCTGTATATCGACTTATGGTCTTCCGGCTGTGCTCCCTGTATTGCAGAGTTTCCTGAGCTGGAAAAGACATACAGTCAGTATAAGGAAAAAGGACTGGATATTCTTCTGATTTCGATAGACAAGAACAGGGATGATTTTCAGGCAGCCATGAAAAAATATCAGATAAAGTTTAATTCTTTGATTGACACAACGGAAGGCCAAAGGGTGAAAGAGAATTTTCCTTTCTCCGGCATACCGCATGGTATTCTGATTAATAGTAACGGGGAGATTGTGGCAAACCAGCTTCACAATGGGTTATTGAAAAAGAAATTGGAGGAGCTGGCCAATAGCAAGTCTTGATTTAATTCATGAAAAAGTCATTTTTTACTATAATAGCCAGCCTGATTTTGCTGCCGGCTTACAGTCAGTATGCTGTCAAAGGAAAAATCATGGACTCAGAGAATGTAGTGATGCCAATGGTGAATGTGGCATTCCTGAACCAGTCGGACAGTACCCTTGTCAGCGGAGCGGTATCCGATTCTTGCGGGGTATACAGCACATCGATTGCCGGGGGTAACTATCTTATTCGCTATTCTTATCTCGGTTATAAGACACAGTATAAAAATATTCAAATCAGCGCGAATCTAACTTTGCCGGTGGTGCGGATGGAAGTGGCACAGACGGAGCTGGAAGGAGTGGAGGTGACCGCGTACAAGAAGCCATTCAAGCTGGACCGGGATGGCCTCATAGCCGATGTGCCGAATACGATTCTCGCCAAAGAAACCACGCTGAATGACCTGCTTTGTAAGATACCGGGCATACAGCAGCGGGGCAGCGACATTGAAGTAATCGGGAAGGGAACACCCACCTATTATTTCAACGGCAGGGAGGTGACGGACCGGACCGAACTGGATAATCTGGCTATCGACCAGATTCAATCCGTCAAGCTGGTTACGAATACAGGCGTGCGCTATCATTCGGAGCAGCGGGCGGTGATTGAAATCAAGACCAAACGGCTGGGGGAAGGACTGGCCTTTAATGTCAAGGGGAATCTGTTGCAGGGAACGCATTTCAGTCAGAATTATCAGATGAACGGAAGTTACAACTATAAGAACTGGGATTTCTTTCTCTCCTACAATTATAACCGTGGAAAGAAGGATTCGGATCTTGACATCTACCAGCAGACCCAAAGTGATACTGTCTGGAACCTGACCAACCTGAACCGAAAGCGGATCTTTCAAGAAAGCCATGCCTATACGGGAGGGGTCTCTTATCATTTTTCGCCGGAATCGGAAATCGGGTTGAAATATGAAGGCAAATACAGTCAGGGCAACACCTTCTCGAACGATACCCTTTCCATGATACCAGACAAAGGAGTTTCTACCTTCATCAGGAATCTCAGTGAGGTGGGTGACAAGTCGGTGAGCAACCATCTTAATCTGTATTATACAAACGACTGGGAGAACGGTTGGAGGATGAACGTATACGGAGATTATCTTCATAAGACCGACCGTAGCCAGGGTAATATCCGTGAATGGGAAAGTGACCGCTCGGAAACCTCTATGGACTATTACCGCAAGGCAGACTGGGATTTGTTTGCGGCCAAGTTCTCTTTATCGTATGAAACGGAGAAGGCGGGAACTTTCAGCCTCGGTTACGATTTCAGCCACACCAGCGGAACCGACTATATAGAATATGTCCGTGCGTTGAATAATGGCCGTACACGTAATACGGAGATGAAGAATTCGGTCTACCTGTCATACGATTATACCTGGAAGAACCTGTCGTTGGGGGCAGGCTTGCGCTACGAACAGATACGGAGTGACCTGAAAGAAACCCATGAGAACAAAAGCCAGGACCAGACTTATCACAATCTACTGCCCTCTGTATCGCTGGGTTATAATACGGAGAAGTTGCAACAGTCCCTTACTTACTCCATTCATACGGAACGTCCGCCGTTTGATGTGATGAACGACAATGCGGTGTACACAGACCGGTTTACCTATCAGAAAGGAAATCTTTATCTGAAGCAGGCCCTGACTCACGACCTGAACTATATGCTGTTTTATAAGTTTCTGTTCCTGAATTTGAATTATACCCTTACCCGTGATCCGCTGGTTACGGCTTTCTACAGTATGCCGGGGAACTCGGCGGTGACGGTCAGCTACACGGATAATTTCGATAAAATGCACAATCTGACGGGTATGGTCAATGTGCAATATCCTGTGAAGTGGTGGATGCCTTCCCTCACGCTGACTTGCATGAAAACCTTCTTCCATTACCCAGGGCCGAGTGGAACTACCCTGAAAGCAGGACGCCCGCTGGTAATGCTGAACTTCAACAACAGTTTCACACTTCCTTCCGGATTCCTGTTGTCTGCCGATTTTAATTATGGGTCCAAAGGATATTATCAGTTGTACGAATCGAAGAGTTATACCTCCTTCAACCTGAGCCTGAAGAAATCGTTCCTGAATGACAGGCTTCAGCTTTCGCTGGATGGGTACGACATCTTCAACAAGAACAATACACGTGCTTCAGCCCGTCTGAATGATATTATCATGTACAGTGTCGGAAAGGATGATACGCGGAAAATCGGCTTTACAATCACCTACCGTTTCCGTATCGAACGGACAATGAACAACCAGAGTGCGGCTGAAAGTGAAATGTCGCGGTTGAATATGGGTAATCAATAGAAAACGACGAATGAACAGTATCCAACGCTATATGGTTTTGAATTCCTTTTTGCTGGGAGTGATACCGGCAATGGGCCAGCAGAAGGAAGATAAGGAAATCAAGCTGAATGAGGAAGCGATAAAGCACATTCAGTTTGACTTCCTTCCAGAGAATATGGAGCATTATAACAAGCCTCTGGAAGCTCCGTTGGAAAAGAAATGGATGGAAGTGGACAACCCATTCGAAAGAGGTATCCCCCGAAGTTTGACAGACACCTTTATGGTGAGGAAGCCAAAGGGATATATCCGTATGTGTCCTTATTCCATCTGGACAAAGCGGGGAGAGGACCCTGTATATGATGTGACTATGGAAGGTCGTCCTC
Organism: Bacteroides mediterraneensis; assembly: GCF_025993685.1. Taxonomy (NCBI): domain Bacteria; kingdom Pseudomonadati; phylum Bacteroidota; class Bacteroidia; order Bacteroidales; family Bacteroidaceae; genus Bacteroides; species Bacteroides mediterraneensis. The sequence goes on along the minus strand of NZ_DAJPEN010000001.1, from coordinate 2,701,969 downwards.
CAGAGCTCATTATGAATGAGGGTCCGGACCTGAGCAAAAAGATTCAGACAGATTACGGACATACCCTTAGACCTTCCACGGGCAGAATGTACGATATGCTGAATAACTCCACCCCTATTGAAGTAGACAAAATCTTCAAGAAATATATAAGACCAATTTTTAAGAAAGATAAAAAGTGAACTCGTATTCTTTTTATTCCAAAATAAACATATAAATTAGACACAGAATCTTACCCATAAAGGATTACAGATGAATTTGTATAATATGAGACTTAAACTAATTGTTCTGCTGACTTGCTGCATCATGCAGGTGGGCTGTGCGTCCCTTTTGGGAGTGCAAAACAGTAAGTTCACTTCCGAAAAGATTGAAATTGGAATGAGTAAAAAGGATTTTTTGGCACTTGTCGGTGAACCCTACGCGAAGGAAATGACAATGGATATACATAACCGTCCCCTTGAACGGTTGCTGTATCAGGAAAGTCTTTATGACCGGGAATGGTACACTTTGACTACGGCATTTACTTTTCAGGATGGAAAACTGGTGAGTCAGGAGGTGATAAACAAAGAATATGTAGACAGAAAGACTCATTGATAAACCTTGACAATGCGATGAAGAGCACACTTCTTCTCTTGATGCTGTATGTTCCGTTTCTTGTAAACGCCCAATCACGTACCCTCTCGGGAAAGGTTTCCGATAAGGCGACTGCTTTGCCTATTGGAAGAGTGAATGTGATGGTTTATGTAGAAGAGACAAACAAGCTTGTCAAGTTCGGGACAACCGGAGAAGATGGCCGGTTTGCCATCCAATTGGCTGAAAATCTGACCGCCCCCATGTATGTCCGGTTCTCATGCATCGGCTATGAAACCTGCAAGAAGAGACTGGAAGAAGGGAAAGAAATGGAAGTCTTTCTGTCTCCTCAGGATATAGAAATCAAGGAAGTGGTGGTAAAAGCACCGAGGGTCCGCCTGCAGGGAGATACGATAAAGTATGACGTGCAGCTTTATTCAAAGGAGGGAGACCGCGCCATCGGAGATGTTCTGAAAAGGCTTCCCGGTATAAAGACATTGGAAGACGGTAAAATAAGCTACAATGGAGTACCGATTAACCGTTTCTATATAGAGAACAGCAACCTGTTGGGCACCCAGTATGGAATAGCCACCAACAATATACCTCAGAAGGATGTGGCAAGCGTGGAGGTCATGCAGAACCATCAGCCCATAAAGGTGCTCGAAGGGCTTGTCTTTTCCGACCAGGCTGCCATTAACCTGAGATTGAAATCCGGGGCCAGGATGAAATGGATCGGCACCTTGAAGGCGGCAGGAGGTCTCGGAGACGGGGAAGGACTGTGGAATGGAGAAGGAACGGCCATGCGTTTCAGCAAAGGGTTTCAAACCTTGAATACCCTGAAATCAAACAATACGGGACAGGACATCTCAAAGGAATTGAACTCCTTCAATCGCAATGAAATAATCAATGCCCCCAATCTATTGAGGGAGTATATTGATATCACACCACCTTATTCATTGGGTCTGTCGAGAGAGCGTGAACTTCAGAACCGGACGCATCAGGTGACATCTCACAATCTGTTTAAGTTGAAGAGCGGTCAGGATATAAAGTTCAGTCTGACCTATCAGAACCATCGTGAGAATACCTTGAAGAAGACCCAAAGCGTTTATTATGACCCGGCCGGCAATGAGCAATGGAGGATGGATGAAGTGGAAGACGGAAATTTTCACAAGAATGTGCTCAATGGGAAGGTCTCTACTGAAATCAACAGGAGCGACTACAACCTTACGGAGAATCTGGATGTGACACTGGACTGGAAAGACCGGGACGTGCGGTTAGGCGGCTATCAGTCTAACAGCCAGAATATGTATGAGGGAGGGAAGAAACTCGCCAACGACCTGTTTCTGATGAAAAGAAACGGGAAGAAATTCGTCAATTTCGCTTCTTATCTTTTGTATCAGGCTCAGCCGCAAAGACTGAGTGTATCCAGGGAGGAATCGGCTGTCATGCAGCATATCCGGCCCTCAGAATTTTTTACAGACAATTCCGTCAGTTGGGGTGCGGTGAGTGGCCTTTTCACTTTTGACTTCAAGTCCAGTCTTGGCGGTATGTTCCGGAAGTTCGAATCGGATTCATACGGTTTGGAGGCAGCGAATGTGGCGGAACGGAACAATATGGAGATGGGATTTGTCAAGGCCGGTTTCAGTCCGGAAATGAAATACCAGGATGAGAAGCTGGTCGCCACCCTGAGCCTTCCCCTCAATTATTACCATTATCGCAGTGAGGCGGACAACAGCACATTGCGCCACGACAAGCTTTCATGGCAGACCTCACTTTATGCGGAATATCGATTGAACAGCAGGATGAAGATTCAGGCCAGAGGAGACTACAGGGAGAATCCGGTCAGTCTGTCCGGCTTCTATCCCGGCTCCGTGCTGACCACTTACCGTACACTGACGGAAGGACTGACAGATTTCTTTCATACGGTGGATGCGTCTGTGGGTGGCGGAATAGAATACAATATACCGCTGAGCGAGTTCTTTTCCAGCATCAGGTTCCGAAAATCCTGGAACCGTTCGCCGTACACCGTGTCTCAGCGGATGCAGGACCAGTATATTTTGTCAAGATATGTGGATGTTCCGCAGAAAGCGAATACGACGAATCTGGACTTCAGTGTCACCAAGGCTACCGGATGGGCGAAGGCAAAGTTTACGCTGGATGGCGGATGGTCACGCAGGGATGCATTCCTGTTCCGAAGCGAAGGGAAGGTGGAGAGCCGTCAGGATAATTTCACCCTGAGTCCGGAAATCGACATGAATGTCCTTTCGTGGATGAACGTCAATTATCGGATGGGATTCTCGCATACCAGGTTTCACATTAGTGACAGTGAGGAGAAGGAGAAAACCTACCAGCTTCAGCAGAAGCTTTCTGTCAGGTTCCTGCCTTCCGAAAAATGGAGCTTTACGGTATGTGGAGAACACTTTGCCAACAAAATAAGCCAGACCGATACCCGGCATTTCTTTTTAGGGGACATACAGGCCACTTATAAGGCGACGAAACGGCTGCACATAGACTTTCATCTGAACAACCTGTTCAACGAAAAGGAATACGCCTATACGACCTTCCTGCCGGATGCCACTAAAATAAGCCGGAGCTATACGATTCGTCCGAGGAATATCATGGTGGGTGCGTACATTTTGTTTTAGCCTCTGAACTTTTGCCTGATTTTTATGACTTAAATACATTACGCTATATGAAGAAATTGTGGTTGCTTTTGATTCCTTTGGCTTTCTCCCCGTCCTTATGTAAGGGGCAGCAGAAAAAGGTGCTTGAACCGGCATTGCTCGAATGTCATTATATACATCTGGTTAAAAGGGATACTCTGACAGAGAACGATATTCACAAGGACAGTATGATTCTTCGGCTGGGCAAGCGGTTCACTTCGTTTGTCAGTTACTATACTTGTCAGGATGATTCCATTGAGGTTCTGCCGGGGCATGCAAGACTGAAATTGCAGCGCTTCCACGCAAGGGTGTCTAATTTGGATTCCATCCGCAGAGCCGGCATCTCAACAACCAGCGAATACCTGTACAAGGACAGGCAAAAGGACTCCTGTTATGTATATGGGAGAGTTGGAGAAATAGGAAGAAAAGAAGCCGTGGTGGTGAAAGAGAAGATACCTGTAATGAAGTGGATGCAGCAGGACTCGGTGAAAATGGTGTGCGGGTATCGGTGCCGGAAGGCGACAACCAGTTTCAGGGGAAGGACGTATGTGGCCTGGTATACTCCGGATCTGCCTTTTCAGGAAGGTCCCTGGAAATTGTGCGGCTTGCCCGGTCTCATACTGGAAGCCTACGACGAGGACCGGCATTATTTCTATTCTGCGTCCGAGATAGTTCTCTCTCCCTGTTATCCGGTCACATTCTATAACTGGTATGAAAAGGAGCATAAGCCGATGGAACGGACGGAATACCTGACCCGTCTGTATCAACAGGAAAGCCAGTATCCCATTGTGTATCAGGGAACGGAACATGGATATGACTTGCAGGAGAAAGATTATAAAAACAATATTGACTTCTAACAGAATCTGATGATGAGAACATTATTGACGCTTTTTATTGTCATGGGCTGCACCAGTGTGTGGGGGCAGATTGACAGATATATACAGGCACTGGAACCATCCATAATGGAGTGTGAATACGACTGTACGGAACAGACCGACACGTTGGGTACGGATGTCACTACCGAAAGAGTGATTTTGCGTATCGGGAAAACAATCAGCCAGTGTTACGGTTACCCCATGTTTTATTATGATTCCTTGTTTTACGACCCGACAGGACGCAAAATCTGGGGTGAAATGATGATAGGGAATATCCGGAAAAGGGACTATGCCTCTTTGCCCATACCCAGAATCCTGCATGACTATATTTATAAGAATTATCCGAAGGGTAAGATGACCTCACAGGTGATGCTTGGCACTACAAATGGAATCGTCAATTGCTATATAGAGGAAGAATATGCGCCACAGGAGTGGGTTCTTCGGGACAGTATCAGAACCATTCAAGGGTACGCCTGTCAACTGGCTACCTGTCACTATCACGGTCGTGATTATGAAGCCTGGTTCACACCGGAAATTGCAGTAAGTGAAGGGCCTTGGAAATTCAACGGGCTGCCGGGGCTTATACTGGAAGTATATGATACAAAGAAGCATTACCAGTTCAAGCTTGTGGGTTTAAGGAAGGAAGCACCGGATGTATGCCTGTTTAAGTTCAGGGACCACGGGGAAAAAATAGACCGTATAAAATATCTAAGGATGGAAGAGAAGGCGGAAAATAGAGGGATAACCGTAAAGCAGAAAGGGAGCGAAAGGACGATAAGGAAAAATGCCCAGGGTCAGATTATTGCACATGACTTTATGGAAACTGACTATCATTGAAGCAATGATGACAATACAGAAGATGAGGGCTTTATGATTTGCTTTGATTTATGTGGTAGTTATAGTATAGATTTAGATGGTAAGGTTGAAATATACAAAAGATGATATAAACCGAATTTTAACATTAGCTTGTGCTGTTTCATCAGATTAAAAAATCGCTTTAATTTGACCACTTTGGTAATATATATTTGCTATATAGTTGCTTTTTTTAATAGTTTAATCCGTTTGTGGGTTGAAATAGTAACAATTCGATAGAATAAGTCCTTGCTGCATAACATTTTTTCGTTAAATTTGTATTACTTCCTATTAAAACTTGAACCGGTTTAAAGCATTAGGGGAACCTGACTTATTAGAGTCTTTTCGGCCTTTGAAATTTTGAATTTCAGTTCTAGAAAAGAGTTTTTTCAAGTGGGGCTTGTCCGTAAAAGGATATGTTCAATATCTGTAGAATTTTATAAGTATTTTTGTCAAGTTTCATATCGTGTTAAATGGAGGTGAATAAAACAATAAGTGATGATGGCAGAATAGATTTACATTTTACGATATATTTTGTGGTCTCCTGAAATTTTTTGATTTTGAGGTGTTCTTGAGTCATTTAATGAATAGTTCTTTTTACTAGGATTCTTGTAAAGTTCTACTATATGGAGTGACAGTGACGATTGTGTTTAGGGTAGGTTATAAAAACGAATCCAGGCTTGTTTTTGCTTTGCCCACTAAATCATGCTGTCAACATATTCTACGAAGATACGGTAATTCTTATCTTGATTTACTCGTAATAGTAACTAATGATAATTCGAATATTTCGAGGCATATTTATTCTAAGGTTTTAATGGGATAATCGTGTTAATCTTAAAGAAATAGTTATTAACCTGAAAAATTAACGTTATGAAACTAAAATCTTTCTTCTTATGGTCGCTGATGATAATTGGTGCCATATCCTGTAAGTATGATGATGGGGAACTCTGGAACAAGGTAAATGATCTGGACGAACGTTTGACGAACATTGAAGGGCAATTAACTCAGATGAACACAAACATCTCTTCAATGAGTTCTATTGTGAATGCATTGGAAGCTAATGTGTATGTGACAAGTGTTACGGAAACAGAAAACGGATATACTATTACATTCAGTGACGGGCAAACGGCATCGATAGCTAATGGAACAGCTGGAAAAGATGCTCCGGTTATCGGATTTAATAAAGATACAGATGGTAAATACTATTGGACTCAAACAATAGACGGTCAGCAAGATTGGCTGACAGATGAAAACGGCAATAAGATTCCTGTAACAGGAAACGATGCGGTTACTCCGCAGTTGAAAGTCAGCACAACAGGCTATTGGATGATCAGTTATGATCATGGACTGACATTTGTTGAGGTGCTGGATGAAAATGGTAACCCGGTAAAAGCTGTCGGTGAACCAGGAGCAAGTGGTGATTCATGGTTCAGTAATGTTAGTGTAGAAAACGGAGAGGTTATATTTGTTCTCAAAGATGGCACTGAAATTAGAATACCATTTGAAGGAGACGAGGAAGTTCCTAGTATAAACTACGATGAGTTTAATATTATAAATAGTGGTGATGAAGTAAAAGGTGCCGTTGAAGAAATCACAGAGGAGGATAATGACGGGCAACCGTTAACTATTGTGCAGACAGTTCCTTCAATATCTGAACTGATGCCAGCTACGGCATCTGTAAAATACGCTTCTCTTCCGTTGCTTTATTCGGAAAGAACAAATATCCGTGAACAGCAGATGGGTTACACTCATTCCATTTCACGTGCAGGAGAGAGCAACGTCACTTTCCCCGCAAATTTGCCTATCATGTTCTTTTTTGATGACAAAATCTTGCTTCCGTCTATCAAAGATAATTTTGTGGTAACCGTAGATGGAGTGGATGTGAAAGGAACAATCACAATCAATGCCAGTTCTACAGGAAATGCGATTATCACATTTACCCCTTGGGAGGAATTCCAGATAAATGTGGGTATTACCATTACTGTGAAGAAAGGCATGATGGATAAGAATGGAAACGAGATGCTTCAGGATGTTGTTTTGTCATACATTACAAACAATCCGGAAGTTAGCAGCTTTGACGGTAATACAAATTTTGAAAATGGAAATGATGGAGTTTATCTGATAGGTGACGGCAGTATAATGGAAGGTAGTGTGGGGGATATGGTTCCGCAGGAAGGTAGTCATTATGCAGCCATATCTTCAGGTGGGTATCTGGTTTCAGCAGATGGTTATGCTATCGGAGGCACTTCCAGTATGATGATATTGGGGCCGATAGAAAAAAATATCAAGAATCTTTCGTTCCATTATGACTTTATCTCTGCAGAGTTTAATGAGTGGGTCGGTTCAGAATTTGATGATTGTGTGGTCATGACTATTTATGGGCCTTATGGCTCTTATTCCACTATGCTGACTAGCGTGAACATTATCGGTCAAGACAATACGCAGTTTAATGATTATCCGAATATGCCTGATGAAGGAGACCTTTATGCGGGTCATATCGGGTGGACTGCTGCCAGCATTAATGATATTCCTTATGTGGGAACCCCGGCATATATCTCTTTCACTGTAACAGATGTGGGAGATGCTATATTTTCATCAATCTTTACAATAGATAATATTAAGTATTAAAATGACCTTATAAATTGGATGAGTTTAAACATTATCATGGAAAGAGGTAATGTAAAATCCAATAAAACTTGTAGCGAATAGACGTCATTAGTTAGTTCCGAATCGGTGCCATTTAACGCGATTCGGAACTAATTTTTTTAATTTGCAAGGTACTTTTCATCCCTGGTTGCGACACGACGTAATACTTCTGAAGAAAGTCGTAAGATTAGTCATTCTTGGGAGCTTTGGTGATATGTAGAAAAGGAGTGCCCTTATCTCCCTATGGAAGGGAGAGTGACACTCCTTTTGCAGGTTATGAAGAGTTAATGGAGCCTATTCAGCTATACAGATACTTACACGGTTCTCTTCCATAGTGTTAAACGGCTGTATCGTATCACCCTTATGGTCTATCGTGATACGCTGGCTGTCGATACCTTTGTCTTTCAACATCGCACCCACAGCTTCTGCGCGTTCCTTAGAAAGGCGTTCGTTGATATCTGCATTACCTGTCTGCTTGTCTGCATAACCACAAATTGTAACTTTGCAGTCCGCATGGTTCTTCATGAATTCGGCCAGTCTTCCAATTTTCTGTTCTTCTGATGTGCGTATCTTAGACGAGTTGATAGCAAAGAAGATATTTTCTGTCATGCTGACCTTTTCCTGTTTTACAGGAGCGGGTTCTTGCACCTGTTTCGGCTCTTCCTTTACAGGAGGTGCCGGTTGTGGAGTGGGTTCGTAGTATACTGGCTCTGTCTTGCGCGAAGTCTTTCCGAACTTGATTGTAAATCCGGCCAGTGCGTTGAACTGCCAGTCGACATTGCCCGCCTTCTTTGAGTTGAACTTGTCCGACAGTATATTTGAATTTACTTCAATGTTGAAGAACAGATTTGAAGTCAGTCGCAGGTTGGTTCCTAGTCCGAATCTGCCTACTGGGCTGATTTTACTGTCTTTCCATAGATAACGTAATTCATAGCCTTTGTTGGCTAATGCCACAGCTTCATCGTTGTTGAAGGCTCCATTCAGGCCCACACCAGCAAACAGGTATGCATTGAAGAAGCGGTCTGGATTGTAGTGGCAGAACAAATTGCTCAAATCCAATGTAGCATCTACGTTTCCTTGCAAGTAATTGTACTTGTAAAGCTGATTATAGGCAACCCATCCTCCTTTAGCCTGCCAACCACTTATTCCGACACGCAGTCCCCAAAGCGGTGTAAACTGATAGCCCCCGTAGATGGCAGCTGCCGGAGATATTAAATCTCCGAATTTGGCTTCACCACGAGTGTGTGCGGCACCGGCCTGTACTTGCATAAACCAGTGAGGAACAAACTCAGTCTTTCCTTCTTCCTTGATTTGCAGGGAAGATTGATTGCTGGTTTGGGCTGTTGCGGCAAATGTACTAGCTACTAGCATAATTGCCATAATTTGTCTTTTGGCTTTCATATATTGAGGATTTAAAGGATTATTCTTAAAAAAAAGAAGAGAGTATTATTAGGATACTCTCTTCTCATTAAAGATTTTAGGGCAATTTATAGTCTACATTATCCTAATATTATTATTTGGAGTCAGCAGTAGGCAATACTTTAATATTACCATTATCAGAACATTCTGCTATATCAGGAACTGTTACGATTACTTTATATGAAGCTGTTTTTTCTTTCTGTAAATCATTACCTCCATTATCCCAGCTGATGGTATAACCATCGTTCAAAATCTCCAGTTTATCACCAAATGAAGCATCTTTTATTAAGTTAAATTTAAATGTCATACCTGACTTATCTAACTTATAAGTTGATATTGCTTCTTCTGTGAATTTCTGTTTTTCATAAAGAACTTTACCTTCTATATCTTTGATAACGATATAGTCTCTCAAGTCTTCAGTATCAGCTTCAGAAGTTAATGTATTCAAAGTAACATCGCCAAGTTCTACCTTATACGGACGTAAGAAGCGTACAACATAATCTTCTGTACAAACCTCGCCATTATCCATCGTAGAAGTCAAAAGTACTTTCACATCTTTTGTATCAACAGTCAGAGCTTCGTCAAGATAAATGATTTGATCTCTAATGTCTGTACCTGCAAGAGTTACTCCCTTTTCATTTGTTCCATCTACAACGATAGACAATTTAGGATATGAATGATACTTAGGTAGATTCCAGTTAGCAAGATAGTTCTTAAAGTGTTCTTTCACTTCACTAATCATCTTCCATTGTTCACCATCCAAGCGTCCCTTAACCAAGATAGCACCATCTTCAGCTTGATAATCTCCGTTCAGATCTGGTAATGACTGAGTATGAATCAGATTGTAAGTAAATGTGATATTGATAACTGGATATGCTTTGTTATCTTTTGGTTCATAAGTGATTACAAATTTCTGTTCTCCAGTCTTACACTTCTGATTCAACGTAATAGAACAAATGCTTGTTCCACGTTCTTCATTGTGAGTCCAATAATAACCGATGATAGCAGGATCTGTGCTGGTTGCAAATGGAGCTCTGTTGTATATTTCACCAAATGTTTCATTTGTCAATCCAAGTTCATCAAGAACTTCCTGATTCATTTGATCCCACTTTAATTCATACGCGTAGTTTGGATCAATTGATGTGTATTGAATATCTCCAAGATTGATTTCTACGTTCTTGTCTGTACGATCTTTCTGTACAATCTGTAATTTAATGTATGCAGTAGCTACAACTTCACCTTCTACCAATGTTTCAACTTTGATAATTGGGGTTTTGCCTACAGCAGCAATACCATTGCTTAACCAGTTTTTATTGATTTGTACTGTATTGTCATTTACAAATTCAATAAACTGTTTCTGGTTTGTTTTGTCTCCAGAAACAGGGGTATAGTCTAAAGCTGTAAACTTGTAAGTGTGTGCAACGGCTAATTCACTGAAAGTTTTCTTTGCTTTTTCTGTTTCATAAGTTTCAACCAATGTTAACAGATCCAGCTGTGAAGTACTCTTATTTTCGCTATTGTATTCAATTGTACCATCGATACTTGACTGCGCTTTTACTTCATTTTCTGTAGAAGCATAATAGTGTATGTTTTCTTCTTTTGAATCTGCTGCATAGTCAGCCTTGTCAATGATAGCGAACTTGGTTAAGTTAACTACATTTACAGTTGCATAGTCTGATACAATTTCAGATGTTTCACCATCTTCTGTCTTCTGTGCGCGCAAAGCAACAATAGCTTTCTTTTCTTCAGATTGACTCTTTAAGTCTTCTAATGATTTATTGGATTTGGCTGTTATCGTAATTTCGCCACCAGCTTGACGTTCTGGTTCACCTACAATGCTCAATAATTGGTAAGCATCATCCTCTGCACGAGTTACAACCACTCTATCAATGAAATCGAATGTTACGTCATTGATGTTTGCATTGTTAGGATTCAGACGATAGTTTACAATAGCGTTCGTGCTGGTAAGTACCTTACTGTTTTTTGAAATTGTATAGAAATCGATTACTCCCATACCCATGTCTGTATCGTAGTATTCAGGTATAAAAGCAATTGACTGTAAACCTTTAGTGTAGAATGGAAGGACAAGGGTTCCATCTTCTACGCCGTCTACGTTCTTCAAAGTAAGCACTCCATTTTCTTTATCATATACAGCAGTTACAGTTCCTCCTGCTACATAAGAAATCTGGGTATCTGTACCTTCATCGTTTTCTACATTTGGATCATACTTCCACCATGTTCCAGTAGTTGCATTAGGTGCATAGTAGATACCATCTTTTCCATCATCACCCTTTGCACCTTTTACGGGATATCCTGTATTATTGTTATCCAAGAACCAGTATTCTACTCCATCAACTGTTTGGATGTCAATAACTGTACCTGGTGTTCCATTAGTACCATTCTTTACTTCGAATGTCTTACCGTCACTTAATGTTACTGTAACACCATTGGCTGTGCTCTGTACATTTGTAATTACAGAACCACCTTCAATTGCTGCTTTCAGATCTGCGACTGTTTTTTCGAGGGCATCAACTCTTCCACTTAAAGAATTGATGTCATCATCGTAATCTGAACAAGAAGTTACCATGCCTCCTGTGAGAAGTAAACTTCCCAAGATGAGGGCTCCATAGAATCTCTTTTTCATAATTCTTAAAAGTTTAATTAAAAATAAAATTTCTATCTCGTTTGGTGTTAAAGGATTTTTCTTTGTTCTTCCCTTAGCATCGTGATGTAAAGTTATGCGCATTTAATTTATTTCGTTTGTCTAATTGTGGATTATTATTTTTATTCATAAAACGACAAATTACGAAATGTAAATAGACAAATTTTATGATTCAACTAATCGGGAAATCTTCCTGTGAGGATTTTGTCTTTTTATCTATATATACGGTTGCACCGCTTCTTTTTTGCTTGAATTGCTTGTCAAAGTATGCTAAATTCGTTTGTTATACAAATTCTGATGAGCCGCTTTTATGGATGTCGGCGGTTGCGGGGCGTTTATCCATATATCGAAATTGTCGTGGTAAATTTTATTGGTATACCCTCGTAGATATGGATGCTCAAGGCCTGTCTGCCGGCTGATGCCTTGCATAGCAATACTTGGGATGTGAATATTTCTCGTGTTTTTGTTTGCTGGGCGGTATCTTATCCCCTTATGGGGGGCAGGCAGCGTTCTTTTGGCTTGCATGGCGCGGATTCCCATCGTGCTCAATGCAGGAAGTTCCTTTCGGCAAACGGCTGCTTTTTTGTCTTGTAGAATAACTGAAAATATGCAGAAATACAACTAAAATAAGCCGTATATGCCTAAGAATATGGTCAATATAAATGAAAATGTGTCCATTTTTTTGCAAAAATATTTATCCGCATTTTTCAATACTGCTAAAATATAATAAATAATTTACATGTCAAAGGTTATATTTGTTCATTCGTGTATTTATTTGTTTGATAATTAGAATAATATCCTGTTTCACAATAGGAATTGTCGTATTTTTGATTTGTCATTAACATGGTTGGATGGGATATTTCCTCTCTGACTGATAGCATAAGAATCCATAATTTCAGTGGTAGTTCTCTCTTTTTCTGTATGTCCCTGTTTTTTCTCTGTTCCACTGTGTAGTTCTTGTATCCCACACTGTGAAATATATATCCCACACTGTGGTTTTTGTATCCCACAGTGTGAAACAGAGAATTTTCCCTGAAATTTTCCTCTTTATGTGGGGAGATTTGGAGGAATTATGCCTGTCCGATTACTTTTATTTGGACAGGCAGATGTGGATAGGAAGGTGAATGGTAGATTTTGAAAGAACTGCGGCTATAATTATTCAACGGTATCTGCTTTTAAAGCATTAATTCATTATCTTTGCGACTTAATCGGAAATCGTCCCAAAAAGGGAAAAAGAATATGATAAAATTGACAGATATGAAGACTAGACTATTGATGTGGCTGCTTCTGCTGGGAAGTCTGTGGGCAGGCAGCGTGCATGCGCAGGTGCGTTATCCCAAGCGGGAGTTCCGCGGGGCATGGATACAGTGCGTAAACGGACAGTTCCAGGGGATGCCTACGGAGAAGATGAAAAAGGTGTTGGTGATCCAGTTGGACAATTTGCAGAAAGCCGGCATCAATGCCATCATTTTCCAAGTGAGGGCAGAAGCGGATGCATTGTATAAATCGCCATACGAACCGTGGAGCCGCTTTTTGACCGGTGTGCAGGGGAAGGCGCCTTCGCCCATGTGGGACCCGTTGCAGTTCATGATTGAGGAATGTCACAAACGGAACATGGAGCTGCATGCGTGGATTAATCCGTATCGGGCCAAGACGAAGGGTACGGGTGCGTTGTCGCCGATGCATCCTTATAACCGGCATCCGGAATGGTTCGTGCAGTATGCCGGACAGCTGTATTTCGACCCGGGATTGCCGGAATCCAGAAAATATATCTGCAAGATTGTGCGTGACATTGTGAACCGTTACGATGTGGATGCCATTCACATGGACGATTATTTCTATCCGTATCCGAATCCGGGAGAGGATTTTCCGGATAATACCAGTTTTGCGGCGTATGGCCGCGGATTTACCCGTCGGGCCGACTGGCGTCGGGACAATGTGAACGTGCTGATTAAGGAGATTCACGAGACGGTGCGCGAATGCAAGCCGTGGGTAAAGTTCGGGGTTTCTCCGTTTGGCATTTACCGGAACCGGAAAAATGACCCGAATGGAAGTGATACCAACGGATTGCAGAACTACGATGACTTGTATGCCGATGTGCTGCTGTGGGTGAACAATGGTTGGGTGGACTACAATATCCCGCAGATTTACTGGGAAATCGGACACCCGGCGGCAGATTATGAGACGTTGATTCGCTGGTGGGCACGTCATGCGGCTGCCCGTCCGTTGTATATCGGTCAGGATGTGGTGCGTACGGTATCCAAGGCCGATTTGATGAATCCGAACCAGAGCCAGATACCGGCCAAGTACAACCTGCAGCGTTCTTTGCCGACCGTACAGGGAAGTTGCCAGTGGTATGCGGCGGCCGTGGTGGAGAACAAGGGGCATTACCGGGATATGCTGGTGAAAGAATACCACAAATATCCGGCGTTGCTTCCTACCTCGCCGTTCATGGACGACAAGGCTCCGGGAAAGGTACGCAAGCTGAAGCCGGTGTGGACGGCAGACGGTTACATTCTGTTCTGGACGGCACCGAAAGCCAAGAAGGAGATGGATAAGGCTTATCATTATGTGGTGTATCGTTTTGATAATAAGGAGAAGGTGAATTTGAACGACCCGTCTCACATTGTGGCTATCACACACGATGAATTTTATAAGCTGCCGTATGAAGACGGCAAGACGAAGTACCGTTATGTGGTGACTGCACTCGACCGCCTGCATAATGAATCGAAGAAGGTTTCGAAGAAAATCAAGCTGTAAGAATCGGTCGAAAGAAATAGAAAGGGCAGGAAGAAACGTTTGTCGGTTTCTTCCTGCCCTTTTTTCTGTCGGACAAGGGACAGTTTATTTGATGTTCTTTCGGATTTTGGTCAGGTAGGCATGCATGCCTTCCGCATCTTTCCGGCTGATGATGTCCAGCAGTTCGTTCAGTTCCGTACGGATACCTTCCACTTGTGCCGGCGTGCGGGGATTGAACAGGATTTCCTGCAAGAGGAAATCGTCTTCGCTCAGCACGCCTTGGGCGATGGCCATGTGGCGCTTGAAGGTGGTACCCGGAGCATCCTGATGTTTCATGACGGCCGCAAACACGAAGGTCGATACGAACGGGATGGACAAGGAGTAGGCCACGGTTTCGTCGTGTTCTTCGAACGTGTATTCAAAGATGTTCAGCTTCAGACGCTGGTAGAGGTCTTTGAAGAAAATCTTGCCCAAATGGTCGCCTTCCTTGATGATGATGGCGTTTTCGGTGCTCAGTTTGTCGAGGTTGGCAAACGTGGGACCGAACATCGGGTGGGTGGACACGTAACGGAAACCGCAGTGCTCGTAAAACTCTTTCAGCCCGGTTTTCACGGAGGCAATGTCGCTGATGATGCAGTCTTTAGGCAGGAGCGGAAGCACCTGGTTGAATGCGTCGAGGGTATATTTCACCGTGGCGGCATTGATGACCAGTTCTGGCTGGAATTCTTTGATTTCATCCGGTTGGGTAAAACGGTAGCAGTTGTACATGAAACGCAGGCGCTGGGGATTTACATCGTACACGGCTACTTCATGTTCGAAACTCAACACATCGGTAAAGAAGGAGCCCATTTTTCCGGCTCCTAAAATCAATATCTTCATTTCTCGCTCCCGTGCTTATTTGTTGATGATTTCCATTTGCTGACGGACACTTTCTTCGTGAATCAGCTCGAACACCTGTTTGATGAAGTCGGGGTCCATTCCGCAGAGTGAGCCTTGTGCGCCTCGCTTGTCCAGAATCTCGTTGTAACGTCCGGTCTGCAGGATGGTCATGTTGTGTTCCTTCTTGAAGGTTCCGATTTCCCGGCACACCCGCATACGTTTGGCCAGTATGTCCATCAGTTCGTTGTCACATTCGTCAATCTGGCGGCGCAGTTCGTTCAGGTTTTCCGTGGTCTGGTGTTCTGAACGGATGACGAGCAGGTTCAGGATGTAGTCGAGGATGTCGGGGGTTACCTGCTGGGCGGCGTCGCTCCATGCACATTCTGGATTGCAGTGTGATTCGATGATGAGTCCGTCGAATCCCAGGTCCATGGCCTGCTGGCAGAGCGGAGCAATCAGTTCACGCTTCCCGCCGATGTGGCTCGGGTCGCAAAGGATAGGCAGATTCGGAATACGGCGACGCAGTTCGATAGGGATGTGCCACTGCGGCAGGTTGCGGTATATCTTTTTGTCGTAGGAAGAGAATCCGCGGTGGATGGCTCCGATACGTTTCAGTCCGGCATTGTTGATGCGTTCCAGGGCGCCAATCCAGAGTTCCAGATCCGGGTTGACCGGGTTCTTCACATACACCGGAATGTCCACACCTTTCAGGGCATCGGCAATTTCCTGTACGGCAAACGGGTTGGCAGTTGTGCGTGCGCCAATCCATACGATGTCCACGTCGGCTTTCAGGCATTCGTACACATGCTTGGCCGTAGCTACTTCCGTGGCCACGTACATGCCGGTTTCTTTCTTCACTTCTTTCAGCCAGGAAAGTCCTTCCACGCCGATACCTTCAAAGCCTCCCGGTTTGGTGCGGGGCTTCCAGATTCCGGCACGGAAAATCTTGATGCCTTTGTCGGCCAAGGCTCTGGCCGTAGTCATGACTTGCTCTTCGGTTTCAGCACTGCAGGGACCTGCAATAATCAGAGGGCGTTCCTGAGAAACACCTTCCAGTTCGATGGGTAATAAATCCAATTGTTCCATGGTAGTATTTGATTTTTGTAATGTTTATTTGTTCATAACTGCTTGAATGCGTTTCAGGGCCTCTTCCAGTTGGGGCTCCTTGGCGCAAAGTGAGATGCGGATGTAGCGTTTTCCGTTGCTCCCGAAGATGAATCCCGGAGTGATGAAGACGCGGGCCTCGTGAAGAATCTTTTCGGTCAGGTCTTCCACATCGGCGTAAGCGTCGGGGATGCGTCCCCACAGGAACATGCCCACCTGTTCCGGGTCGAAGGTACATCCCAGGGTATGCATGATTTCTTCGGCCAGTTTCCGTCGGCGTGCGTAGGTCTGGATGTTGGCTTCTTCGTGCCATTCCGCGCTGTTGCGGTAAGCCTGAGCGGCAGCCAGTTGCAAGGGACGGAAGGTGCCGGAGTCAATGTTGCTCTTTATCTTCAGAATCCATTGCACGAAGGTGGCGTTGGTGGCCAGCATGCCCACACGCCAGCCCGGCATGTTGTGGCTCTTGCTCATGGAGTTGAACTCGATGCAACATTCCTTGGCTCCCGGAATGTTCAGGATGCTGAGAGGCTTACGGTTCAGGATGAAGCTGTAGGGGTTGTCGTTCACTACCACCAGCTGGTGACGGCGGGCAAAGTCGACCAGTTTTTCGTAAAGCTCCAGCGTGGCATTGGCGCCTGTCGGCATGTTC
This sequence comes from Bacteroides mediterraneensis, assembly GCF_025993685.1. NCBI lineage: Bacteria > Pseudomonadati > Bacteroidota > Bacteroidia > Bacteroidales > Bacteroidaceae > Bacteroides > Bacteroides mediterraneensis. Next base: position 2,684,914 of record NZ_DAJPEN010000001.1, on the reverse strand, counting down.
GGATAGTTGGTCCACATGATTTTCACCCGGCTCAAATCCATCTTCTCCAGTTCGTCGAAGTCGGGTTGCCAATGATTGTCTTCCCGCAGGTTGTAGTTCACGATTTCGCTTCCCAGAATTTTGTTCAGTGAAGTGTAAGTGGGGTATCCCGGATTCGGAACCAGCACCTGGTCGCCCGGATTGACCAGTGCCAGGGTGACGTGCAGGATTCCTTCCTTGGAACCGATGAGCGGCTGGATTTCCGTAGCCGGGTCCAGGTCTACGTTGTACCATCTCTTGTACCAGTCGGCCATGGCCTTGCGCAGTTCAGGTATTCCCACGGTGGGTTGGTAACCGTGTGCGTCTGGCTTGCGGGCATTTTCGCACAGCACGTTGATGGTTTCTTCCGAAGGCGGCATGTCGGGACTTCCGATTCCCAGGCTGATGACGTTCTTTCCTTCGGCATTCATCTGTGCCACTTCTTTCAGCTTCCGGCTGAAATAATATTCGCTGACACTGCTTAACCGGTTGGCCGGTTCTATTTTATATGGTTGATTCTCCTTCTGCATATTCTCCTAAAATTTTAAGTGCTTTGGTTAATGGCATGACTGCGTCGATGGATTGTTTGTATCTCAGGTAGTCGTTGAACAGGACGTCCACGTAGAACAGGTATTCCCATTCCCGTCCGATGATGGGCAACGACTGTATTTTGGTCAGGTTGATGTGATAGAATGAGAAGATGGACAACACCTGCGAGAGGCTTCCTTCGCTATGAGGCAATGAAAAAACGATGTTGGCTTTGTTGATTTTCGAACGGTCTTTCAGTTCGTCGGCCATCCAGGGGTCGCATACCACCAGGAAGCGGGTGAAATTGTGCTTGTTGGTCTCGATGCCTTCCTGCAGGATTTTCATGCCGTAAAGTTCGGCGGCATACTTGGAGCAGATGGCGGCATGTCCTTTCAGGCCCTTTTCCTTGATGTCGCGTGCGCTGCCTGCGGTATCTTCCGTTTCCACCACTTTCAGCTGCGGGTGATGCTGCAGGAAATCCCGGCATTGTGCCAGTGCCACCGGATGGGAGTTGACTTCGGTCAGTGTGCTCCAGTCTTCTCCGGGCAGGCACATGATGCTGTGGCTGATGCGCAGTTTGTGTTCTCCGATAATCGTTGCCCCGCTGTCTCTGAGCAACTCGTAATTGTGAAGGAGGCTTCCGGCAATCGTGTTTTCAATGGCAATCATTCCGATGACGCTGCTGTCTTTCCGAAGGGTGTCGAACACGTCTTCGAACGTGTTGCAGCAAATCAGTTCGATTTCCTCGTCCTTGAAAAACTTATGGGCTGCGATGTCATGGTACGAGCCCGGAACTCCTTGTATGGCTATCTTTTTCATCTTGTGTAATTATAACTATAAAAAAAGTCCCGCTCCATGGAAGCGGGACTTTGTATTATCATTTCAATTTAATTTTCTTCTTACCGTATGCATGCAAACTCCCGCTTCACTTCATTGCTAAAGTAAAAGAAATAAAAGTAAAAGAAGAAGTAAGATGCAAATGTTCTCATATTCTTGTTATTTTGTTGTTATTTCTGCTGCAAAAGTAATACTTTTCTTTAAAAAACAAATATTACATCAAATTTTTTCTACTCATTTTTAAAAAATACATTCGTAATGCCGGATGTGAAGGTATTTTCTTACCTTTGTTGTACAGAGATATTTCATTTATAAAACAGCCAAACAGATAAAAGACATGAACTATAATTTTGATGAAGTGATAGACCGTCGGGGCACTTCCTGCGAGAAAGTAGACGGTATGGTGAATGTGTGGGGACGTTCGGATTTGATTCCCATGTGGGTGGCCGATATGGATTTTGCCACTCCTCCGTTTATTCTGGATGCCATCCGTGAGCGTTGTGCACATCCGGTGCTGGGGTATACGTTCCGTCCGGACAGTTATTATCAGGCCATTATCGGCTGGGTGAAGAAACGTTATGGCATGAAGGTGCAGAAGGAAGAGATTAATTTTGTACCCGGCATTGTGCCCGGACTGGGAATGGCCATCAACTGTTTCACGGAGCCGGGGGATAAAATCATGATTATGCCGCCGGTGTATCATCCTTTTGCCTGGCTGGTGACGCGCAACAACCGCCGGCTGGTGGAATGTCCGCTGAAAGAGGTGGACGGACACTACCGTATGGACCTGGATTTGATTCGCCGTTCCATTAAAGGCATACGGGTATTGATTCTCTGCAATCCTCACAATCCGGGTGGAGTCGTATGGAAAAAAGAGGAATTGCAGGAGCTGGCCGAAATTTGTGCCGACGACAACGTGATTGTGTTCTCAGATGAGATTCATGCCGACCTGACCTTGCCTCCTTTCCATCATACGCCGTTTGCCATGGTTTCGGAGAAGGCACGCAATAACTCTGTCACCTTTATGGCGCCCAGCAAGACGTTCAACATGCCGGGAGTGGCTGCTTCGCACACCTTTATACATAATGAGGCACTCCGGGAACGTTTCGTGAATTATCTGGATGCCGGCGAACTGAATGCGGGTCATGTGTTTGCCTGGCCTGCCGTGACGGCTGCTTACACTGAAGGAGAGGAGTGGCTGGCACAGTGTCTGGCGTATATTCAGGGAAATATTGATTATGTGGCAGATTATGTCGAGACCCATATACCTAAGATTAAGGTGATGCGTCCGCAGGCTTCTTACCTGATTTGGCTGGACTGCCGGGAACTGGGACTTTCGCATGAGGACCTGAACGCTTTCTTTGTGGAAAAAGCCGGACTGGCATTGAACGACGGAGAAATGTTTGGGAAGGAAGGGGCTGGTTTCATGCGGATGAATGTGGGCTGTCCGCGAATCACCCTCGAAAAAGCTTTGCAGCAATTGAAAGCGGCTTACGACACGCTTTGATTAGAAGACATATAAAAGAAACGGCTGTGGAAATCTTCTTGAAGGAGCATTCCACAGCCGTTTCTTCTTATTATTATATATAAGAATGTGAATCAATAAATTCCCGTCTGCAAGTTGTTCTTTTCAAAATTATCGAAATGACCGGAAATCAGATTCTCTTTCTCAGGAGCCAGTTCGATGGCTTTTTTCATGTCTTCCGTGGCTCCGTCCTTATCTCCCATCAGCAGACGTACCCGCCCTCTTTCCTGATACAGCTGAGCGTCCTGCGGTATCAGTTCGATGGCCTCCTGATAGTTCTCCAAGGCTTGGTCCAGTTTCTTCTCTTCTGTCAGCAAGTTTCCTTTCAACAAGTAAGCCTTTACGTTAAACGGGTTCACTGAAATCACTTGGTCCAGGCATCCTTCGCCTTCTTCCGTTTGTCCGAGCTGGATGTGGATGGTGGCTTTCAGCAGAAGGGCTTCTTCCTCCTCCGGATTGAGTTTCAACACCTGCTCCAAGTCGTCCAGGGCGTCCTTTGCCTGACGCATTTCCCACAAAACCTCCGCACGGAGCAGGTAGGCTTCCGTATAACTTTCATTCTGGGCAAGGGCTTTGGTCAGCATCACGATGGCCTGCAATCCGTTTTTCATGCCGTGAGCTGCTTTTCCGGCCAGATAGTAGGCCTGTGCGCTTTTATCATCTGCGGCGATGGCTTTCTGGCAGGCTTTTTCCATGCCGTCGTAATCTTCTTGCAGGAAGCATACGCTGGCCAATGACAGCAAGGCCGGCACATTGGTGTCATCCTTTGCCACGAGCCGGTCGAGGGTGATGCGTGCATCGTCTGTCCGGTTGGCCTGAAGGTAGGCACTGGCCAGCAGTCCCAGTGTCTCGTTTTCGTCGTTGAGTGCTACTGCCTCTTCAAAACATTTGATGGCGTAGTCCAGTTTTCCCATGTTGCGGGCACGGATGCCGTCGTATTTCAGAATGTCGAAATTTTTCTTGTCTTGCTTTTCCTGTTCGTTTTCATCGGATTGGCTTTTTCCGAATAAAGATGATAATAATCCCATGATATGCTTGATTTGATGTTTTTTCTGTGGCAAAGATAGGCAGAAAAAAGAAAGAAATTTGTATGTTTGCACCGTATTTATTTAAAAAGATGAATCTATGAAGAGGCTTATGTTTTTGGTCGCAGCCATTTTGGGCTGTCATTCTATGCAGGCACAATATTTCTGTACGACAGAAGGAACGGAGCTGCACTATGTGAATTATGATGAGATTGGTCAGAGTACTTCCGACGAAACGATGACGGTAAGCAAGGTGACCAAAGCAGACGGGAAGGTACAGGCTTCTTATTACGATAAGATTGTGACCACGAAGGCAAAGAACAATACCAGCTATACATTGTTCAACTGGAGCTACGACGGAGCGAATACGGTTTGCACGGAAGACCTGATGTACGGTCCGTACGTGGATTCTGATTCCGACCCGGATAAGTATAATGAAGCGGCTCGTCTGGGATTGCTGGAAAAGCTCAAATTCAAAGGCGACAATTCGTTTACCATTAAAGACGGTGCCAAGGGAGGGGAGAGCATTCCCGACCGTTTCTATCAGGTGGTCCGCAACATGCTGAAAAACGAAGTGAATATTTCCGGTGCGGCTTATATGGGAAACGAAACCATCAGTACCACTGCCGGAAAGTTTGATTGCGTGAAGATTTCTTACCTGCAACGTACGAAAATCGTACTGAAGACCACTACACTGCGTATTACGGAGTGGTATGCGGAAGGAGTGGGACTGGTGAAGTCGGAAGCATACGATACGAAAGGAAAACTGGACAGCAAGACGTTGCTGGTCAAGATTGTAAAGAAATAATTGGGCCGATCATACCATACAAAGAGGCTGTTTCACTATTATAAGTGGAACAGTCTTTTTGTTTTGTAGGGTTACATGCAAGTAATCCGGGTATAAAAAGCCGTAATTTATATACGTTCATGAAGCGGAATAACACCTATTTTTGCTTCGTGAAATTGTATCTTTAATGTATAACTTGTTTAAATATCATTTTATGTATCTGGAAAAAATCGATTCACCGGCCGATGTCAAAAGGCTGTCGGTAGAAGAAATGAATGTATTAAGCCACGAAATACGCCAGGCTCTGTTACAGAAGCTGAGCGCACACGGAGGACATTTCGGTCCGAATTTTGGAATGGTGGAAGCTACGATTGCCTTGCACTACGTGTTCCATTCGCCGGAGGACAAGATTGTGTTCGACGTGTCACATCAAAGTTATACCCATAAAATGCTGACCGGGCGTAGGGATGCCTTCCTGCATCCGGAACAGTATGACGAGGTGTCCGGCTATTCCGAACCGACGGAAAGTGTACACGACCATTTTGTAATCGGCCATACTTCGACTTCTGTCAGCCTGGCGGGCGGACTGGCCAAAGGACGGGACCTGACCGGGAAAGGCGGTAATGTGATTGCGGTCATCGGAGACGGTTCGCTCAGCGGTGGAGAAGCTTTGGAGGGACTGGATTATGCGGCAGAGCTGGGTACCAATTTCATCATTATAGTCAACGACAACCAGATGTCGATTGCCGAGAACCACGGAGGACTTTACCGCAATCTGCAGGAACTGCGCGAAAGCAACGGCCAGTGTCCCTGCAATCTTTTCCGGGCCATGGGACTGGATTATCTTTATGTGAACGAAGGCAACAACGTGGAGGCGCTTATCAAGGCTTTCCAGCAAGTGAAGGATATCGACCATCCGATTGTGGTGCACATCAACACACTGAAGGGAAAAGGATATGCGCCGGCCGAAAAGGACAAAGAGACGTACCACTGGACCATGCCGTTCAATCCTGAAACGGGAGTGGTGTTCCATCCGAGTGAAGAGCCGCAGGACTATGCCGACCTGACTGCCCGCTACCTGTTGCAGCGTATGCAGGAAGACCGCCGCATTGTGGCCATTTCAGCCGGTACGCCTACCGTGATGGGATTCACCCCTGACCGCCGGAAGGCTGCCGGAAAGCAGTTTGTCGATGTGGGTATTGCCGAAGAGCATGCTGTGGCCCTGGCTTCGGGTATTGCCAAGAATGGAGGCAAACCGTTGTTTGGGGTGTACAGTACCTTCATCCAGCGTGCCTACGACCAGCTTTCGCAGGATTTGTGTATCAACCGCAATCCGGCGGTGCTTCTGGTGTTCTGGGGTTCGCTCTCGGCCATGAACGATGTGACACACCTGTGCTTCTTCGATATTCCGCTGCTCAGCAATATTCCGAATCTGGTCTATCTGGCACCGACCTGCCGGGAAGAGTATATGGCTATGCTGGAATGGAGTATCCGTCAGAATGAACATCCGGTAGCTATCCGCGTGCCGGCCACGGAACTGGCTTACGGGAATCGTCCGGTGGATGCAGATTACAGTCGGTTGAACCGTTATCAGACCGTCCGGAAGGGAAGCCGCGTAGCCATTCTGGGGCTGGGCTCTTTCTTCGGACTGGCGGAAGAAACGGCTGAATTGCTTAAGAGTCAACATGGTATGGAAGTGACGTTGATTAACCCGCGCTACATTACGGGAGTGGATGAGGCCCTGATGGAAGAACTGAAGGCCGACCACGAACTGGTAGTGACGCTGGAAGACGGAATCTTGGACGGCGGATTCGGCGAGAAGATTGCCCGCTATTTCGGTTGCAGCCCGATGAAGGTGCTCAATTTCGGTGCCCGGAAGGAATTTGTAGACCGTTTCAACGTGCAGGAGTTTCTGGAGCAGAACCACCTGACCGCTCCGCAGATTGCCGCAGACATCCTGCAGCAGCTTGCCTGACGGTTCTTTTACGTAACGATACAAACAAATGGCTCCCCCAGTGGCAATGCATTTTGGGGGAGCCATTTTCTTTTTGGTTGTTCGAGTCACTTTCTATATAATCTCGATACCCTGTTCGGCACAGAGTTTCAAGCTCAAGTCTTTCAGTTTGAATTTCTGGATTTTGCCGCTGCCCGTCATCGGGAACTCCTTGACGAAGAAGATGTATTTGGGTATTTTGTAGCGGGCGATTTTCCCCTGACAGAACTCCCGGACGTCAAACTCGTTCATGGTGTAGCCCTCGTGCAGGATAATGAAGGCCCCTACGGCTTCTCCGTATTTTCTGGAAGGCACGCCGGCCACCTGTACATCCTTGATGCCCGGCATCTTGTAGAGAAATTCCTCGATTTCACGCGGGTAGATGTTTTCACCGCCACGGATAATCATGTCCTTGATGCGGCCCGTGATGCGGTAGTTCCCGTTTTCATCCTTCACTCCCAAGTCGCCCGAATGGAGGAATCCCCGGGCATCGATGACTTCGGCCGTAGCCTCCGGATTCTTGTAATATCCTTTCATGTTGTTGTAGCCCCGGTTGCACATCTCTCCCTGTACCCCTATCGGACATTCCTCGCCGGTTTCCGGGTCGAGCACCTTCACTTCGGTAAATTCAAAGTCGTGCCCTACGGTGTGGTATCTCACTTCCGGTTCATCATCGATGCGGCTGTGCGTCATGCCCGGTGAGGTTTCCGTCAGCCCGTACACGCTGGTGACGCGCATGAACATCTTTTCTTCCACCTGTTTCATGAGCTCCACCGGACAGAGGGAGCCGGCCATGATGCCGGTGCGCAGACTCGACAGGTCGAACAGGCTGAACATCGGATGATTCAGTTCGGCAATAAACATGGTCGGTACGCCATAGAGGGCCGTACACCGTTCCTTGTGGACGGAAGCCAGGACCAGCAGCGGGTCGAAACGCTCAATCATCACCTGTGTACAGCCATGTGTCAGGCAGTTCATGGTGGCCAGTACCACTCCGAAACAATGGAACAGCGGTACACAGACACACAGTTTGTCGTCGGGGGTGAATTTCATGTGTTCTCCTGTCAGAAATCCGTTGTTGGCGATGTTGTAGTGGGTCAGCATGACGCCTTTGGGGAATCCCGTAGTGCCCGAGGTGTACTGCATGTTCACGGTGTCGTGGCAGTTCACCTGCTTTTTGGCCCGTGTCAGTTCCTCGTCGTTCACGTTGTGTCCCAGCAGCAGAATCTCTGCCGTGTTGTACATTCCTCGGTATTTTTCCTGTCCGATGTAAATCACGTTGCGCATGTGGGGGAAGCGCTTGCTTTTCATGTGTCCCCGTTCAAAGAGTTTCAGTTCGGGCAGCATGGTGTACGTCATTTCCACGAAGTTGCTGTCTTTTTCCCCGTCGACGATACACAGCGTATGCATGTCGGAGTTCTCACAAAGATACTCCAGTTCCGCCTGCTTGTAGTTCGTGTTGACGGTGACCGCTACGGCCCCGATTTTGGCACAGGCATACAGAAAAGTCAGCCAGTCGGGTACGTTGCGGGCCCAGATGCCTACGTGCGTGTCTTTTTGCACTCCGATGGCCAGCAAGCCTTTGGCCATACGGTCCACCCGTTCGTTGAACTGTTTCCAGGTGAAGCGCAGGTTGCGGTCGGAATATACGATGTATTCTTTGTCCGGAGTCACTTCCGCCCAATGCTCCAGCCAGTCGCCCAAGGTTCTTTCAGATAGTTGTAACATGTCGTTGAAGGTTTGAGTGAGACTTAGGCCGGAGTGTAGACCACGGCCAGAATTTGTGCGGCTTGTCCTTCGGCAGCGTGTACGTGGTGCGGCACGATGGAATCGTAATAGATGGTGTCACCTTCCTTCAGTCGGTAAGTACTTTTCCCGTAACTGATTTCCAGTTCCCCTTTCAGTACCATAATGAACTCTTCTCCTTCGTGTCCGGAAAGGAAGAAATCCTTTTCGCTGTCGGCTTCGATGTCGATGATGAACGGGTCCATGTGGCGGTCGGCCTTGCTTCTTGCCAGTGAGTGGTAGTGCATGTGCTGCCGTGCCTGTGTCGCATTGTTGGAAAAGCCGATGGTATCGTCTGCCTCTCCTTTCCGGCAGACCACCGGGCCTGTCTCATTGGGCTGGTCGTCCAGGAAAGTACCCAGTCGTACCCCCAGTACACGGGCAATCTTTATCAGTGGGGCAAGCGAAGGAATGTCGATGTTCTCTTCGATGCGGCTCACCTGTTCCACGGTCAGGCCGGCACGTTCGGCCAGTTCCTGAATACTTATTTCCTGATTGCTCCGGAGTGACTTGATTTTTTCTCCGATGATGTTTGTGCAGTCCATAGGTTTGATTGTTTTGAGTTTTTCATGTTTCACAAAGGTAATAAAGTTTCCGTATAAACATCCGGTGCAGTGGATAAAATGCGCGTTTCTCTGCCGATATGTCTGTTTTTCACTTTTTTGTGTTATCTTTGAGCCGGATTATAATTTAGAATGAATATGAAGAAGCTGTTTTTAGCATTGGCTTTGATGGGATGTATGGGCAGCCATGCCCCTCTTCAGGCCTGCCAGCCGGTTCCCGATGCGGCTGGATATATTGTAAAGGTGGGCGATGAGGCACCCGATTTTGAAATGACGCTGACGGATGGCAGTAAAGTGAAACTGTCCGACCTGAAAGGCAAGGTGGTAATGTTGCAGTTCACGGCCAGCTGGTGTGGGGTATGCCGCAAGGAAATGCCTTTTATTGAGAAAGACATCTGGCAGAAACATAAAGACAATGCGACGTTCGCGCTCTACGGGGTAGACCGTGACGAACCGCTGGAACGTGTGAAGGCTTTTGCCAAGCAGACAGGAGTGACCTATCCGTTGGGACTTGACCCGGGGGCGGATATCTTTGCCAAGTATGCGGAACGCAATGCCGGAATTACCCGCAACGTACTGATTGGGAAGGATGGAAAGATTGTCATGATGACGCGTTTGTATAATGAAGAGGAATTTGCTTCTCTTTGTCAGAAAATAGAAGAGCTGCTGAAGTGATGAAGAAATATGGGTATGTATTGTTGGCCTTTCTGTTGTGTTTCCCCTTGGGGATGAACGGACGGAAGAAAGGCAACTATGAGCCGCTGTTGGGAAAAAGATATGCGTCGTATGCCGTGACCTCCAGTTCCTTGAAAGGGGCGGTATTTTATTTGGTGAGCGGACACGGCGGTCCCGACCCCGGTTGCATCGGTAAATATCAGGGAAAGGAACTGCACGAAGATGAATATGCTTACGACATTATCCTCCGTCTCGGACGGGAGCTCTTGAAGCGCGGGGCAAAAGTACATTTCATCATTCAGGATGCGAAAGACGGTATCCGCAACCAGGCAGTATTGAACAACAGCAAGCGGGAGACTTGCATGGGCAAAGCCATTCCGTTGAATCAGGTGGCCCGTTTGCAGCAGCGTTGCGATGCTATCAACCGCCTGTACCGGAAAGAAAAGAGCAGTTACAAGCGGGCCGTGTTTATCCATGTGGACAGCCGGGCACGCAACAACCAGACCGATGTGTTCTTCTATCATGCGCCGGGCAGTTCGAAAGGAAAGCGGCTGGCAAGAGAAATCCAGCGTACGTTCCGGGCCAAGTACGACCGGCATCAGCCCAACCGGGGATTTGACGGTACGGTCAGCGAACGGAACCTGTTTGTGCTTCGGAATACCACTCCGGTGGGGGTGTTTCTGGAAGTGGGAAACATTCAGAATGCGCAGGACCAGAAACGTTTGGTCATTGCGGACAACCGGCAGGCCTTGGCTAATTGGATTACCTTGGCGCTGGAAAAGGATTTCCGGAAGAAATAAGCCTATTATACAAAGAAAGTCAGGTCACCTCGAAAGGGCCTGACTTTTTTGTATGATTTGTAAAAGAATTGGATTACAGGTTGTTGGCTTTCAATATTTTCTGTACTCCTTGGATAAGCTCCGGATTGGGAAGGTCTTTCTTTCCAATCAACGTGTAGGCGAAATTATCGGCCATGATTTCTTCCGGGTGGATGACGTAGCTGGTGTTTTTACCAACCTGTGTGTAGAAGTCTTCGGCTTCATCTAACGTATAAATAAGAGTCTTTCCCGCTTTCTGGATAGGAATAAAATCTCCGTTCAGGGGGACAAGTCCTATTTTCAGATAATCCACCAATGTATTTCCTTCGTAGGGTTTGTCGGTATAAATCACCATGGTGCAATATTGTTTCTGTCCGCCGATGGTGAAAGTTCCGTAGCTGTCATAGCGGCTGATATCCGGATTTGAGATACGTTTCTCAGCCAGGTCGGACGGGAACAGGATTTCTTTTTCGATGACGGAGAACCCGATAAGCTGGTACATGTCTTTTTTGAAGTCGGCATTCTGTCGGGTCAGTAAGTGGAACAGTTCGTGTGCCACCAAGTACTGCAAGTCCTCATCTGAATTGTTTGACAGCGCTTCTTCGCCGATGGCAATCCAGTTCATGCGGGTGTAGGCCTGTGCGCTTCCTTCTTCTTTCTGTGTGGTTTTCACGAAGATGATTTCTTTGGGAAAGTTCAGGTTGTATTTTTGTTTTTTGATTTCAGCATCCAGGGTTTTCATGGCCTTGCTGATGCGCTCCTTGTCCTTGTCGCTCCAGTTGAGGGTCTGGTCCATGGCGAACTGCAGCAGTTCGGACTTGCGTCCTTGCGGTTTCTGCAAGCGTACGTCGATGTCAAACTGGTTCCAGTTGCGGGTATAGTCGTCCAGTTCCGTAATCAGCATTTGAGCTTCTGCACGAGTGGCAAAACGGAAAGCCGAATTGGTGAATTTATTACTCTGTGCCCACGAAGCCACAGTGGAAAAAGCCAGACAAAGTATGAAAAGAAATTGATGCTTTAAGGTCATAGTTTTGTTCTTTAGTGATTCAAAATAATTCTTTGTGGTAAATATAGCGTATTTTTTTGTTTTTTTCGCTGCTTTTGAGAGAGAAAAAAGTTTTATGGCGGGGAAATAGGGATAAGGCTGTGGAAACGATGGGGGTACAGTAGAGCCGTTTGATAAATGTAAAACGCAGGCATGCATATTGTTTTTCTCCGGGAAATAGTTCTGTTTTACAGTGCGGGACAGAGAAATAGCCATAGGGCTGGGAAGAAATGGGGGAGAAGTCTGGATATCTTCACAGAATTCGGCTGTGAATGAGATGTTTCTGTAGTTGTTGATGCATAAAAAAACGGGTTCACTTGCCGTATTTCAGCAAAGTAGAACCCGTTCCTCTATTGATGGAAAAGAAGAGGCTTATTCTTTGTCCTTCAATGCATCGAAAATCAGTTTTTCCAGCTCGTCGGCCAGTTCCGGATTGTCCTGGATGCATTGTTTGGCGGCATCGCGGCCCTGTCCCAGTTTGGTGTCGTTGTAGCTGTACCATGAACCGCTTTTCTTGATGATACCCAGTTCGGCACCCAAGTCGATGATTTCACCGCTGCGGGAAATACCTTCACCGAACATGATGTCGAATTCGGCTTTGCGGAAAGGAGGAGCCACTTTGTTCTTTACGACCTTCACGCGTACCTGGTTACCGATGACTTCTTCACCGTCTTTCAGCTGAGAGGCACGACGGATATCCAGACGGACAGATGCATAGAACTTCAATGCGTTACCACCGGTAGTGGTTTCCGGGTTGCCGAACATGACACCGATTTTCTCACGCAGCTGGTTGATGAAGATACAGGTCGTGTTGGTCTTGCTGATGGCAGAAGTCAGCTTGCGCAGGGCCTGTGACATCAGTCGGGCTTGCAGACCTACCTTGTTGTCGCCCATGTCGCCTTCAATTTCAGCTTTCGGGGTCAGGGCTGCTACAGAGTCGATGACAATGATGTCGATGGCGGAAGAACGAATCAACTGTTCGGCAATCTCCAATGCCTGCTCGCCGTTGTCGGGCTGTGAAATCCACAAGTTGTCGATGTCCACTCCCAGCTTGGCTGCATAAAAACGGTCGAAAGCATGTTCTGCATCGATGAAAGCGGCAATACCGCCGGCTTTCTGTGCTTCGGCGATGGCATGGATGGCCAGTGTGGTCTTACCGGAAGATTCCGGACCATAGATTTCGATGATACGTCCCTTCGGATAACCACCTACGCCCAATGCCGCATTCAGGGCAATGGAGCCGGTCGGGATGACTTCTACTTCCTGCACGTGGTCGTCGCCCATTTTCATGATGGAGCCTTTTCCGAAGCTCTTCTCAATTTTGTCCATGGCGGCTTGCAAGGCTTTCAGTTTTTCACTGTTATCGGGTTTGGGGGCGTTTTCAATGCCTCCTTCAAATTCAAGTTCGTCTTTCTTTGCCATAATTATTGTAGGATTTGTGCGGCATGATCTTTGGTCTTCACTTCTTTGGGTGAAATAATCCGTTCGATGATGCCTTGTTCGTTAATAATGAAAGTGGTACGGAAGGTACCCATGTATTTGCGTCCGTACATGCTTTTTTCTCCCCAAACGCCGAAGGTTTCCACCAGTTTGTGGTCGGTGTCGGCAATCAGCGTGAACGGAAGCTGGTTTTTTTCGATGAATTTCTGGTGTGACTTCTCGTCGTTGATGCTCACGCCAATGATTTCGTAGCCGGCTTTCTGGAGTTCGGCGTAGTTGTCACGGAGGTTGCAGGCCTGTGCCGTACAGCCCGAAGTCATATCCTTGGGATAGAAATAGAGTACGATTTTCTTGCCTGCGTAGTCGCTCAGGCGGACTTCTTCACCTTTTTCGTTGATTCCCAGTATTTCGGGAGCTTTGTCTCCTATGTTCATAATTGTTTCTTTGTAAAAGTGGGAAAAAAGAAAAGAACCAAGAATGAAGAATGAGTGTTCCGGTTCTCCATTCTTGATTCTTTAATCATAGATAATCTTTCAATCAATTACAGTTCCAGGTCGCCGTCGAACACTTCATGCCAAGGCAGTCCGTATTTGTTCAGGGCATCCATGAATGGGTCTGGGTCGAATTCTTCCACGTTCCATACTCCCGGACGCTTCCACAGGCCTTTCAGGAACATCATGGCACCAATCATAGCCGGTACGCCGGTGGTATAACTTACACCCTGCATGCCTGTCTCTTTGTAAGCAGCCTGGTGAGAGCAGTTGTTGTACACGTAGTAAGTATGTTCTTGTCCGTCCTTGATACCCCGGATACGGCATCCGATGGAAGTCTCTCCTTCGTAGTTTTCACCCAAATCCTGCGGGTTAGGCAGCACGGCTTTCAGGAACTGCAACGGAACAATTTGCATGCCGTTGTAGTTGATAGGCTCGATGCTGGCCATACCGATGTCCTGAATCACGCGCAGGTGAGTCAGATATTCCTGACCAAAGGTCATCCAGAAGCGGGCACGCTTGATGGTCGGGAAGTTCTTGACCAGTGATTCCAGTTCTTCGTGGTACAGAAGATAAGAATCGCGCGGGCCGATGTTCGGATAAGTCAGGTCCTTGTGGAATTCCAACGGTTTGGTTGTAATCCATTGTCCGTTCTCGTAGTAACGTCCGTTCTGAGTGATTTCGCGGATGTTGATTTCCGGGTTGAAGTTGGTGGCAAAAGCCTTGTGGTGGTTTCCGGCGTTGCAGTCCACGATGTCCAGGTACTGGATTTCATCGAAATGATGCTTGGCTGCGTATGCGGTATATACTCCACTTACTCCCGGGTCGAATCCACAACCCAGAATGGCGGTCAGTCCGGCTTCCTCAAAACGTTTCTTGTAAGCCCATTGCCAGCTGTATTCAAAGTGAGCCTCGTCTTTCGGCTCGTAGTTTGCTGTATCCAAGTAGTTCACTCCCGTTTGCAGACATGCTTCCATAATCGTTAAATCCTGGTAGGGAAGTGCTACGTTAATAACGATTTCGGGTTTAAAACTGTTGAATAAAGACACAAGTTCATCCACATTGTCGGCATCTACCTTGGCGGTTTTGATGTGAGGATTGCCAATTGCTTTGACAATAGCGTCGCATTTGGACTGTGTGCGGCTTGCAATCATGACTTCGGAGAAGACTTCCGGATGCTGAGCCACTTTGTGTGCAACAACGGTACCTACACCGCCTGCACCGATAATCAATACTTTACTCATTTATTAATTTGATACTTTAAATGCCCGGTAAACGTTACCGTTCAACATGCAAAGATAGAAAATAAATCCAAACATGGTGCAGTATTCGAGGGATATCCGTATTTTTGTAAATGAACAATTCTTAAAAATGAATTGTTTGTGTAAATGGAATTACGATTAAAGAGAAACAAGTTATGAATAGAAAGTATTTGGCAGCAGCGGCTTTTGCCTGTCTGCTGATGAGCTGCGGCGCGGGAAAGAACTCGGTAGCCGTGGCTGATTTTTCAGGGGAATGGAACATCGTGGAAGTGAACGGGGAAAAAGTGAGTGCGGAAAATACGCCTTATCTGGGTTTTGACAACGCTGAACACCGCTTGTATGGTAATGCGGGATGCAACCGTCTGGTGGGTACATTCAACTTGGACACGCTGAACGCAGGAAAGATTTCATTTGAACAGGTGGGAGCTACCCGGATGATGTGTCCGGACATGAAGGTGGAACAGAGTGTGCTGGAAGCTTTAAATAAGGTGGCCGGATATGAAGAAGTCGGTGAAGGTATATCTTTGAACGATGCCGATGGAAAATCGGTTATCCTGTTGCAGAAACGGGAAGTAAAGGAAGTGTCTTTAAACGATTTGGAAGGAACGTGGCAGATTATAACCGTCAATGGAACTGAAATCGGCAAAACGGAAAAAACACCGCAGCTGACTTTCGACCTGGCAGAGAAACGGGTGTATGGAAATGCCAGTTGCAACACCATCAATGGCGGGTTCTCTCAGGAAGAAGGGAAGCCCTCGTCTTTGCAGTTCAGCCAGATGATTTCCACCATGATGGCTTGTCCGGATATGGAAACGGAAAGGAATATTCTGGATGCATTGAACAAGGTGCGCAGTTTTGAGGTGAAAGAAAATGGTACGGTGAGCTTGTCGGGCGAAGACGGCACTGAATTGCTGACCTTGAAGAAGCTGGCTGAGGCAGAAACTGAGGCTTGATAAATCGGCAGGTCATGGTATAAGGTCCGAAGAAAAATATTATCTTTGCAGGAAAGAAGCATAAACCTTATATATATGACTAAAAAAATACTTTTGTTAGGTTCCGGAGAACTTGGTAAGGAATTTACCATTGCAGCCCAGCGCTTGGGCCAGTATGTGATTGCGTGTGACTCTTATGCAGGTGCACCGGCTATGCAGGTGGCAGATGCGTGCGAGGTATTCAGTATGTTGGATGGAGAGGCTTTGGACCGTGTGGTAGAAAAGTATCGTCCGGATATTATTGTTCCTGAAATAGAAGCAATACGTACTGAACGGCTTTATCATTTGGAAAAAGAAGGTATTCAAGTCGTGCCGAGTGCGCGTGCGGTGAACTTTACGATGAACCGTAAGGCTATCCGTGATTTGGCAGCCAAGGAACTGGGACTGAAAACTGCGAAGTATTTTTATGCTTCCTCTTATGAGGAACTGAAAGAGGCAGCCAGCAAGATCGGTTATCCGTGTGTCATCAAACCGTTGATGTCGTCTTCCGGCAAAGGCCAGTCAGTCGCAAAATCTGAAGAAGACCTGAAATATTCATGGGAATATGGATGCAACGGCAGCCGTGGCGATATCAAGGAACTGATTGTAGAGGAATTCATTCATTTTGACAGTGAAATCACTTTGCTGACAGTGACCCAGAAGAACGGACCGACTTTGTTCTGTCCTCCTATCGGACACGTGCAGAAGGGAGGAGACTATCGTGAAAGTTTCCAGCCGGCTCATATCGCACCGGAACATCTGGCTGAGGCACAACGGATGGCCGACAAGGTGACAAAAGCGCTGACAGGATATGGTCTGTGGGGAGTGGAATTCTTCCTGAGCCATGAAAATGGAGTATATTTCTCTGAACTTTCTCCTCGTCCGCACGATACGGGTATGGTTACTTTGGCCAATACGCAGAATCTGAATGAGTTTGAACTGCATCTGTATGCGGTACTGGGGCTGCCTATCCCGGGCATTACGCAGGAACACATTGGTGCAAGTGCAGTGATTCTTTCTCCGATTGCCAGCCAGAAAGCTCCGCAGTACAGAGGTGAGGAACTGGTTTGTTCTCAGCCGAATACCTATCTCCGCATCTTTGGCAAACCGACCACTCGCCTGAACCGCCGTATGGGAGTTGTGGTTTGTTATGACAAGAACGATGGAGACTTGGATGCACTTCGTGACAAGTGTAAGTCGCTGGCTGCGAAGGTGGAAGTATATTAAAATTTGATTTATGTCATAAAAAATGAATAAATACATTAAAATCTTTGCTGTTATGTTTATAAATTATGTTTTAAATACATATATTTGCCCTCGCAAAATTAAACTAAACAACGTATATGGCAGAAAACAGAACAGTGAAGTATCATATTCCTCAGCGAGGAATATATATGTATTCTCATGTACATGACGGAAAAACTGAAATGATTGTGCTGAATAGTACGAGTGATGAGCAGACTTTGGCTGCGGAGTACTATACTGTCTTGACTAAGGATTCTAAAGAAGGTAGAGATGTATCGAGCGGGAAGAAAATTGATTTGACAAAGAATCTTGTGGTTTCTCCTCGCAAGTCATTGATTATTGAATTCTGATGAAATTTTTATAAAAACAGCGGAAGGATTTTTTCTTTCCGCTGTTTTTTTATGCTGTTTTATACCATATCATCCCCGGTTTTGGCATATCTTACACGAATAGTCTTGTGGAAGGGGATGAAGCGTGAAACGATGGCGATGACCAGGGTGATGACAAACAGATAGCCTAGTATATGTTTGAGCGAAAGCAACAGGCTTTGTTGTTGCAGAGTGGCATAGAGGCTCTGGGTCGCCATCTGGGTGGCTTCGGTATATTCGTGTCCTTGTGAAAGATATTGGCTGAGTGACTGGTTGAACCGGCTGGCGGCCAGCGGGTCGGTCTGGCTGACGGTCTCCGACAAGGTATGTAAGTATTTTTGTTCCATCCGATAAAGCGCGTTGCTATAAAAAGAGGTAGCCAGAATGGGGGCCAGCACTGACCGGAAGGAAATCAGGAAAAAGGCATTGGCCAGCAGGTATTTGGGATTGAGTTCTTCTACGGCAAACAAGGCAAAAGCGATGATCAGTACCAGCATGCCCAGCCCTCGCAGAAACACGGGGAGGAAAAGCATCTCGTAGGTGCTGTCGGGGGATACGGTGAAATACAGGATACCGAAGAAGGCGGCAAAGCATCCCATTCCTCCGGCAATCAGAAAACGGAAACGCCACCGTTGCCAGCGGAACCACCAGAAACAGATGAAAGCACCCAGGGCATAACCTGGTAACAGGTAACCATAGAGTAAATAAGTGTGTGTGCTGTCTACCTTCAGGATGCTTGTCATGTAGTTGGTGAGCAGGGTGGTGGAGGTACTGAAAAACATGACCAGCATCATATACAGATAGCCTACGATGGCTTTGGGCTGATACAATGGAGCCAAACTGACAAAGGGATGTTTGGAGTGGTATTGCTGCCAGATGAAAAAGGCAATCAGAATGGGAGCAATGACGATATAGAGCCGGATTTTGAAGGAGGAAGTCCAGTCGAGCACTTTCCCATAGTTGATGACATAGACAAGCATCAGGAGTCCGGTGGCAATGACCAGCATCTCGCGCAGATGAAGTTCAGAGAGCGGTATGGGCTTCAACGGGCGGTCGTGCCGGAAACAGATAATCACTATCAGGATGGCAGTCATGAGGAGCAGCATCATGAAGTAGTACATATACTGCCAATTATAATGGTAAGCCAGTTCGGCAGTAAGTACCATGGATACCTGTCCTCCGGCAAACACCAGCGGATAAAAATAAGAATAAAACTCGCTTCGTACGTTCTTGGGACTGAAAATCTTGGTGGCCCTTCGGATGAACCAGAGCATGAGGAAACCTTTCAGAAAGCCGATGAAGAAGCTGCAGATAATGACCAGGTCGATGTTTTGCGAACGAGCACATATCCAGCTGAGAAAGAATTGCAGGGTCAGGTTGGTCAGCAACAGGAACTTGGAGGAAAGGGCTTCGAGTACTTTGGGGACAATGGGATAGGCTACCGCCATTCCGGCCGAAGCGGCATAATACCCCATGGTGATGTCTTCAGTGTGGGTGCCCAATGTGTTGGACACTTCAAGCATGCTTCCGGTGTAGGAACCGTTCAGCATGGTGACAGGCAGGATGATGGTGAAGATGCATATCATTCCGAGCCAGTCGGGAACCCATTGACGTACGGGGACGTCCAGTTGTTGCATGGTCATCATTTGCGTAAGGCTTCTGTTTCTACCATCATACCGGCTCTCAATTCGCTCATTTCTTCAGGAGAAATGTCTTTCAGGTCTATTCTCACGGGAATTCGCTGCTGTACCTTCACGAAATTTCCGGCAGAATTGTCGGTAGGTACCAGCGAGTATTTGGATCCGGTCGCTTCTGAGATGGCTGTCACCGTCCCGTGGAAAACTTTTCCGGGAAAGGCATCGACCTTGATGCGTACTTCCTGACCAATGTAGATGTGGACAATCTGGGTTTCCTTATAGTTGGCTGTCACCCATTTGTCTGTGTTTCGGACCAGGTAGGAGATGGTTTGCCCGGCTTGTACGAACTGTCCGGGTTCAAGGGTTCTGCGTCCCATGTATCCGTCGTATGGCGCAGTGAGTACGGTATAAGAAAGATTCAGCTTGGCCAGATCCAGGTCGGCTTCCTTGCGCAGGATGGCCGCTTCGGCACTGGTGGTTTTTTTGCTGGTTTCTGTGAACTGCGATTGCGCAGCCTTATGTTGTGCCAGCAGGGCTTGGTAGCGGGCTTTTGCGGCCTCATAAGAGGCTTTTGCCTGTTCGTACTGCTGTTCGGGGACCGATTCTTCCTGCAACAGACGGGCAAAGCGGTGATAATCCTGTTCCAGTTGCCACAGTTTGGCTTTTGCTTCGGCAATGTTGGCTTCCTGCACTGCCACGTTGGTTTGTGAGGTCTCTATGCCGGAATGTAGTACGTCGCGTGAACCTTGCACATCCAGCAGGGCTGCTTCGGCCTCCTTGACCTTTATCTGATATTCGCGGTTGTCCAGTATCAGCAACGTATCTCCTTGATGTACATATTGATGTTCCTTGAAGCGGACTTCCTTGATGTAGCCCGAAGCGCGTATGTTCAAGGGGGCTACATACTGGTCGATGAATGCATCGTTCGTGATTTCATAATGAATGTATTTCCAGAAGTAGTTGCCCACCCATACCAGTCCGGAGCCGGCAATCAGTATGCAAAGTAAGTTGAGAATGATATTCTGCAGTCTTCTCTTCCGTAGTTTGCTATGAGTATCTTTTAGTGTCATATTCTGTAGGATTGAATGGGTTATAATCTTCCGCAGACTTTCTGCAGTTGGTAATAAGTGTAAATGATTCGTGTGCGTGAGGCTGTCAGCTGGAGCTCGGCGTTGAGCAGGACAGAGTTGGCATCCAGCAAATCGGTCAGTATGGCCAGTTGGTTCATGTAACGGTTCTGCATGATACGATAGTTTTCCTGTGCCTGACGGACGGAGAGTTTCCAGGCGTCAGCCTGCTGCAGGGCCTCTTTGTGGCGGAGGATTGCATTGTAAATGTCCATCTGGAGCTGTTGCTTTTTCAGTTCCTCTTCTTTCTTTTGCACGGATACCTGCAACTGGCTTTCCTTGATTTTATGGTCGGACTTGAATAAAGACGAGAGGGGATAGGAAACCGAAAGTCCGATGTTCCAGTTGTTGTTATACAAGTCGGTCATGGTACGGGTAATGGGTCGCGCCAGAGTGTTGGATGCGTACAGGTTGACATTGGGCTTGCGGGAGGCGCGGTCCATCTGTATTTGGTTCCGGGCCAGTTCGGTTTCTTTTTGCAGCAGTTTCATGTCTGGGGCCTGCTCGTAAGCCGACAGGAGATAGGCTTCGTAGCTTTCCAGGGGAGTCGCTTTCTGCAGCAATGTGGTGTCGGGCTTTATTATACGGTTTTCGGAATTTCCCAGCAGCAGGTTCAGTTGTTGGGATACGATGAGGATGCTGTTTTCTGTTTCTTGCAGAGAAAGCCGGTCGTTGGTGAGTTGCATTTCACTGCGCAGCACGTCGTTGTTGGTGATAAGTCCTTCTTTCTTCATTTGCCGTATGTCCTGCAGACGTCGAAGCGACTCTTCGATGTTACGGGTAAGCACGATGTGTTGCTTGAACAAAGTAAAAAGATTCAGGTATTGGTTGAGTAATCCCAGCTTGATGTCAGCTTGATTGCTCATTCGTTGCAAGCCTGCGATTTCTTTTTCAATATCTGCCTTACGGATGGAATAGCGGATTTTCCCTCCCTGATACAGCGGTTGGTTGAAGTCGACCGTATAGTTTTGCGACCAGTCGGGAGTGTCCGGATAGGTAGGATGGGAAAGCCCTTCCTGAAAGACCACAGGTTGTCCGATAACTCCTCCTTTGAGACCGATTTCCAGGTCGGGGAGCAAGGCCGTTTGGGCATGGCGCTTCCGTTCATAAGCCATTCTCTCTTTCAGGCTGTCGGCTTGTAACTGCAGGCTGCTTTTTACTCCTGATTCAAAAAGCTGTTCCACGGATAGGAACAGCGAATCTTGTCGGGCCATAGCTGGGAGGATAAGAAAGAAATTTCCAATGAAAAGCAGGATTCGTAGGGTGCTAGAAATCTTCGAGAACATTTTGCACTGTTTTTAATTCAGATAAAATATTTCCAGTTCGTTCGGTAGATAAGATATGCTCTGCGTTGGCATATACCAAATTGAGGATAGGACGGATCTGTTCTTTCAGTTTTTCCCCTTCCGGAGTAAGATATACCAGCTTGTTTCGGCGGTCACTTGCATCCTCCTTGCGATAGACATATCCTTTTTTCTCCAGATTGTTCATTAGGTTAGTCAGGCAGGCCTTGTCTTTAGCGGTTCGCTCCGCCAGTGCCTGCTGGGTGATACCTTGTTCATGCCAAAGACTGCTCAGCACCTGGAGCATTTCGAAAGTGATGCCTGCATGATTATTCTTTAGTGTGCGTTGCATGGCGCGTCGGAATGCCATGCGGGTGCGGAAAATCTGTATCATGAGTTCCCGGAATTCTCCTCCTTCTTCCATGTGAATCAAGTTTTTGTATTTTCCGGCAAAGATACGTCTTTTTTTAGAATGGTAAAATATTTGACTAATATAAACTCGCTTAAAGGAGTAGACGGCCATTTTCCTGACGGATGATTTCTTCCGACAGGAGATAGGTTATGACTTTAGTCACTTGTTCCTCTGGTGCTTGAATTTGGGCTTTAAGCTCTTGCGGAGAAAGAGGAGAGTTTTTCAGTAAGGTACGTATCTGGCGACTGATTTCGTCAAACTGGCTTTGTTTCAGTCCGGAGTGATGGTGCTGCAGGCATACATCGCATTGTCCGCAGTTGTGCTCGTTCTTTTCGCCGAAATAATGAAGCAGCATGCGGCTTCGGCAATTGTTTTCACTTTCAGCATATTCTATCATGGCCTCTATTCGCCGGCGGTAGCTTTCCTTTCGTTCCTCATACACTTCCTTGCTCAAATAGATACGGTCAGTCTCTTGTCGTTCACGTGTGTAGATGATATAAGGAGTCTTTTTTCCCGGGATGTAGTGCAGGATGTGCTGCCGGGTCAGGAAGAGCAAGGTCTCATAGATTTGCGGTCTGCTCAATCCGGAACGTTTGGATAGCAGCTCTTCATTAATATACGCATAATCGGTGAAAAGTCCGGTATAGGTCCGCAGTAAAATGCGAATCAGTTTTTCCGTATCTGCATTTTGTTCATGAATGCGGTACAGTTCTTCTTTGGTGAGGGTGAACATGATTCGGGAGGCATTGTCCTGTTCATCGGTATATTCCAGATAGCCGGCACGTGTCAGGATTTTCAGCGCACTGTCGGTCTGTACAGGAAAATGCTTGAAATTGTGGCAGAATTCGTCCAAATTGAAGGCGAAGGTACAGCCCAATCCGTCTCCCATGGCCATCTGATAGTAGAAATTGATGTCTTCGTACACTTTCCGAATATAGTCTTTTTCAGGAAAAGTGTCGCTGATTCGTTGTTTGAGGGTAATCTTGTCGCGGGGGCAGAACAACAGCACTGCATACGCTTTCATACCGTCTCTTCCAGCTCGTCCTGCCTCCTGAAAGTATGCCTCGGGGGAGTCGGGCACATCGGCATGGATTACCAGACGTACGTCGGGCTTATCAATTCCCATACCGAAAGCATTGGTCGCCACCATGACACGATATTCCCCTTTCAGCCATGACTTTTGGCGTAGGTCTTTGGTTTCATCGTTGAGTCCGGCATGGTAGAACGTGGCTGTGATGTGGTTTCGGTTCAGAAGCTGGGCTATTTCTTTGGTCTTTTTCCGGTTGCGTGTGTAAACAATGCTGGAACCATTTACCCGTTGCAGGATATGTAACATTTCGCCTTCCTTGTCTTCCGTGTGGCGGACGATATAGGCCAGATTCTTTCGCTCGAAACTCATGCGGAATACATTTTCCTGGCGGAACTGGAGTCGCTCTTGGATGTCTTTGACCACTTCCGGAGTGGCTGTAGCCGTCAGGGCAATGACGGGAACTCCCGGAAGGAGTTGCCGGATGTCAGCTATTTTCAGGTAAGCGGGGCGGAAATCGTATCCCCATTGTGAGATGCAATGGGATTCATCCACGGTAATGAGGCTCACGTGCATGCTGCGAAGCTTGATTTGAAATATTTCGGTACCCAGTCTTTCCGGTGAGATGTAAAGAAATTTGTAGTTGCCGAAAATGCAGTTTTCCAATGCAATCAGAATCTCTTCGCGTGTCATGCCGGAATAAACGGCAGTGGCCTTGATACCCCGCTCACGCAGGTTTCTTACCTGGTCTTTCATCAGGGCAATCAGGGGGGTAATGACCAGACACAATCCTTCCTGGGCGAGGGCTGGCACTTGGAAAGTAATGGATTTACCTCCTCCTGTGGGCATAAGCCCCAAAGTGTCCTTGCCTTCGCCTACGCTGCGGATGATGTCTTCCTGTATACCTCGGAAGTGGTCGTATCCCCAGTATTGTTTCAGGATTTTCAGATAGTCGGCCATGGATTTCTAGCTTCGACTCGGCTTGATGTCTTCAATCTGCAATTGGATTTCTCCTCGTTTATGGGTATTTTCCTCGATAGTATAGCAGATGTTGAACGATTGCTTGGTCTTTATGTAGCGGACTTGTGAGCTTTGGCCGAAAGCGATGCCATTCATGACGTTGTTTGATTTGTTGTCTACCAACTCCAGCTTGATGTGTTCCTGGTCTCTGCCTACCACCTTGCTGGTACCGTAATCATACACGTTCAGTGTGGCAAAGATAGGCTTGTGGTTTTCCGGACCAAACGGATTGAACTTCTTCAGGTCGAAGAAAAACTTCGGAGTGATGTCCCTGAAATCCAGCTGTGCATCAATCTGAATGGTGGCATTGGTCTGTTCCGGAAGGATATGGTTGGTGACATATTCTTCAAACCGACGCGTAAATTCCGGCACATTTTCCACTTTCATGGAGAGCCCGGCGGCATAGGTATGTCCGCCAAAGTTTTCCAATAAATCGCGGCAATATTCAATGGCTTTATATACGTCGAAACCCGATACGGAACGTGCAGAACCTGTCGCCAGGTTGTCTGTACGCGTCAGTACCACAGCTGGACGGTAGTAGATTTCCGTCAGTCGGGAAGCTACGATACCGATGACCCCTTTGTGCCAGTCTTCATTGAAGATGACAATCGACCTTCTTTCAGACAGGTCGGACAGGTTGTCCACAATTTTGTTGGCCTCTTCCGTCATGCTTTTATCCAAATCCTTTCGGGTCTCATTGTAGCTGTTGATACGGTTGGCTTTCTTCAGGGCAGAGGCAAAGTCTCTTTCTATCAAAAGGTCGACAGCTTCTTTTCCGTTTTGGATACGTCCGGAGGCATTGATTCGTGGCCCGATTTTGAATACGATGTCACTTATCGTGATTTCTCTTTCAGCCAGTCCGCACACGTCAATGATGGCTTTCAGTCCGATACTGGGGTTGGCATTGAGCTGCCGGAGGCCATGATAGGCCAGGATACGGTTTTCTCCCATAATGGGCACAATATCGGAAGCGATGCTTACGGCCACCAGGTCGAGCAGAGGAGTCAGCTGATGAAATTCGATGCCGTTGTTTTGGGCGAAGGCCTGCATGAATTTAAAGCCCACTCCACATCCGGAAAGATGTTCGTAGGGATAGGTGGAATCAAACCGCTTGGCATTCAGGATGGCCACGGCAGGTGGAAGGACTTCATCGGGCACGTGATGGTCACAGATAATAAAGTCAATTCCTTTCTCTTTGGCGTAACTGATTTCTTCTACTGCTTTTATGCCACAATCTAGTACGATGACCAGTTTGACTCCTGTTTCATACGCATAGTCTACTCCTTTTTTCGACACGCCATACCCTTCATTGTATCTGTCGGGGATGTAATAGTCAATGTTCGAGTAGAACTGTTGTAAAAACTTGAAAACGAGTGCGACGGCTGTGGTTCCGTCCACGTCATAGTCTCCATACACCAGAATTCTCTCCTTGCGTCCCATGGCCAGATTAAGGCGTTCCACGGCTACGTCCATATCTTTCATCAGAAACGGATCGTGCAGGTCGTTCAGCTGAGGGCGGAAGAAACGCTTGGCTTCAGCAGCTGTATGTATGCCTCTTTCTTGTAGCAGCTTGCACAAGATGGGGCTGATGCCTATTTCTCTGGAAAGGGCTCTAGCTGCTTCTCTTTCTTGAAGTGTTGGAGGTTGATAGTTCCATTTGTAGTTCATTTATATATGTTTTTTTCTTTTTTCTTTATCACGTGAGATTCTTCTTGGGGCTTGTCTGACATTGACAGGCGAGGGGTATGATATAAATTCCCTCTAAGGAAGAATCTTTTTCTTGGGGAATAAAGTACTTACTCCCACTTCAATCCGTAAAATTAGTAAAAAGAAAGAAAAAAGCGGCTCATTCCATCTTAAATTTATGGAACGAGCCGCTTATTATTTATAATTAGTCTATATACTAAGTTTTTAGAATCCCAATTTCTTTGCGATGTCTGCAGGGATTGCTTTTTTGTTGACCAGAATATTCATGGTTTTGTATTTTACGAATGCTTTAGATGCATACCAGATGCCTTTATACTTTCCGCTTAGGCCCCATGAGTTCTTCACCATGTAATATTCTTTTCCGTTCTGGTCTTTGGCAATACCGTAAATCAGCATACCATGGTCGTCTGTCGTTTCCCAGTTGTCGAAAGCAGTCTGTCGCATTTCCTGAGTAACTTCAATTTCAGGAAGCGGTTTGCTGGTCAGTTCTTTACGTTTGTCTGCTTTGCTCAGACCCAACCAGCGTGCCATGTCCGAACCTGTCAGTTCTGCACCTTTTGCCACATTCGGGCAAACGGCAATACCGTCGCGTGTGAAGCCTTCTTCACTGACATCGGCTCCCCAGGCAAAAGTGTATCCGTTGTTGATGGCGTTATCCATCACTTCCATCAGTTCGTCAATCGGCAGATTGTATGACAAGGCATTGCGCCAGTTGTCCTGTACTTCAATGCTGAACGGCTGATAGAAAGGGTGATGGGTAAATGAGGTCAGGGACACATAATCGTCCATGTTCAGTCCCAGCACTTCGTCTGCAAATGTTCTCGGCGTATAAGTCTTGCCTTTATAAGTAAATTCTTTCGGACATTCTCCCAGATAGGTGTCATAAATGGCAGTTACTCCTTTTTTCCAAACTGGAGTCAGTCTATTCTGTTTGCCTTTTCCAATAGCTTCTACGTAAGCACCGGCTACTGCGTCCAGTTCGTTGTGGTTTGGGAGAGAATCTCCGTATTCGATACCTGGCATGATATCCTGTGGAACCATACCATAGTTCTTGTAGCAATATACGATATCTTCAAAGCTTCCGCCCGGAGAAAATGAAGCGTCGCCATGGTAGCGTACATAGTTTACGGCACGGTCTTCCATTGTTTTATGTACGACGAACATTTCAGACAAGTCGAATTCTCCTTTTCCTGTACGGAGCAGTTCAGATTCCAGGAAACCAATGCTGGAGAAAGACCAGCATGTACCCGACTGGTTCTGGTTTTTTATAGAAGTGATTGGGTTTTCTTTTACAGTGGTGAAAATGAATCCTTCTTCCGCTTTGTCTTTTTTAGGGCTTTTGGCATAGATGCTTCCAAAGCAGAGTCCTGCTGCGGCCAATAAAATCAGTTTGTTCATTGTGTAAGATAAAATGTTATAGGGTTAATAAATAATTTATTCATTCATGATTGTTTCCACTTCATCGAAGGTGATAGGAATGTGCTTTTCGCCTAAGAACCGGGAACCATTATCTGTAATCAGAATATCGTCTTCCAGGCGGATACCTCCGAAGTCTTTGTATTTTTCAATTTCATCGAAGTTCAGGAAGTCGGTGTGCAATTTCTCTGCTTTCCATTTGTCGATGAGTGCCGGAATGAAATAACAGCCCGGTTCATCGGTAATGACAAATCCTTTTTGCAGTTTTCGTCCCATGCGGAGAGAAGCCAAACCGAACTGGGTAGAGGGTTGTACCTCTTCGTCATAACCTACATAACATTGACCCAAGTCCTCCATATCGTGCACATCCAGTCCCATCATGTGTCCCAGTCCGTGGGGAAGGAACAAGGCATGTGCTCCTGCGGCTACGGCCTCCTCTGTATTTCCTTTCATCAGCCCCAAGTCTTTTAGGCCGTTGGTCAGCACTTTACACACTTCCAGATGCACGGATTTGTAGGTCACTCCCGGACGGGCCAGTTCGAGTGCTTTGTCATGGCAAGCCAGCACAATGCCATATACATCACGTTGGCGGCTGGTAAATTTTCCACCGACCGGGATGGTACGTGTGTGGTCGGAGCAGTAATAATTCATCAGTTCGGCACCTGCATCTGTCAGCATCATTCGTCCTTCTTGTAGGATGTGGCTGTGGTCATGGTTGTGAAGTGTCTGTCCGTTTTGAGTCAGGATGGTGGCAAATGAAACCATTCGTCCGTAGGAAGAAGCAATGCCGTCGAGCACACCGGCAATGTATTGTTCTGATACTCCGGGCTTACACAGGCGCATGGCGGCTGTGTGCATTTCATACCCTACATTGCAGGCTTTGTCGATTTCGGCTATTTCACATTCTTCTTTGACAGCTCGCAAGGAAATGACTGCTTTGATGAGCTCAAGCGAGGCGTGTTTGGGGGTCATGGATGCCCGGATGCCAGTCAAATCTTCAAGTAACTGCATATTATCATATCGGTAGGGAGGAAGAAAATGGACTTGTCTTCGTTGTGCGATGGCTTTTCCCACCATTTCTTTCAGTTTGTCGAAAGGATAGCTTTTTTCTACTCCTACCTGTGCTGCCAGTTCTTTTACGCTGGGTTGGGGACCCATCCAGATGATATCGTCCATGTCAACGTCATTTCCAAAGAAATAATCTATTCCATTGTCAATATCGATGACACCGGCATAACCCGGGTGTGAATGTCCGAAGAAATAGACAAACGAACTGTCTTGACGGAATTTGTATGTGTTGTCGGGATAGTTGGCTGGGGCTTCGTTGTTACCCAAGATGAGAATAATACCATTGCTCATCTTTTCCCGCAGAGCTTTTCGGCGTTTCTGATAAGTAAGAGAATCAAACATATTCATTACATTTTAATATCACATGTGTGAAAATAATGTTGCAAATGTAGTAAATAAAATAGAAAAAATGGCTGGAATGTATTGGAAAAACATATATTTGCAATTCCAAGGTTACTTTAAAAAGACGGAGTATGAAACTAGACTTTGAAAAAACTGGATTGGTTCTTGAAGGTGGAGGCATGCGCGGTGTGTTCACGTGCGGAGTTCTGGATTTCATGATGGATCATAATTTGGAATTCCCTTATGTGATAGGTGTTTCTGCAGGGGCCTGCAACGGCTTGTCGTACATGTCTCACCAGCGTGGTCGTGCCAAGTTCAGCAATATTGATATGCTGGATAAGTATCATTACATCGGATTGAAGTATTTGTGGTATCAACATAGCATCTTGGATCAGCACTTGCTTTATGATTTGTTCCCAAGTCAGATTTTACCTTTTGATTATGAAGCATATTTCAATAACCCGGCACGGTTTGAGATGGTGACAACCAACTGTGTCACAGGAAGAGCTTGTTATCTGGAGGAGAAAAAAGGACGGGACCGTGAACGTTTGGTTGATATCGCTAAGGCTTCCAGTAGCTTGCCCTACGTTTGTCCGATTGCGTACGTGGATGGACGTCCGATGCTGGATGGAGGGATTGTGGATTCTATTCCGGTTTTACGTGCAATATCGCAAGGATATGAGCGGAATGTCGTGGTTCTGACCCGTAACAGGGGATATCGTAAGTCGGAAAAGGACATTCGGGTGCCTCGGTTTATTTATCGCCGTTATCCTCGTTTGAGATTGTTGCTTAGCAGGCGGTGTGCGGTATATAATGAGCAATTGGAGCTGGTGGAGAAATTGGAAGATGAAGGACGTATCATCGCCATTCGTCCGGAAAAGAAGGTTGTGGTGAATCGGATAGAAAAAGATGTGAAGAAATTGACCGATTTGTATGAGGAGGGTTATGCCAGTGCCGAGAAGGTGTTGTTGCCGTTATTGGAGGAAGAAAAGAAATGAGTGCTTTTGAAAAATAAAAAAATCCGGAATCTTTTCATTCCGGATTTTTTATGGTTTTATTTCGCGAAGCTGACCGCACGGGTTTCACGGATAACCGTGATTTTTACTTGTCCCGGGTAGGTCATTTCATCTTGAATCTTCTTGGCGATTTCTGTCGACAAGCTTTCCGTCTGTTTGTCGTCAATCTTGTCGGCCCCCACAATGACACGGAGCTCACGTCCCGCCTGGATGGCATAGGTCTTGGTTACACCCGGATAAGACATAGCCAGCTGTTCAAGGTCGTTCAAACGCTTGATGTAAGCTTCTACGATTTCACGGCGTGCTCCCGGGCGTGCTCCGGAGATGGCATCACAGACCTGGACGATAGGTGCCAAAAGACTGGTCATTTCCACTTCATCGTGGTGTGCACCGATGGCATTGCAGATATCCGCTTTTTCTTTGTATTTTTCAGCCAGTTTCATACCCAGCAATGCATGTGGCAATTCTGGTTCCTCATCGGGTACTTTACCGATATCGTGCAACAGACCGGCACGCTTGGCTTTCTTCGGATTCAATCCCAGTTCGGAAGCCATTACGGCACATAAGTTGGCTGTTTCACGTGCATGTTGCAGCAGGTTCTGTCCGTAAGAAGAACGGTATTTCATCTTACCGATGATACGGATCAGTTCTGGATGCAGACCGTGGATACCCAGGTCGATAGTAGTACGTTTACCGGTTTCAATGATTTCATCTTCCACCTGTTTGCGTACCTTGGCTACCACTTCTTCAATACGTGCCGGGTGGATACGTCCGTCGGTTACCAGCTGGTGCAAGGCCAGACGGGCAATTTCACGGCGAACCGGGTCGAAGGCAGAAAGTACGATGGCTTCCGGGGTGTCGTCCACTACAATTTCTACACCCGTGGCAGCTTCCAAGGCACGGATGTTACGTCCCTCACGTCCGATGATACGTCCCTTGATTTCGTCTGATTCTATATGAAATACAGTGACAGAGTTTTCAATGGCGGTTTCAGTTGCCACTCTTTGGATAGACTGGATAACAATACGCTTGGCTTCACGGTTGGCAGTAAGCTTGGCATCGTCCATGATATCATTGATGTAAGACTGCGCTTGTGTTTTGGCTTCTTCCTTCAGTGATTCCACCAAGCGTTCTTTGGCTTCCTCTGCCGACAGTCCAGAGATGGTTTCCAGCTTTTCTCTTTCCTGTGACTGCAAGTTGTCCAGTTCTTCTTTTTTCTTTTCTATGATTACCAGCTGTGCGTCCAGATTCTCTTTGATAGCTTCAGTCTCATTGCGTTTGCGTTGAAGTTCTTCGTTTTTCTGGTTGAGCACCATTTCACGTTGCTTCAGTTTGTTTTCCGCCTGCTGGATTTTTTGGTTTCGCTGAGCCACTTCTTTTTCCAAATCGGCTTTTTTATTCAGAAATTTCTCTTTTACTTCCAGAAGCTTGTTTTTCTTGATAACTTCAGCCTCCGTTTCGGCTTCTTTGATAATGGTGTCATATTTCGTCTTTAAGCCATACTTAAAGAATCCATACGACAATGCACCTCCCACCAGGAAGGCCACAATCGCTAGTATTACTGTCGTCAACATTATAATTAATTTAAATATATAAATAAAAACGCATAAGCTTTTCCGTCGGAACCCCTTCAGGTCAAGCTTATGCGTGAAACTACTTTAAAATAAACGTCTTCTTTCTATAAACCTTTGCTTTGGCTTTGTTGGATACATTTTTCAATATCCTCATCCAGTTCCTTTAGTTTTTCCATGTATGGACGGGTATCATTCCTGTCCTTCATGGATGTATTTTCATACGCTAAATCGAGTGCCACCATTTTCCAATGCTGTATGCTGTTGAATTCCGGAAATGCACTGCGGTATTTATTTAGTTTATAGTTAATCTGTTTGGCAGCTTCCCGATATCCTTCCTCTTCCGATGGGAATATGGACACAGGATAACGTTCGTTGTCAATTAGTAGATTAAATCTCTTTTTCTCGTCCATAAAAGTATATACTTTACCGTTTTGTCTTATTCATTCAGCAAAGCGATGCATTTATCGACTTCACGCACAAGTTTCGCCAGCCTTTGTTTGGTATCGCGGAGGTCATTGTCGTTGATACTGAGGATACGGGCGTTTTTCAAGTTGATATACTTGGTTTCCAATTCTTTCCAACTGTTCTTTAATTCGTCGATTTCCGTATTTTTCGCGTCAATTTCTTTTCTTAATGAAAGGTTTTCTTTTTCCAGTTCCTCATAAAGAAACAGCAATTGCCTTAACCTGCCTTCGAAAGTATGCAACAGTTTTTTGTCCTCTTCCGTCATTCGTATATCAAAAAAGTATATACAAATATACTGTATTGATTGGAAATTCAAAAATATTTGTTGCGTATTTTATTAAAAATTGTGAGTTTTGATGGTCGTGCAAATCTTTGTACATGAATTTTTTCTGTCTGATAATTCTTTTTACCTTTGTAATTGCATTGAGGTGACATTAAATGCGGAGTTTTTAATCTTTTAAAAATCAAATTGTTATGTATACTGTTATTAAACGGATGGAGATTTCTGCTTCTCATCGTCTGGAACTTTCCTATGAAAGCAAGTGTGAAAACCTGCATGGTCACAATTGGATTATTACGGTTTATTGCCAGTCGGCAAAGTTGAATGCAGATGGTATGGTGGTAGATTTCACGCATATTAAAGAGGTGGTAAAGGGACAGTTGGACCATAAGAACCTGAATGATGTGTTGCCTTGCAATCCGACGGCCGAAAATATAGCTCGATGGATTTGTGAGCGTGTACCCCATTGTGTGAGAGTGGAAGTCTGTGAGTCTGAAGGAAACACCGTAATTTATGAAAAAGATTAATGAGATTTTTTATAGCCTCCAAGGGGAAGGCTTTCATGTAGGTACACCTGCAGTTTTTGTCCGTTTCGCGGGATGTAATTTGAAATGTGATTTTTGTGATACGCAGCATGAGCAGGGGAGAATGATGTCGGATGAAGAAATTCTGGAGGAGGTAGAGAAATATCCTTGTAGAATGGTGATTTTGACGGGAGGTGAACCGGGGTTGTGGGTGGACAACAATCTGGTCGCAGTCCTTCATGCGGCAGGAAAATATGTGTGTATAGAAACGAATGGAACCCGTGTGCTTCCTGAGGCTATTGACTGGGTGACTTGCTCACCCAAACAAGGTACGCAGTTGTGTGTGCAGAAGGTCGATGAAATAAAGGTCGTTTATCAAGGGCAAGAGGTGGAGCCGTATTTGCAGATACCGGCCTCTGTTTATTTCTTGCAACCTTGTTCTTGTATGAATACTTCAGAAGTGGTGGATTATATAAAGGCACATCCTGTCTGGCGTTTAAGTTTACAAGTTCATAAATTGATTGCTATTCCCTGAGTTTTTTTTATACAAATTGTAAGAATATGCATTTTTGCCCTATTGTTGTTTTTTAACAACTTTCGCGAGGGGAATTGTTAATAAACATATTTTTGAGCTTGGTCGGGTGTTTTTCCGAAAATAAAAAAGATACTCCCGCTAATCACTATTAGCAGGAGTATCACAACACAAAAACTAAACTAGACTTAACTAAACTATTCTAAAGGAAGTTTCACAACTTCCGTTTTTATTATGTACGCTACAAATATAGGGTTTAGATTGATTGTAGCCAAAGAAAATCAGTAAAAAATTGGATTGTTTCAGAAAAAAATGTTGAAAAAACAACAGATTTTTAAATAGTATGTTTATTAACATAATTTTGGAGCTCCTGCTTGTAGCTGTCGGATATCGGAATGTAGTCTTTCCCGAAAACAATTCTTCCTTTTTCTATAATTTTAATTTTTTGTTTTTGCACAATGAAAGACCGATGAATCCGGATGAAGCGGTTGGCGGGTAGTTTGTCTTCCATCATTTTCATGCTGACCAATGACAGAATCGGGCGGGGATTGTCTTCCAAGTGAATTTTAATGTAATCTTTGAGTCCTTCTATATAAAGAATCTTATCCAGTTCTATTTGGATCAGTTTGTAGTCGCTTTTTACATAAATATATTTCAAATCTTCAGAAGACTGTATTTCTTCGGACGCATTTTCAGCTTTTTGACAGAGCTCGAACCATTGTACGGCTTTGTTGACGGCTGTCATGAAATCTGTATAGCTGATAGGCTTGAGCAGATAATCAAGGGCATTTACCTTATAACCGTCTAAAGCATATTGCCCGAAGGCAGTTGTGAAGATGATGCGTGTACTGTTCGGTATTATTTTGGAAAATTCCAGTCCGTTCAGTTCCGGCATCTGGATGTCCAGAAAAATTAAGTCCACCGGATGTCCGTTCAGGAGTTCCATGGCCTGAATGGCACTGGAATACGCTCCGCATAGTTCCAGTGAAGGGGTTTTCTTTACATAGCTTTCCAGCAATCCGAGTGCTAAGGGTTCATCATCAATAATGGCGCATTTGATTGTCATGGCATTGTTTTTTTATGATTAGTTTCTGGAATATCAATTGTTAAAACCGAACTGTATTCTTTCTGGTCGGGACTGACCTGATGTTGCCATTCGTAATGTCCGGCATACAGCAATTCCAGTCTTTTTTGTACCTGTTCCAGTCCGATACCCGATCCGCTTTTGTCAGTGGCACTTTTGGGGTAGTTGCTGTTGCGTATTATACAGTGGATTTTGTTCTCTTTTTCAGTTAATGTGATGTCGATAAAACTGGGTGCTGTGGGGGATACTCCGTGCTTGAAGGCATTTTCTATCAGTGAAATGAACAGCAAGGGAGCCACAGGGCTCTGACTGTCCGGATGGATTTGGAAATGTGTGCTGATTTTCACCTGAGAAGAAACCCGGATACGCATCAGTTCGATGTAGTTCCGTATGAATTCCACTTCTTTGGTGAGAGGAACAAAATTCTCCTGGTTGTCGTACAGCACGTACCGTAGCAGCTTGCTGAGCTCCTGGATAGCTTGCTGGGCCTTTTCCGTATCGAATGCAGTGAGCGCATAGATATTGTTCAGCGTATTCAGCAAGAAATGAGGATTCAGTTGGTTGCGGAGGTTCTTAAGTTCTGCTTCCGTACGGCTTTTCACTGCTTCCCGGCGCGCCAGTTCCGTAGCACTCCAACGGAGACTCATCCGGATGGCCACACTCAACCCTACCATAAAAATCATACTGGTAATGTCTCTTATATAAAAGATATATTGGGGAGGGAGATAAGAGCGTGGACGTACAGGAGGCGGAAATGCAAGCATGTTGTGCCAGTAGCGTAATCCGATGGAAACGACAAGAATAAGCACAAGGTTCAGCAGAATAAAACGTCCGATATGCTCTTTGAATAGTATTTGGGGAATCAGAATCAGGTAATTGACATAAAAAATGACAAAGAAGGAAAGAGAAACTCCAGAATGATTGATAAATTCTTTCCAGTCGATATTCCCGTTGTCGTGTTGGGTAAAAAACAGCGGAAACCCGAAGAATAATCCCCAGCATATTGTGTGGATGATTAATTCCAGTAAGCGGTGTTTGTTATGAGTTATATGCACCATATCGGATTGATTTAAAGCAAAGATACGATTTTTTAAGAAAAGTCCGGCCGTCGCACACCGTAAATAGTGATTATTTACGGTATAAATAGACGGCCGGACAGGAAACCAAAGTTATGAAGAACAAAGTAGTTCGGTTATTTTTTTATTCATAGCGCAGTGCTTCAATCGGATCCAGGTCGGCCGCTTTCTTGGCCGGATACCACCCGAAGAACACACCGGTGAACGTACATACGGCAAACGAGAGCAGTACACTCCACGGTTGGATGAATACAGGCCAATGGGCAACTGTCTTGATGATGAAGCTGGCTCCACATCCCAGAATCACTCCAATCAACCCTCCGGTGATACTGATCAGGATGGATTCTATCAGGAATTGTGACAGAATATCCACTCCTCTCGCACCCACAGACATACGGAGCCCGATTTCGCGTGTACGTTCGGTTACACTGACGTACATGATGTTCATGATACCGATACCTCCTACCACCAGGGAGATTCCTGCGATACAGGCCAGTAAGGTAGTCATCAGGTCGGTGGTGGTATTCAGCATAGAGCTGAGTTCCTGCTGTGTACGGATGGTGAAGTCATCGTCGTCCGTTTCTTTCAGTTTGTGTTCCCTTCTGAGGATATTCGTGATTTCGTCAACGGCTTCTTCCGTCATGTCTTCCGTCAGGGCGGAAGCAAAGATACCGCTCAGATAGGTCTGGGCTAGCAGACGTTTCATGACCGTGCTGTAAGGTGCCAGTACCACGTCATCCTGGTCCATACCCATGGAGTTGTATCCTTTTGACTTGAGCACCCCGATTACTCGGAGAGGAACCTGGTTGCAGCGGATAATCTTTCCAATCGGGTCTTGTCCGTCGGGGAACAGGTTGTCTACAATGGTTTTACCAATGACACACACTTTTGCTGCCGTACGGATATCTTCTTCCGTAAACATGTCCCCTTGTTCCACGGTCAGCTGACGGATGGTCAGATAGCCGAGGCTTACTCCGCTCACCGAAGAAGGGTAGTTGTTGGAGCCGGAAATCAGCTGTCCGGAAGCAGAGACATCCGGGCTGATGGCAGACAGGTACATACACTCATCACGTAAAGTCTCATAATTCTCCAGCTTCAGCGTTTGCATGCTCGACGGGTCCTGACGGACACCGCCCCGCATTTCGGCTCCCGGATGAATCATAATCATATTGGAACCCATTTCGGAGATTTGTTTCTGGATACTCCGTTTGGAGCCCTGTCCGATGGCCAGCATGGCAATGACGGAAGCTACTCCGATAATGATTCCCAGCATGGTCAGGAAAGCACGGAGCTTGTTGTTAGCCAATGCCCGGAAAGCTATTTTAAAAAGGTTTGTTCCATTCATAAGTTATCTTGATAAATTGTCAATCATCATCGTTTTTCGGAAGGGCAGCCAATGCTTCCGCAGCCGAAAGAATATGGGGGTTGGTTACGTCTTCAATGACATGGCCGTCACGCAGTCGGATGTTACGGCTGCTGTATTGTGACAATTCCGGATTGTGTGTCACGAAGATGATGGTACGTCCTTCCTGGTGAAGTTTCTGGAAAAGAACCAGAATTTCGAAAGAAGTACGAGTGTCCAGGTTACCGGTCGCTTCATCGGCCAGGATAACCGCCGGATTGTTGACCAGTGCACGGGCAATGGCCACGCGCTGCATCTGTCCACCGGACATCTGGTTAGACTTGTGTTCCAGACGGTCGGCCAGTCCCACGGCTGTCAGGGCTTCTATGGCCCGACGGCGGCGTTCAGCGGCACTGACGGCACTGTTGTACATCAATGGAAGCTCTACATTTTCTACTGCCGTCGTTTTGGGCAGCAGGTTGTAGTTTTGGAATACGAATCCGATTTTCCGGTTTCGCAGTACCGCCCTCTGTGGTTTGCTCATCGTGCGTACAGATACCCCGTCGAGCAGGTATTCCCCGCTGGTCGGTGTGTCCAGACATCCCAGTGTGTTCAGCAGGGTGGACTTACCGGAACCGGATGTACCCATGATGGTCACAAATTCTCCTTCCTGAATGCTGAACGAGATGCCGCGCAGTGCATGTACTGTTTCATCACCCACCTGGAAATTCCGTTTGATATTTTGTAATTCTATGACAGTCTTTTTCATGACGGTTTCTCCTTATTTTTGTTTTTTCTTGTCACTTCCCGGAGGGCCTGGCATGAACGGGCTTCTTTCTCCGTCGGCAGAAGCTTCGGATGCTGTAGTGTCGGCAAATCCTTTCAATACCGTTTCTGTGACAATCGGTGTTCCTTCACTGATACCTTCCAGAATTTCCGTATGACTTCCGTCGCTCAGACCGACTTTAACCGGGTGAGCGGTGAATCCGTTGGCATCCATGGTCCATACTTTGTGTTCACCTTTACAGTCGGTAATAGTCTTTTTGCCTACCAGCTCTTTTTCTGGAGTAAAACGCAACGCCTTGTTGGGAACCACGAGCACATTGTCACGTGTATCCGTGTAGATGGTCACATTGGCGGTCAGTCTCGGTTTCAACTTCAAATCCGGATTGTCTGCTGTAATGACTACCTCATAAGTGACAACTGTTTCACTGCTGGTGCTACTGGAACTGCTGGAACTGCTGCTGTTGGCGCTGCCCAGTCGGATTTGGTGAACCCGTCCTTCGAATACATCATTCGGATAGGCGTCAACGGTAAACGTGACTCTGGCACTGTCTCTCACTCCGGCAATATCGGCTTCGTCCACATCGGCCACTACCTGCATCTTGGTGAGGTCTGCAGCAATGGTAAACAGGGTCGGCGTTTCGAAACCGGAGGCCACGGTCTGTCCTTCTTCTACGTCCTTACTGGTAACGATACCGTTGATTGGAGAAGTGATGGTAGCATAAGAAAGGTTGCGTTCCGCCTTTGAAAGAGCTGCCTGACTTTGTTCGAATGTACTCTTGGCACGTTCGTAATCGTATGTGCTCTGCTCGTAATCAGTTTCGCTGATCAGTTGCTTTTCATGCAGTTTTTTGTTTCTCTCGTATAGTTTTTTCTGATAATCGTATTCGGCTTTTGCGCCGTCGTATGTAGCTTGCGCTGACTGTAAGTCGCTGAGCAGGGTCACTCTATCCATCTCGGCTATCACTTCCCCTTCTTTTACTACCGAATTGTAATCCACGTATATTTTGTCGATGATACCTGAAACCTGTGTACCGACCTCCACTTCAGTGACAGGTTCAATGGTTCCTGTAGCTGTAATGGAATTGCTGATGTTGCCTTTTGCTACTGTTTCGGTGACGAAGTCTACTTTGCCTTGTGCGCTCTTCTTGCCAAAAATCCAGTATCCTGCCACAGCCAGTACAATTACGACGCCAGCTGTGATAATTATTTTTTTCTTGTTCATATTGTTTGGTTATTATAATTCAATGTCTTTTCCTGCGTAAAAATCAAGTAGTGTGCGGTTCAATATCGCCATATACTTGGCCTGAATCCGCTGCTGCTGTGCGCTGAGCAGGTTGTTTTTTTCTGTCAGCAGTTCTACAGTATTCTTCATGCCCAGTTTGAACTGTTCGTTGACCATGTCGAAGCTGGTCTGGCTGCTTTTCAGCTTCACTTCGGCCGCTGCATATTGCTGCTGTGCGTTCAGCGCATCCAGCCAGATGGTTTCGATGTCCGTATACAATCCTTTCTGTTTGTCCTGAAGGTTCAGCAAGGAGGAATTGTATTGGAACTGTGCTTTTTCTACCGCACTTTTGGTCTGGCGGTTGTTGAAAATCGGTACGCTGATGTTCAATCCAATCATGTTGTTCCAGCCATATTTCATCTGCTGTGCCCAGTTGTTCTGGCTGGAGTTGTTGGTCATACTTGAGGTTGAGGCCGACAGGCTGATAGTCGGGAAATAGCCGCTTTTGGCAGAAGAAATGGCCAGCTTGGCATTGTCAATGCTCAGTTTGCTGCTTTGGATTTCCGGACGGTTGGCCAGTGCTGTCTGGTACACATCTTCCTGGTTCGGAAGCAGCTGCATCACTTTAGCATCATCCAGCACCGGGAGTTCCAGTTCCATTTCGGCTGTGCCGTCCAGTTCCAGCATCTGTTTCAGCTGAAGCTTGTAGTTTCTCAGTGAACTTTCGGAAGTCACCAGCTGATACTCGTCGTTTCCTACCTGAGATTCCAGCTGAGCCAGGTCGGCTTTTGAAATACTTCCTTGATTGAACAGTTCCTTGGCACGTTCGTAAGTGGCTTTACTCACTTCCAGCGTTCCTTTGTTGATGTGGACCGATTCGTCTGCGTAAAGAATCTGAAGGAAGAGTTTCGTGATTTCTTCTTTGAGAGTATTCTCGGTTTCTGCCACACTCAGTTCGGCTATTTCCTGATTTTTCTTTTGCTGTTTGATGTTGTTCAGGCGCTGTCCGCCGTTCCAGAGTGTCCATTGTGCCGACAGACTGTAACTTCCATTGTAGGTAGTCTTGTTGGTACTGCTGATGATTTCCGTTCCACTTACCGTGGCACTGTTTTCCTGATACGGACGGTTCACCAGATTCTGTCCGGTATTGAATGAAAGGCTGGGGAAGAGTGCAGCCTTTGCGGTTTTCACATCCACTTCGCTTTCCTGTAAGGAAATCTTGTTCTGCTGCAGCTGGATGTTTTTCTCCAGCGCATAATTTATGCAGTCATCAAGCGACCAGGTTTGTTTCTCTTGAGCATTAGCCGACAGGAAAGTCGCGAATGCAGCGAAGAAAATGAGTTCTCTTTTTTTCATATTTCATTGAATTTTTACATTGCAAATGTATTCCTTTATATAAAGAAGCGCAAAACAGATAGATTTTTCCACAGAATATCTCGATAAACTCTTGTTTTTTCCCGATAAAGCATTTACTTTGTAATCATTATAAAACTAGATTATGATTAAAAAGACTATCATTCGAATTTTTTATTTTTACCGTGACGGTTTTCGGGAGATGACCATCGGCCGGACCTTATGGGCCATTATCCTGATAAAGCTTTTTGTCATGTTCTTTATCCTGAAATTGTTTTTCTTCCCTTCGTTTCTGAGTGGAAAGAGTGAGGAAGAAAAACAGGATTATGTAGGAGTGGAACTGACCGACCGGATGGCAGAATAACTATACCTTATTAATATTAACCGATAAAGTGATTTTTTATGCTTGAAACAATCGACACTTCGATGATTGACTGGTCGAGGGCACAGTTTGCCTTGACGGCCATTTACCATTGGTTGTTTGTGCCATTGACATTGGGCTTGGCCGTGATTATGGCAACTATGGAAACACTGTATGTACGTACTGGAAATGAATTCTGGAAGCGTACGGCAAAGTTCTGGATGAAACTTTTTGGAATCAATTTCG
This sequence comes from Bacteroides mediterraneensis, assembly GCF_025993685.1. Classification (NCBI taxonomy): domain Bacteria; kingdom Pseudomonadati; phylum Bacteroidota; class Bacteroidia; order Bacteroidales; family Bacteroidaceae; genus Bacteroides; species Bacteroides mediterraneensis. The sequence goes on along the minus strand of NZ_DAJPEN010000001.1, from coordinate 2,644,638 downwards.
CCATTGGTGTGGCTACAGGTTTGATTCTGGAGTTCCAGTTCGGTACCAACTGGAGTAATTATTCCTGGTTTGTGGGCGACATCTTCGGAGCTCCGCTGGCCATTGAAGGTATTTTGGCCTTCTTTATGGAAGCCACTTTTGTGGCCGTCATGTTCTTCGGCTGGCACAAGGTGAGCAAGGGCTTCCACCTGGCTTCCACTTGGTTGACCGGGTTGGGAGCTACAATTTCTGCCTGGTGGATTCTGGTGGCTAATTCCTGGATGCAGTATCCTGTGGGAATGGAATTCAATCCGGAAACCATGCGTAATGAGATGGTCGACTTCATGTCGGTGGCTTTTTCTCCGGTGGCAGTGGTGAAGTTCTTCCATACCGTATTGAGCAGCTGGATGGTAGGTGCTGCTTTTGTCATCGGTATAAGTGCCTGGTATCTGATTCGCAAGCGTGAAAAAGAATTTGCATTGGCCAGCATGAAGGTGGCTGCAGCTGTCGGACTGTTTGCGGCACTGGTAACGGCTGGAACGGGCGACAAATCGGCTTATCAGGTGGCACAGGTGCAGCCTATGAAACTGGCTGCCATGGAGGCGCTATATGATGGAGGCACGCACGAGCCACTTACGGTGGTCGGTGCCATTAAGATTCCGGAAATGCTCTCCTTCCTGGCTACACATAGCACTTCGGGCTATGTGCCGGGCATCAATGACTTGCAGAACGGTGGCTATACGCTTCCGGATGGTTCTACCGCACTTTCTGCGGAGGAGAAGATGGCCAACGGAAAGAAGGCCATTACGGCATTGGCTGATTTCCGCAGGGCTAAACAGCAAGGCGACGAGTCGGCCATGCAGATTGCCCGTAGCGCGTTGGATGAGTATATGCCTTATTTCGGTTACGGATATATTCAGGATAAAGATGCACTGGTTCCGCATGTAGGACTGCTGTTCTGGTCGTTCCGTGTGATGGTGGGGCTGGGTATGTATTTCATTTTGTTTTTCCTGGTTATTCTGGTACTGGTCTGGAAAAAACAGCTGGCCAAGCTGAACTGGTTGCACTGGATTGCTTTGTGGAGCATCCCGTTGGCTTACATTGCCAGTCAGGCCGGATGGATTGTGGCCGAGATGGGCCGCCAGCCTTGGACCATTCAGGACATGCTGCCCGTCAATGCTGCTGTGTCGAAACTGGAAACGGGTTCCGTACAGACCACTTTCTTTATTTTCCTTGTGATGTTTACCGTGCTGCTGATTGCGGAAATCGGCATTATGGTGAAAGCTATCCGCAAAGGACCGGACGAGAAATAAACTAACCGATACATTATCTTAAAACCGAAAAAATATGGATTCAACTTATATATTCTTGCAGCATTACTGGTGGTTCCTGGTTTCTTTGCTGGGTGCATTGCTGGTGTTTCTGCTGTTTGTGCAGGGAGGAAACTCTTTGCTGTATTGCCTGGGACGTACAGAAGACGAACGTACTTTGCTTGTGAACTCCACGGGGCGTAAATGGGAATTTACCTTTACGACGCTGGTCACTTTTGGAGGAGCTTTCTTTGCTTCTTTCCCTTTGTTCTACAGCACCAGTTTCGGAGGGGCTTACTGGCTGTGGATGATTATCCTTTTCAGCTTTGTGCTGCAGGCGGTGTCCTACGAGTTTCAGTCGAAACTGGGCAACTGGCTGGGTAAACGTACTTATCAGTTCTTTTTGGTGTTGAACGGAGTGGTCGGCCCGCTGTTGCTGGGTGCGGCCGTGGCTACTTTCTTCAATGGCTCTAATTTTGTGGTAAGCAAGGGTAATCTGACCGATGAGATGATGCCGGTCATCAGTCATTGGGGAAACGGTTGGCATGGACTGGATGCTTTTGGCGACCCTTGGAACTTGATTTTGGGATTTGCCGTACTGTTCCTTGCCCGTTTGTTGGGAAATCTGTATTTCATCAACAACATCCGTCACGAAGAACTGAATGCCCGCTTCCGCCGTCAACTGATTGCCGATGTGGTGCCTTTCCTGGTTTTCTTCCTGGCATTTGTCATCCGTACGTTGTTGAAAGACGGCTTTGCGGTAAATCCGGACAACGGGCTGATTGTGATGGAGCCGTTCAAATATTTCCATAATCTGGTAGAAATGCCGTATCTGCTCATCCTGTTCCTGATAGGAGTTGTGGGTGTGTTGTATGGAATAGGCAAGAGCATTTTCTGCAAAACTTATACCCGCGGCATCTGGTTTGCCGGAATCGGTACCGTGCTGACGGTGCTGGCCTTGTTGCTGGTGGCTGGCTATAATCATACGGCTTATTATCCGTCTACCGCCGACTTGCAGAGTTCACTGACCATTGCCAACAGCTGCTCCAGCCAGTTTACACTGAAAACCATGGCCTATGTGTCTATTTTAGTTCCGTTTGTACTGGCTTATATCATCTATGCATGGCGGGCTATCGACCGCAAGCCGCTGACCATGGAAGAAATAAAGGAAGACGAGCATAGCTATTAGTCTACAGGCTTGTCTTTTTTGCTGAAACCGTTGTCCGATTATAGAGTGGTCGGACAACGGTTTTGTGCTTGAAAAAAACGCAAGTACGTTTGACTCAAAACGTAAGTGCGTTTTAATCAAAACTCTTTGGCGTTTTAGGAAAAACGCAAGTGCGTTTTTGGAGGGCCTTTTAAAAGTTACATTTCTCTACCTTTTGTGTTCTTTTTTCTCCGTTTTTTCAGAAATTACTTGCTATTTTTGTGTGTTGTATAATTTAGCATCTTATAGATACCATGAAAAAACTATTCTTGTTGATTGTGCTTTTCATTTCTGTGGGGACCGGAATAGGGGCACAGAATTTTCCAAAAGTGATTTTCCCCGGAGATTATCCGGATCCGTCCATCCTCCGTGATGGTAAGGATTATTACATTACGCATTCACCTTTCTATTATGCGCCGGGTTTCTTGATTTGGCATTCCACCGATTTGATGCGCTGGGAGCCGGTTTGCCGGGCACTGCCGGAATATGAAGGTTCCGTCATGGCACCGGATTTATTGAAATATCAAGGGCGTTATTACATTTATTATCCGACTTCTACGGGAGAAAACTACGTGATTTATGCCGACGATATCCATGGTCCGTGGAGCAAGCCGGTGAAATTAGAGGTAAAAGGTATTGATCCAGGCCATGTGGTGGGTGAAGACGGGAAACGGTATCTGTTTACAAACAACGGTTGGATTACTCCCTTGAGCGAAGACGGATTGAAAGTCACCGGGCCGAGCCGCAAAGTGTACGACGGATGGGAATATCCGGCCAACTGGGTGACAGAAGGAAAGGATATGTATCTGGAATCTCCGAAACTGCTCCGGAAAGACGGATATTATTACATGATTTCGGCAGAAGGAGGGACAGCCGGGCCGGCTACGAGTCACATGTGTGTGGTGGCCCGTTCCAAATCGGTGTTCGGCCCTTGGGAAAACTCTCCGTATAATCCGATTGTGCATACATATAGTGCCAGCGAGAATTGGTGGTCGAAGGGACATGGAACACTTATCGACGATGTGAACGGTAACTGGTGGGTGGTATATCATGCGTATGCCAATGGATATCATACTTTGGGACGGTCTACCTTGATTGAACCGATAGAATGGACTTCCGACGGATGGTGCCGTACGGCGCAGGAAGGCATTTGTCTGGGCGGAAACAGGGAACCTGAACTGAAAATGGATGTTTCCGATGATTTTGGTGGACCTGAATTAGGCCTGCAATGGACATACTGGAAAGATTATGCACCGAAGGATGTGGAACTGACGGGAGGAATGTTGAAGGTAAAGGCTAAAGGACGTACTCCGGCCGACGGACGGCTTTTGCTGACTACGGCAAGAGATAAATGTTATGAAACGGGCGTGGAAGTTACCTTGAGCAATGGTAATACGGGCGGTCTGCTGCTTTATTACAATGAGCAGGCGTATGCAGGGGTAGCATCCAATGGGAAAATTTTTACTATCTATCGTGGAGAAGAGAAACCTTTGATGGCAGACAATCAGTTGGGAAATAAGTTCAAAATAAAAATCTTGAATCAGGGCAACCGTTTGAAAATGTCGGTCAGTGCGGATGGAAAGACGTGGGAGGTGTTGGCCGAGAATGTGGATGTCTCCCGTTTGAATCACAATGTGTATAAAGGATTTTATGCTTTGCGTCCGGCGCTTTATGCTGCAGGAAAAGGAAAGGTCGGGTTCCGTGATTTCCGTTACCGTAACGCTATTCCGGAAGAAAAGGATATGGGAGCCTACCTGATGGTTTTTCACCGGGATGAAACGCATGGCCTGTATATGGCTGTGAGTCGCGACGGTTATACCTTTACAGCTGTCAATAACGGTGAGCCTGTATTGGCGGGCGATACCATAGCCTATCAGCGAGGCATTCGTGACCCGCATATCTTCCGCGGACCGGATGGAGCCTTTTACCTGTCGATGACCGACCTGCATGTGTTTGGCCAGCGGGACGGTTACCGGACAACGGAATGGGAGCGTGGTCCGGAGTATGGATGGGGAAACAACCGGGGACTGGTGCTGATGAAATCATGGGATTTGATTCACTGGAATCGGGCCAATATCCGTTTCGACAAGCTTTCTGCCGGATTGAGCGAAGTGGGTTGCGTATGGGCGCCCGAAGTGGCTTATGACGATAAGAAGAGCAAACTGATGATTTATTATACCATGCGGTTCAAGAGCGAGGCCAACAAATTGTATTATGTTTATGTGAACGATGATTTCAATAAGATAGAAAGCACGCCTCAGATTTTGTTTGAGTATCCGATGGACGGAGTGTCGGCCATTGACGGAGATATCACCAAGATTGGTGACAAGTACCATTTGTTTTATGTGGCCCATGACGGAATTGGAGGAATCAAACAGGCCGTATCCGACCGGATGAACGGAGGCTATGTGTACGATGCCCGTTGGTATGACTTTGAGCCAAAAGCGTGTGAGGCCCCCAATGTATGGAAAAGGATTGGCGAGGACAAATGGGTGTTGATGTATGACATATTCAGTATTACACCTCATAATTTCGGATTTGCCGAGACTTCCGACTTCGTGCATTTCAAGAATTTGGGACACTTTAACGAAGGGGTCATGAAGACGACCAATTATACTTCTCCCAAGCACGGAGCCGTGATTCATCTGACGAAAGAAGAGGCAGATAATCTGGAGGAATATTGGAAAACACACCAGCGGAACTATAACCGCCAGGAAGTGATGCATCAGGAACTGGTGGTGAAAGGAGAATAGATGCTGCCAGGTGATCCGCCAAGATTTCTGAAAGAGAAAAGACAATGAGGCAGAAACAGACAGGCGGGGAAAGTTGAACACGAATCAGCTTTCCCCGCCTGTCTGTTTCAGGTAGTTGGAATCTTATTTCTTATTCTTTGCCGCATCGGCTTCTTTAAGCATTTCTTTTACGGCTGCTTCCAGTTGCTCATCTTCGCCCTTCAATGATTTTTCGGGGGTATTGTATACGGTAATGTCGGGTTCCAGCAGATGGTTTTCCATGTACTGGCCACGCATATCCATGCAGCCTACCTGCGGGATACCGAACACGATAGTTGGGTCTATCTGACGTTCCCACCATACGGCAGTCATGGTGCCGGGCACAGGAGCACCAATCAGCTTTCCGATTTTCAGTTCCTTATATACCCATGGGAAACCATGTGCGTTGCTGTAATTGTCTTCGCAAATCATGACGCAAGAAGGCTTCAGCCATTTGTTGAACGGATCGCTGCCGATGTATTGTCCACGTGGCACGAAACGTTGGTATTCTTTGCCGCTCAGCAAAGTGGCCAGGTCGTCGTGAAGCCATCCTCCGCCATTATGACGGGTGTCGACGATGACCGCTTCCTTGTTACGGTTCCGGTCGCTCAGCAATTCGCTGTACACGGTGCGGAAGCTTGGGCTGTCCATGCCTTTCACGTGTACGTATGCAATGCGTCCTCCGGAAAGTTTTTCTACCATTTTTTCATTCCGTTTCACCCAGCGCTTGTAAAGAAGCTCATTCTGGGCTCCCATACTGATAGGTTTGATGCTCACCTGGAATCGTTTTCCGTTGGCTGGATTATAGATGCTGAGTTGTACGTTCTTTCCAGCTTTTCCTTCTAGCATCGGGAAATAATCCACATTTTTCAGTATCGGTTGGCCGTCAATCTTTTCGATGATGCATCCCGTGGTCACATCGGTTTTCTTGACTGCAAACGGACCTTTGGCGATGATTTCCTGTATTTTCAAACCGTCGCCGTCGTATGTGTTGTCGAAGAAAGCTCCCAGACAGGCAGTGGAGAGGGTGGCTCCCGGAGCATAATACCGGGCACCGGTATGCGAACCGTTCAGCTCGCCCAGCAGTTCGCTCAGCATTTCCTGGAAATCATAGTTGTTGTTGATATATGGCAGGAAGCGGGCATAGCTTTCACGGTAGAACTTCCAGTCGGTTCCGTGCAGGTCGGGTACATAGAACTTGTCGAGCACTTGCTGCCATACGTGATTGAAAATATATTCCCGTTCCTTGTAAGGACGATAGTTGAATATAGCTTCAAAATCAACATTCTGGATGTTGTTCTTTTCGGTGTCTATCTTCTTTATGGCTCCGTTGCTGCACAAGAACAGCTGTTTGTTTTCTTTGTTGTAAATCAATGAACCATATCCGATGTCCTTGAGCAAACGCTCAGTCTTCTGTTCCTTCAGGTCGTGTACCCACAAGTCGGCTCCATCTTCAAAGGAAGCCTGATAATACAATTTGTCACCTTTGGGAGAAAGTACGGCATCACCCAGGAAAGATGAATTTCCTGTCAGTCGGATTATTCGGTCACGGCAATTTTCCAGGTCAAAAGTGAGAGGGGTGACTTCCTCTTTTTCTGATTTCTCTTTATTTTTCTTTTTGTCTTTTTTCTTGTCGTCCTGCTTGTCCTTGTCTTCTTCTTTTTTCTCTTTTTCTTCCACGAGTGCCAGCTCTTCCTTACTCAGCCGGAAGCGCTCGTAGGCATCCAGGTCGAAGAACATGATGTAGACATCACTTTCGGCACCCCAGCTTCCGTGGCTTCTGTAGCCGGCCCGGTCACTTTCCCAAATCATGGCTTTTCCGTCCAGCACCCATTTCGCGTTGGAATCATTGTATCCGCTTTCTGTCAGGTTATGGATTTCGCCGTTGCCCGAAGCATTGACCAATGCCACGTCGCTGTTGTTCCATCCACCTGTACCGATATAGCCGCAGAGCAGCCAGCGGCTGTCGGGACTCCATTGGAACCACTGGTCTCCGTCGCTGTAGGAATACTCATATTTCCCGTCCATGGCAGTGCATACGGATTTGTCTTTCAAGTTGAGTACGCGCAAAGTCGTACGGTTTTCAAGGAAGGCCACTTTCTTCCCGTCTGGGCTGTATTGGGGTTGGAAAGAGGTAACTTGTGTCTGCGTAAGCCGTTCTTCCTTGATGCCGGTGGCATAAGTGAATAACTTTTCCTCCTTTTCGGTAAGGCTAGACTGATAGATTTGCCAGATACCATTCCGTTCGGAGGCATATACGATGCTTCGTCCGTCTGGAGAAAAATCTAGGCTGCGCTCTTGTTCGGGGGTATCTGTGATTTGTTTGGTGGTTCTGTAGTCGGTAGAAGTGACAAATACATCTCCATGAAGCACGAAAGCCACTTCTTTTCCATTGGGAGAGACAGCGATTTCCGTAGCCCCAGAGGTTCTTATCTGGTGAGCCAGTTCGGTTTCTGTCTGGTCTGTCACGATACGGATATTGACCTTTTGTGGAGATTGTCCTTCTTTTACGGTATAGATTTCACCGTCGTAGCCGTAGCATAGAAGGCCGTCTTGTGAAGCAGACAAGAAACGGACCGGATGTTGGGTGTGATGGGTCAGCTGAATCTCATTGCTTCCATCCAGGTTTCGTTTGAACACGTTGAAAGACCCGTCTTTTTCGCTCAGGTAGTAAAATGACTGGTTGTCGGCACTCCATACCGGACTGCGGTCTTCTCCGTTGAAGGATGTCAGTTTTTGGTAAGTACGCTGGTGGTTGCCGTCTTCCTTGCTGAGCCAGATGTCACGCGTAATGGAAGATGTATGATGCTTGCGCCAAGGGTCTTCGTAGCCTTTCTGGTCGTGATAGAGCAGGATAGTCCCGTCTTTACCTACGCTGATGTCCTCCATGGGGAAAGAGGAATACAGGACGGGGCGTCCTCCTTGGGTGCTGACTTCATACACTTGCGGAAACTGTGAACTGGGGAAGGACAGGTCTGCCGCATCCGGCATTACGCTTGCCCTGAACAGAAGGTGTCCCTCGTCAGTAAAAGTAACTGGCAATTCATTCCCGGAGTGGGTGGTCAGTCTTTGGGGAGTTCCGCCGTCTTTGGATACAAGATAGATATCCATACTGCCTTGACGGGAAGAAGCGAAAGCTATCTGTTTTCCATCCGGGCTCCAGATGGGATGGGTGTCATAAGCCTGGTGGGTGGTTAACTGTCTGGCTTCCCCGCCTGTGGAAGCCACGGTATAAATGTCTCCTTTATAACAGAATGCAATGGTGCTGCCATCGGGAGAGATGGAGCAATAACGCATCCATAACGGATTTTCTGCAGCTCCGGCCACACTGCATGTGGCAAGCGCAGCAATAAGTAATGGAATTCTCATCAGTGATTTTATCTTTTCTTTCGGTTAAAAAAACGGTGGATACGTTGGAATATCATGATACCGGTCCGGAGTCCGTCGTAAGCGGCGATTCCGGCATTGACATGCTGCATGATATTCTCCATTTGGTTTTTACTTTGTTGCGGAGCGAATAAGTCTTCAGTCAGGCGCTGTATGCGTTCCTTCGAGTCTCTGAGCTCTTGCTTCTTTTGAGCTCTCAGTTGGGAAATGATTTCCACGCTATAATTGATAGGGGTTTTTGTCTCGTCCATTATATCTTATTTTTTAGGGGTAGATTCATCCAGGAACAGTCGGGCCAGAAAATGTACCATCGGTTGGAATATCCATTGTTTACGCATGCGGTAGATGAGAACCGCCAAAAGGAGGACAACACCCCCGATGATGGCATATCCCCCGATGAGGCTTCCTACAAGTGGGGCCAAGGCATAAACCAGCATGAATGAGAAATAGAATAGCGCCATCATGCCGAGGATAATGAGTATGAGTATGAGTATGAGGGTGGACAGGAGGACGGTTAGCTTTTCCACTAAATCGAGCTTGATATACTGTCCTTGGAGTTCTACGTATTTTTTGACTTCCTTGAAAAGGGCTTCCAGGTTGTCGATGCTTCTATCGTTTGCAAACATAGGCAGTTATTCTAAGATGAAAAAATATAAAGCAGACTTTTCCATGGAAAAAGCCTGCTTTATATACTTACGACAAATTTATTCAGCGTCTTTTACTTCTGCTGCTATCTGGTCGACCAAATCTTCCATTTCTGCACGGTTCAGCCGAATGCCTTTCTTGCGAAGAACTTCTGCAATCTTTCTACGGGTTTCTTCGCCTTTTTCCGGAGCAAACAAAATGCCTGCTGCAGCTCCTAATGTTACACCACCTAAGAATGCTGCTACGATACTTAATGCTTTCATAAATCTACTTTTTAAAAGTTATTACTTTACAAATCTAATAATAATCCTGATATGTTGTTCTTTTTTTATCGAAAAATGCATATCTATGTGGTATAAGGTATATAATTAACTGATTTTAATAGTCAGGCAGATTTTATATTGTTACCTTTGCAACATGTTAAACTGAATATTCATCTAATTTGTATAGATAACATGAAGAAAGTAGTTGTAATGGGAATGGCATTGTGCACTGCATTGGCCTTCTCTTCTTGTAAATCAAGTGAAAGTGCTTACAAGAAAGCTTATGAAAAAGCTAAACAGCAAGAACTGGCTGAAGCATCGGCTGCTACAGAAGCACCGGCAGAGGCTCCTGCGGTAGAGGCTGCTCCGGCGCCTGCACCTGTCGTTTCTACGGCTCCTGTACGTGAGGAAAAAGTGGAACTTGTTTCTGGTGACGGACTGAAAGCTTACAGTGTGGTTTGCGGTAGTTTTGGTGTGAAGGCGAATGCAGATGGTCTGAAGTCCATGCTTGACAGAGACGGTTATAATGCCAAAGTGGTGTATAACGCAGAACGTAATATGTACCGCGTGGTAGTGGAATCATTTGATACGAGAGACGAGGCTGCCCGGGCAAGAGACGCGTTTAAGGCCAAATATCCTAATCGTGAAGATTTCCAGGGTTCTTGGCTGTTGTATCGGGTGTATTAAAATGTGACATAGATAAGATTTATTATCCCATATATCAGGATTGGAAGCGGCTGCATGAAAACAGTCGCTTTTTTTATTATATTTGCCGCCGGAAAACTTAGACTATGTATGAAACTGAATAGAATTATAGGTATGGTATTGCTGGGCATGCCTTTGGCCATGCAGGCACAGGAAAAGGTTGTTCCCATTAAATATGGTGATATGGACCAATGGGTGACGCGTAAGATTCATGAATCAGGAATCATTGGAGGAAAGACAAAGCTGTTGTATGAGCTTGGACCGACAAAGGAAATTGATGGGAATGTGGCTTATGTGAATCAGGGAGGCTCTCCATGGGGCAATTCCAACGTAATGGCGAAGGTGATGGGTATTGTGAAAACGAATACCAGTGTATATCCTGAGAAACGGGGAGATGGATATTGTGCCCGTCTGGAAACTCATGTGGAAAGTGTGAAGGTGCTTGGCTTGGTCAATATTACGGTATTGGCTTCTGGTTCGATGTTCCTTGGAGATATGAAGGAACCGATTACCGGAACTAAAGATGGGGAAAAGGCGTTGAATTCCGGATTGCCTTTTACATCCCGTCCAAAGGCAGTCCGTTACGACTATAAAGTGCAGATGTCGGGAGAACCGAATCGTATTCGCCAGACCGGATTCAGCAAGAAATCGACTGTCCCGGGGCAGGACTGTGCCATCATGGTGTGTCTGTTGCAGAAACGTACGGAAGATGCAGAAGGGAATATCATCGCGAAACGCGTAGGAACAGTGGCCGTAAAATATAACCAGACGCAGGGATGGCACAATGGGGCTACGTATGAAATCATGTATGGTGATATCACGCATGACAAACGTTATGTGGCAGATTTGATGCAGCTGGGAGCAGGTGGATATTATGCCCGTAACAGCAAAGGAGAAAGCAAGCTGATAAAAGAGATTGGTTGGGCGGAAGAAAATGAGCATCCTACTCACTTGATTCTTCAGTTCACATCCAGTATGGGAGGGGCATTTGTAGGTTCACCTGGAAACAAGTTGTGGATTGACAATGTCAATTTGGTATATTGAGATTGCAAATTACGTTTTTGAGAAGTAAAAATGAAATAAAAAAAGGCCTTATATATAAATAAGGTGTAAAAGCTGATTGTTTTTGATTAAATTTTCTCCTATTTCTTGATTGACTTTCAAAAGAAATACTTATTTTTGCATCGCAATCAGGGAGAAAGGAATGACATTTTAATACTTCTCTTTGGTTACAGACAGAGTGAGTGTTTATAAAGCAATTATAAAACCTTTAAATTTTAAACAAAATGATTAAAGTAGGTATTAACGGTTTCGGTCGTATCGGCCGTTTCGTATTCCGTGCAGCTCAGAACAGAAACGATATTCAGATCGTAGGTATTAACGACTTGTGTCCAGTTGATTACTTGGCATACATGTTGAAATATGATACTATGCACGGTAAATTCAACGGTACTATCGAAGCTGACGTTGAAAACAGCAAATTGATTGTTAACGGTAAAGAAATCCGTGTAACTGCTGAAAAGAATCCTGCTGATTTGAAATGGGATGCAGTTGGCGCTGAATACGTTGTTGAATCAACTGGTTTGTTCCTGACTAAAGAAAAAGCTCAGGCTCACATTCAGGCAGGTGCTAAATATGTAGTAATGTCAGCTCCTTCTAAGGATGACACTCCGATGTTCGTTTGCGGTGTTAACGAAAAGACTTACGTTAAGGGTACTCAGTTCGTTTCTAACGCTTCTTGTACTACTAACTGCTTGGCTCCGATCGCTAAGGTTTTGAACGACAAATGGGGTATCACTGATGGTTTGATGACTACAGTTCACTCTACTACTGCTACTCAGAAAACTGTTGACGGTCCTTCTATGAAAGACTGGAGAGGTGGTCGTGCTGCTTCTGGTAACATCATCCCGTCTTCAACAGGTGCTGCTAAAGCTGTAGGTAAAGTTATCCCGGCTTTGAACGGTAAACTGACTGGTATGTCAATGCGTGTTCCGACTTTGGATGTATCTGTAGTTGACTTGACAGTTAACTTGGCTAAACCGGCTACTTACGCTGAAATCTGCGCTGCTATGAAGGAAGCTTCTGAAGGCGAATTGAAGGGTATCCTGGGTTATACTGAAGATGCAGTCGTTTCTTCTGACTTCTTGGGTGACACTCACACTTCTATCTTCGATGCTAAAGCTGGTATCGCTTTGACTGATACTTTCGTTAAGGTTGTTTCTTGGTATGACAACGAAATCGGTTACTCTAACAAAGTATTGGATTTGATCGCTCACATGGCTTCTGTAAACTGCTAATTAGTTTAAAACCATATAGCAAAGGCCGCCAGGATTTTCCTGGTGGCCTTTTTTTTGCTCATTATCGTGCTTGGTGTGCAGAAAAAGGTTATCTTTGCTGCCGAACTCCTCAATTTTGCTCTTATGAATTATGATTTGGTTACGATACTTGGTCCTACGGCTTCCGGAAAGACTTCTTTGGCTGCGGCACTGGCAGCGCGTTTGAAAACGGAAATTATTAGCGGAGATAGTCGGCAGGTGTATCGTAGGATGGATTTGGGTACAGGGAAAGACTTATCAGATTATATAGTAGACGGATATCGGATTCCTTATCATTTGATTGATATTGTGGAGCCGGGATATAAATACAATGTCTTTGAATACCAGAGGGATTTTTTAGTGGCGTATGAAGATATGAAATCCAGAGGGCTTATGCCGATTTTATGCGGAGGAACAGGTATGTATCTGGAATCTATCTTGAAAGGATATCGCCTTCTTCCCGTGCCGGAAAATAAGGAGTTGCGAGAGCGTTTGGCTTCCAAATCTTTGCCGGAATTGACCGAAATATTGGGACATTACAAGAAATTGCATAATTCTACAGATGTGGATACCGTGAAGCGGGCTGTCCGTGCCATTGAAATAGAAGAATACTATTTAAAGCAGGATGTGAATGCGCGTTCCTTCCCGGAAATAAACAGTTTGATTGTCGGAGTGGATATTAACCGCGAATTGCGGAGAGAAAAAATTACCCGGCGGTTGAAGAAGCGTTTGGAGGAAGGTATGGTGGATGAGGTAAAATCCTTGTTGGCTGAGGGTATTCATCCGGATGATTTGATTTATTATGGATTGGAGTATAAATATCTTACCTTGTATGTGATTGGAAAGCTTTCGTATGAAGAGATGTTCACTCAGCTTGAAATAGCCATACATCAGTTTGCGAAGCGGCAGATGACATGGTTCAGAGGTATGGAAAGAAGAGGATTCCACATTCATTGGATCAATGCGGAGTCTTCGACCGAGGAGAATGTAAAACGAATTATGGACTTGATAAATTAAACGGATATGGCAGTAGAACCAGACAGATGGGGGGTGATATATAACCCGAAGGCCGGAAGTCGCAAAGCCCAGAAGCGCTGGCGGAATATTCGTGCTTACATGGACGAGTGTAAGGTGAAGTATGACTATGTGCAGTCGGAAGGATTTGGGTCTGTGGAACGTCTGGCAAAAACGATGGCGAATAACGGATATCTTACCATTGTGGTGGTAGGAGGTGACGGAGCCATGAATGATGCGTTGAATGGAATTATGAATTCCGAGGTGGAAGACAAACAGAAAATTGCATTGGGAATCATTCCGAATGGAATCGGAAATGATTTTGCCAAATATTGGGGATTGAGTTCGGACGATTATAAAATGGCAGTAGATGTCTTGATTAACCGTCGCTTGCGGAAAATCGACATTGGAGTCTTTTGTTATTTTGATGGGGAGCAGCACCAGACCCGTTATTTCTTGAATGCGGTTTATATGGGATTGGGAGCCCGAATTGTACGGATTACGAATGAAACCCGTAGATTCTGGGGAATTCCATTGATTTCTTATCTGGCTTCTTTGTTCTTGGTGGCCTTCGAGCGGAAATTATACCGAATGCATCTGAAAGTGAACGATGAGCATATCCGGGGGCGTATTATGGCGGTGGCGGTAGGAAGTGCCTACGGGTATGGCCTTACTCCCAGTGCAGTCCCTTATAACGGGTGGCTTGATGTTTCAATCGTATATCGTCCGGAACTTCGTGAGTTGATTTCCGGTTTGTGGATGTTGCAACAAGGCAGGTTGCTGAATCATAAGATTGTAAAGCCTTATCGTACGCGTTGTGTAAAAGTGTTGCGGGCCCAGAATGCGGAAGTCAGTCTGGACGGGCGTCTTTGGCTGGACCGCCATTTCCCTATTGAGATAACGATTGCTCCAGAAGCTATAACTTTGATAATACCTAATTGATATATGATAAAGAATATTTCTGATTTAAAGCGAGAAGATATGTTTTTCCTGCTGGCAGGACCGTGTGTGATAGAAGGAGAGGATATGGCTCTTCGTATTGCGGAACGGGTTGTGAAGATTACGGATAAGTTGCATATTCCTTATGTTTTCAAAGGGTCCTACCGGAAAGCGAACCGGTCACGTCTGGATTCTTTTACGGGCATTGGAGATGAAAAGGCTCTGAAGATTCTGGCAAAAGTGCGGAATACGTTCGACGTGCCTGTAGTGACAGATATCCATACGGCACCGGAGGCGGAAATGGCTGCCGAATATGTGGATGTTTTGCAGATTCCTGCTTTTCTTTGCCGACAGACCGATTTGCTGGTAGCGGCTGCCCGTACGGGAAAGATAGTCAATATCAAGAAGGGGCAGTTTCTTTCACCGGCTGCCATGCGGTTTGCGGCAGATAAGGTGGTAGAGGCAGGAAACAACCAGGTGATGTTGACAGAACGTGGAACTACGTTTGGGTATCAGGATTTGATTGTGGACTATAGAGGTATTCCTGAAATGCAATTGTTCGGACATCCGGTTATTCTGGATGTGACACATTCTTTGCAACAGCCTAACCAGACTTCTGGGGTTACCGGAGGGATGCCGCAGCTCATCGAAACAATGGCAAAAGCAGGAGTAGCTGTCGGAGTGGATGGCTTGTTTATGGAGACGCATGAGGATCCTTCGAAGGCAAAAAGTGATGGAGCCAACATGCTGAAGTTGGATTTGCTGGAAGACTTGCTTGTGAAACTGGTTCGAATTCGCCAAAGTCTGTAATCTTTATGTGGCGGTTCGGGAACATGGTAAAAAAATATATGAAACGGAGCGGTATCATCTTATGTCTTTGGCTGGGAGGAGTGACAATGGCAGCCGCACAAAGTGAGCCGATGATATCCTCTGGGGAAGAGTCGTTGTTGGAACGGTTGACCGGAGGTCAGCGAAAGGTGGATTGGGCAGATATGAACATTCAGTTCTGCTCGGCGGTGGATGCATCTTTTCAGAATGGGAAACTGGATGAAGCGGCTTTTAAGGTGCATCGTATCCGTTTGGAGGTGCTGGGGGGATTCCATGAGAAATTTACATATCATTTCCGGCAGTCCCTGAATCAGTACACGACGCCTAACATTCCTTTGGACAATCTTTCCGGGTCGGTGGAACTGGCTATGGTCGGTTGGCAGTTGAATGATAAATGGAAGTTGACCGCAGGAAAGCAGCCTGTACAGTTCAGTGGCTATGAATGCTGGGTGAATGCCATTAAAGTGCGGCATTATTCCGATTTTAATAATACGATACCTTGTTATCAGGCGGGGGTGAATGTGGCTTATAAAATGAACGACAGCCATGAATTCAATTTTCAGTTGACAAACAACCGGAATGGAGACAGTAACGACCAGTTCATGTATGGACTGCCGGAAGATGTAGAGGCCACCAAGATTCCTTTGCTGGCTACTGTCAACTGGGACGGATATTTCGTGGATCATGCTATGCAACTCCGTTATTCGTTGTCGTATGGGCAGCTGGCCAAAAATAAAAATGTCTTTTATTTTACCTGTGGTAATGTGTGGGACAAAAAGCCTTTCTTGGGGTACGTTGATTTCATGTATTCTCGTGAAGGAATTGATTCGAAAGGATTGATTAGTGGAGTGACCGTACAGGATGGGGTGGGGCAGACTTTGTCGGATGTGGATTACTTTACGACCATTTTCAATCTGGATTATCGGGTAGCTTCTCACTGGAATCTCTATGTCAAGGGAGTCTATGAGCAGGGAAATGTATTTAAATCATCCGGTAATATCTCAGCCGGGACTTACCGTAGGGTTTGGAATGCCCAGCTTTGTGCCGAGTATTATCCTCTGAAGAACAGCGAACTGTTGTGTTATCTGCATCTTCTGTATAAGAATGTACACCTGACGGAAAGAGCCACTCGTTGGGGAGCCGAGAGTTACAACCAGCAGCGAATTTCGTTAGGTTTGGTTTACACGCTTCCTGTTTTCTAAAGGGAACTGATTTTATACGTGACATCTGTTTACGTATTCCAATAAAAAACTATATCTTTGCAGCACGAAACAGTGAGGATTATACTAAAAAGTAAAAAGATATGCTTACCATTAAACAAATTACAGAAGATACCGACAAGGTGATTCGTGGATTGGAAAAAAAGCATTTTGCCAATGCAAAGGAAACAATTGCCAAAGTGTTTGAACTGAACGATAAAAGACGGAGTGCACAGAATCAATTAGATAAAAACCTTTCAGAAGTGAATTCTACCTCAAAGACGATTGGGGCTTTGATGAAAGAGGGCAAGAAAGAAGAAGCAGAAGCAGCCAAGGCGCGTGTGGCAGAAATCAAGGAAGCCAGCAAGAGCTTGCAGGCAGAAATGGATAAGGCAGCCGAGGATATGCAGAATTTGCTTTACACAATTCCGAATGTGCCGTACGAATGTGTGCCGGAAGGTTTTGGCGCAGAAGATAATGTGGTAGAAAAAATGGGAGGAATGGAAACTGAACTTCCGAAGAACGCACTGCCTCACTGGGAACTGGCCAAGAAATATGACTTGATTGATTTTGACCTGGGTGTGAAGATTACGGGAGCCGGTTTTCCTGTATATAAAGGAAAAGGTGCTCGTTTGCAGCGTGCGCTGATCAATTTCTTTCTGGATGAGGCCCGTGCTGCTGGCTATGAAGAAATTATGCCTCCTACAGTGGTAAATGCCGCTTCTGGTTATGGCACAGGACAGTTGCCCGACAAGGAAGCACAGATGTATCACTGTGAGATGGATGATTTGTACTTGATTCCTACTGCTGAGGTTCCGGTGACTAATATCTATCGTGATGTGATTTTGGATGAAAAGCAGTTGCCGATTAAGAATTGTGCCTATACGCAGTGTTTCCGTCGTGAAGCTGGTTCTTATGGTAAAGACGTACGTGGGCTGAACCGTCTGCATGAATTCTCTAAAATTGAGTTGGTACGCATCGATAAACCGGAACATTCCAAGCAGTCTCACCAAGAAATGTTGGATCATGTAGAAGGCTTGCTGAAGAAACTGGAGCTTCCTTACCGTATTCTTCGTCTTTGTGGAGGTGACATGAGTTTCACTGCAGCCCTTTGTTTCGACTTTGAGGTGTATTCCGAAGCTCAGAAACGTTGGTTGGAAGTTAGCTCTGTTTCTAATTTCGATACCTATCAGGCCAACCGTTTGAAATGTCGTTACCGTAATGCTGAAAAGAAGGCAGAGTTGTGCCATACGTTGAATGGTTCGGCATTGGCTTTGCCGCGTATTGTGGCTGCTTTGCTTGAAAACAATCAGACTCCGGAAGGTATCCGTATTCCAAAGGCGTTGGTTCCCTATTGCGGCTTTGATATGATTGACTGATTGTAAAAACTGATTCGTATAGGTTTCTAAATAAATCGTCTGACGAACCTCTTTTTTGAATAAATTGAGGAGGGCCGTCAGGCGATTTTTTTATATCTTATTTTTGAAGCCGGACATTCTGATAGGTAATGACATTTTACGGACTTCATTTGAGGAGAAATATCGTTTTTTGTAGAAAAAACAACGTAGGAAGGTAAAAAAAAAGGATTTTGGTTTTGCTATTAGTTTTTAATCATTAATTTTGAGGGGAAATAAAATAACATCTTTTTAGAACGAATATTAATTTATAACCTTAATATACAACTATGAGTTATTTACGATTTGATAAGACTATAATGACAAATCTGGAAGAAACTCTGACTAGAGAAATTCTTCGTACAAATCGCTCGGGGGCTTATCATTGTTCGACTATCGTGGATTGTAATACCCGCAAGTATCATGGCTTGCTGGTAATACCTGTGCCGGAGTTGGATGATGAAAACCATGTGTTGCTTTCTTCTTTGGATGAAACCGTCATTCAGCATGGCGCAGAATTCAATCTAGGTCTTCACAAGTATGGAGGTGACAATTTTAGTCCGAGAGGACATAAGTACATCCGGGAGTTTGAGTGTGAGAAAGTGCCGACTACGGTTTATCGGGTCGGGGGAGTCGTGCTGAAGAAAGAGAAAGTTTTCGTGCATCATGAAAACCGCATTTTAATTCGCTACACGTTGGTGGATGCACATTCGGAAACGACTCTTCGTCTTCGTCCTTATCTGGCATTCCGCAGCGTGCGTCAGTACACTCATGAGAATGCACAGGCCAGCCGTCATTATGACATGGTGGAAAATGGAATCAAGACATGCATGTATCCGGGATATCCCGAACTCTACATGCAGCTGAGCAAAGAGAATGAGTTCTGTTTCCATCCTGACTGGTACAGAGGCATTGAATATCCTAAGGAACGTGAACGTGGATATGACTTTAATGAGGATTTGTATGTTCCAGGCTATTTCGAGGTGAGTATCAAGAAAGGGGAATCGGTCACTTTTTCTGGTGGTGTTTCTCCGATAGAAACCCAATCCTTAAATGCGCTCTTTGCAGCCGAAGTGGAGCAGCGTACTCCACGCAATAATTTTAAGAACTGTCTGATTAATTCCGCCCACCAGTTCTTGAACAAGCAGGATGGGGAATCTTATATTTTGGCTGGATATCCATGGTTCAAATGTCGTGCACGCGACATGTTTATTTCTTTGCCGGGATTGACTCTTTCTATTGGAGAAGTCGGTAAGTTTGAAATGATTATGGAAACTGCCATAAAAGCTGTTTATGCGTTTATGGAAGGAAAAGAAAGCCATCTCAAAGTAACCGAAATCGAACATCCGGATGTGTTTCTGTGGATGGTATGGACCATACAGCAGTATGCCAAGATGGTGTCGTGGGATGAAGCAAGGGTGAAATACGGAAAACTGTTGAAAGACGTGATGGAGTATTTGGCCGGTAACAAACATCCTAATCTGGCAGTACATGATAATGGCCTGGTTTATACCAATGGAAAAGATAAAGCAGTGACATGGATGAACTCTACGGTCAATGGACGTCCGGTGGTAGCACGAACGGGATATATAGTAGAATTTAATGCGTTATGGTACAATGCCCTTTGTTTCGTAGCTGATTTGCTGGCTGGAGACGAGGGCTTTGCTGCTTATTTACGTCAGTTCTCGGAAAAGGCAGCTCCCTCTTTCATTCATACCTTCCTGAACGAGTATGGCTATTTGCTGGATTATGTAGATGGGGATATGATGGATTGGAGCGTACGCCCGAATATGATTTTCACTGCTGCATTTGATTATTCTCCGCTTGATTCCAAACAAAAGAAAGGTGTGATTGACATTGTGACTAAAGAATTGCTGACACCGAAAGGAATCCGTTCTTTAAGTCCGAAGAGTGGCGGTTACAATCCGAATTATGTAGGTCCTCAGCTTCAGCGAGACTATGCATATCATCAGGGTACGGCATGGCCGTGGTTGGAAGGTTTCTACCTGGAGGCTTATTTGCGTATCTACAAGCGGAGTGCGATTTCCTTTGCAGAGCGTCAGCTGATCAGTTACGAGGACCAGATGACCTGTCATTGCATAGGTTCCATTCCGGAACTGTTTGATGGCAATCCGCCTTTCCAGGGAAGAGGTGCCATTTCGTTTGCGATGAATGTAGCCGAGATTTTACGTACATTGAATTTGTTGGAGAAATATAACAATCAATAAGAGGAGGAGTTTATATGAAAGTTTTGATGTTTGGTTGGGAATTTCCTCCTCACATCTTAGGAGGATTAGGTACAGCCAGTTATGGACTGACTCATGGGCTTGCCCAGCAGCAGGATATGGAAATCACTTTCTGTATTCCGAAGCCTTGGGGCGATGAAGACCAGAGTTTTTTGCGTATCATAGGCATGAACAGTGTGCCCATTGTGTGGCGTGACGTACAGTGGGATTATGTAAAAGACAGAGTGGGAAGCTATATGGATCCGCAGCTATATTATGATTTGCGTGATCATATCTATGCGGACTTCAATTATATGCATACCAATGATTTGGGGTGTCTGGAGTTCTCTGGTCGCTACCCGGACAATCTGCATGAAGAAATCAACAATTATTCCATCGTAGCAGGGGTAGTGGCCCGTCAGCAGCAGTTTGATATTATTCATTCACACGACTGGCTGACTTATCCCGCAGGTATCCATGCGAAACAGGTATCCGGCAAGCCGTTGGTTATCCACGTGCATGCCACAGACTTTGACCGCAGTAGAGGCAATGTCAATCCGACGGTTTATTCCATCGAGAAGAACGGTATGGACCATGCAGACTGCATTATGTGTGTGAGCGAGCTTACCCGTCAGACTGTAATTAATAAGTATTATCAGGATCCTCGCAAGGTCTTTACCGTACACAATGCTGTGTCTCCGCTTTCCAAGGAGATTCAGGATATTCAGGTGAAGAAGAATCCGAAAGAAAAGATTGTGACCTTCCTCGGACGTATCACCATGCAGAAAGGGCCGGAGTATTTCGTGGAAGCTGCGGCTATGGTATTGAAGCGTGCTCGTAACGTTCGGTTTGTGATGGCCGGAAGCGGTGACATGATGAACGCCATGATTCGCCTGGCGGCGGAAAGAGGTATTGCCGACCGGTTCCATTTCCCAGGATTCATGAAAGGGAAACAAGTGTATGAGGTTTTGAAGTTGAGCGATGTATATATCATGCCTTCGGTATCCGAGCCGTTTGGTATTTCTCCGTTGGAAGCCATGCAGTGTTGCGTACCGACGATTATTTCCAAACAGTCTGGTTGTGCGGAAATCCTTTCCAAGTGTATAAAGACCGATTATTGGGATATACATGCCATGGCAGATGCTATTCATTCCATTTGTACCAATGATTCATTGTATGAATATCTCCGCGATGAAGGAAAGAAAGAGGTGGATGGTATTGTATGGGAGAAGGTCGGCGTGAAGATTCGTGGACTTTATGAGCAAGTCTTAAAAAATTATGGAAAATAAAAACAGCAATACGATATGAAAACAATTTGTCTTTACTTTGAAATACACCAGATTATTCATTTGAAACGTTATCGTTTCTTTGAAATCGGTTCGGAACATTATTATTACGATGATTATGCCAATGAGCAGGGTATGAATGAGGTGGCTGAACGCTCTTATATTCCCGCTTTGAAGACCCTGATTGAGATGGCAAAATCGTCAAACGGAGCATTTAAGGTCGCATTGTCTATTTCAGGAGTCGCTTTGGAGCAGCTGGAGATTCATGCGCCTGCAGTCATAGAACTGTTGCATGAGCTGAATGCGACAGGTTGCTGCGAGTTCCTTTGCGAGCCTTATTCACACGGCTTGTCTTCTTTGAAGAATGAAACCTGCTTCCGGGAAGAAGTAGAACGTATGCGTGTGAAGATTAAAGATTATTTCGGTCAGGAACCTAAGGTATTCCGCAATTCCAGTTTGATTTACGATAACGAAATTGGAGGCATTGTAGCCGATATGGGCTTCAAAGGAATGTTGGCTGAAGGTGCGAAACATGTATTGGGCTGGAAGAGTCCTCACTACTTGTATCATTGTGCCGAAAATCCGAATCTGAAATTATTGCTTCGTGACTTTAAGTTGTCGGACGATATCAGCTTGCGTTTCTCTAACAGTGAATGGAGTGAATATCCGCTGTTTGCCGATAAATACATTGGTTGGATTGCTTCTTTGCCTGAAAACGAACAGGTCATCAATATCTTTATGGAACTCTCTGCATTGGGTATTTTCCAGCCGTTGTCTTCCAATATTCTGGAATTCCTGAAAGCGCTGCCTGAATGTGCCCGTCAGAAAGGAATTACGTTCTCTACTCCTTCAGAAATTGTGACCAAGCTGAAATCGGTAGATATGATTGATGTGCCTTATCCGATGTCATGGGTAGACGAAGAGCGTGATATCAGTCCATGGTTGGGTAACGTGATGCAGCGTGAAGCGTTTGATAAGCTTTACAGCGTGGCAGAACGTGTACACTTGTGCTCAGACCGCCGAATCAAACAAGACTGGGATTACCTGCAGGCAAGCAATAATTTCCGTTTCATGACCACTAAACAGATGGGAGTGGCTTTGGATCGTGGAATTTATGATTCTCCGTATGATGCGTTCACCAATTACATGAATATCTTGGGCGACTTTATCGGACGTGTCAATGCCTTGTATCCGGTAGATATGGAAGACGAGGAATTGAATTCTTTGTTGACTACTATACGTAACCAGGAGGAAGAGCTGGTGCAGTTGAATGATGAGGTGAAACATTTGCAGGCACAGCTGAAAGAGAAGGAGCAGAAAGTGGAAAAAGCTCCGGCAAAGAAGGCTCCGGCCAAGAAAGCTGCTTCTTCCACGGCTAAGAAAACCACTTCAAAGAAAGCATAAATCCGATGAATTATCGGAATAAAAAAATCCTGGAATCAATCGATTCCAGGATTTTTTTATGATATCCGCTTCCTAACAGCTGTTTATTTATTGAATTTAGGTTTAGTGTAGATGACTTCCATTTTTATCTTCTCACCGTCTTCCCCACCTACCAGTTTAGCTGAATTTACTTCCAAATCGTGTGAAAGTCCAATTGTATTCTGCTGTGAGTCTGTTTCTTTCTTTACAGGAATCAATACCATTGTATTGTATTCATCCCATCCTTCAGCAGGTTCCTTTTTGGTTCTCATGTCGCTGAATATCTGACTGATCAGACGGTTTACCTGTGAGAATGAATAAGAGTTCGTCGTACTGTTGTAAGTGCCGAGGAAAGACGTCTTGCTGTCATAATTTTGCTTCTGTTCAAAGAAGTCTTTTACTTCACTTTTTCGGATGAGCAGCAAATTCTGTGGTGTTCCCATCTTGTAAGGACTGCTTGCCGAGTTTTCGCTGACATTTTTGTACTTAGTAAATGACATAGATACAGAGTTCAGTGTATCATTGCCAAGGGCTTCATACATTTCTTTCAGCGGGAGCTTCACTTCCGTGCAAAGGCCGGCAGGCGTTTTCAGATATGTGTTGTGCGTTTCCGCAGCCAGTTTTTCCAAATTGTCTCCAGAGTTACTTAAACGTGTGGACATATATACCTCATTTGTTGCGGCAAACGGGATGGAAGTGTAAACTAAGGAATCCACCTTACCCGATGAACTTTCTATCAGGTAACTCACTTTCATGCGCAGCCAGATGGCTCCGATATACAAAATCGAACCTTCTCCACTTGTGTTGTGTACATAAAATCCCGGCAATACGTTGTGGATGAAGGAGTATGAGTCTTTAAAGTTCTTTTTGTCTTCATTGTATTTCCTTTTCAGGAATGCGCTGAAAGTTTCTTCCCCTTTCGCTTTTCTGGCTTTATCCAAATCAATGACCAAAGGAGGATAGTATCCATTGGCTTTTTTGATGGAATCAATTTCCTCTTCGCTCCATGAATTGTCGCGCACGGCGTAATCCTGTTCGGCCAAGGCTTCTTCATTTTTATTGTAGAAGTTTTCCGGATTATAAGAAGTATAATATAAACTTAAGTCTTCTCCATCATCGTCGATTTCTCGGTTTAACATATCCACCCTTACACGCATCGGTGCCAATGAATCGCCGAAGAAACTGGAATAAGACAGTTCCAGCGTAGTGGATACGATATCCTGCATGGTTTCTGGAAATTCAAAACCTTCCGTACAGTTGATTTGTGTAATGAAGTCAGTGGTATAGGTTCCGAAGTCCGGGTCTGTGAATTTCCCTAAATACGCATTGCTGGTACGGGAGAATACACCATTCGGATTCAAATCCGTATATTTCAGTGTCTTTGTGGTCGCTTCGAAAGTTTGAGCCGATGCCGTAATTTCATCCGCGTCTGCCACGAAATCACCGATACCGGTAGTGGTATCATCACAACTGTAGAGTGTGGCTGCAAGTCCGATTGCGGCCAAGAACTTAAGTCTCATTTTTGTACTTTTTTATCTGTTCATATTTATTCGGCCCCATCGAACACCTTGTCGTAGAATGCATCACATGCATCTGCGTAGGCATCGCCTGAAGCGTATTCAAGCACCGGAATGTTCAGGCTTCGTGCATAGTCGATAACATTCTGGTTGACAGTCTCATCGTTTTGAATCACTCCGTCGGAGTAGGCTACGGCCAGCTTGCAAAGGTCTTCATAGCTTGCTGGAGATTTCATCATGCTGACATCCTCCGGGGTCACCTCCTTGAAGAGCACCTGGTCGGCGAAGTTCGGAGCAAGGTTCGATTTGAATCCCTCCTGATAAAGAGAATAAATTACCTTTGAGTCGCGGAAAGAAGGTTCGTCATAATACGCCTTCTTGATATAAAGAGGAACCATTGCGCTCATCCAGCCGTGACAATGAATCACATCCGGACACCAGCGTAATTTCTTTACAGTTTCCAATACCCCACGTGCATAGAAAATGGCGCGTTCACCATTGTCTTCGTAATCATTCCCATTTTCGTCACACGTCATCTGGCGGTGCTGGAAATAATCGTCATTATCAATAAAGTACACTTGTCTGCGCGCAGCCTGAATAGAAGCCACCTTGATAATCAGCGGATGATCCGTATCGTCGATAATTAAATTCATTCCAGACAGACGGATTACTTCATGCAACTGGTTCCTGCGTTCGTTCACGATGCCCCATTTAGGCATGAATGTTCTGATTTCGCGGCCTTTGTCTTGTATGGCTTGCGGTAAATTCTGGCCAATCAATGCCAGGTTACTTTCGGGTACGTAAGGAGTAATTTCTTGTGTAATGAATAAAACTTTTTTCGCGCTCATTGTATTATTGTTGCTCTTAACAGTTTGCAAAGATACAAAAAATAAGGCAATGAAGCGAACCGGCGACTGTTTATAAATCCTTATAGTATGTTAATGTGTTGATAAACAGGTTGCTATAATAGTGTTTATCCTACATTACAGACAGGATAAATTCTGTAAATACAGAAAGAATTTTTCTTTTCTGTTTCTTTTTATGGCAAATAAATAGTTACTTTGCAGCCGTTTTCTGAATTTATGATTAAAAACAGGAATAAGATGAAGTTAATTCGAACAATCAGTGAGCTTCGCGCCGAACTGGATGCTTTCCGCAAGGAGGGAAAGACAATCGGGCTGGTTCCGACGATGGGAGCTTTGCATGCGGGACACGCTTCATTGGTGAAACGTGCCGTGTCTGAAAATGAAGTAGTGGTAGTCAGCGATTTTGTGAACCCTACCCAGTTTAACGACCAGAATGACCTTTTGAAATATCCGCGTACCTTGGAAGCGGATTGCACGTTGCTGGAGAAATGTGGAGCTACGCTGGTGTTTGCTCCTTCCGTAGAAGAAATCTATCCGGAGCCGGATACTCGCCAGTTCAGTTATGCACCGCTTGATACGGTGATGGAAGGAAAATACCGTCCGGGCCATTTCAATGGAGTATGTCAGATTGTGAGCAAGCTTTTCTTGATTGTAGAGCCTGACCGGGCTTACTTCGGCGAGAAAGACTTCCAGCAGCTGGCCATTATCCGTGAGATGGTGCGTAAGTATCCTTTCGACATCCAGATTGTAGGCTGTCCGATTGTACGTGAAGAAGACGGTCTGGCCTTGAGCAGCCGCAATGCACGGCTCACTCCGGAGCAGCGTAAGGAAGCGGTACAGATTTCCAGAGCGTTGTTTGCCAGCGTGGATTTCGGAAAATCCCGTGTGTTGCGCGAAACGAAAGAGTATGTGGAACAATGTATCCGCCGGGCGCCGGGATTGGAACTGGAGTATTTCGAAATTGTGGACGGAAACACTTTGCAGCCGGTAAATGCTTGGGACGAAAGCAATTACATTGTAGGTTGCATTACAGTGTATTGCGGTGATGTACGTCTGATTGATAACATTAAATATAAAGGATAACGGATGATGATGATTGAAGTGTTGAAATCGAAGCTTCATTGCGTAACGGTGACAGAAGCGAACCTGAACTATATGGGCAGCATTACGATTGATGAAGATTTGATGGATGCGGCCAACCTGATTGCCGGCGAAAAAGTGCAGATTGTGGACAACAACAACGGAGAACGTTTTGAAACCTACATCATTAAAGGAGAACGTGGCTCCGGATGCATCTGCCTGAATGGAGCGGCAGCCCGCAAGGTGCAAGTGGGGGATGTGGTGATTATCATGTCGTATGCCCTGATGGACTTTGAGGAGGCTAAAACTTTCAAGCCGACCGTGGTGTTCCCGGATACGGCTACCAATCGTCTTCTGTAGGATTTATATTGAGACCGAAATCAAAGGGCGGTGCCGGAAGAGATTTTCGCTTTTCCGGCACCGCTCTTTTTTATTCATTTTCAAGTGTTTATCCGTGTGAAAAAAACGCAAGTGCGTTTACCATGAAACGCACTTGCGTTTTGATTGAAATGTATTTGCGTTTTAAGTAAAACGTCCTTGTGTTTTCTTCCAAACGCAAGTGCGTTTTTTCAGACGCTGAAAGTTTACTTCAAATCCACTTGCGGCACATCTTCCAGACTCTTTTCAATATCTTCTTCCGTCAGGGAATAGTTGGTCAGGTTACCCGACAGATACTGGTCGTAAGCACTCATATCAATCAGTCCGTGACCTGACAGGTTGAAGAGGATAACCTTTTCCTCTCCAGTTTTCTTGCATTTTTCAGCCTCCTGAATGGCGGCTGCAATGGCATGGCAAGATTCCGGAGCCGGAATGATACCTTCGGCACGTGCAAACAGACATCCGGCCTTGAAGGTGTCGAGCTGTTCGATGTCGACCGCTTCCATCAGGTGGTCTTTCATCAGCTGGGAAACGATGACACCTGCCCCGTGGTAGCGGAGACCTCCGGCGTGAATGTTGGCCGGAGTGAAGTTGTGTCCCAGGGTGAACATCGGCAACAGCGGTGTATAGCCGGCCTCGTCGCCGAAGTCATATTCAAATTTTCCGCGTGTCAGCTTCGGGCAGGAAGCCGGTTCGGCGGCAATATAACGTGTTTTCTTTCCTTCCAGGATGGTGTGGCGCATGAACGGGAAGCTGATGCCTCCAAAGTTGGAACCTCCTCCGAAGCATCCGATAATGATGTCGGGGTATTCTCCGGCCATTGCCATCTGTTTCTCCGCCTCCAGTCCGATAACCGTCTGGTGCAGGGTGACGTGGCTCAAAACCGATCCGAGGGTATATTTACAGTTCGGAGTGGTACGTGCCAGTTCGATGGCTTCCGAGATGGCGGTACCCAGTGAGCCCTGATGGTTCGGATATTTGGTCAGGATATTTTTTCCGGCGCGGGTAGACATGGATGGGGAGGGAGTGACCTGTGCCCCGAAGGTCTGCATGATGCTGCGGCGGTACGGTTTCTGTTCGTAGCTGATTTTTACCTGATAAACGGCGGCTTCCAGTCCGAACACCTTGGCGGCGTATGCCAGGGCAGCTCCCCATTGTCCTGCTCCCGTTTCGGTCGTAATGTTTGTCACCCCTTCCTTTTTGCAGTAGTAGGCCTGCGCCAGTGCCGAGTTCAGCTTGTGCGAACCGATGGGGCTGACGCTTTCGTTCTTGAAATAGATGTGGGCAGGTGTTCCCAGTGCCTTTTCCAGTCCGTAGGCACGTACCAGCGGGGTACTGCGATAGTATTTATACATCTCTCTCACCTCTTCCGGAATCTCAATCCAAGTGTCTGTCTGGTTCAGTTCCTGATGGCAGAGTTCTTTGGCGAAAATAGGATAAAGGTCTTCCGGTTTCAAAGGTTCTTTGGTGGCCGGGTTCAGCGGCGGCATGGGTTTGTTGACCATGTCGGCTTGAATGTTATACCAATATTTTGGTATTTCATCTTCAGGCAAGATGAATCTTTTCTGTCTGTTACTCATAATTGCTTACTTTTTTTAAGGTTTTGCCAAAAATATGGAAATAAATGATAATAAACAACTCATTTTGCTTTTTTCTTATATGTGTTGTTTGTGTGGAGCAAATTTTGTTATGGATGGTGATATTAGATAATTCATTTTCCTTGTTGACTAGTTATGCTTCATATAGTGAAGGTATGGGTTCAATAGAGAATGTGATTATTTATGCACTATTGGTGATATTTCCTTTTTTCGTTCTTTTTTGGAAAAAGTGGGCTTTTGTAGGTATGGTAGCAGCATTCTTTTTGTACCCATATATGGCTTTCAACCAAATGATATTGGTGGCTATCCAACTCGTCACTTTTGTGAAGGAATTCCTTTCCTTATATCTCTGTTTTTTAGATGATAAATACTAATTTTGCAAAAAAACTTATGAGAAAAATAATTGAAAAGATTTATTTGGTGAACAGAGCTTGGTGGGACAGTTTCACCAGTTGTTTTATAGGTACATTATTGGGTATAGGAATAACATTTTGGATATCCGGTTATCTTGAGAAGAAAAGTAATAAAGAAATGGAACATAGGATACAGTTGCTGAGCTTGTCAAATATTAAACAATTTATAGCATCCTCTAAAACACAGAGTAAAAAATGTCTGTATATAGATTCGATATTTACCGAAGTGTTGGATTATTATCCGGACAGTATTGAATATGTACCAGAAAATCTTGTAAGCGAATGCTATAATAATCTGATGAGTTTTGATCTTTATGCTGCTGACGAATCTGCGGACAACATGCTTAATAGTAATATTGAAGTATGGAACTCAATGGAAAATATTTCAGACATAAGCGCTATTGGCGATATATTTGCTGGTAAACGTATGATTAATTGGATGTCATCCGAAATGAACAGAATAAAAAGGCAAATATATAGGAATGTAACTCAGGATGATTTTATTTGGGGTATGGACAACCATACCGAAGCTGTTAAGGTCTTATTTTCAAGAAAAGAAAATTTGAATCTTATGGTAGAATATAAAATGTATTCAAAATCGTATGAGGTTAGTATTGATTTTGCAGAAAAACTACTGGATCGTTTTATGAAAAATATGAATATAAGCAGCGATGATTTGAAATTATTGGGTAATGAAAATCTTGCGGCAGATACGGCTTATCATGAGAAGTTTTAATATGGGAGATAAGTAGGAGGAGGTTTAGAGTATAAGTAGTTAAGTGTCAGCTACGTATCGAAACCAAAGAACTGTAAAATCGTGGAAAAGAAATAATTATTCTAAATCAGCCTCAGATTGGCTTTAATGTCCACGGTCTCAGTGATATTTTCTGCGTGTAGCTTCTCGAATAGTTTTTTCTTGTGAAACTTGACGGTATTGGGGGCAATAAAGAGAGTTTCTCCAACCTCCGTGTTCGATAATCCCTTGACGGAGAGCTGGAGAATCTCTTTTTCACGGTATGTGGATATGAAAGTTATACTCGATGGACAAGGCAAGTCTTTTTCTACCGGCTGGTCATAGTAGAATCGGAATCCGGCTTCGTTGATTTCCATATTACGGTTTATCTCGTCAGACGGAACAACCTCAAAATAAAAGGCATAGCCTTTCTGTTGCACTTCTTGCGGTTATAGTCTATGATATACAGCTGTGATTGGTGTTGCGTGCCAAAGCGTTGGCTATGGCAATACATACATCGGTTTGGGAATAATCACTGTCTTCTGTATAAATAGGGCGGAAGAAGTTGTTTACTCAAACTGGTAAGTGTATAATCTGATAAATGATATGACTGTATTCTGGGTGGATGAAAAGGCGGATAGAATCATGATTGAGTCGGCAGGGTAAAAAATCCTTTGCTTTGATTCCAACAGAGCTTTCATAGAGAACTTAACAATACCCGATGAAATTAATATCCAAGGTACCTCACAGGTTTCGAAGAATTGTATAATCGGATAAGGATATTAATTCTTAGATTAGGATTATGTTATGTAGATTTTCCATACATTTGTAAATATATTCATTCACTATAGGTATGGATTATTGGGAACGACTTTTTTTATATAATAAGAAACTGCTGGTGCCCCGCATCAACCGGTTACTCAACTGGGTAATGGGGGTGAATTTCCTGTGTGGAGTGATTTTCCTGCTCACTATCGTGTACGAATATGGATTCCGGATTTCGGCGGGAGAACAGACGGTGGTGCATGCGGTGTATCATGCAGTCTGGGTGATTTTTCTGCTGACTACCACTTTGCAGATTCTCTTTCGTCAGGAGAACTCCCCGTTTAAGTTTACTCCGTGGACATGGATGCTTACCATACTGCTTTATCTTACGTTGTTGCCTGTCATTTTCAAGAAGCCGGAAGAGACGACGGGTGTATATTGGGTGTGGATTTTCTTTCACCACACTTATTATAAAGGAGCGGTGTTGCTGTTGCTTTCGTTCTCGCAGCTCTCGGGTATTCTGGTCCGGTTGCTGGGCAAGCGCACTAATCCGTCGTTGATTCTGGCCGGCAGTTTTCTGGTCTTCATTCTGGTGGGAACAGGTCTGCTGATGCTGCCCCGTGCCACTTATCAGGGAATATCCTTCATTGATGCCTTGTTCACAGCCACCAGTGCCACCTGCGTGACGGGACTGGTCACCGTGGATGTGCCTTCCACCTTTACGCTGGAGGGGCAGGTGCTGATTATTCTGCTGATTCAAATCGGCGGTCTGGGCGTGATGACGCTGACCAGCTTTTTCGCCATGTTTTTCATGGGAAACACTTCGCTCTACAACCAGCTGATGGTGGGCGACATGATCAGTTCCAATTCATTGAATTCCCTTTTATCTACCTTATTATATATATTGGGATTTACGCTGGCCATCGAAGGGGTCGGGATGGCTGTTATCTGGTTCAGCATTCATGATACGCTGGGGATGAACTTGCGGGAAGAACTCTTTTTCTCAGCTTTTCATTCGGTATCGGCCTTCTGTAATGCCGGTTTTTCCACCTTGCCCGGCGGGATGAGTAATCCTGCGGTTATGCAGGAACACAATCTGCTGTATGTCACTCTGGGACTTCTGATTGCGTTGGGAGGAATCGGTTTTCCGATATTGGTCAACCTCTATGAAACCGTAGCCTACTACCTGGGCTACTTGAAATGGCGGGTGTCGCATCGTGCCGGGAGGTTCCGTCAGAAAGTGCATCTGTATAACCTGAACACTAAGATTGTGCTGGTGGCTACGGGTATTCTGCTGGTGGGAGGTACCTTGGTCATAGCAGCCTTGGAATGGAACCATTCGTTTGCCGGGATGCCGGTGCTGGATAAGTGGGTACATGCTTTCTTCAATTCTTCCTGTCCGCGTACGGCGGGCTTTGCCAGTGTGAGTCTCACGTCGCTTTCTTTGCAAACCCTGCTCCTTATGGTGGTATTGATGGTGATAGGAGGGGGCACACAGTCTACGGCTGGCGGTGTGAAGGTGAATGTGTGTGCCGTGGTGCTGATTAACCTGTGGGCAGTGATACGTGGTGCCGAGCGGGTGTCCATTTTGCGGAGGGAACTGTCCCACGACTCCATCCGGCGTTCCAATGCGGCCATGATGCTCTATCTGTTTCTGGCTTTCGTAGCTATTTTTGCGTTGAGTATGTTAGAGCCGCAGGCCGGACTGCTGGCGGTGACCTTTGAATGTGTGTCGGCATTGAGTACCGTGGGTTCCAGCCTGAACCTGACGCCCACGTTGGGCGATGCCGGCAAGCTGCTGGTTATCTTGCTGATGTACGTAGGACGTGTGGGAGCGTTTACCTTGCTCACCGGACTGGTACGGCAGGAGAGAAAACGAAATTACAAATATCCGAGTGACAACATTATCATCAACTGACGTATGAAATATCTGATTATTGGTTTGGGCCATTATGGCAGTATGCTGGCGATGGAACTGACTGCCATGGGGCATGAGGTGGCAGGAGTGGACGGTAACAGCCTGCATGTGGACAGTGTGAAAGACTGCATGGCGGCGTCGTTTGTGCTCGATGCTACGGATGAGACGGCTCTTTCCGTGCTGCCTTTAAAAAGCGTGGATGCGGCCATTGTGGCGATAGGTGACAATTTCGGGGCCTCGGTCCGCATTGTATCGCTGCTGAAGAAGCTGAAGGTGAAACGTATCTATGCCCGGGCTGTCGATGAGGTGCATAAGGCGGTGTTGGAGGCTTTTTCCATCGACCGTATCCTGACTCCCGAGCAGGATGCCGCCCGTTTGCTGGCGCAGCAGCTGGAGCTGGATGGAGGGGCTGAGCTGTTCCAGATTGACGAAAACACGTATGTGTTCAAATTTGTGGTACCTTCCAGGCTGGTAGGTTATCACCTGAACGAACTGAATCTGGAGCAGGAGTTCGGCATCAAGCTGATTTCGCTGATAAAGGGAAAGCAGATTCAGAATTTTCTGGGAATCTCCGTCTTTGAACGTGAAGTTTCCAATGCATTCCCCGAGGACTATGCATTGCAGCAAGGCGACGGCCTGGTGTGCTACGGTCCTTATTCCCGTTTCATGCAGTTCTGGAAATCTGTCCGTTAGGTTACCTAACGGATGTTTCTCTTGTTCAGCGCCTGCTGGTAACGGCGCGCATTGGCCTGATGTTCGGCAAAGGTAACGGCAAAATTATGTGTGCCCGAGAAATCTTCCTTGGCACACATATAGAGATAGTCATGCTGTGCATGGTTCAACACGCTTTCAATGCCCTGAATGGAAGCAATGCGGATGGGGCCGGGAGGAAGTCCGGTATGCTTGTAGGTGTTGTAGGGACTGTCTGCTTCCAAATGCTTGTGGAGGATGCGGCGCAGACCGAATTCCTGCAGGCTGAATTTCACAGTTGGGTCGGCCTGTAGCGGCATGTCGGCTTGCAGACGGTTCAGATAGAGTTCGGCCACCATGGGCATCTCTCCCCGGTTGGCAGTCTCTTCTTCCACGATGGAGGCGAGTGTGCTCACCTCTACCGGAGTCAGTCCGGCAGCCTTTGCCTTCGCTTTCCGTTCTTCATTCCAGAAGCGGTTGTATTCCTTTTTCATGCGTTGGAAGAAATCTTTCGCCTGCATGTTCCAGTACACCTCGTAGGTATTCGGAATGAAGAGTGCCGGAAGCGTTTCGTAGGTGAATCCCAAAGAATCACAGAAACTGCTGTCGCACATCAGTGTGAAAATTTCCGTGGAGTCGGCCATGAGCTGGCGGTCCAGTGAATGTGACAGGCGGGCTAGTGTACGGACGCTGGGAATGGTTACCTTTACCGGTGTCTGGTATCCGCTGCTCAGACGGCGGAACAAGGTCAGGGTGTTGGTCTGCGCGTCGAAGCGGTAAGCTCCGGTGTGAATATGCTTGTCATAAGATTTGAAGCGGGAAAGCATGCGGAAACCTGCCAGGCGTGTTCCATGGAGGTCGTGCTGTATCTTGACATAGACCGAATCGGCGGTATCGTCGCCGTCAATATAAATAAAGGTAGGCTGTGTGAGTTGAAGCGGACGGTTGAACAGCAGGTAGCAGACGCTGATGATTCCCGCCAGAAGGATGGTCGCTATGGCAGACCAGAGAATAATTCGTTTCTTAGAATGCATGTGGAATAATTTTGGTGCAAAAGTAGTAAGAAAACTTTGTATCTCGCATTCAGAAGGAAAAGAATGTTCAAATTTCCTCCTGAAAGTGCCCTGTTGTACACCTGGAAAGTGGGAAAATTCTTTATTTTTGTAAACGATAAAACGACAAAAAATCAATAAATATGAAAAATGCAATTCTAGGGCTGGCTCTTTTTGCCGCAATGCCTTTGTTTGCCCAACAAAAGGCTACAGTGACTGTTCATCCGGAGCAGGGAAAACAAATCATCAACAAAGAAATTTATGGTCAGTTTGCCGAACATCTGGGTACCTGTATTTATGGAGGTCTCTGGGTGGGAGAAGATTCGCCGATACCGAACATCAACGGGTATCGTAAAGACGTGTTCGAGGCGTTGAAGGCTTTGAAAGTGCCGGTGCTCCGCTGGCCGGGAGGATGCTTTGCCGATGAATATCACTGGATGGACGGCATCGGTCCGCGTGAAAAACGTCCGCGCATGGTCAACAATAACTGGGGCGGTACCGTGGAAGACAACAGTTTCGGTACGCACGAATTCCTGAACCTGTGCGAGATGTTGGGATGTGAACCTTACATCAGCGGAAACGTAGGTAGCGGAAGTGTGGAAGAAATGGCCAAGTGGGTGGAATACATGACCTCTGAGCAGGGAAGTCCGATGGCAAAACTGAGAAAGGAAAACGGACGCGAAAAACCGTGGAAGGTGAAATATTTCGGCGTTGGAAATGAAAGCTGGGGATGCGGGGGCAGCATGCGTCCGGAATACTATTCCGATTTGTATCGCCGTTATTCCACTTATTGCCGCAACTACGACGGCAATCGCCTGTTCAAGATTGCCAGTGGAGCCAGCGATTACGACTACAACTGGACCGAGGTGCTGATGAAGAACATCGGACATCGCATGGATGGTATCTCCTTACATTATTATACGGTACTGGGTTGGAATGGCAGCAAAGGTTCAGCTACCAAGTTCAACGACGAGGATTATTACTGGACAGTAGGAAAGTGCCGCGAAATTGAAGACGTGCTGAAACGCCACATTGCCATTATGGACAAATACGACCCGAAGAAACAGATTGGATTGATGGTCGACGAATGGGGAACCTGGTGGGACGAAGAGCCGGGCACCATCAGCGGTCACCTTTACCAGCAGAACACGTTGCGCGATGCGTTTGTGGCTTCCTTGAGTCTGGATATTTTCCATAAGTACACCGACCGTGTGAAGATGACCAACATCGCACAGGTGGTCAATGTGCTGCAGTCCATGATTCTGACAAAGGACGATAAGATGGTGCTCACACCGACGTATTACGTGTTCCAGATGTATAATGTACACCAGGATGCCACCTATCTGCCTTTGGATTTGCAGTGTGAACGGAAAATCGTACGCGACGACCGCATTGTGCCGATGGTCAGTGCCACGGCTTCCCGCGACAAAGCCGGAGCTATCCATGTATCTTTGTCGAACATCGACCTGAAAGAATCACAGGACATCACGCTGACTTTGGGCGACGTGAAAGCCAAATCGGTGACTGGCCGTATTCTGACTTCCGACAATATAGACGATTATAATACGTTTGAACAGCCTGATAAGGTGAGACTGGCCGACTTTAAAGGTGCCAAACTGACCAAGAACGGGTTGGAAATCAAATTGCCGGCCAAATCTATCGTGACGCTGGAAATTAAGTAACCTGATTCATATATCCTTTGGCCTGGTGAGGTTTAAGGAAGGTAAAACGTTGGGAATAAGCTGGATGTCGTCTTCTGAATCAATCGTTTTCTTTTTGCGGTTGGGTTTCGGAAGGCGATATTCTGCTTTTGTAATACGTTTGTAACAGGGTGTTACATTTTCTTTAAGTGGATGACATCTGTTTGTAATACCAATTCAAGACCTTTGTGGTGTCAAAAATATAAATTTCCAAATAAGATAAAAATGAAGAAAAGAATTTTATGGTTTTTGATGGCATGTGCTTGTGTTGCGGTGCCAACTTTTGCTGAGAGTAATCCCGACAAGTCGGAACCCGCCGAGAAAAAAGGTGCGGCTATTATTACCATCTATTCTGATGTGCATTCCGGTTTCGGCCATGCGAATGATGACAGGGGATTTGGATTGGACCGTGCGTATCTGGGGTATCAGTACAATTTGCCTCATGGTTTGCAGATGAAGGCAGTGGTGGACTTCGGTCAGTCGCAGGATGTGGGTGATTACCATCGTATCGGTTATATCAAGAACGCGCAGATCACGTGGAAGCAGAAAGGATGGACACTGAACGCCGGATTGATCAGTACCACACAGTTCAAGCTGCAGGAAGATTTCTGGGGCAAGCGTTATGTGATGAAGTCTTTTCAGGACGAATATAAATTCGGAAGCAGTGCCGACCTGGCATTTTCCGCAGCCTATAAGTTCAACAAGGTGGTTTCGGCCGATGTGATTGTGGCCAATGGGGAAGGTTATAAGAAGGTACAGGTGAAAGACGGTTTGCAATATGGGGCTGGCGTGACGCTGACTCCGGTAAAAGGACTTGTGGTTCGCGCGTATGGTTCTTATAATGAGGCGGTGGAAGACGCTGAAAAAGGAATTACCAATCTGGCGGCCTTTGTGGGGTATAAAAACAATGCCTTCTCGGTGGCGGCTGAATATAATTATCAGACCAATGCCAAATATGTGGAAGGTTGTGACCAGGATGGTGTGTCGGTGTACGCTTCGGCTCAGCTGAACAAGAAAATCGGTCTTTTCGGGCGTTGGGACATGCTTTCTTCCAAGAATGACTGGAACAAGGATGCCGACGGAATGGCCGGTATGCTGGGAGCGGAGTTCAAATTGGGCAAGTACGTGAAGCTGGCTCCGAATTTCCGCCTTTGGTCGCCGAAAGCAGAGGGAGGAAAACTGTCGAGCTATGTGTATCTGAACGCTTCCTTTGCCATTTAAGACGTGAGACGAGAAAAACAAATAGATTCATAACTTATATAAATGTATAACACAATGAAAAAGTTTTATTTGCCTTTAATTGCTGGAGCGATGGCTTTGTCACTCGCAGCTTGTGGTGGACAGAAATCTGCTAATGGACGTGAATCCGTGGAACTGACTGGTGCAGGAGCCACTTTCCCCTTGCCATTTTATAATATGTCATTCGAGAACTACAATGCCACTTCCGGCGACAAGGTTTCTTACGGAGGTATTGGTAGTGGCGGTGGTGTCCGTAACCTGAAGGATGGCATCGTAGACTTTGCCGGTAGTGATGCGTTCTTGAGCGATGATGAAATGAAGGAAATGCAGCCGGTTGTACACATCCCGACCTGTATGGGAGCCGTTGTGATGGCTTATAACTTGCCGGATGTGGTGAAACTGAACCTGTCGGGCGACGTGATTGCCGATATCTATGCCGGCAAGATTACCGACTGGAATGATGCCCGTTTGCAGAAACTGAATCCGGACGTGACACTGCCGGCCAAGAAAATTATCTTGGCTTACCGTTCGGACGGTAGTGGTACGACTTTCATCTTTACTGACTATCTGTCAAAGGTCAGCGAAAACTGGAAGAACACTTATGGAGCAGGAAAGACGGTCGACTTCCCGGTAGGGCAGGCAGCCAAAGGTAATCCGGGTGTAGCTGGAATCATTGCACAGACTCCTTATTCATTGGGATATATCGGTTCTGAATATGCTTTCGCACAGAAGATTGCGTATGCCAGCGTGTACAACAAGCGTGGTGAACTGGTGACTCCTTCTACTGAAAGTATCTCGGCTGCTGCCGGTGACATTCCACAGGATACACGTTGCTCCATTACAGATGCCGATGCAGCCGGTGCTTATCCTATCAGCTGTTTTACCTGGCTGTTGATTTACAAGGAACAGCATTACGCAGAACGTTCCTTGAATCAGGCAAAGGCTACTCTGGAATTGATGCAGTATATGCTGAGCGACAGCGTACAGCAGACTACGGCTACCGTACACTATGCCCCGCTGCCAAAGAAGGCTGTAGAACTCAGCCTTCAGAATCTGAAAGCTGTAACTTACGATGGACAGCCGATTCTTAAATAATTAAGACGAAAGATTATGCAAGACAAAATTTTTAAAGTCTTACTTATCTTATCGGCGATTGTGATACCAGTCATTGGTGGGGGAATTATTTACTCCCTCACCGTTGACGCTTCTGGAGCTTTTGAAACATTCGGCTTCTGGAACTTCATTTTCTCGGACGACTGGGTGACCACCGCCGGCAAAGAAAGTTATGGCGCTCTTCCTTTTATTACAGGTACACTGCTGACCACGTTGCTGGCCTTGCTGATGTGTATTCCTTTTTCTCTTCCTGTCGCATTGTTTACCGGTGAGTATTTCCGCGGAAAGAAAATTGCCGCCATACTGGGAACAGTGATTGATTTGCTGGCAGGTATTCCTTCTATTATCTATGGTTTGTGGGGATTTTATGTACTTCGTACGGTGTTTATGCACTTGAATCTGTCGCCGCAAGGTTCGGGTATTCTGACCGCTTCGTTTGTGCTGGCCATCATGATTGTACCCTATGCGGCTTCGCTGAGCTCGGAATTCATCAAGATGGTTCCTTCCGATTTGAAGGAGGGGGCTTATGCCATGGGAGCGACACGGGCAGAAGTAATCCGGCGAGTGATTTTCCCGATGGCGGGTTCCGGTATTTTCTCTTCGTATATTCTGGCTATCGGCCGCGCATTGGGAGAAACGATGACCGTGACGATGCTGATTGGAAACACTAACCAGATGCCCGACACACTGCGTACCACGGGAAACACCATGGCGAGTATCATTGCCAACCAGTTTGGAGAAGCGGATGGTTTGAAGCTGTCTTCACTGATAGCTATCGGATTGCTGTTGTTCTTGATTACAGCCATTATCAATATCATCGGTAAGATTCTGATTCGTCGTGCCCGTCATGTCTAACTCTCTAAAAAGAAGAATATATGTTGTATGGAAATAATATAAAATTGCGTATTCTGAAGAGCCGGTTGCTTTACATCCTGGTATGTGTGCTGTCGGGAGTGACTGCAATTCCGTTGCTGGCCATACTGGGAGAAGTATTGGTGAAAGGATGGAGACAGCTGGGCTGGTCGTTCATCACGGAAGCCACGCCGAATGCCTATAAGGCAATGATGGCCGCTTCTGCTGGAGAAGCCATTCCGGGAGGAATTGCCAACGGAATTATCGGAACCTTCCTGATGCTGATTCTGGCAGCCGTGGTAGCCATTCCGGTAGGAATACTCTGCGGTATTTGTCTTTCGGAATACAGAAAAAGCTGGTTTGCGGTGATTGTCAGTTACTTGACCGACTTGCTTCAGGGAACCCCGTCCATTATTATTGGTATTATCACCTATATTTGGGTGGTGGTGCCGATGAAAGGATATTCGGCCATTGCTGGAAGTGTGGCTCTGTTCATCATGATGCTGCCGTTGATTATCCGTTCTACGGAGGAAACCATGAAGGTGCTTCCGGAAACGTTGAAAGAAGCCGGACTGGCTTTGGGAGGAAGCTACTGGCGGGTGATGTTGAAGGTGATGTTGCCTTCCGCTTTGGGCAGTATCTTTACTGGTATCTTGCTGGCCATCTCGCGTGTGGTAGGTGAAACAGCCCCGTTGATGTTTACGGCTCTGGGAGGTGCGGCCATCAGCTGGAACATGACCAAGCCGATGTCGGCCGTACCGTTGCTGATTTGGGAATTTTTCAACGACCCGAACCTGCAGAGCCTGATATGGGGAGCTTCTCTCTTCCTGTTGACTTTTGTGTTATGTCTGAATTTATTAGCTAAACGAATTGCAAAGAAATGGAAAATATAAAGAATCCGATTCTCCAGATAAAAGATGTGTGCATCTCGTACACCAGCAGTGTGATGGCCGTGAAACACGTATCGGCCGATATTGAGAAAAATACGATTACGGCCATTATGGGGCCTTCCGGATGCGGAAAGAGTACCTTGCTGCGTGCGGTGAACCGTATGCATGAGTTATACAAGAATATCCGTGTGACGGGTGAGATTTTGCTGAACGGAGAGAATGTGCTACAGATGCACCCGATGGAGGAACGGCGCCGCATCGGTATGGTGTTCCAGCGCCCGAACCCTTTCCCTACCATGAACATTTATGACAATGTGCTGGCTGGATACATCCTGAACGGTATCCATCTGTCAAAGTCGCAGAAGGATGAAATCGTGGAACGCAACCTGCGGAACGTGTGCCTGTGGGACGAGGTGAAGGATGCCTTGACCAAGCGGGGTACCTTCCTGTCCGGAGGACAACAGCAGCGTTTGTGCATTGCCCGCTCGCTGGCACTCCAGCCGGATGTGCTCTTGATGGACGAACCGACTTCTGCCTTGGACCCGATTGCCACCAAGCATATTGAGGGCCTGATGGACCAGCTGAAGAAAGAGGTGACCATCTTGATTGTGACACACAACATGTCGCAGGCGATGCGTATCTCCGACCGCTCCATGTTCATGTATATGGGAGAATTGATTGAATACGACGATACGGAAAAGATGTTCAAGAATCCGGTAGACGAACGCACCCGGGCTTATCTGACGGGTAAGATGGGATAATCCGGTAACCGATGACAGGTAAAAAACAAGGGTTTGCAGCTGAGTGATTCAGTATGCAAACCCTTTCTTCTATGATATAATCTTTGTTTTGCTTATTGAGCAGCCAGCACTTCCGGCTTGGCCTTGTCGGTCTGCAGGATGTGCCATACTTCTTCTTCCGTTCCGGAAAAAGGGCCTGACTTTTCCAATTTGATGGTCGACATGGCGGCGGCAAAACATCCGGCTTCAGCATAGGATGCACCTTTGTTACGCATGTACAGATACCCCAGCACATAAGTGTCTCCACATCCTGTGGCATCCACCACTTCTTTCGGGGCGTAGGCTGGTATCTTGTAAAACTTGCCTTCGGCATAGATAAGGCTACCCAAACTGCCCAAAGTCAGCAGAACTTCTTTTACTCCCCATTGTGCCAGCTGGCGGGCCGCCTGCTGTGGGTCCTTGAATCCGGTCAGCACTTCTGCTTCGTGCTCGTTGACTTTCAGTATATCAATGTATTTCAAGGCTTTCTTTTTTTCGTGCCAGTCAACAGGATATACCTGTTCGCCTTTCACTTCCCGCAAATATCCTTGCGCATCCACGGCCAAGGTACCTTTTTGCGCCAGTTCTTTGACTACTTCCAATGGAAAATCATCCGCCAGCAGACTTCCCAGATGGAAGATGCGTGCATTTTCATCTTTGAGGGCATCTGCCGTAAAAGGGTCCGCCTTTGCCAGTACACGCTGGGAGCGGTTATCCTGGTTTTCTTCGTATGTATTTTCGAAGTACACCGTATGACGGCTTGGGAGGACTTCCACTTGGATACCTTCCTTTCTCATTTCTTCCACGATACCGTATTCGCTGGGTGCAACCGCTGTGACCAGTTTGTAGTTTTTGAAGTCATGTAACCGACGGATGCCGTGAGAGAAATAATATGAGGTGCCTCCCGGCATGTAAGTAGTTTGTTTTGGAGTCACAATCTTGTCTAATGTAATGTGTCCGATGCAACAAATATCATTCATGGGTTGGTTTGTCTTTTTATGCGTTTGCAAAGATACGGATAATTTTACTCTCTGAGGAAACAGTTGATGGCTTTTTCTTCTGAATTTGTGTCTTATTTTTACGTATATTCCAATAAAAGAGGAAGTAAAGTGCTGGTTTAATCAAACAAAAGTTTAACTTTGAGCAGTTTGTCTTTTTTCGTGAGTTCAGAGTGATGGATTCCGGGAAAGGAAGAAAAGTGAAAGAAAAAAAAGAAATTTAGAAATGGAAAAAATGAATGTGAAACCCGCTGAAGGTAAGCTGGGTGTATTATGTGTGGGTCTGGGAGCTGTGGCTACCACATTTATGACCGGAGTTTTAATGGTGCGTAAGGGGCTGGCAAAGCCGGTAGGCGCTATGACACAGTATGATAAGATTCGTGTCGGACGCGGAGAGAAAAAGAAATACCTGCATTATGGTGAAATTGTTCCGATGGCCAAGCTGGATGACATTGTGTTCGGTGCCTGGGATGTATATCCGGCCAATGCCTATGAATCGGCCATGAATTGTGAAGTCTTGCGTGAAAAAGACATCCGTCCGGTAAAAGAAGAACTGGAGAAGATTGTGCCGATGAAGGCCGCTTTCGACCACAATTATGCCAAACGGTTGGATGGGGACAATGTGAAGGATTGTGCAACCCGCTGGGAGATGGTGGAACAATTGCGGGAAGATATCCGCAAGTTTAAGGCAGAAAATAATTGTTCACGTGTGGTGGTGTTGTGGGCTGCTTCCACTGAAATTTATGTGCCGGTTTCTGAAGAAGTGCATGGCACTTTGTCTGCTTTGGAAAACGCCATGAAGCAGGACGACCGGGAACATGTGGCTCCTTCTATGTGTTATGCGTATGCGGCTTTGGTGGAAGGAGCTCCGTTCATCATGGGGGCACCGAATACTACGGTTGACATTCCGGCCATGTGGGAACTGGCTGAAAAGAACAGGATGCCGATTGCTGGCAAGGACTTCAAGACCGGACAGACTTTGGTGAAATCGGGCTTTGCGCCGATTATCGGTACGCGTTGCCTGGGCCTTTCCGGATGGTTCTCTACCAATATCCTGGGAAACCGTGACGGACTGGTATTGGATGAACCTGCTAATTTTCATACCAAGGAGGTGAGCAAGCTGTCTACGCTGGAATCTATACTGGTTCCTGAAAATCAGCCGGATTTGTATTCCAATTATTATCATAAGGTACGTATTAACTATTATCCTCCCCGTAATGACAATAAGGAAGGGTGGGACAATATTGATATTTTCGGTTGGATG
The DNA here is from genome assembly GCF_025993685.1 of Bacteroides mediterraneensis. Classification (NCBI taxonomy): domain Bacteria; kingdom Pseudomonadati; phylum Bacteroidota; class Bacteroidia; order Bacteroidales; family Bacteroidaceae; genus Bacteroides; species Bacteroides mediterraneensis. The sequence continues at coordinate 2,601,904 of NZ_DAJPEN010000001.1, read as the reverse complement.
GGTTATCCGATGCAGATTAAGATTAATTTCTTGTGTCGTGATTCCATTCTGGCAGCCCCGCTGTGTTTGGATTTGGTGCTTTTGAGTGACTTGGCCGCTCGTGCAGGACGTTATGGTATCCAACGGTTCTTGAGTTTCTTCTTGAAGAGTCCGATGCATGATTATACGGAAGGAGAAATTCCTGTCAACCATTTGTTCCAGCAATATGTCATGCTGAAAAATGCTTTGCGTGAGATGGGTGGATACGAGGCAGATGAAGAGATTGATTGACGGGATATTGTCCCTTTGATAAATGCTTTCAGAACCGGTGGTGAAAGGCGATTTCATCGCCGGTTTTGTTTGTGGAATAGGAAAAATTATATTCCATTATTCATAAAAAAAGGTAAGAATGTCATTTTTCGGGGAGCGAAATTTGTAAGAGACCGTTACACTATGTACTTTTACAAAATAGTTAAGTGCGTATTACTTAAGTATTAAATTCAGGTATGATAAAAAGATTGTTTTTTTTACTTGTCTTGTGTGTGGGAGTTGTGAAACTTTCAGCGCAGATTACAGGAGTTGTGACGGACTCTGAAACGGGCGACCCTATTCCTTATTTGAATGTGTATTATGATGGAAAAGGAGTGGGAACCATTACTGATATAGACGGGCAATATACCATTGCCACTCACCCCGGATGGACTAAGCTGACTTTTTCTATGGTAGGTTATGGTACTGAGATACGTAATGTGTCTGTCAATACCAAGAAGCTGGATGTGAAAATGAAGCCGGACTTGGTACTGGATGAGGTGGTTGTAAAGCCGAAGAAAGAAAAATACTCCCGGAAAAACAATCCGGCGGTGGAGATGATGAAGAAAGTGATTGCAGCCAAGAAACTGAACGATTTGGGCGTCAATGACTTTTATCATTATAATAAGTATCAGAAGATTACTTTCTCATTGAACAACATTACAACCGATTCGCTTCGGGAATCCAATTTATTTAAGAAATATCCGTTCTTCCGTGACCAAGTAGAGGTCTGCGAGGTGACGGGGAAGAATATTCTGCCCATATCTGTCGATGAGACGGTGACGGAGAAGCTGTACCGCAAAAATCCCCATGACGAGAAGACGGTGGTGAAAGGTATTAATTCTACCGGTGTGAACGAACTGTTTAATACGGGTGACATGTTGTCGACGGTGTTGAAGGATGTGTTCCAGGATATTAATATCTATCAAGACCGTTTCCGCTTCTTGCAGTATCCTTTCGACAGCCCGATTTCGAATGCGGGTATCAATTTTTATAAGTATTATATCATGGATACGGTGACAGTGGACCGAGAGCAATGTTTCCATCTGACTTTCGTACCGAATAATTCGCAGGACTTTGGCTTTACAGGACATTTGTATGTTTTGGCTGATTCGACGTATCGGGTCAGCAAGTGTATCATGAATCTCCCTAAAAAGACAGATATCAACTTTGTGGACAATATGATTATTGAACAGAAGTTCGGGCAGCTGTCTACGGGTGAGTGGGTGCTGATGGAGGACGACATGGTGTGCGAATTGTCTTATTTGAAGAAATTGTTGGGTTCGTTTCAGGTAAGGCGTACCACGCGTTATTCGGATTTCGGGTTTGATGAAATTCCTGCGAAGATTTTCAAGAAGAAGGGGGATGAAATTAAGGATGTGAACGCGATGATGCGTGATGATTCTTTCTGGAAGGAGTATCGTCCGACGGAGCTGACCAAGTCGGAAGACAATATGGATTCGTTTGTAGACAATCTATCGAAGATAAAAGGCTTTAAATACATCATCTTTGTGGCGAAAGCTTTCATTGAGAACTTTGTAGAAACCGGGGTGAAGGGAAGGCCCAGTAAGGTAGATATCGGTCCGATCAATACGATGATATCCAGCAATTATATTGACGGGCTTCGTCTGAGAGCTTCTGCACAGACTACGGCGAACTTGAATCCGCATCTCTTTTTGAGGGGGTATTATGCATACGGCTTTAAGGATGAGAAGTCGAAATACAAGGCTGAAGTGGAATATTCTTTCAATAAGAAGGAATACCTGCCACGCGAATATCCGATTAATTCGTTGACGGTTTCGTATTCATACGATAACATGTTGCCGTCCGATAAGTTCATGGGTACGGACAAGGATAATGTGTTCACTTCGTTCAAGGTGACCTCGGTCGATCAATATAATTACGAGCGTACAGCCAGTGTGAAGTATGAACTGGAAAAAGAGAGTGGACTGAAAACCACATTGATGTTGAAGCATACTAATCTGGAAGCTTGTGGAAAATTGTTTTATCGTACGATGGCCCAGGAAAACCAGTTGCAGCAGGCTTTGGCAGCGGGTGAACTGAGCGGTACAGAGTGGGTACATTCTCCTTATAATACCAAGGATTTCTCGCTGGCAGAAGCTACTCTTGCGTTCCGTTATGCGCCGGGCGAAACGTTTGTCAATACCAAGCAACGCCGTTTGCCGATTAATCTCGATGCGCCGGTATTCACTTTGCAGCATACACTGGGATTGAAAGGCGTCTTGGGAAGTGATTATACGTATAACATGACGGAAATAAGTCTCTACAAGCGCTGGTGGCTCAGCTCTTGGGGAAATATTGATACCTGTGTGAAAGGAGGTATCCAGTGGAACAAAGTTCCTTTCCCGTTGCTGATTATGCCGGCTGCCAATTTGTCTTATATTATTCAGGATGAAACCTTCAGCTTAATTAATAATATGGAGTTCCTGAACGACCGTTATGCCTCTTTGGATGTGTCATGGAATTTGCAGGGAAAGATATTCAATCGTATTCCTTTGCTGAAGAAGCTGAAATGGCGTGAGTTTATCGGTATCAAATGTTTGTGGGGAACACTGACGGACAAGAATAATCCGTTGCTTCCTCAAAATGCTAACGATACGGAGCTGATGCTTTTCCCGGGGCATTACGATGCGGCTGGAAATTTCCATACTTCCAGTTATGTGATGGATCCCAAGAAACCGTATGTAGAGGTGAGTGCAGGGATTCACAATATCTTCAAATTATTGCATGTGGAGTATGTGCGCCGGTTGAATTATAATGAATTGCCTACTGCCAGCAAGTGGGGAATCCGTTTCATGATTCGTACGGTCTTCTAATTTTTACTAAATGCATGGGCGGGTCTCAAACTTTTTGTAATTTTGTCATATAATCGAGGAATGTATGGTGAAATCAGAAATACAGAATGTGAAACTGCGGTTCGGCATTATCGGAAACTGTGAAGGCTTGAATCGGGCCATTGATGTGGCTATGCAGGTGGCTCCTACGGACCTGTCTGTACTGGTTACGGGTGAAAGTGGTGTCGGAAAGGAAAGTTTTCCGCAGATAATTCATCAGTTTAGTCGGAGGAAGCACGGTCCGTATATTGCGGTCAACTGTGGGGCCATTCCCGAAGGTACGATTGACTCGGAACTGTTCGGCCATGAAAAAGGAGCTTTTACGGGAGCTATCAGCGACCGTAACGGATATTTTGCCGAGGCAAACGGCGGGACCATCTTCCTGGATGAGGTGGGAGAATTGCCTCTCTCTACACAGGCTCGTTTACTTCGTGTGCTGGAAACCGGAGAATATATAAAGGTAGGCTCGTCCAAGGTGCAGAAAACGGATGTACGTATTGTGGCTGCCACAAACGTGGATTTCTCTGAAGCCATAGCCGACGGGCGGTTTCGTGAAGATTTGTATTATCGTTTGAATACAGTGCCTATCAAGGTGCCGGCCTTGCGTGAACGTCCGGATGATATTCCTCTCCTGTTTCGGAAGTTTGCGGCTGATTTTGCGGAAAAATACCGGATGCCGGCTATCCAGCTTACGGACGATGCCCGGCGTTTGCTGGTGTCTTATACATGGCCAGGAAACATCCGGCAGCTGAAGAACATTACCGAACAGATTTCCATTATTGAGACCAATCGTGATATAACTGCTGATATTCTGCAAGGATATCTGCCGGCACAGCCAGTATCGAAGTATCCCACTCTTTTAGGCGGATTGAAACCGGAAGGGGAGAAAGGTTTTCAGAGTGAGAGGGAAATTCTGTATCAGGTGCTGTTTGATATGCGTCGGGATGTGACGGAATTGAAGAAGCTGGTACACGATATTATGGCGGAACGGGCAGGGGGGGCTCCCATGACACCTGCCTCTACGACTCCGGTTCATTATATTCCGGAAACCCCGGTCAGCTTGATGCAGACTCCTTCAGTAGTATTGAATCCGGTGACGGAAGTTGGGAAGGTTTCCAATGTAACTTCCGTTGGCAATGTCTCTCCCGTGACCTCTGGTGTGAAAGTCACTTCGGCGGATGTGTCGGATGTGCAGGATACGGAAGAATACGTAGAAGAAAATCTGTCGCTGGATGAAGTAGAGAAGGAGATGATTCGCAAGGCGCTGGAACGCCATCATGGAAAACGGAAAAATGCCGCCAATGACTTGAAAATATCAGAACGTACACTTTATAGAAAAATAAAAGAATATGGGCTTGAATAAAAAATATATCCGACTGACAAAATATGTGCTTCCGGTGGTATTGTGCATTCTGACTGCATGCACCGTGTCTTATAAGTTTAATGGGTCTTCCATCAATTACGATAAGGTGAAGACTATCAGTTTCCAGAACTTCCCGAACCGTTCGGCTGCCTTTGTATGGGGCCCGATGGAGTCTATGTTTAATACGGCTTTGCAGGATAAATACATGCAGCAGACCCGTTTGAAACAGGTGCGTCAGGGGGGTGACTTGGAACTTTCGGGTGAGATTACCAATTACGATGCCTACAACAAGGGAGTTGGTTCCGACGGTTATTCTACGATGGCTGAGTTGAGAATGACTGTGAATGTGCGGTTTGTGAACAATTCAAACCACGCGGAAGATTTCTCTGACCAGCAGTTTACGGCTAGCCGCGAATATAATGCGAGCCAGCAGCTGTCGTCTGTACAGGAGGAGCTTGTGCAGCAGATGATTGATGAAATTGTAGAGCAGATATTTAATGCCACAGTAGCCAACTGGTAAGAGGATGATGATACAGCAGCGGTTACAAGAGTGGATTGAGCACCCGGAATTGTTGGGAACGGAAAGCCTTTACGAGTTGAAAAGGCTCTTGGAGCGCTATCCTTATTTTCAGACTGCCCGGATTTTGTATCTGAAAAATTTGTTCTTGCTGCACGACCCTTCTTTTCAGGAGGAATTACGCAAGGGAGCTTTATTCGTGGCCGATTTAAGCGTATTGTTTTATGCCATCGAAGGCGAACATTTCGTTATCAGGCAGCATACGGAAAAATCCGGAGAGCTTGTAGCAGGGGCGGAAGATAGAACCTTGGATTTGATTGACCGTTTCTTGTCGGATACCAGTGGAGCAACCACGGACAGCCTGCTTCCGTTGCCGGCAGAAGCTGTGGACTATACCTCCGTACTGGCAGAGGAGTTTCCGGCTGAAGGGGCGGAAGCTGTACCATTGAAAGGACAGGAACTGATTGACAACTTTATTGAAAAGGCTTCGAAAGAAGAAGGGAAAGGAGAAATCTCCTTAATGGAGGATACTTCCTTCGGCGAAGCGCTTCCTTTGAAGGAAGAAGAGGAAAAGTCTCTGGAAAAGGAGGGGGAGCCGGAAGAGGCTGAAGGGGAACAGTCCGAGCCGGAGGATGAGGAGAATTATTTCACGGAAACCTTGGCTAAAATTTATGTTAAACAGCAACGATATGATAAGGCGCTGGAAATTATTAAAAAATTAAATTTGAAATATCCGAAAAAAAATACTTACTTTGCAGACCAAATCAGGTTTTTAGAGAAGTTGATTATTAACGCTAAATCAAAATAAAAGAAAATGTATTTATTATTTGTCGTATTAATGGTACTTGCAGCTGTATTGATGTGCTTTGTGGTATTGATACAGAATTCAAAAGGAGGAGGCCTTTCTTCCAGCTTTGCATCTTCCAATCAGATTATGGGAGTTCGTAAGACAACCGATTTTATTGAAAAACTGACTTGGGGTCTGGCTGCATTTATGGTGATTGTCAGTGTGGCTACTGCATACGTGGTTCCTTCTCAGGCAGAAGGTTCTTCAGTCATCATGGAACAGGCAGTGAAAGAACAGAAGACCAATCCGTTGAATGCTCCTGCTGGTTTTGCTGCTCCTCAGAAAGATGCAGCTGCTACAACTGCTCCGGCTGCTGCAACTGATTCTACCAAGAATTGAGAATAAAGAAATAGTAGACAAAATGAAGGACTGAGAGGTTTTCATTTTGGGTGCGAAAACGGAAATCCGGATGATGATGAAACGGTTTTCCGTTTTCTTTTTTGTTAATATGAATCTTTTATGGAAAACGTACAGAAAAAAGAGCGGATCCTGGCCATTGATGCGCTGAGGGGATTTGCCGTAATGGGGATTATTCTGCTCCATAACATCGAACATTTCAATTTTTATTCTTTTCCCGAACCTGCTTCTCCTGCATTGGCTCATTTGGATAAAACGCTGTGGGACATGTTGTTTTTCTTGTTCTCAGGGAAGGCTTACGCCATTTTTGCCTTGCTGTTTGGTTTCACTTTCTATTTACAGAGCCGTAGTGCTGCCAAGCGTGGAGAGGATTTTAAGGGACGCTACATGTGGAGACTGGTGCTGCTGTTGGGATTCGGGTTTGTGAATTCCCTGTTCTTCCCCGGTGAGATATTGGTGCTTTATGCCATTTTAGGCTTTATTCTGGTACCCGTCCGTCATTGGAAGAACCGGTCTTTGCTGATACTTTCCGTCATACTGATGCTTCAGCCGGTGGAATGGATAAAAGTGGTGTGTGGATGGCTCAGTCCGGACTATGCACCCCGCCAGATGATTTTTTCGTTGGGAGACGTATATCCGCAGCTGGGAGGCGATTCCTGGTGGGAAATGGTGAAAATGAACTTTACTATCGGACAGCTGGCCAGTTTGAACTGGGCCTGGTGTTACGGAAGGGTTTTCCAGACTTGTGCCTTGTTTGTACTCGGCCTGTGGATAGGCAGGATGGGCTATTTTGATTCCTCTTCAGAAACGGCGTTGGGGCGCTCTCGCAACTTCTGGACCTACGTGTTGTGTTTTTCTCTCCCGCTGGCAGTGGGGTTTTATTTTGTCAAGACCTTCGTTTTCTCGTTGGTGTCTCAGCCTTTGATGCTGGACAGCCTGAAGACCATCCTGAATTCCTGGTATAATTTCTGTTTCATGCTGATCATGGTTTCTGGGTTTCTGTTGCTTTACTGGATGGGTAAGGGCAAGATACAGAAGATTCTGGTGCCCTACGGAAGAATGAGTCTGACCGATTACATCATGCAGTCAGTTATCGGGAGTTTCCTGTATTTCGGTTACGGATTGGCTTGGCATCAGTATTGCGGTACGACGGTCAGCCTGTTGGTGGGAATTGTTTTCTTCCTGTTGCAGTTGGCTTTTGCCCATTGGTGGTTCCGGCATTTTAAGCGTGGCCCGTTGGAGGCCATTTGGCACAAGCTGACTTGGCTTGGAAGGACAGTCAGTTAATCAGGTTGCATTTTTTTAGTACTTCCAAGGGAGTACTTCAGTACTGCCGAAGAAGTACTACGGTACTTTCTTGGAAGTACTCTGGTACTCCTTAGAAAGTACTGAAGTGGAATGGAGATGTTGAAAAAAAAGAGGCCGTTCTCATGATTGAGAGCGGTCTCTTTTTTTATTTGTAATGAAAGTCTGTGTTTCAATTATTTCTTGAAATATCTGTTGTACAGACCTTCGAAACCTTTTCCGTGACGAGCTTCGTCTTTAGCCATTTCATGAACAGTGTCATGGATAGCATCCAGGTTCAGCTGTTTAGCGCGAGTGGCGATACGCTTCTTGTCTTCGCAAGCGCCACATTCAGCGTTCATACGCTTTTCAAGGTTTGTCTTAGTATCCCATACGCAGTCACCCAGCAGTTCGGCGAATTTAGCAGCGTGTTCAGCTTCTTCCCAAGCATAGCGCTTGAAAGCTTCTGCAACTTCCGGATAACCTTCGCGGTCAGCCTGACGGCTCATGGCCAAGTACATACCAACTTCAGTACATTCACCCATGAAGTGGTTGTTCAGGTCCTTAATCATTTCGTCGTCGCAACCTTTAGCTACGCCGATAACGTGTTCGTCTACGAACTGCAAGCCACCTTCAGCTTCTTCCAGTTCTTTGAACTTAGAAGCAGGAGCTTTACACATCGGACATTTTTCAGGAGCTGCTTCACCTTCATAGATGTAACCACAAACAGTACAGATAAATTTCTTCATACGTCAAAAATTTTAAGTAGTTAGTTATATATTAATAAGTTATGTTTTTTAGTTCTTCATTATGTCTTTGCTGGCACATTCCGGGCAGATGCCTTTGTAATACTGGTGTACCTCTTCCACGATGAATCCGTCTTTCTGGAACATTTCGGCTTCACTCGGGTCCATCTTTACAGGTACATCATATATTTTGTTGCATACCTTGCACTGAAAATGTGCATGCGGCTGCATGTCGCCGTCAAAACAAGCGTTTTTTTCATCTATGGTCAGCATCTTTGCCGCACCATGCTCCACGAACAGCTTGAGGGTATTGTATACTGTGGTCTTGGAGAGCGTAGGAATCTCTTTGCACAACGCCGTATAAATTTCGTCAATGCATGGATGGGTTTTATGCTTCAGCAAATAATCCATGATGGCAATGCGTTGTACCGAAGGCTTAATCTGGTGGTCGAGCAAATATTCGTATGCTGTCATATTTTTCAATTCTGTAATTGTTACAATTCTAATTCGAAGGCAAATATACAAAGATTTTTTCTTCTGGCAAATAGAACGCTCAGTTTTTTGTTTTTTTTACTTTGTGCTTCTGCGTTAAAATCTCCTGCTTCAGGATAGGGGCGTGTGTAAATATTGTTTATTTTTGCATCACTATATTATATATAACAAATTTATATGAGATTTGGTTTTGTAAAAGTGGCGGCTGCTATTCCTGCCGTGAAGGTAGCCGACTGCAAGTTTAATGCGCAGCAGACAGAGAAACAGATTGTCGTTGCCGATGGGAAGGGTGTACAGATTATCGCTTTTCCGGAATTGAACCTGACCGGATATTCCTGTGGAGATTTGTTTGCCCAGAGCTTGTTGCTGGAGCAGGCGGAGTTCGCCCTGATGCAGATAGTCAACAACACACGTCAGCTGGATATTATTTCCATTGTCGGCATGCCGGTCATGGTGAATTCCACTCTGATGAATTGTGCGGTGATTTTTCAGAAGGGAAAGATTCTGGGACTTGTGCCTAAGACTTACCTTCCTAACTATAAAGAATTTTATGAGCAGCGTTGGTTCACTCCGTCGGTGGCTCATCCCGATTCCACCACCGTCCGTCTCTGCGGACAGGTGGTTCCCATGAGTGCCCGTTTGCTCTTCGATACGCCAGAGGTCTGCTTTGGCGTAGAAATCTGCGAGGATGTATGGGCACCCGTCCCCCCCAGTTCCACACTGGTACTGAAAGGAGCCGAGATTATCTTCAACCTGTCGGCCGATACGGAAAATATCTGTAAGCACCAGTACCTCCGTTCTTTGTTGGCGCAGCAATCGGCGCGGTGCCTGGCGGGATACGTATTCTCTTCCTGCGGTTTTGGCGAATCGACTACCGACGTGGTTTTCGCGGGGAATGCCCTGATTTACGAAAACGGCAGTCTGCTTGCCGCTTCCGAACGTTTCTCTTTCGAAGAACAGCTGGTCATCAGTGAGATTGATGTGGAGCGCCTGAGAGGGGAACGCTTGGTGAACACTACGTTTGCGGCCAGCGTACGGACTCATCAGGAGATGCCGGTACAGCATATCAGTACGGAACTGGTTTCTTCGCGTGAACTGAGTCTGACCCGTCCGGTAGAACCTCATCCTTTCGTGCCTTCAGGCAGCCGTCAGCTGGACGAGCGCTGCGAGGAAATCTTCTCCATTCAGGTGGCCGGATTGGCCAAACGTCTGGTGCATACCCATTGCAAGACCGTCGTATTAGGTATTTCCGGGGGGCTGGACTCCACGCTGGCCTTGTTGGTCTGTGTCAAGACCTTCGACAAGCTGGGCTTGCCGCGAAAAGGAATCGTGGGAGTGACCATGCCGGGTTTCGGAACCACCGACCGCACGTATCACAATGCCCTTTCCCTGATGGCTTCTCTGCAAGTGACTACGAAAGAAATCAGCATCAAGGATGCCTGCATCCAGCATTTTCAGGATATTGGTCAGGACATGTCGGTACACGATGTGACTTACGAGAACGGACAGGCCCGCGAGCGGACGCAGATTCTGATGGATTACGCCAACAAGCTGGGCGGACTAGTCATCGGTACCGGCGACCTGTCGGAACTAGCCTTGGGATGGGCTACCTACAACGGCGACCACATGTCAATGTACGGCGTGAATGCCAGCATCCCCAAGACCTTGGTACGCTATCTGGTCAATTGGGTGGCACAGACGGGAGTGGATACCTTGTCCCGCAATACCCTGCTCGACATCATCGATACCCCAATCAGTCCGGAACTGATTCCAGCCGACGAGAACGGCAACATCAAGCAGAAGACCGAAGACTTGGTAGGTCCTTACGAGCTGCACGACTTCTTCCTGTTCCATTTCCTACGTTTCGGCTTCCGTCCGGCCAAAATCTTCTATCTGGCTGAGATTGCTTTCCGCGGCACGTACGACAGCACGACCATTAAGAAATGGCTGACGAATTTTTACCGTCGTTTCTTTGCCCAGCAGTTCAAGCGTTCTTGCTTGCCCGACGGTCCGAAAGTAGGTTCCGTTTCCTTGAGTCCGCGGGGCGACTGGCGCATGCCGAGCGATGCCAGTGCAGCGCTGTGGCTGAAAGAATGTGAGGAACTTCAGGCTTGATTCGGAGAGAGGCGAACCGATACAGGACACAGCCGTCTCAAAGAAATAAAATCGTGAAAGTCAATATTTGATTAATTGGAATTCCAACGTAAAAAATCTCCTGCTTTCGTCCTTTCATCGAAGATAAATGAGGACTGAAGCAGGAGATTTTTTTAGGGTATTATTTAGAAATTGTAAGTCGGCCTGTTCAGTGCTTCTGTTTCAAGACCGCCTTCTTCTGAGAATCAGTGCAAGTATTTTTCCGTAAAAGCCTTTACCCGTTCCGTGTATTCGTCCGGATACAGTTTGTAGGAATGGGCATGGTCCACGCCCTCTGTAATCCACAGCTCTTTGGGAGCTGGTTTGGCCTCATAAAGCTTGTACACCATCCACGTCGGTACAAAGTCGTCGTTGTCACCGTGGATGAACAGCATCGGCTTGCGGCATTTCGCTACCTGCAACAAAGCCGATGCCTCCTGAAAGTTCCATCCGTTCTGTAGCTGGCAGATCCAGCTGGCCGTGTAGAGCAACGGGAAAGGAGGCAAGCCGAACAATCCTTTCAGTTCCTTGCTGAACTGGTCCCATACACTGGTGTAGCCGCAGTCTTCCACGAAGCAAGTCACGTAGTCGGGTGTTGCATCCCCCGACAGCATCATGGTAGTGGCCGCCCCCATGGAGATGCCATGCACCACCGCCTGCAAGGAATCACCGAACAAAGCCGGTGCCACGTCTATCCATTGCTTCACGTCCTTCCGGTCCAGCCACCCCATCTGGATGGCATCCCCTTCCGTCAGTCCTGCGTAGCGCAAGTCCGGCAGCAAGATATTACAGTCCAGCGAATGGTTGTAGAGATACCCGATGTGAAACATGCGGATGGCATTGTCCGTATAGCCGTGCACGATAATCGCCGTGCGGGCAGTAGGGCGGGAAGCGTGTGCATAAAACGCATGCATCCGGATGCCGTCGGGCGCGAGGATAAACGTATCCCGGAGCGCATGATGTTCCTCCAAACTGTCCAGCCATTGGACAATCTGAGGATATTCCTTTCGCATGAAAGTTTCAGATTCCACCATGTTTTTCCCCCGGTTTTCCGGGCGGAGCGCAAAATCAATCAGGTAGAGACCTCCCCCGACGACGATTCCCACGACCAGCAGTATCACGATGCCTGCCGACCAGAGGATTTTCTTTTTTGTGGTCATTGAAAATGGGTATTGAGTCCGTGGTTAGCTGTTCCAGATATCCCATGCCCCGAAAGCCTGCAACAAGAGCATTTCCAGCCCGTTTTTGACGATGGCTCCCTGGTCGCTTCCCTTCTTCATGAAAAGCGTGGTGTTCGGATTGTAGAGCAGGTCGTACAACAGATGCTGTGGAGTCAGCAGTTCGTAGGGGATATTCGGACACTCGTCGGCCTTCGGATACATGCCCACCGGCGTACAGTTCACAATCACCTTGTAGTCCTGCATGATTTCGGGTGTAATTTCTTCGTACGTAATAACTTCATCATTGTGTTTGCTGCGCGATACGAACAGCGTTTCCAGCCCCAGCTGTTTCAACCCTTGATGAATGGCTTTTGAGGCTCCGCCTGTACCCAGAATCAGCGCTTTTTTGTGGTAAGGTTCCAGCAAGGCCTCGATGGAACGGACAAACCCGATGATGTCGGAATTATAGCCAATCAGTTTGGGGCCCCCTTTGGTATGCTCTATTTTGATGACATTGACAGCCCCGATTGCCTGCGCGTCTTTGTCCAGTTCATCCAGATACGAAATCACTTTTTCCTTGTAAGGGATGGTCACATTCAGGCCCACCAGATTGGGGTTGGTCTTGATGATTTGCGGAAATTCTTCAATGGTCGGAATCTCAAAGTTCACGTATTCCGCGTCAATATTTTCTGAATGGAATTTTTCATTGAAAAAGTTCTTGGAAAAAGAATGTCCAAGCGGATAACCGATTAAGCCAAATTTTTTCATAAGGTTCAAAGATATTAGTTATTTTGTCGCAAAATAGAGTGTACATGTACCCATGGTCAGTCGTTTGAACTTTACCTCGCTGAAGCCGGCCTTCCGGATAATTTCCTGCATGACTTCTCCTTGGGGGAAAGCCTTGATTGATTCGGGCAGGTAAGTATAGGCGCTGCGGTCTTTCGAGAGCAGCCAGCCCATGGCCGGTATCACGAATTTGGAATAAAGTGCGTAACCCTGTTTCATGGGGAAATGTGCCGGTTCCGACAGTTCCAGAATGACGAGATGTCCGCCGGGCACCAGTACTCTGTACATCTCTTTCAGGCCCTTGTCCAGATGCTCGAAGTTGCGGATTCCGAATGCCACCGTGATGGCATCAAACCGGTTTTCGGGGAAGGACAGTGCCGTACAGTCTTCTTTCGCAAAAGAAATCTGTTGGTCGAGTCCCAGCTGTTTCACCTTCTCGCGTCCCACGTTCATCATGCCCTCCGAGATATCCGTACCAATCAGCTCGGCCGGTTGCAACATCTGGCAGGCCTGGATGGCGAAGTCGCCCGTGCCGGTAGCCACGTCCATGATGTGCTGGGGATGATAAGGTTCCAGCAGGCGGATAGCCTTCCGTCGCCAGCTTTTGTCGATGCCCCATGACATCAGGTGGTTCAGGTTGTCGTATGCCGGTGCGATGTGGTCGAACATTTTTTCTACCTGGGCAGCCTTGCCCTCTTTTTCGTTGTATGGCTTGATATTTTCTTGTGGGTAATGAGACATGCGTGGAAAGTTAAGATGGGACAATGTAATGGTGAATCTCCCTCTGCGAATGAAAGCCGTTTCATTCCGCAAAGGGAGATTAGGGTCAGATGCTTTTAAATTAAAGCAACAAATAGTCAGTTACGTTCTTTTCGATACGTTTGGCCAGGTTGTCTGTGTCACCTTTTACGAAGCTTTCGCCCGTGATGTGCTCAAACAACTCGATGTAGCGGTCGCTGATAGATTCCACGATGGCCGGAGTCATTTCAGGCACCTGCTGTCCTTCCTTGCCCTGGAAGCCGTTGGCCATCAGCCATTCGCGTACGAATTCCTTTGAAAGCTGCTTCTGCGGTTCTTCTTTTTCGAAGCGTTCCTGATAACCTTCTGAGTAGAAGTAACGGCTGGAGTCCGGTGTATGGATTTCGTCCATCAGGTAGATTTCGCCGTTGTGCTTTCCGAATTCATATTTCGTGTCTACCAGAATCAGGCCACGTTCAGCCGCCATCTGAGTACCGCGTTCAAACAACGCCAGTGTATATTTCTCCAGGATGGCATATTCTTCCGGAGTAGCCAATCCTCTGGCCAGGATTTCTTCTTTGGAGATATCTTCGTCGTGCATACCCATTTCGGCCTTGGTGGTCGGAGTGATGATCGGATGAGGGAACTTCTCGTTTTCTCTCATGCCTTCCGGCAGACGCACACCGCAGATTTCACGCACGCCGCTCTTGTAGGCACGCCATGCGCTTCCGCAAAGATAGCCACGTACAATCATTTCTACAGGGAATCCCTGGCACATCACGCCCACGGTAACCATCGGGTCGGGAGTAGCCAGTTTCCAGTTCGGGCAGATGTCTGTGGTAGCGTCCAGGAATTTAGCCGCAATCTGGTTCAGCATCTGTCCTTTATAAGGGATACCTTCCGGCAGCACGACATCGAATGCCGAGATACGGTCGGTAGCAACCATTACTAACTTTTCATCGTTGATGTTGTACACATCACGTACTTTTCCGTGATACACACTTTTCTGTCCAGGAAAGTGGAAGTCTGTTTTTGTTAATGCTTTGCTCATTGTCTTGTTATGTTTAGTAATGAATAGGATTCGTTATGTTCATGCCTGTGGAGTCTTTTCGGCTTCTCTGGCAGCGCGCAGTTGTTTTCTTTCCGCTTTCTCTTTTTCCTCGAATTTCTCGTAGGCTTCCACGATGCGGGTCACCAGCTTGTGGCGGACAATGTCTTTCTTGTTCAGTTCGATGAAGCTGATGCCTTTCACGTCTTTCAGGATTTTCATGGCCTGCACGAGTCCCGAAGTCTGCGAGGCGGGAAGGTCAATCTGCGTCATGTCGCCCGTCACAATCATCTTGGTGTTCATGCCCATTCGGGTGAGAAACATTTTGATTTGCTGGGTGGTGGTGTTCTGCGCTTCGTCCAGGATGACCACCGCGTCGTTCAGCGTACGTCCGCGCATGAAGGCCAGCGGTGCAATCTGGATGACGTTCAGTTCCATGTATTCCTTCAGCTTGGCCGCGGGAATCATGTCCTGAAGCGCATCATACAGCGGTTGCAGGTAAGGGTCAATCTTGTCCTTCATGTCGCCGGGCAGAAATCCCAGTTTCTCGCCCGCTTCCACGGCCGGACGGCTGAGGATGATTTTCTTGATTTCCTTGTTCTTCAGGGCCCGTACCGCCAGGGCGATGGCCGTGTAGGTCTTTCCTGAACCCGCCGGACCGATGGCAAAAATCATGTCATTCTTTTCGAATTCGCGCACCAGCTTCAGCTGGTTTTCACTTCTCGGAGTAATCGGCTTGCCCGTCACACTGAACACGATGGCATCACCCGTCTTTTCAATTTTCGGGGCATTGCCCTTCACGATGTCCAGAATCACTTCTTCGTTGAGCGAGTTGTACTGCACGCAGTGTTTCTCCAGAGCCAGGACGGCCTCTTCGAAAGCGCACATTTCCTCCTCGTCTCCCATGATTTTGATGACGTTTCCGCGCGCCACAATCCGCAGCTTGGGAAACAGGGCCTTGATCATCTGCATGTTGGCATTGTTCACGCCATAGAAAATCACCGGGTCAATATCTTCGAGTACGATATGTTTCTCTATCATTGAGTTTCTTCAGATTCGCTTGTATTTTATTTTTTGCAAAAATAATCATAACTTTTGATTGTAGAATGAGAAAGCAGAAGAAAATCTGCTTACTTCAGTTCTTTCATTTTGTAGCGTTCGCCGGTTGATTTTACCAGTTCCTGCAAGAATTCCTTGCTGTATCCCGGGCGGTCCAGCGGAGCCGTGTTGCCGGTAGCCGGGCGTTGCAACTGTCCGTTCTGCATGCGTTTCACGGCACCGTCGTTGTAGCGTACGATGAGGAATTCGCCCAGTTTCTTCCAGCTGTCTACAGCAGTCTGTGCCGTCATCTGCGTGTAGTTGGTCAGGAATTCCTTGGCTTTGGCCGGGTCTTGCTGATACAGTTTCAGGGCCGTGCTTTCAATGCCTTCCTGTGCCTGTGCATAAGTATCTTCCAGGCTGTTCTGCACGGTGCGCATGTCTTCCACCATCAGGTTGTAGCGCGGACGGATCATGTCGGCCACCCAGTTGTAAATCCAGAACGCGGAATCCCATGAGAAGGTTACGCAGTCACCGTGTCCCTGCTGGTAAGGATAAGGCACCTTGTCCGTGTTGCAGTACACCGGAGTGAAGACCGTCATGTTGGCGTCGTCCAGACCGAACCAGAGCACACCGCCGATGGCGTCGGGCAGGTTGGAACGCATCTGTGAAACGAACACGAAACCGCTCTGCTGGGTAGAGATGGGGCGTTCGTTGAAATATTCCTGTCCGTCCACCTTGAAGGTCAGCGGCGACAGGCGGTAAGGCATCTCGAAACAGCCGGCACCCATGTCCTTGGTGATGTCGAGCGGAGTACCTTCGTAGTGGTCACGCATGGCATGCTGGATGTCGCGTACCGAAATCTTCTGGTCCGGTTTCACGTAAAGCGGCATCGGCTCCTTGCTCTCGCCCTGGATATAAGAAAGGTAAGACTGTCCGGTCGCCTTGCTGAACATGTTGTAGAAGCTCCACACACGTGCCTCGCAGAAACGCAAGCCGCTGAAATCGAGCGGGCAGTAGGCATCGGCAAAGCTGAAGTCTTTGTTGTTGCCGCTGAAATAGCCTTTTTCGCGGGCAAAGGAAACCACGTCGGGTGCATACAGGCAGTTTTCCTTGTCGTTCATATCGAATTTGTGGATGCGGCTCTGGTTGGCATGAGCGGCAATGCAGTCGTCCGGAATACGGACAGCCACCCATACAGCCCCTTTCACGCCCGGTCCTTTTCCAATCATCTCCATGATCCAGGCTTCGTTCGGGTCGGCAATCGAGAACGATTCACCGCTGCTGTAGTAACCGTATTCTTTCACCAGGTCGGTCATGATTTTGATGGCTTCCTTGGCCGTGCGCGAACGTTGCAGGGCCACGTAAATCAGGCTTCCGTAGTCCATGATGCCGGTGCTGTCCACCAGTTCCGGACGTCCGCCGAAAGTGGTTTCCCCGATGGTCACCTGAAACTCGTTCGTGTTGCCGATGACGTTGTAGGTCTGTTTGGCTTCCTTGATTTTGCCCAGGTATTTGCCCGAATCCCAGTCGTAGATGTCGCGCATCTCGCCCGGTGCATGCTGGGCAGCCGGGTAGTGGCACAGGTAGCCGAACATGCCGTAAGAGTCGGCCGAGTAAGAAACGATGACGGAACCGTCGGCCGAAGCCTTCTTTCCGACAATGAAGTTGGTACATGCCCATCCGTTGGCAATACATGCTGTCAGCAGAAAGACAGCCAGCATTATTTTTTTCATTTTCATGTAGGTAGGTTGTTTATGATTTGAGTTATTGATTCTTTCAGAACTTGTATTCCTTGCGGGCCGTGTTTCCGCATTGGTCGGTCACGGTCACCTCGGCCTTGTGGGGAACTCCCTTTTTCACTTTTTCCGGGTCTTGTATCACCAGGATGCCTTTCTTCAGGCCGAAGAGGACAAACTTCCCGTCAATGTACACCTTGTAGGTGCCGATACCCGATTCGGCGTCGCTGATACGGAACCGGATTTGCCGGTTGCTGCGCCATCCGCCCTGTCCGACGGGAGTGATTTTCGGCGCCACGGTATCCACGTCGACAGAGAAGGTGCCGAGGGAACGTATCCGGGTCTTGACCCATCCGTTCTCGTATTTCCCGCCCATGGAACTCCGCCATTTGCCGGCCTTCTGCACGATGTAGTATTTCGTGGTGTCGGCCACCGGCTTGTGGCGCAGGCCGATGGACAAGTCGCAGTAGCTGTGGATAGGCGTCCGTCCGGCATCCAGCACATAGTCGAAGGCGATGTGCGAGCTGTCCCCCTTGACGCGAGTATGGAGCGGCACGTTGTCATATACGTAGTAGCGGGGCACCACCAGTTCCATACCCGGTTGCTGGATGACATTGGTCCGGTTCCAGTAAAGCATCTCGTCAACCTCTGGCTTGTAGGCGGGAATGTCCTGCCGTTTGCCCTTTATGGTAAATGCATACGTTCTGCGGTTGCCGAAATTGTCTTCCAGCACGTAGCGGAAATGATAGTCCCGTTCCTCGTTGATGTTTACAGCACCCCGGTTCTCATCCGTGCGGAGCAGTCGGAGACGGTTGCCGGGCAACTTATAGGAACGCATAATCAGCCGTCGCGTGCGGGTCAGCTCGTCGTAGTCCGTAAACCCGTTGATCATGCGGTTCTCGTCGGGCAGCACCCGGTCGGTCGTGCTGTTGAACACCTGTACCGAGTCCACATAAAGCGTGACCGAGTGTACGCCGTAGAAGTTCGAGGTACCGTCCATGTAATCCTTGGCGCTGATGCCCGTGTAGATTTTCCCCCACGCGTGGATGGGCTGTCTCAGGGCATTCACGTTGAGCAGTTTCTTTTGCGTGCTGCCGTTCACCACACCCTCTCCCTGAATCGGATAAATGCCGATGAGGCTGGCCACGGGCGCCTTGCTGTCTTTCAGGAAACGCTTGAAATAAGGCATGGGGTCAATGTATTCCCCCGTTTCCGTCTGCCGCAGCTCCAGGTGCAGGTGAGGTCCAGCCGAAGCCCCCTCGTTGCCGCTCAGGGCAATGATATCCCCCTTCTTCACCGGGAACTGTCCGGGTTGGAATTTCAGGTCGCAGGTAAACGTTTCGTGCGCATACTGGTACTGGCGCACGTAAGCCTGTATGTTCTTGGCAAATGAAACCACGTGTCCGTACACCGAAGTCAGTCCGTTGGGATGGGTGATATAGAGAGCCTGTCCGTATCCTCCGTGCAATACCGCCACACGCGATACATAGCCGTCGGCAATGCAATAAATGGGTTTGCCGGTTACCCCTTGTGTCTTGATGTCCAGTCCGTTGTGGAAATGATTGGGGCGCAGCTCGCCAAAGTTGGCGCTGAGCAGAATCGGAAAGTCGAACGGAGAACGGAAGTAGTTGTCGGTGACATTCTGGGCCTGTCCGGAGAGTACCCCCGCCAAGGCCAGTGCCAGTATCATTTTTTGTCTCATTTTTTCGTATTTGTTAAGCGGTTACAAAGATATTAAGAAATCCCGAAGCTGCAATCTTTTTGGAATGACTCTAAAAAATACGTCGTTTTTTATTAGGATAATTTATCCGAATGGTCTATTTTTGTCAGTGTATTGATATGCAATTTATTATTTATTAAACAGTATAATCATGGAAAACAATGAATTAATTCAACAGTGTACTGAGAAAGCTCAGACATGGCTGACGGCTGCCTACGATGCCGAGACACAGGCTGAAGTGAAACGCATGCTTGAAAATCCCGACAAGTCGGAATTGATTGATGCCTTCTACAAAGACCTTGAATTCGGTACAGGTGGTTTGCGCGGCATCATGGGAGCCGGTTCCAACAGAATGAATATCTACACGGTAGGTGCCGCTACACAGGGCTTGGCCAACTACCTGAACAAATGCTTTGCCGGAAAGAAAGATATCTCGGTAGTGGTAGGTCACGACTGTCGCAACAACAGCCGCAAGTTTGCGGAAATTTCTGCCGACATCTTCACGGCCAACGGCATCAAGGTTTATCTGTTCGATGACATGCGTCCTACACCAGAAATGTCATTTGCCATCCGTCACCTGGGCTGCCAGAGCGGTATCAACATCACGGCTTCACACAACCCGAAAGAATACAACGGTTACAAGGCTTACTGGGATGACGGTGCACAGGTACTGGCTCCGCACGACAAGGGCATCATCGACGAAGTGAACAAGATTTCCGGCGTGAGCGAAATCAAGTTCCAGGGCAACAAGGAACTGATTCAGATTATCGGCAAGGAAATTGACGACGAATACCTGCGTCAGGTTCACACCTTGTCTATCGACCCGGAAGTGATCAAGCGTCAGAAAGACCTGAAGATTGTCTACACGCCGATTCACGGTACCGGTATGAAACTGATTCCGCAGTCACTCAAATTGTGGGGCTTTGAAAACGTACATTGCGTGGCCGAACAGATGGTGAAGAGCGGCGACTTCCCTACAGTGGTATCTCCTAACCCGGAAAATGCGGAAGCACTGACATTGGCCATCAAGTTGGCCAAGGAAATCGATGCCGATATCGTGATGGCTTCCGACCCGGATGCCGACCGCGTGGGTATGGCTTGCAAGGACAGCAAGGGCGAATGGGTATTGATTAACGGTAACCAGACCTGCTTGATTTTCCTGTACTACATCATCAAGAACCGTATCGCCATGGGTAAGATGAAAGGCAACGAGTTCATCGTGAAGACCATCGTAACTACAGAGCTGATTAAGAAGGTGGCCGACAAGAACCACATCAAGATGCTCGACTGCTACACTGGTTTCAAATGGATTGCCCGTGAAATCCGTCTGCGTGAAGGCAAGGAACAATACATCGGTGGCGGTGAGGAAAGCTACGGATTCCTGGCTGAAGACTTCGTACGTGATAAAGATGCCGTTTCTGCCTGCTCACTGCTGGCTGAAATCTGCGCATGGGCCAAAGACCAGGGCAAGACCTTGTATGACATACTGATGGAAATCTACGTAGAATACGGCTTCTCACTGGAAGTGACTGTCAACGTAGTGAAACCGGGTAAGACGGGTGCCGATGAAATCAAGGCCATGATGGAAAACTTCCGTGCATGTCCGCCGAAAGAACTGGGTGGCTCGGAAGTGGTTCTGGTAAAAGACTACAAGACCTTGAAGGCTACCGACAACACCGGAAAAGCTACAGACCTGGATATGCCGGAACCTTCCAACGTGCTTCAGTTCTTTACAGCCGACGGTACAAAAGTTTCTGTACGTCCTTCCGGCACAGAACCTAAGATTAAGTTCTACATGGAAATCAAGGGCGAAATGCATTGTCCGAAGTGCTATGCAGGTGCATTGGCCGACGCCAAAGAAAAAGTAGATGCAGTAAAGAAATCTTTGGGCATTTAAGATGCGGGGCGTGTGAGTGCGCCGCCAGAGATGATTTGAAATAAGGAATGTCATTCCCGCGAAGGCTTTCAGGAGTCTTTCTTGCTTCGGGAATGACATTCTTTTTTTGTCAGAATGTTTGCTGTTTTGAGAAATTCCTGTCAAAAAGGACGGAATTGACGGGTTTTGCTAACCGTGTCTGGCGGCAAAAAGCCTCTTCTGTGCAGCCGTCTTTTGGAACCCGAAAACCTCATCTGCCTCACAGGGGTCTATAGAGGGGGTAGAAGGGGAGTGAAACGGTCGTCCCGGGAGAATAAAAATGAAAATCCGGAAAAATCGCTTTGACGTTCGGAGGCAGACGCAAAGGCGTTTCACTCCAAACGTCCTTGCGTTTTCCGGCAAACGCTTAGGAGCTTCCGGACAAACGCACTTGTGTCTTTTTTGTAAGCCTTAAAATGAAGATTTTTGAGGACTTTATTTTCTATTTCAAGCGTGAATATGAAATTTTTCGGCGTGACTGAATGAATGTTTATTTCGTTTCTTTGTGTTCTTTTTGTTGCTGAAACAGCTTTCTTGTTTTCTTCATCTCCTATTTTAGGGAGCTTTCTTTTCTTCTTGAATTTGCGGAGCTTCTTCTCCTGCACAGTTTGTACACGAAGATTGACCTGAGGGCCGAATTTCCTTTTCTGAAGAAGAAAAAATGAGCAAAATGACAGTTGCTTTCAAAAGAAAAAGTTATTTTTGTATGTGTGCATCTAAAAAGTCAAATTGTAAGATTGTATCAAGATGAAGTACCCAATAGGAATCCAAAGTTTCGACCAGTTGATAGAAGACGGCTATGTTTATGTGGATAAAACAGATTTGGTTTACAGTCTGGTAAAGGAAGGCAAGATTTACTTCCTCAGCCGTCCGCGTCGTTTCGGGAAGAGTCTTCTTGTCTCTACCTTGAAGAACTATTTCTTAGGAAGGAAAGAACTGTTCAAAGGGTTGAAGATAGACGCGCTGGAGAAGGACTGGAAAGTCTATCCCGTATTTCATCTTGATTTCAACGGAACAGATTTCACGCTTCCCGGCGAACTGGAAAGAAAGCTCGGTTATTACATTTCTTTATGGGCTGACCAGTATGCTTTGCCCGAAAAAAGCCGTAATTTGGGGCTGGGCGATTTCTTTGCCGAGGTCATTCGTGCGGCCCATGAGCATACCGGGAGGAGGGCCGTTGTCCTGATTGATGAATATGACAAACCCATCTTGGACGTGTTGGATACAGACGCTTCCTTGGAAGAGCGGAACCGGAATACATTGAAAGCCTTTTATTCCGCTTTCAAGAGTGCCGACGAGCATCTTCAGTTTGTATTCCTGACCGGGGTGACGAAGTTTTCGCAGGTGAGTGTGTTCAGCGGTTTCAACCAGCCTTTCGACATTAGTATGCACGGCAAGTATGAGACGCTATGCGGCATATCTCAGGAAGAACTGGATGCTACTTTCCGGGAGCCGATGGAGGCCATGTCGGAGGTGTACCGTTGTTCGTATGATGAAATGCGGGCGATGCTTAAAGCACAATATGACGGTTATCATTTCAGTAAGAAATTGTCTGATGTATATAATCCGTTCAGTCTTCTTAATGCGTTTGCTGCGATGGATATATCTGATTATTGGTTCAAGAGTGGTACGCCGACTTATCTTATCCGGCTGCTGTCTCACACCGACGAGAATATGAACGAAATCACGGGCAAGTACTATTCTGCGGAAGAGTTCATCGACTACAAGGCCAACGTGGAACAGCCGTTGCCGATGATTTACCAAAGCGGCTACTTGACGATAAAGGATTTCGATCTGGAAGAAAACACCTTCCTTTTGGATTATCCGAATAAGGAGGTGAAGCGTGGCTTTCTTACGATGGTGGCTTCCAGCTATTTTTCGAATGGAGATACTCCTTCATGGATAAGAAACGCAGTGACATGCCTTAAAAAAGGAGAGTTGGACGATTTCCGTACAAGTCTTACTTCCTTTTTAGCCAGTATTCCGTACACCATGCGCCGTAAGGAAAATGAGCGTGAACGGGAGCGTTATTTCCACTACACGTTCTATCTGTTGATGCGCCTTATCAGCGTGTATACGGTATATACGGAAAAGGTGCAGAGTCACGGCAGGGTAGACTGTATCGTGGAAACTCCAGACTTTGTGTATATATTCGAGTTTAAACTGGATGGAACAGCCGAAGAAGCTCTGCGTCAGATTAAGGAAAAAGGCTATGCGCGGGAGTACGAAGCAGACCAGCGTAAACTCTATAAAATAGGAGCAGTGTTCTCATCTGAAACAGGTACGATAGCAGATTGGCGAACAGAGTAGCATCATAGGATGGAAGAAATAAAAGAACTCGATTTTGAGAGATCGCTAATGTCAGTTTTCGGATTCGATTGTTGGTCCCATTGATGCTTATAATTGTAGGATGAGAACTTTAATGGCAAAGCTGTAATAATCAATTATAAAGAAGTTTTAATGCGATGCTTAAATTGAAAGCAATAAAGACATTCAGCCACTTCAGCCTTACCAGAAAGGAGAGAATCATAAATATCTGTATAAATATGTTCTCAGCCTATAGACCCCTGGTATAAATGTAGCAACTGAAGTGAAATAATTTGCTTCTCTGTAGTGGTCTTTGCTGGATATCTGATAGTTGATAGGAAACAAACAGTAAGTAGTGGAGAATTATTGGAAGATTGCTGGGGTTATTCCTGTATCTTTTGAAATCCTTTTTGAATTGTGTTGAATAGCGTAGTGTCTTTATTCTTCACAGGATTTTATAAAGGCTTCCAAGCTGCTGGTGTTTATGGTGCCAGCATATTTCCCTGTACGTGCTTCCTTGATGGCCGCTTTTGTTTCTTCGTTCGGTTCTGAATAGACAGCATCCATGAGCATGCTTTCCACGTAGTTATTCAGGCTTCTGTTGGCTTTTTTGGCTTCTTCCTGTAAGACCTTTAGCAAGTCTTCACGCAACCGAAATGAGGTCTGTTTTCTTATTACTGCTTCCATTTTCTTATGTGTATTACATTGTATTGCAAATGTAATACAATGTATTGTATTTTACAGTGTATAAAGGATTTAATTTTTGTCTGAACTGGTAGCTGCTATATTAATCAGCCATTCATACTATCACTTCTTTATTTCAGCAAAAGACTTTAGAAACCGATATTCCAGATTCTGTGGTGTTTGCATTACAAGATGGAACTCATGTTTATCATCTTCCTTTACACAGGCGGAATAATGCTTATTTTAAAGATGGAGATAAGAATATTTATCTCAGCTTAATTCTTGAGAAATATCCATTTCCTTTTGATTCCTTGCACTATGCCTGGGATAAGCAGTTGGCATTATCCGATATAAAAGGTAAAACAGGGGTATGTTCCAGAATAACCGATTTGTCGGGAAAAGTTTCAACCTTTGCTTCGGGAGCACTGGAAAAGTTTGCTCCGTCGGATAGTCTGGTCTCCACCTATTTGGGGTATCGTCTGGAGATGGAATTATCCGGTTATATTTCTTATTCCTGGTGGAGTCTTCTACCGGGCGGAATGGTTATAACGGTTGTCCTTCTTTGGTGTATGTATATTTTTTTCTGGTTGTTTTACGACAGACTGAATCAGTTGGTTTCGAAACGAACTGTGGTGGTGGAAAAGATAGTTGAAAAAGCGCCACTTCCTGCCAAATCACGCAATAAGACCAGACATATAAAGGCCCGTGTCTACAGATTGGAGCACGATGTGTTTTTTGATGCCGAACAGCGTTTGTTCTGTGATGGTAACGGTGTCATTGAGAAACTTTCCCCTGCCATGTCTGTGCTGTTGGAGCACTTTCTCAAAGCATCCGACCACACATTGACCAAATATGAGATTTATCAGATTATGGGTAAAGACCTTGAAGAATATTCATTGGACAGCTTTTATAAAATGATTGAACGCTTTAGGAAGAAGCTTAAACAATTCTCATCCGTTACGTTGCATAGTGACGGAAACGGAGCTTATCGTCTGATTCTCCCTTTGGAGCCAACTGACATGAACTGACATTTATTGATTGCATGTGTCTGTATTATAGTGGATTGTGTTTCTTGTATGGATTGAGGTCCTGAACAATTTTTATAAAGACAATTTTTATACTTAATTTCGTCATGACAAAATTTTAAATGTAATTAAGATGAAAAGGATATCGGTTTTTCCTAAGAAGACAGAATACGATTTTTTGGGGGGGGTAACGAATAGGTCACTCTAAACCTATGGAAATAAAGTATTGTGAAGGAAATCTTTATGAATATTCAGAAATATGTAAAATGTAGAATTGATACTTTTTGTAATTTAGCAACAAAAGGACCCAATCATGAAAATAAGAACCCATATAATTATCATAATCTGTACTACTTTAATGACTGTAGGATGCAGCCAGAATCATAAAGTAACAAAGCAAACGCCAGAACTCGCAAAGGCGGAGGAGGTGATGTTTGACCATCCCGACAGTGCGCTGCACATATTGGAGTCCATGCCGATTCCGTCTGCACGTAAAGACAAAGAGAATCATGCGCTGTGGTGCTTGCTGACCTCACAAGCAAAGGTGAAGCTGATAATGAAAATTCCTTCCGATTCGCTTGTGAAGATAGCGTACGATTATTACAAGTCTACGGATAATGCCCGTAGAAAAGCAATGTCCGCCCTTTACATGGGTGATATAAACTATGAGCTTGGCAATATAGAGGAAGCCATGCAGTATTATCTAGAAGGCAAAACAGAAGTAGAGAAAACAGAAGATTATAAAACCGGATATCTTATTATGTCTTCTTTGGGAAAACTATATTTATATCGTAGACTCAATGCATACGCACTTGAAGCATGTACTATAGCATACGATTATGCAGTGAAGGATTCCAATAAGCGGTATCAGATGGGGGCATTACAATATCTGGCCAGATGCTATTGTATCTTAAATGAACTCCCCAAAGCTATTGAAACCTATCAGAAATGTAGCGATATAGCCGTTGAATTAGGACTTAATAATAAAGCATATTATTATGACATCCAGACGGAAATAGCTCTTGTTTATAAAAACAGTTCACAGTTCTTACAATCATTGGAAATCCTGAAATCCTTTCCTGTCAAATTCCAGTCATCATCATTGATTGGAAAAAATTATTTCTATCTCAAGCAATATGACTCAGCTTACTTCTATCTTAATAAAGCATTGCTCACCGATAATATCTATACAAAAGCTTCCGTATATGAGTTTTTGTACAAATTTGGGAATCAGCCCAAATATCGAAAATATTTGACAAGCTATTGTGATTCATTGCTATTCTATAACGACTCTATAATAACCCTTAACAAGAGTAAGGAGATTATAGCATACAAGGAGAAATATGAGAATGAAAGACTGACAACGGAAAAGCAAAGGTTAGAACTGGAAAAATCCAATATCACTTATTGGTGGATGTTTACTATAGTAATAGTTCTGTTATTGGGTATTTTACTTATTTATATTTATCTGCACAAACGAATTGCTATACATCAGAAAGAAGAAAAGTTAACCCGTTTAGCCTTGCAACTACATGATAAAGAATTAGAAGTTGAAAAGAACGAATCATATATTGCAGAACTTCAGTCACAGTTCGAGCAGAACAATAAGAAAGAAGAACTTTATATTGAGCAGGTAGAGGCACTTAAGAAGCTGAAAAAGGAAAATGAGCGTTTGTCGTTGGAGAAAAATATGCTACATGACAAGATTGCTTCCTATTCCATCTCAGGTCATGAACTGTCTGATGTAAAGACTTTATCTGACAGAGTTCTGTTATTGGAAAAGAGGGAAAAAGAACTATGCTCTTTGCTGTTGACGCAAGCACCATTCTTACGTAAACTTCATCTGCAACCTGTCTATTTGAATGAAACAGAACTGAAGGATGTGTGTAAAATAGCTGACAATATTTTTCAGAAATTTACACAACGTTTGTCGAAAGAGGTGTCTGTCCTTAGCGAACATGAAATAATATTATGTAGTTTAATCAAACTCCGTTTTTCCATTACTGAAATTTCTATTTTCTTGAATATAGCTCCAGCCTCAGTATCCAGGAGTAAATTACGTATAAAGAATAAGATTTGTTCAGTGTTTGGTGAAAATCTGAAGGAAAAAAGTCTTGATGTCTGGCTTTGGGAATATTGATGAATGCATTTGTCTATTTATGAGAGCCTGATTATTTTGTAAATACTTAATATACAAGTAGTTCTTTTCCTTTTGGTTTAGAAGCCTGTCTATCTTATATCTATACTTTGGGTCGGTTTGTAATCATATAAATATCTATTTTTGAGATGTGTTTTTGTTTTATGGATTGATGCTATATTTTATTTGTAAGGTATCCTTTTTAATGACAGGACACATTTGAGAAAACAGAAAATAGTTTTGATATATTTAATCATGAAAGTGCGTATGAAAAAGATTTTTTTAGTTTTTATATTTTGAATCTGCCTGTATTCCGGTTCTGTGTGGATAAGGATGACAGGGCGATATATGCATTTTCAAATAATCCAGACCCAGTTCTTGTAAAATTTTCTTTACCCTGATTGAGTATTCCGTTATTTTTAAATTGATTTGATTAATGTATAAATATGTTTTGCATATAATATTTTTAGCCTGTCTGGTATCTTGCAAGCCCGACAAGGGAAAAGACGTGTCTGAAATAGACTTGCATCATTCAGTAGTGCTTGATGAAGACCAACTGTTGTTGGGTAAAGTAAAGGACATGTCCTGGGAGAATGATTCGGTGCTGGTCATCGTAGACTCGAATCAGGATGGTTTCCTTCATTTCGTACATCTTTCAGACAGGAAGGTGTCCGAATATGGCAAAATCGGGCAGGGGCCGGATGAGTTTCTGCTTGTCGGTGCTGTTTATCCGGATATGAACAATCGTTCGATTCTGTTTGACGTGAGCAAGAAGGAATGTTTCATGATGCAGCATGGGGATGAGGGAATCTCATTCCGATCTTTGTTCTCTTTAGCGGACTCTTTGATTTGCTTTGAGATGCTGCCGCTGCAGCACGACCGTTATATTGTAACCGGCTTGCATAAGCACAACCGTTTTACCGTTTTGGACGGCAATGGAAAGAAAGTAGGTGATTTTGGTGAATATCCTTATCGGGATGAAGAAGAAAGGAAGTTAGACGGATTTGTCCTTGGTGATGTGTATCAGGGCAAACTGGCAGCCAGTCCTCACCGTAACCGTTTTGTGCAGGCCATATACAAAGCCAAGATTCTGACTTTTTATGAGCAGTCCGGTGAGCACTGGAATCTTGTCAAAGAGATTCAGGAATCGTTTCCAAAATATAAATATAATAGTCCGGCAATAGAAACGGACACTCCTGTAGGCTATCTGGATGTGTGTGCCACTGAGAAGTATGTATATGCGCTTTATTCCGGAAAAAACTACCGGGATGATAAGGATGCGGCATTCAGCGGTTATACGATAGAAGTTTACGGATGGGACGGTACGCTACAGAAACGTTATCAGTCGGATGTGCCATTGAAGGTAATCGAGGTATCCAAAGATGACGGTAGTTTGTATGCGATAGCCTATCATCCGGACCCGGTTCTGGTTCGGTTTCCTTTGAATTTATGAAGAGATAAATCTTTTGATTCAATTTTTACAATTATTCTGTTAAGATGCTTATGAAAAATCGAGTTTTTCTGTATTTGTTTTTTATGCTTGTCCTTGTCGGCTGTCAAAAATCTGAAAGCATGGAAGATTTTGATGCCCTGTTCACTCATAAGAAAAGTGTGCTTGTTAAGGACTGTTTGTCGGAAGAGCTTATTATGGGCAGGCCTTTCTATATGATATATGCTGATTCTTCTGTCATTTTTTATGATGATCTGGGAGACAGTCTGTTTACGATGGTCGATCTGTCAGACAATAAACGTATCTACCGGTTTGGGGAAAGAGGACAGGGAAGTCGGGATTTCCTGCAGGTAGCTTCCTTGCAAAAGGATAAGGCCGATTCGTGTGTCTGCGTATATGACTATTATAAACATAGTCTGATACGGATAAATCTGGAAAATGTGAAGAAGGGGTTGCCGTATTATACTAAAATAACCAGTGATACGATTAACAGCATTGACATGTTATTATCGAAGTATAATAACACATTTGTGGGGCTGGGATTTTATGAGAAAAGCATGTTTGCGTTGATCGAAGGGGGAAGCGATGAAAAGTATTTTTATGAGTATCCTTACAGAGATGATAAAGAAAAGAAGATAGACAACCGTTTAAGAGGAATGGCCTATCAAGGAATGTTACGCTCAAAGCCTTCTTTGGATAAGTTTGTCTATGCCATAAATTTTGCTCCTATTTTTATGCTGTGTTCTGTACAGCCGGAAGCGATAGTCAGAACATACCAGTGGGTCGGAGGATATCCTATATACAGGACTGAAGAGAATGAAAAATATCGTACCGCTCCTATGAGTGCGGAAAACAAGATGGGATTTATCAGTGCTTATGCTACGGACAGATATGTTTATCTGTTGTATTCGGATAGGACGTTGAAAGACTATAAGGAAAAAGCCTTTATGGGAAATGTGATATATCAGATAGATTGGGATGGTAACCCTGTGAGCAAATATGAAACGGATTTGCCATTGTTGCAAATATGTGTATCCAATTCTGATGATATGGTTTATGCGATAGCCAACAGAGAGGAGAATCTGTTGGTGGAGTTTGCTTTATCTGGTGGAAACGAATAAGGTTTTTTGAAATGAATCAGCATGCTTCTCTTCATTTCGTACATCTTTCTGACAAGAGGGTGTCGTTCTATGATGAGAAACAATGCATACGGAATTTGATACCTGATTTTATATATTGAAAAATATGAATCGAATATTTATAAACTGTTTTCTTCTTGTTTTATTGGCAGGTTGCGGTTCATCATCTACAGAAACTGAGATTGTATCCCAAACCTTGCAACATGAGACAATTAAAATACCCGATTTGTTATTGGGATCTCCTGGTGGTATACAAAAAATGGGTGACGGTTTGCTGATTATGGATTATAAGTCGGATTCAATGTTGCATTATGTGAATTTGAAACAGAAGAAATATGTAGGACAATTTGGAGCAAAAGGTCAGGGTCCGGATGAATTTATTCACCCAACAAGCCTTCAGCCTTATGATGATAAAACGGTATATGGATACGATGTAATGAAACGGGAAATTAAGATGATGGAATGGGACAGTCTGAACAATCGGATGAAAAGTTCCACTGTGAAAAAATGGACGGATGCATGGAGTTTTGATGTCATTCCTTACGGGCAGGATCAATTTGTAGGTAATGGCTGTTTCAATGATTCGATGTTTGCTGTTTTTGACAACCAAGGAGTTCCTATCGATAGAGCTGGAGAATATCCATGTAAGGATGAGAATGAGAGAAAAATATCCGTTTTTAATCGTGCGTTGGCGTATCAAGGAACTATAAGGGTGACTCCTAAAGGCCGGTTGGCTTTTGCTACCATGTGTGCCAAGATGCTGTTTCTATACGAGATTCATGACAGTCACTTGGTACGGAATAAGGTTGTGATAGACCGTTATGCAGACTATAAACCTGATTATAGTGGAGGACAGGCTTCCTATTCTGTGGTTCATAATGGGAAACTTCCTGTCTGTTATCGGGATTTATCGGTGACTGAATCCCGTATTTATGCACTTTATTCCGGTCGCTCTTTTAAAGATTATGGTTTGGCAGAATGGGAATGTGGCTATATTTATGTCTATGACTGGGCAGGAAATCGGTTGGCTTTGTTTCAGCTCGACTTGCCTTTGCTCTGTTTTTGTGTAGATGAACAATCGGGCATTATTTATGGCATTGCCAATAATCCAGAGCCGACATTGGTATGTTTCCCTTTGCCTCAGTCTTGAATAAAGTAGGTTCATCTATTATTGGATTTAGTAAATCGGGATTGGTCGCTTCATGTGTGAATAACGAAAGAAAGTCAACAAACAAAATTTAAAGTAAAATGAAAAAGAATATCTTGAAATTAGTTTTCGCATCCGTATCTGCTTTGGTTGCTGGTTATAGTGTATATGCTTCACAGTAGAAAGTTGGGCACCTTGCTGTCATTCAATTTGGACGGAACTTCTGATAAGGCCTATAAGCTTCCTGTACCTGTGTTTACATTTAACAAACAGGACCTTATATGATCTGAGTTTTGTACCTGAATATCATTTGGCAAGGTATTCGTTTTAATGACAGGACACATTTGAGAAAACAGAAAATGGTTTTGGTATATTTAATCATGAAAATGCGTATGAAAAAGATTCTTTTTTTAGTTTCATTATGTCTTTTGTGCGGGTGTCAGCGGAAAGAATCGCCTATGGCCCTGTATGGTTTCAACGTGGCCGAGCAGGTTCGTTTTCATCCGGTCAAGAGTGATTTCCTCTTTAAGCCGACCGCTATTGAGGTCTTTGATTCACTGGTTTTGGTTCATGACCCTGTAGAGAATAATACGTATACATTGTTCCGCCTCGGTGCATCTTCCCCGTTGTTATCTGGAGGACAAAAGGGTTCAGGACCCGATGATATCTTATATGGACAATTTATTGACAAGATAAATGAGAAGGAATTTCAGGTGGTTGACATTGCGGGCAGAAAGACAATGGTCTATAATCTGGACTCGATTTTGCAGACACGTACATTTCGCCCCGTCCGTTCTTTCTTCTATAGTGAAGCTGAGTCTCAAAAAGTGGAGGGGATGCAATATGCATATTATGTGGATGACAGCCAGAAAATAGGATTGGGAGACAGCAAGTATGGGAAATATTTCTGCCTGGCACAAGACACCATCACTTATTTCGGAAATTATCCCGAAGAAGAAGGCATGAAGATGTCTCCGTTTTATCTGTATCAGGGCGTGTTGCATATAAATGACCGTCGGGATAGGATGCTGTATCATTCCCCGATAGGATATTATTATGAATTGTTTGCCAGAGAAGGGGGTACCTGGAAATCCTGCTTCAAGGAATATAAACCTACGGAACACACGGAGGATGCCGTAACGGAAAATACTCCGATGGGAATTTGTTCGGCTGATCTGGATGACGAGTTTGTATATTTGCTGTTTTCCGGCCGTACAGGAAAGCAATTTCCCGAAGAGACTTTTCTTGCCTCTCACATCTTGGTCTTAAATACCCGCGGAGAAAAAATCAAGAGCCTTGAAACAGACAGGCTTAACATCTCAATAGCTGTTGCGGGTAAACAACGGCGTATTTATGCCATAGCCAAGAATCCGGAAACGGGAGAATATGAGGTAGGGTATTATCCTTTGACAAAATAAATAACTGTAGATGAGAATCATGTAATCAGTGACTCTCCAGAATATCAAATTTTAATACGGTAGGATGAGAACTTTAATGGCAAAGCTGTAATAATCAATTATAAAGAAGTTTTAATACGATGCTTAAACTGAATAACAAACTTATTATTTTATTGTACTTACTCTGTCTCACAAACTGTACAGATAAAGGTTTGTCTGATATTGATACGGATTTCCCAATGAGTTCAGTAATCATGTCGGCAGATTCCATAAATCTGGAAGAAAAGGGACTGTTACTGCCTTTTTCCGTTTCCTATATTGATTCATGTTTTATTTTTTCTAACATTCGCATAAAAGATCGTCTTTCTATATGGAATCAAAAAACCAACGAGGTGATCAATACTGCTCATATAGGTAACGGACCTAACGAAATCATACAGTATTTGCCTGTATCCAATAACATGAGTGAATTTCTATTTGCAGATAGAATTAAAGGAAAAATCTTCAAGTTGGACCTGAATAGTTATGAGTACAAAGAGATTATACAGATTAATGAATCTATAAATCGTTTTTATTCATTGGCAATGCTTGACTCTACTTCAATCATAGGCACAGGAATGTTTGAACAAGGACGCTTTCTGATATACAACATTGCTGATAGCACTTATGTTTATGAAGACGAATATCCAAGCAATAAAGACATTCAGCCACTGCAGCCTTACCAGAAAGCGGCATTGTACGCTGGTACTTTAATAGGGGTGCATCCGGATAAAAATAAATTCGTTGCCGCATATAAAGGACTAATAGATTTTTACAATATTGATGAATCCTACAATCTATCACCTTCGGCGCATAGATATTATCATTTCCCTCAATTTGCCATTCCTGAGGAAGGACCTGTTATAGCCCACAGGAAAGAGGAAGCGGTAGGCTTTTTATCATTGTCGTATGATTCATCATACGTCTATTTATTATATTCAGGTTCGTCTTTGTTGGATAAAGGTAGTTCAGCCTATACTGGCAACATTATACTAGTTTACAATTGGGAAGGAATGCCAGTCAAACGATATGTTTTAAATCACAGTGTTATTTCCATACATATTAATAATAATATGTTATGGTGCATAGGGGAAAATCATAAATATCTGTATAAATATGCTCTTAGCCTATAGTATCTCTAGCATAAATGTAGCGACTAAAATGAACTGTTTTCTTCTGTTTTATTGGCTGGTTGCAGTTCATCTTCTACAGAAACCTAACAGTGAAATATAAAGCCGAGGAGCCTGGTGATTTCTGGCGTACTATAACAATATATAACAATATCCCCGAGAAGTCCTTTACTTTGGGCTTTTGAGGAACAGTCAAAAATAAGAGATAAAAAAGAGTGGAGATATGAAACCTAATGTCTAGCAAACCTTTGTATCCATATCCCACTCAGTGTTAAACCCATCCAATTGAAGAAAGGAGGTGTTACCGATGCAAAGGTAATTATTATTTTGAAGCACTACAAATCGGGGATTTGTTGCTTTTCGGAGAGTTAAGAACTTGAGATTTAACATAAAAATACAACTACAAATGAAAAAGAATTTTATAAGAACTGCATTCGTTGCAGTATTCGCTTTAATGGCCGGTTATAGTGTATATACATCACAACAAAAGTCTGAAATGTCAGATTTGGCTATGGCTAACGTAGAAGCATTGGCTGGTGGAGAGAGCGGTACAAATACAACATGGTCATGTAGAGGAAGTGTTAATAAATGTCATGCCAAGTGTGGGTTATGTGGGACTGAAATAGGCCCCTCTAAAGGAACTTTAACGGGAAGTCATTCTTGTTCTTTGTGAAAATAGAGTGATGTCATACTAGTATTATAGTGTATTTATGAAAATGAAGAAGCTGTTTTTTTACTTGCTTTTATTGGTGTTTCTGAGCACTGCTGGATGTGCTAAGAAGAATGCGTCGGTCTATTATTCCAATGGTATCAAATCGGATAGTATTTGCACCGTGGAAGCTCATACATTGAACGACTCTTCCATATGGCGTTTCCCTTTGCAGATGGAATGTACAGACTCTTTACTCGTGATACTGGACTATATGGATGATTGTTATTTTCATGTGTACACATTGTCCGGGAATCCGAAAGGGAAGTTTGCCCGTAAAGGGCAAGGACCTGGCGAACTTTTGTCAGCCAATCAATTTCATTTGTCGCCAGGGAAAGACACGCTTTATGTTTACGATGGCGTTTCGCGCAAATTGGTAGCATATAATCTGGACACCAATCTGGAAAGAGACTGGTCTTTTACCGAGTATAAGATGGATTACAGCATTCTTCCTCCGTCTGAAATACCTTTTATCATATACGATTTGCTTCCGCTGGGAGGAAACCTGTTTTTACTCAAGGCTAACCAGCCTAAGTTACGTTATGGCTGTATCGATTTAGCCACAAAACAAATAACATCCGTGTATAAGGATTTCCCGTCTGAATATGTAACCGGTAATGCGGAGGAAATCTGGTCTGTATTTAGCAGTGACACGCGCACATTCTTTAAACCTGATTATGCAAGGATGTTCAATGCCACTTATATTGGCGGAATATTGGAATTGTTTAGTGTAGGACCAGGCTGGAAATTGACCATGGATACGACTTTATGTATTTATGAACCAGTCTACGGATTGGCAGAAGGAGCTGTCCCGGCATTTGTCGTAGGTAACGAGAAAACCCAGTTGGGATTTGAAGATGCTTATGCGGGAGACGAGTTTGTTTATGCGCTGCTACATAAGGAAGGAGATGCGATGGAGCCTGAATCGGTCATTTTGTTTGACTGGCATGGGAACGTTGTTAAGGAAATACGGACTGGTCAACGTTTGGCACGTTTTTGTGTGGACGAGACGCATAATGTCATTTATGCACTGGCGTTGGATGAAGAAAACGGTTATAAGTTGGTACGTATTTGCAGTGATTTAAATACGTATTTCATGTGACTTTAATAATCTTTTTCATGTCCGATTGTTTTGAGTTGTTTCATATTTTACTTAATCTTGAGTTTGTAAAAAATCAGATGCTTGTATAAAATATATGATAGGAATTTCTGTGTTTCCGTTTGTTGCTATCGTAATCCTGTTCTTGTATGGATGTCATTCTGTATCCAAAGAAATATATCCGTGTTATATGGATTTTCTGCAGACGAAAGATCTGTCGTCGGTAAATGTTATTTCTTGCGACAGTGTCTATCTGCGCTATCCTTACCGAGTGGAAATTAAGAACAGTCTTGCAGTCATTATTGACCGGCATCCGGAAATCTGCTTTCTTCACGCATTTATCTATCCGGACTGGAAGTATGTTATTTCATTTGACAGGCGTAGCGAAGACACTGATGAGATTCTTTCTGCCTAGCGTGTCCGTATCATTTCTCCCGATTTCGTATGGGTAATTGATTCGAGCCGTGGCAGATAAGCCACTGGTGTATTTCGTCCTTATCGGGGTGTGGAAGAAACATCCTTGAACGAACATCTGATTCGTACTCTGGATTTCTGGGGAACCGTCAGAAAGTGAGAAATAAAAAAAGTGGAGATATGAAACCTATGTCTACCAAACGTTTGTTTTCATATCCCACTCCATGTTAAACCCATCCAATCTAAGAAAGGAGGTGTTACCGATGCAAAGGTAATTATTATTTTGAAGCACTACAAATCGGGGATTTGTTGCTTTTCGGAGAGTTAAGAACTTGAGATTTAACATAAAAATACAACTACAAATGAAAAAGAATTTTATAAGAACTGCATTCGTTGCAGTATTCGCTTTAATGACTGGTTATAGTGTATATGCATCACAACAGGAAAAAACAATGTCTGACCTTGCATTGGCTAATGTGGAAGCATTGGCCGGTAATGAGTGGGAAGGTGATAATGAGTGTCATATGGATACTACATTTTGGGAATGTTTGAAGTATACACAAGGATTAGGTTGTTATTGTGGATTGTAGAACAAATCATTTGAATTATACAGAATAAGGTGGTTTACCTTATTCTGTATATTAAGAAAATTTTTATTATGAAGTTTTTCGTATTTATATGCTTATTAGCACTGCTGTCTTGCAATACTCAGAGTCATAAAGATTATCTTTATGAACTAAAGTTTGCAGATGAAAGTATTTCTTTTCCGCTTAGTACCAGTACCACTACATATATAAAATCATTATCCATATTTACAGATTCATTGGGAAAAAAGTATTTGGCCTTTATGAGTAATGATGAACCTGAGATATATCTTTATGATATTCATAAAGCTAATCTGGTAAAAACCATTCGTTTTCATAAGGAGGGTCCTGATGGAGTTGGTCCTAAGGCTGGAGGTTTCTTTATGGCTGGATTTAATGAGATATATCTCCCGAGTCTGTATGTTCCTGAAATATCTAAGATAGATAGTGCAGGACATAAACTTGGTGTTCTTCGTTTTGGAGATTCACCCCAAAGTTTTCCATTTATAACTACAAGGTCTGTTATAGGCCTTCCAATGCTTGAAATTGATAACTCTCTTTATTGTCCTCAACTTGTAAATCCCAGACTTGGCGATAAACAGAAGACAGACAGCCCCGTTGCAATGAGAATTGATTTGGGAACATTGGATACTGATGCTTCTGATTTTTGTTATCCTTCTTTTTTATGTAAAGAGAGCCATGTCCCGTCTTTGGGTATAGAATCAAAAGCCAGCTATTGTTACAATGGAAAAGAATTTATATACTCCTTTGCATTTGATGAAAATTTATATGTACTATCAACAGATTTTAAGCTTATCAAAAAAGTAAATGCAAGTAGTAAGTATATTGACGGTATATCTATACCTGATAATGTTCCTACTCAAATGGATTTGGGAATTAAGATGATGTGTGAAATACCTTATTATGGTGATATAATTTATGATGAATACCGTCAGTTGTATTATCGTATAGCTTATCCGAAGGATTCTTTAAAAGAAGGAGAAAGTCTATCGGATATGATGCAATCCGGGCGTACCAGATTCTCGATTATTATTCTTGATAAGGATTTAAACGTGGTTGGTGAGACGATGTTCCCGGAAAATCTTTATAGATCGAATTTATACTATATAGAAAAGGATGGTCTTTATATAAGTAGTAATCACTATAAAAATTCTCATTATAATGAGGATAACCTCAGCTTTGACAGATTTATAGTAACAGAAAATTAACATTTATCAATGGGATACTATGTTATTTTATATGAATCTCAAAAGAAGAATAGAAATTTTTACCTCTATTTGACGTTTTTGAAAGTATAGAGGTGTGAGATTATGAAAAGATGGTTTGATATAATAACGAATATTGCTTTTGTATGTATATGTTTATTCTTTCTGTGGATTCTGGCACAAGTGTTTGTGTTTTCATCGTTCCGAATACCAAGTGACTCCATGTCGCCGAAACTCAGAGAGGGAGATTTCGTGCTTGTGTGGAAACCTGTCGTTGGAGCACGTCTGTTTAACCTGAACAAGTCTCTCAATTTAGAACAGACAGAAATTTACCGCTTACCCGGATTCAGGAAGATAAAGCGCAACGATGTGGTTGTGTTCAATTTCCCGCATCCAAACGACTGGAGCCATATAGAGATGCACATAATGAAGTATTATATCAAGCGTTGTATCGGGTTACCTGGAGATACAGTCTCCATAAGGAAGGGGATGTTCAATGTGGATGGTGTAGACATACCTTTGGGGAATGTTGCTTCACAGAAGCGCATAGGATTGATGCGTCCTGAGGATTTTCCTGATGGAGTATACAGGAGCTTCCCATACGACTCCCTGCTGGACTGGAACATAAAGGAGTTCGGACCTCTGTTTGTTCCCGGCAAGGGGGATGTGGTGAAGATGGACCGTACGGGTGGAGTATTGTACCGCAAGCTCATAGAATGGGAACAAGGGAAGAAGATGAATCTAAAGGGAGATACAGTACTGCTGAACGACAGTGTGATAACTTCTTACCAGTTCCGTAAGAACTATTATTTCGTGGCGGGAGACCGTGGGGAGAACTCACAGGATTCCCGTTACTGGGGGCTGCTTCCGGAGGAGTATATCGTGGGGGTGGCTTCAAGGATATGGAAATCTGTGGACAGCTATACAGGCGATATTTGCTGGGACAGGGTATGGAAGAAGATTGAATAAAAAGGAATATGGAACTTTTTTGAGCGAGCTATGCATATTATGAATGTTGAACTAAGGAAATGGTTATGCAGAGTCATACCGTGGTTGGCAGGTCTACTGCTTGCAGGACTTGCGGGTGGAACCGTGCTGGTGACAGACGGAAGTTTACCGTCCGACCTTCAGGGAAAGCAGTGGATGTGGCTTTCTGCCGTGATGACTGTTGTATTGCCTTTGTGGCTTGCCGGATATATTGTGAATCCACAGCGGACTGTCCGTATTGTGTCGGAGACAGTACAATGGGTGCTGATGGGATTCGGGGCAGTGGAGGCTCTGCATGGTCTTGGTCAGATTGCAGGTATATATCCGTCAAACCATTCGCTTTTTGTCCTTACGGGAACATTCTATAACCCGGGTCCATATTCAGGCTATCTGGCGGCAGTTCTTCCGGTAGCCCTGTACCGGATATTAATATTGAACGGGAAGAAAGACCGTCTTTCGGTTGTGCAGTATTATCTATCGATGTGTGTGCTGTTGCTGATATGCTGTGTGCTTCCGGCGGGCATGAGCCGTGCGGCATGGTTTGCTTCCCTGATTTCGTGCGGATATGTGGTTCTCAGGGTTTACCGTGTGAAAGTAAAATCGTTTGTATCGGAACACAGATATGCCGTATTAGGCGTGCTTATTGTCGGTGCGCTGTTTGCCTCCGGTGCGTATTTCATGAAACGTGATTCGGCAGACGGCCGTTTGCTGATAGGAAAGATAACTTCCCAGGCCATTGCCGGCAATCCTTGGGGTGAAGAAAACGGAAGGACATTTTCCGCCATTTACGGTGATGCCCAGGAAAGATACTTCACTGATTGTGAATATTCGGAGTCGGAGGCATTGGTGGCCGGAACACCCGATTTTGCCTTCAATGAATATCTGCAGATTGCAGTTGAATATGGTGTGTGGGTATCCGTATTGTTTATAACTTTAGTACTTGTGTTGTTGAAGATAGCCGGGAGCCGTAAATCTCTTGCGGGAATGGGCGGATGCCTTGTATCGCTTATGGTATTTGCCTGCTTTTCCTATCCGCTCCATATCCCGGCTATTGTTTCCGTATGGTTACTGACGGTAATGGCGCTTTGTGGCGAGGGGCTGGTGAAGATAAAACGCAAATCGGTTGCCGTGATAATCCTGCTGCCGGTTGTTGTGGCCGGATTAACAGCTTCGGTGAATAGGTATGATATGTACTCCGCACGCACACGGGCTGTTTGCCTGTGGATGCCTGTCAGGGTTCTGTATCATTCCGGGGCATTTAGGGCGGCAGTGGAAGAATATGGAAAGCTTTATGATAAAATGTCCTGGCATAAAGATTTCTGTTTTGAGTACGGAAGGGCATTATACAAAGCCGGAAGTTACGGCAAGGCAGAAAAAGTTCTTTTGAAAGCCATGACGGTGAGCGGAGATCCGATGATATTGAATATTCTGGGACGCAATGCGCAGGAGAACGGAGAATATGGGAAAGCGGAGATGTATCTGCTACGTTCCACCCGCAGATTGCCGGATCGCGTATATCCCCACTATCTGCTGGTTAAGCTTTATGCGGAACCAGGGTATTTTGACAGGGTAAAGCTTGTCAGGGAGGCAGAGTATGTGCTTAACGCTGAACCTAAGGTGAATTCTACTGCTATAAAGGAAATGAGACAGGAGGTGAAGAAAATATTAGAGAATAAATAAAAGAATAATATAAAATTGGTTCGGATAAGGGAAAGAGTGGAAACATGAATTACATATCTGCAAACAATGAATATCATGTTCCACTCCATGTTAAACCCATCCGATTGAAGAAAGGAGGTGTATCCAATGGAATAGTAAGTCTTAAAATCAGAATTGAGAGAATAGAGGTTTATTTCCTCTAATGTATTAATAAAAATAATTATAATAAAAGAGTTTTTATGCAAAAATCAATTTTTAAATTTTTATTTGTAGCTTCATTTATAATAGCAGCTGGATATAATGCTTATTCTTTACGGCAGGATGCTGAGATGTCAGATTTGGCTTTGGCTAACGTGGAGGCATTGGCGCGGAATGAGAATGGGCTGATGATTAGTTGTGACGGAAGTAGTGTAGTTGTTATTTGTAAAAGAACTTGCTGGTCATGTTACAGGGAATATATAGCAGTTAATGGTTATGGTAAATCTACAGGTTTTAAAGGACGATGCGAATGCGGAGCAATGTATTGATAATAGTGCTTATTTTTTCACTTTATGCGTGTTCATCGGATAACAGCTATAATGAACCTCAATTTATTGAAGAACATGAGATAACTGGTAAATGCCTTTCCGATGACTTGATGATAAGTTATGCTTACGATATGGCAGTTGACAGCCGCTATGTCTATATACTGGCACTGTCGGAAGGCAAATGGTTGCATGTATATGACAAACATGATGGAAGGTATTTGGGCAGCAATGTTCATGCAGGGCAAGGTCCGGGTGAAATTCATACGGCCTTGTCTCTGATGGTTGATGGAGATAATCTGCAAATATATGACCAGTCTCAAAAAAAACTGTTTAATTATTCTGTCAACAATGAGGATGACAGCTTGCAGGTCTCGTTTGTCGATGATGTCAATTTTTCCTCCTGTAGCGGTATAGTCCGTAGAGCATGGGATTTGGGTGGTCAGTATCTTGTAGATGGGCAATTGGGAGTTGAAAAGACAGGCCAGAAACGTTTTCAGCTGTATGATGGGAATTCTGTAGTTTCTCAGTACAATGATTTCCCTGTTGAAAACGGGGACATGAAAAAGGCGTTTCTTTCACCTAATGTATGTTTTTCTCCGTCTAAAAATAAAATGGCAACAGGAACATTGTATGGAGGGGTATTGGAAACATTTGACTTATCTTCAACTTCCATATTATTGTCAGGCGTTTATCGGTTTTATGAACCTTTGGTTTCTTTTAAGGCAGGAGAGTTGGTTCCGGCTACAGATATGAAATATGGATTTTCTGCAATGTGTGCCACTGATGATGTGATTTACAGTGTATTGATAGGTGATTCAGACCCTAACAACCTATATAATATTTCAATATTTGACTGGAACGGCAATGGATTGGCACGGTATAAGACAGACAGGCAGATTTTCAAGTTGTCTTGCTATTCAGGTACTCCGTCCGAACTGTATGCACTGACATATTCTCGTTCAGAGGGATTTTCTTTATATCTCTATCGCGTTGAAATATAATTATGTGTTGTTGGTTAATTTATAAATGAACTATAGCTAAATATCTTAATTTATGAAGAACATTTTATTTTTTATGTTGTTTGGGCTGGTTCCTTTTTTTATGACGGCTCAGGTACGGAAAAAGCCTTATGGGGTTACTACGATTACCACTTCAGCAGGGAGTAAACTTGCTCCAGCCCCAAGTGAGATGGCCTTGAAATACAAGCTTGACATACCCATCAGAAGGAATGGCGATTTTTCTCTCGAATTGAAGGAATACCGGCAGGGAGTTTACGTGAAGGATTTGTTGGATGATAAGATCATTGGCGGTAAGGTCAATGAAGGTGACCGTATGGAATTCGTCCAGTTTTTGGACTTTAAGGGAGGGAAAGAATTCCAATTGTTTACTTATGTCGGTACCTCCATGTGGTATAAAAAGAAGAATACGGAAAAGAAGTTTGATTATGTACAGTATGAAGGAAATTCAAACATTGGCACATCGTTCACCTGTCCTCTTTTCCTGATTTACGAGGATGACGAGAAAGGTGTATGTAAGAAGCAGCTGAGCAAGTTGTTGAAGGGGGGAAAGCTGCCGGACAAATATACGCCGGAATCTGAAGTGCTGAAGAAGCTGCCCCGTTTTTTTATCGTTTGTTATCGCTATTAATCGTTTCACTGTTTATAATATGATGCATTTAGGAAAGAGTTGTTTGTTTGTGATAATCTGCTGTCTGTCATCCGCTTGCGGACACCAGATGTCGTATGATAATGCCACGTCATTTTCCTGGTCCGATTTTCAGTCGGTGGAATGTGGCGATACATTGAAACTGCCGCATGACTGTTTTCTGTCAATGCCGTTGCGCATCTTGTGCGTGGATTCGACCTTGTTTGTCCAGAATCGAAAAGGTGACGGCTTTATCCAAAGATTCAGGCTGCCCCAGCTTACTCCTATAGGAGAGGCTAGCATTTCAATGGGGAATGGTCCACAGGAACTGTTGAATGCTTATCGTATGCAGGCAATGGATTCGTTGTTCGGAATTTCTGATCTGATGGGAGGGAGTGTCATGTTCTATCCTAAAGATTCAGCCTGCAATGCGTCTCATTTCCCGTCGGGACGAAAGGTCCGGCTGGAGGAGCCGTTTAGTGATGTCGTTTTCTTGTCCGGCCGTCCACAGTTTGTCACGACCGTCTTGAATACAGAGCATAAGCGTCTGACTTTCTTTGCTGCGGATGGCACCTCGCGGCAGACCACAGGAATGTACCCTACCTTTGGAACCGAACTGTCTCCTTTGGAGCAAATGGAAGGTTACGCCTGTGAGATGGCGGTTGATCTGTCGAACAGTCATATCTGGCTTTTCTATAAATCGACAGACCTGATAGAAATTTATGATTATGAAGGGAGGCTGGTTAAACGTCTTCATGGACCTGACCATTTTTTCCCTGCTGTAAGGGAACTTTCCAATGAAGAGGGTCTTCAGAAAGTAAGTTCTGTTTCCGGAGAAACACGTGATGCATATTTCTGCCCTCTTTATTCGGGTGGAAAGATTTATGTATTATATTCCGGTAGGGTGTACCACGAGGGGCAATCCATAGATTCCTACCTTCTAGACACCATGCTGTCTTTCAATCTAGACGGAACTCCTGACAAGGTTTATAAGCTTCCTGTACCTGTGTTTACATTTGCAATTGATGAGATAAACAGGACTTTATATGGCCTGAGTTTTGTGCCTGAATATCATTTGGTAAAGTATGCTTTTTAATGACAGGACACATTTGAGAAAACAGAAATAGTTTTGATATATTCACTTATGTAAGTATATATATAAAACAATTATGTATGAGAACACACTACGTATATGTGCTGCTGCTTGCCGCCGGAATGTGGGCCGGCTGCGGCGAGAAAAAAGACGACACTTCCGGAAAGGAAAAGGAAGGAGTGGAAACGGTTCTGCCCTCGCAGGCGAACGAGGTGACGGTCATGACGCTGAAGAGGACCACGTTCAACCATGAGCTGGTGAGCAACGGCAAGGTGACGGCCTCACAGTATGCCGACCTTTCGTTCCGCCTCACATCGGAGCCTGTGGCACACATCTATGTGAAGAACGGCGATGCGGTGAAGAAGGGTCAGAAGATAGCCGAACTCGACCTGTTCACCCTGAAGAACAGCCTGGAGAAGGCGGAGATAGCCCTGCGCCAGTCGGAACTGGAGATGAAGGACGTGCTGATAGGGCAGGGGTATGCGCCCGACCGCATGCAGTCAATCCCCAAAGACATAGTCAGCCTTGCAGAAATAAAGAGCGGTTACGGACAGAGCCATGCCGCATACGAAATGGCAAAGAAGGAACTTAAACAGACAGTTTTTAATTAGTCTTTTTATCATTGTTAAATAAAATAAAATCGCTAAAATAGTAAACATAAAATAAATATCTGTAACTTTAGTCACTAAGAACACAGCGAAAAAAATATAAATGTTATAGTTTAACAATAAATACCCTTTAAATTGCCTCTATGCTATTTATAGCAAGAATTAGTACTAATACTTATAAAAATTTTATATTATGTTAAAACTTTTACCTTTAACTATTTCAGTATTCTTATTTTCTTGCTCCCAAACTGCTGAAATAAATGATATTAATAAGCTTTTTTCAGACTGTGATACAATAGAATATACAGTTTTGAGCACAGATGAACATTTATGGGGAAAGCCTTTCAGCATGAAATATATAGATTCAATGCTTTTTGTGTATGACGACATAGCAGGGGAGGATATATTTCATTTGGTAGATTTAAATCATAAAAACAAGGTTTTGGGATTAGGGAAAAAAGGTCAAGGGAAAAATGAGTTTATAATGCCTATGGAATATTTGCCATGCGGTGATACAGCCATTGCTGTATTCGATTATGGAAATAAAAAATTATTCAATTTGAATATAGATGATTTTTTGAAACAAAGGAAAGAATCAGAAGTTTGGTATAAAGATACTTTTCCAGGTACTGTAAAACTTTTCCCTACAAAATTTA
The DNA here is from genome assembly GCF_025993685.1 of Bacteroides mediterraneensis. NCBI lineage: Bacteria > Pseudomonadati > Bacteroidota > Bacteroidia > Bacteroidales > Bacteroidaceae > Bacteroides > Bacteroides mediterraneensis. Next base: position 2,557,217 of record NZ_DAJPEN010000001.1, on the reverse strand, counting down.
ATACACTGTTGTCATTTGGTTTTTACGATGACTGTATGTTTTATTTGCAAAAGGGAAATGAGATAATTCAGAAATTTGGAGAATTTCCATATCGTGATACAAAAGAAAAGCAGATTGAAAATCGTTTGAGAGGGTTAGCTTACCAGGGTATTCTTCATAATAATCCTTCAAATGATAAATTTGTTTATGCTGTAAATAATGCAGAAATTGTGTATTTTTATCATATAGACTCGTTATCAGTAAGAAAAGTTTCTGAATATAAATATAGTTATCCGAAATATGAACCAAGGCAGGAAAATAATACGAGAGCTGCCCCTATAAGTGGTGACAATATCAGAGCCTTTATAGATGCTACAACTAGTGATAACTTTGTTTATCTGTTATATTCAGGAAAAACATATAAAGAAGATGGTCTGAAATCTTTTGAAGGGAATATTATCTATGTATTTGACTGGATGGGTAATGCTTATAAAAAAATATTTTTGAATCTTCCTGTATTCAGATTCTGTGTGGATAGAAACGACAACACAATATATGCATTCTCAAATAATCCAGATCCGGTTCTCATTAGCTTTCCTTTAACCATAAGATAAATAAATGATAACTCAAATAATAAATCTCATTTTGCATTCAACGGTGTATTAGCTTATTTTTTATCTCTATAATATTAGCTGTATGAAATATATATCAATAATAATAGTGACATTACTATTCTTACAGTGTTCAGAAAAAAACAATCAACTGAATGAAAAAAGAATAACAGTCGACTTGGAAGAAAGGACAGAGACATCTGTATTCGATTTAATGGATTCTATCACTGTGGTTCCATTAGAGTCATCTGATTCATGCTTAATTTCCACTATTCATCAAATAGAAAAGAAAAATGATACTCTTTATATATATGACATGCAGCAATCATCCTTCTTCTGTTATAAAACCAACGGGGATTTTCTTTTCAAAATATCAGATAAAGGAAGCGGACCTGAAGAATATCAATATATAGAACATTTCTCTGTATCTGAAACAGGTGAAATATTTTTACTGGAACCTTGGGGTAATATATATCACTACGGCAACAATGGTATATTCATACAAAAAATCAAATTACCGAATGTACTAAAATCATATAACGAAATTTACGTCAGGAGAAATTCTATAGTTATAAATTCATTGTCAGGAGATATATTATATTTTTCACTACCTGACGGTACATATCAGAGCTTTCATTTATATGAAAGAATGAATATTTTCTTCCCTCTGAAAAGAACATCTGTATATAATGACTCCATCATGAATGTTTCTCTTTTTGATAATCAGATTTATAAAATAGGCCAGGATGGGTTAGCCTCTTCATGGGCATGGGATTTCAAAGAGAATAACAACAGTGAAAAGGACATAAAAAGACTGACAAATGAAATAGAATATAAGTCAGGCGACAATCACAATTCCGTTATGACAGACTATATAGGGAAAGGAAAGCCTCTAAGACAATTTATTTATACATCATGCGAATCTAACCGTTTCAAAATCGCACTGATGGAACATGACAATAATTTCCTGCATGTATTCCATGATAAAAGCAACAAAATGAACCGTGTTTTCACAAGGACAAAGGAAAATACAATATTTCATACTTGTACATATAGTGACAACACATTTATATATTTCAATCAGCCATTTGTCAAAGGATGGAGAGATTTAACATGCATAACAAAAGAAGTATTAGGAGAAAAATACAATTTATACAAAAATATTATAGATGATTATGACAGTAATCCAGTTGTTATACTATTCCATTTAAAAAAGTAAGCTCAGAAAGTATAGTAAATACTCAAATACCTAAAATGAAACAAGCTATTATTTTAATGAGAAAATAATGAAAACACACTACGTATATGTGCTGCTTGCCGCCGGAATGTTGGCAGGCTGCGGCGAGAAGAAAGATGATACTTCCGGAAAGGAAGGAGTGGAAACGGTTCTGCCTTCACAGGCGAACGAGGTGACGGTCATGACGCTGAAGAGGACCACGTTCAACCATGAGCTGGTGAGCAACGGCAAGGTGACGGCCTCACAGTATGCCGACCTCTCGTTCCGCCTCACATCGGAGCCGGTGGCACACATCTATGTGAAGAACGGCGATGCGGTGAAGAAGGGTCAGAAGATAGCCGGACTCGACCTGTTCACCCTGAAGAACAGCCTGGAGAAGGCGGAGATAGCCCTGCGCCAGTCGGAACTGGAGATGAAGGATGTGCTGATAGGGCAGGGGTATGCGCCCGACCGCATGCAGTCAATCCCCAAAGACATAGTACGGCTTGCCGAGGTGAAGAGCGGCTACGGCCAGAGCCGTGCGGCATACGAGCTGGCGAAGTTCGAGCTGGAGCAGGCGGTGATCACCGCACCGTTCGACGGAGTGGTGGCCAATCTGGAGACGCGGGGTTTCAACCGTCCGGACGGTACGAAGCCCTTCTGCCGCGTGATAGGAAGCGGGGGTATGGAGGTGGCCTTCAAGGTGCTGGAGAGCGAGCTGCCGCTTGTCAGGCGGGGAGACCGGGTGGAGGTGGCCCCGTTTGCCGGGACAGCCGGGGCATGCAGCGGTACGGTGTCGGAAATCAACCCGCTGGTGGACGGGAACGGGCTGGTGAGCGTAAGGGCCAGGGTGAACGGCGGTGCAAGACTGTTCGACGGCATGAACGTGCGTGTAAGCGTGAAACGCTCCGTTCCCGGCCAGCTTGTGGTACCGAAGACGGCGGTGGTGCTGCGCACGGGCAAGCAGGTGGTGTTTACCCTGAAGGACGGCAGGGCGGTGTGGAACTATGTGACCACCGGACTGGAGAACATGACCGAATATACCGTGACAGGCGAGGGCATGGAGGAAGGGGCACAGGTCATCGTGACCGGAAATGTGAACCTTGCGCATGAGGCTCCTGTAAAAGTGATACCTTAAAACATGTCCGTACTATGGTAAGATTTCTGATAAAAAGACCGATAGCGGTACTCATGGCTTTCACCGCCTGCTTCATCGTGGGGCTGGTGACTTACTTCTCGCTGCCCGTATCGCTGCTTCCGGACATAGACATTCCGCAGATCACCGTGCAGGTGAGCGGGGAGAACTCGTCGGCCCGCGAGCTGGAGAACACGATGGTGGCTCCACTGAGAAGGCAGCTCATGCAGGTGTCGGGGCTCAGCGAGATGCGGAGCGAGACGCGCGACGGGTCGGGCATCATCCGCCTGTCGTTCGATTTCGGCACGGATACCGACCTGGCCTTCATCGAGGTGAACGAGAAGATTGACGCGGCCATGAACAGCCTGCCCCGGGATGCGGCAAGGCCGAAGGCCGTCAAGGCGAGCGCCACAGATATACCGGTGTTCTACCTGAACATGACGCTGAAGAAGGATGTGCCTTACCGGGAAACGGACGGGGACGCCTTTCTGGAGATGTGCACGCTGGCGGAGAACGTGGTGAAGCGGCGCATCGAACAGCTGCCGCAGGTGGCCATGGCCGACATGACGGGGGTGCCGCAGAAGATGCTGCGCATCGTGCCGGATATGGGCAGGATGGAGAGCCTGGGCATGGGCATTGCCGACCTGGAGGCCATCCTCTCGTCGAACAACGTGGAGCCGGGGAGCATGCTGGTGCGCGACGGGTATTATGAATACAACATCCGCATCGCCTCTATTCTCCGTACGCCGGAGGACGTGCGGCAGATCTGGTTCAACCGCAACGGACAGGTGAGGCAGCTGGGGGACATCTGCGACGTGCAGACGGTTACCCGCAACGAGACGGGGCGCTCGCTGGCAGGAGGGAAGCGGGCGGTGACGCTGGCCATCATCAAGCAGGGCGAGGAGAACATGGACAACCTGCGCCGTGAGCTGAAGGAGACCACGGACTATTTCACAAGGATATATCCCGACATAGAGTTCAGCATCAGCCGGAACCAGACGGAGCTGCTGGACTATACCATATCGAACCTGCAGCAGAACTTCACGCTGGGCTTCCTGTTCATCTTCATCGTGGCGGTGTTCTTCATCGGCGACGTGCGTTCGCCGCTGGTCATCGGCATCACCATGATTGCCTCGGTGGTGATCACGTTCTTCTTTTTCTACCTCTGCCGGGTCTCGCTCAACGTGATCTCGCTTTCGGGACTGATCCTGGCGGTGGGCATGATGATTGACAATGCCATCATCGTGACGGAGAACGTGTCGCAGTACCGTGAGAAGGGGTATTCGCTGAAGCGTGCGGCCGTGGCGGGAACCTCGGAGATGATCACGCCGATGCTGAGCTCGTCGCTCACCACCATCGCGGTGTTCGTGCCGCTGGTGTTCATGAGCGGGATAGCCGGGGCCATCTTCATGGACGAGGCGTTTTCCATCACCTCGGGACTGATGGTGTCGTATTTCACGGGCATCATGCTGCTGCCTGTGCTGTATGTGCTGTTCTACCGTACGGGTATCAGGAAGCACAACTGGTTTACCGCCAACTTTAAGAACCTGCTGAAGAACGAATGGCTGACGCGGTTCTATGACGCGGGTATTGAGTGGGTTTTCGCACATAAGACTGTTACCATGTTTCTTGCCATCGTGTCGCTGCCGCTGTGTGTGCTGATGTTCTTGGTAATTGACAAGGAGCGTATGCCGGAGATTGACCAGAACGAGGTGGTGGTGGGCATTGAATGGAACGAGAACATCCATGTGGACGAGAACAACCGCAGGGTGAACGCTATACTGGCCCGGGCCGATTCGCTGGTGGTGGAGCATACGGCCTACGTGGGCATGCAGGACTATCTGCTGGGCACGGAGAACGAACTTTCCACTTCCGAGGCGGAACTGTATTTCCGGACGGCGGAGCCGGAGCAGATTCCGGTACTGACCGGACTTGTGGAAAAGACCGTCCGGAAGGATTACCCTGCGGCTGTGGTGACTTTCTCGCCGCCGGTGACCATCTTCGAGAAGCTTTTCGTCACGGGGGAACCCGACCTGGTGGCGCAGCTCCGCAGGGCCGACCGCGCATCGGTTCCGGAGGCGGGGGAAGTGCGGGCGATAGAGGATGCCATGGCCCGGGAGACCGGCTGTGCGCCCGAGGGCACGCCTTTCCGCAGCCAGCTGGACCTGGAGGTGGACCGCAGCCGCCTGCTCCTGTACAATGTGGACTATGACGAGGTGGTGAGGGTGCTCCGTACGGCCCTGAAGGACAACCAGGTGTCTACCCTGCGCTCGTACCAGCAGTATCTGCCCATCGGCATCGCCGGAAGGGAGATGAGCGTGAACCGCATCCTGGCGGAGACGCTGGTGGAGACCCGGACGGACGCGGCATCGGGAGAAAGGGACTACATCCCGCTGCGCGAGCTGGTGCGCATCGTTCCCGGGGAGGACCTGAAGGAGATCACTGCCGGACGCAACGGGGAGTACATCCCGGTGAATTTCTATGAGGTGAAGGATGTGCCGCAGGTGATGGACGGCATACGCAGGGCGGTCGACGGTGACAGCCGCTGGGAGGTGTCGTTCGGCGGAAGCTTCTTCTCGAACAAAAAGATGATGGGAGAGCTGACGGTGATTCTGTTCATCTCGGTGCTGCTGATGTATTTCATCCTCTGCGCCCAGTTTGAGAGCTTCCTCCAGCCGCTGATCGTGCTGGCGGAGATTCCGATGGACATCGCCTTCGGACTGGTGCTGCTGTGGGCCACGGGGCATACCATGAACCTGATGTCGGCCATCGGCATCATCGTTTCCTGCGGTATCGTGGTGAACGACTCCATCCTGAAGCTGGACTCCATCAACGAGCTGCGCAGGGAAGGCATGCCGCTGCTGGAGGCCATCCATACGGCAGGTCACCGGAGGCTGAGGGCCATCATCATGACGACGCTGACCACGGTGTTCGCCATGGTGCCCCTGCTCTTCACGTCCGACCTGGGCTCGGAGATGCAGCGTCCGCTTTCGGTGGCGATGATCGGCACCATGATGGTGGGACTTGTCATCAGCCTTTTTGTCATTCCGCTTATTTACTGGTTTATCTATAGAAAACATGAAGTCAAGAAGATTTAGCATACTGTTCCTGCTGCTGCTCTGCGCGGCGGGAATGAAGGCCCAGCACGTGCTGCGGCTGGATTTGAAGGAGACCATCACGATGGCCAACGACAGCTCGCTGTCGGCTTTCCGTTATCAGAACATGTACCTGTCGGGCTACTGGGAGTACCGCAGCTACAAGGCGGCGCGCCTGCCGAGCCTCACGCTGAACATGACCCCGGCGCAGTATTACCGCTACATCACGCAGCGTTACGACTCGCAGGAGAATGTCGACGTGTACCGCGAGCAGCAGATGCTGAGCGCCAGCGCGGGGCTGAGCGTGGCGCAGAACTTCGACCTGCTGGGCGGTACGTTCTATGTGGACACGCAGCTGGACTACATGCGGAACTTCGGCGACACGAAGTCGACGCAGTTTTCCAGCATCCCTTTCCGTATAGGCTACCAGCAGGAACTGCTGGGCTTCAATGCCTTCCGCTGGGACCGGAAGATAGAGCCTTTGAAGTTTGAGAAGGTGAAGAAGCAGTATCTCTACAATGCAGAGAGCGTGTCGGAGGAAGCGGTAAGCTATTTCTTTACCCTTGCCATGGCGCAGGCCGATTATGAGCTGGCGCGGGACAATGTGGCCACCACCGATACGCTGTATGCCGTCGGGGAGCAGCGCCAGAAGATTGCGGCCATCTCACAGGCCGACCTGCTGACGCTGAAGCTGGACAAGGTGAACGCGCGCAACACGCTGAAGAATGCGGAGATCGCGCGCAAGCGTGCGATGTCGGCCCTGGCCACCTTCCTGAACCTGGACCGCAACGCGTACATCGAGCTGGAACTTCCGTCGCGTCCGCGGTATATTGACGTGCCGGCCGACCGGGCCATGGTGCTGGCGCGGGAGAACAACCCGACGTACCTGGAACAGCGCCAGAACGTGCTGGAGGCGGAGCGTGAGGTGGACCGCACGCGGAAGGAGTCGCGCTTCAATGCCAGCTTCAATGCCAGCGTGGGCTTCAACCAGGTGGCCGACAACTTCAGTGCGGCGTACCGGAACCTGCTTCAGCAGGACCTGGTGTCGTTCACGGTTTCCATTCCGCTGATAGACTGGGGCGTGAGAAAGGGCAAGTACAACATGGCCAGAAACAACCTGAACGTGGTGAAGATTGCCGCCCGTCAGGAAGAAATCAGCCTGGAGGAGGACGTGATGATGACGGTGAGTGACTTCAACGTGCAGCAGGACCTGATAGCCAGCGCCTCGGAGGCGCTCGACCTGGCGGAGCTGGCCTACGACCAGACGCGCAGGCGTTTCATCATCGGCAAGTCGGACATCAGCAGCCTGACGCTGGCCCTGAACCGCCAGCAGGAGGCGCGGAAGAACTACATACAGGCACTCCAGAACTACTGGCTGAACTACTACAAGATCCGCAAGCTCACGCTGCACGACTTTGAAACGGGCATGTCGCTTTCCGACCGTTTTGATTTTGAGAACCATTTGAGATGAAGGGGCCATGAGCAGGAAAGAGAAAATAGAAGGCCGGCCGCTGGTCTGGTCGTCGTTCACCCTGATAGTGACGTTCGTGTGCCTGTCGCTGGTGGGACTGGCACTGGCACCTCTGCTGCCGGTGAAGCTCTCGCCTTCGCGCGACATGCCGGGGCTGTCGGTGTCATTCTCCATGCCGGGCAATTCGGCCCGGGTGGTGGAGACGGAGGTCACCAGCCGTCTGGAGGGTATGCTGGCCCGGGTGAACGGCATCCGTAGCATCAGTTCCACTTCCGACAATGGGGGCGGGCGCATCGACATGGAGCTGGACCGCCATGCGGATATCGGGGTGACCCGCTTTGAGGTGTCCACCCTTATCCGGCAGTTGTGGGCGCAGCTTCCTGAAGGGGTGAGCTATCCGCTCATCTCCACGCAGCGGAGCGACGAGAACGCCTCGCGTCCTTTCATGACCTACACGCTGAACGCTCCCGCCACGCCCATCGTGATACAGAAGTACGGCGAGGAACACATCAAGCCGCTGGTTGCGGCATTGGACGGGGTGTATAAGGTAGAGCTGAGCGGTGCCACGCCCATGGAGTGGCGCATCGTGTACGACAATGTGCAGCTGGAGCGCATCGGGGTGGGGGTGCAGGATATCCTGACCGCCATTGAGGAAAGGTACGGCCGTGAGTTTCTGGGGATTTGTGAGCTGGAGACGGACCACGGGACGGAATGGATACGGCTGGTGCGTACCACCGAAGGCAGTCCGGAGGGGTTTGTCCCTTCGGAGATTGCGGTGAAGGCGGCCGACGGGAGCATGGTGCCGCTGGACCGGCTGGTCAGGGTGACGCGCACGGAGGAGGAACCCACATCGTACTACCGCATCAACGGGCTGAACTCGGTGTATCTGTCCGTCACCGCCTCGGAAACGGCCAACCAGCTGGCCCTGGCGGAGAAGGTCAGGAAGGTGATAGCCGGAGCGGAGGCCGTGATGCCGGCCGGGTACGAAATCCATACGGGCTATGATGCCACGGAATACATCTCGAAGGAGCTGGACACGATTTATTTCCGTACGGGAATCACCGTGCTGATCCTGCTGCTGTTCGTGGCGGTGATTACGCGCAACCTGCGGTATCTTTTCCTGATAGTGGCCGGGCTGGCGGTGAACATTGCCGTGGCCGTCATCCTGTATTATGCGCTGGGGCTGGAAATCCAGCTTTATTCGCTGGCGGGCATCACCATCTCGCTGAACCTGGTGATAGACAACATCATCGTCATGACCGACCATATCCTGAGAAGGCGCAACCTGAAGGCGTTCATGTCGGTGCTGGCGGCCACGCTGACCACCATCGGGGCGCTGGTCATCATCTTCTTCCTCGACGAGAAGATACGCCTGAACCTGCAGGACTTTGCGGCGGTGGTGATTGTTAACCTGGGCATCTCGCTGCTGGTGGCCCTGTTCTTCGTGCCTCCGATGATAGAGAAAATCGGTCTACGAAAGGGAAAACCGGCGCATCCGCGGCTGTGGGTGAAGCGGGGGGCCGTGCATTTCACCCGCTTTTACCGGGGGATGGTCGTGCTGCTGAGCCGCTATCGGGCGGTCGCCTTCCTTCTGCTGGTGCTCGGTTTCGGACTTCCGGTGTTCATGCTTCCGGAGAAGATAGAGGATGCGGAGCAGAAGGGGGCATGGGCGGAATGGTATAATAAGATTTTCAACAATACGACCTACCGGGAAGACATCAAGCCTGTAGTGGACAAGGTGCTGGGCGGTTCTCTCCGTCTCTTTGCCGAGAAGGTGTACGACGGCAGCTATTTCAACCGTGACGAGAGCGAGGTGGTGCTGTATATCAACGCCACCCTGCCCAACGGCAGTACGCTGGAGCAGATGAACGTGCTGATCAAGAAGATGGAGACCTACCTGAGCGGGTTCAAGGAGATACGCCAGTTCCAGACATCGGTGTACAATGCGCGCCGGGCGAGCATCCAGGTGTTCTTCAAGAAGGAGTACGGCCATACGGGCTTTCCCTACGTGCTGAAGTCGGACGTGGTGAGCAAGTCGCTGACCCTGGGCGGGGGAAGCTGGAGCGTGTACGGGCTGCAGGACCAGGGCTTCAGCAACGACGTGCGGGAGAGTGCCGGCAGCTTCCGCGTGAAGATGTACGGCTACAACTACGACGAGCTGGGCCGCTGGGCGGAGGAGATGAAGAAGCTGCTGCTTTCCCACCGCCGCATCAAGGAGGTGACTGTCAGCTCGGAGTTCTCGTGGTGGAAGGACGACTATACGGAGTTCTATCTGGAGTTCGACAAGCGCAGGATGGCGGAGGAGAACCTGACGGCCTACGACCTGTTTGCGGTGCTGCGTCCGGTATTCATGCGCGACCAGCTGGCGGGCAGCATCCTTTACGACAACGGCGTGGAGTATCTGCGGCTGTCGTCCGCCCAGAGTCGGGACTATGATGTATGGGCTTTCATGTCGGTGCCGTTCCTGGTGAAGGGCAAGCAGTACAAGCTCTCCGACCTGGCCGTGCTGGCGAAGGGGCAGGCCCCGAAACAGGTGGCCAAGGAGAACCAGCAGTACAGGCTCTGCCTGCAATATGAATACATCGGTTCGTCGGAACAGGGCAAGAAACTGCTGGAGAAGGACATCGAGACCCTCCGGAAGCGCCTTCCGATGGGGTATACCGTGGAGAGTGACAGTGCCTATTGGAGCTGGGGGAAGGAAGACCACAGCCAGTATTTCCTGTTGCTGATAGTCATCTCCATCATCTTCTTCATTTCGGCCATCCTCTTCAACTCGCTGAGCCAGCCGCTGGCCATCATCTTCGTGATTCCGGTGTCGTATATCGGCGTGTTCCTCACGTTCTATCTGTTCGGTCTGAACTTCGACCAGGGAGGTTTCGCTTCCTTCGTGCTGCTGTGCGGCATTACGGTGAACGCAAGCATCTACATCCTGAACGAGTATAATGCCATTCGCAGGAACTTCCCGGGACTGTCACCGCTGAGAGCCTATACCAAGGCCTGGAACGTGAAGGTCATTCCCATCTTCCTGACGGTGATGTCGACCATCCTCGGTTTCGTGCCGTTCATGATAGGCGAGAAGACCCCGTTCTGGTTCCCCCTGGCTGCCGGAACCATCGGCGGACTGGTGATGTCGGTTATCGGTATCTTTATCTATCTGCCGGTATTGAGCGTGTCGGGGACGATAAGGAAAACCATACGGCGAAAAAGGAAATGACCGATGGTCATAAAAAGATAAAAGGCTGTCTTCACCCGAAGACAGCCTTTCTTTGTGATGTATGGAAGACTAATACCTTAGTTATTTCAGCAGTTTCTGAGCCTGTTTCAACATCTTTTCAGCTTGTTTTACGGCTTCTTTCAGTTCCTTGCTTTCAGCACCATTCGTTTTTTTCTGAGTCTTTTCCAATTGTGCGGAAAGCTGCTGGATATGTGATTCTACTTCTTCTTTCTTTACATCGGCTTTCTTTGATTTAGCCAACCATTCTTTCATGCCCTGGGCTTTGAGGGAAAGAGTAGCAGTTTCAGCAGTCAATTCAGTAGCTGCTTCTTCTTCCGGAGTGGCAAATGCATGGTGGAATCCTTTCACATCGTTCCAGTGTCCGCGAGTAAAGTCAGGGAATGCGACAGCTGCGCAACCGTTATCCATAGAGATGGCTCCCAGTTCTGCCAATGAGCACCATTCAGCCAAGTCATATACATCCATATCCAATGGCAGTCCATTCTGCAGACAGTATACCAGACGGCTGTCCATGATGAAGTCCATACCACCGTGTCCACCTACTTCCTTGGCCATTTCACCGTATTTCTTCAAAATCGGGTGCTGGTATTTTTCAACCAATGCCTGCATTTCTTTTTCAGGAAGGAAAGAATGAGAACTCAGGTTGTCTACCTTTGGCTGTACGCCAGAAGCTTTCATCTGGGCTGCATCTACAGCATAGCCTTCAATCGGATACTTGTTGGCGAAGCCTTTTGTTCCGGTCAGCTGGTACAAGCGGTTATAAGGTTGCGGATTCATGACATCGTGCTGGATTTCGATGACTTTTCCGTTGGCAGTACGGATAAGGGTAGTAGTATGGTCGCCGTTGCGGAATTCTTCGCAAGGTACACCGGTTGCTTTTTCTACCAAAGCTTTACCGTGTACGGATTTTGTATCCATGGCTACTAAGGTAGTCATACGGTCGCCACGGTGAATATCGAGTGCTTGAGCCACAGGGCCAAGTCCGTGAGTGGCATATACATCGCCGCGGTTTTCCTTGTTGTAACGCAGACGCCATCCCAGTTTATCTTCTTTTCCATTTTTCCAGTAATAAGGCCAGAAATCATCCAAATTGTGGATGTAAGCTCCTTGTGCACGGATGACTTCACCGAACACACCCTGCTGTGCCATGTTCAGCGTATTCATTTCGAACCAGTCGTAGCAGCAGTTTTCCAGAATCATGCAGTGCTTGCGGTTCTTTTCTGACAAGTTGATGAGTTCCCAGCACTGTTCCAAGTTCATGGCAGACGGTACCTCAATGGCCACATTCTTACCATGTTCCATGGCATATTTGGCAATAGGGAAGTGGTGGTCCCAGTCGGCTGCGATGTACACCAAGTCGATGTCATCGCGTTCGCAGAGCGCTTTGTAGCCTTCTGCACCAGAGTAGATGGCTGCTTCGGGCAGACAAGCCTTTTGTAAATAGCCCTGACATCTTTCAGCCCGGTCTTTTTCGTAATCACACAAAGCTACGATTTTGGTACCGGCAATGTGGGTGAAGCGTTCTACGGCTCCTGGACCACGCATACCCAGTCCCACGAAACCTACGCGGACTACATTCATTTTCGGGACAGTCAGTCCGAGCACACATTCTTGTCCGGCCGGACGTTCAGGGGATTTAATGACGATGGTACCTTTGTTCCATTCCCATTGAGTGGAAGGAGAAAGGCTCTGTGCAAGCATTTGAGCCGGTGTACAGGTTAAAGTTAATACGGTGCAAGCACCTAAAATCATTTTTCCAAAATGTTTCATAGCTTTAGTTGTTTTGAAATTGAGTTTTACTGTGGGCAAAGATATAAAAAAACATTATTACGCAAAAGTTTTTTCTATAAAACGTGCATATATTAAAAAAGAATAGTAATTAATGCTTTTAAAAGGAATAAAATAAATTATATCAGAAGTATTTTGTAAATAAAGAGGAAGATTAGACATACCTTATTAATATATTACCAATTATATATAGATTGTAGGAACTACGTGTTTATCTGAGACTTAAATGATAAAATTATTGGGGATAGAAGACCGGGATTGAATGATAAACTGATAAGAAAAACGTGTTGTTTCTTACGAATGATAATTTATTTGAAAAAAAAGTGTCATTTTATTTGCATGTTACAAAAAAGCCTTTACCTTTGCAGCTGTAAACTAAGAAGAGATAGCAAATATGATTACATTACATACATCAGTAAACCTGTCAGTCCTGCATATTATTCGCGTCCTGGTCGTGGCACCAAGAGGTGAGAAAGGTTCGTGCATGTAATTATATGAAAATGATATTGTAGAAAGCCTTTCTCACCAAGCGTTGAGAGAGGCTTTTTAATTGAAAAGAAAGACGAAAATGAAACATCAGTTACGTAGTTCGATGAGTACCGAAGGCCGCCGTATGGCAGGTGCCAGAGCACTGTGGGTGGCCAATGGAATGAAAAAGGAGATGATGGGGAAACCAATCATTGCAATAGTGAACTCTTTTACGCAGTTTGTACCCGGTCATACACACTTGCATGAGATTGGTCAGCAGGTGAAGGCAGAGATTGAAAAACTGGGATGCTTTGCGGCTGAGTTCAACACCATTGCCATCGACGACGGAATCGCGATGGGGCATGACGGGATGCTGTATTCTTTGCCTTCGCGCGACATCATCGCCGACAGCATAGAGTATATGGTGAATGCACATAAGGCAGATGCCATGGTGTGTATTTCCAACTGTGACAAGATTACGCCGGGAATGTTGATGGCTTCCATGCGATTGAATATCCCTACGGTGTTCGTATCAGGTGGACCAATGGAGGCCGGAGAGTGGGGCGGACAGCATCTGGATTTGATTGATGCGATGATCAAGTCGGCCGATACTACCGTGAGTGATGAAGATGTGGAAGAAATTGAACGTCATGCGTGTCCGGGTTGCGGAAGCTGCTCAGGTATGTTTACCGCAAACTCAATGAACTGCTTGAATGAAGCTATCGGACTGGCTTTACCGGGTAACGGTACGATTCTGGCCACTCACGCCAATCGCAAGCAGTTGTTCAAGGATGCAGCGGCACTGATTGTAAAGAACGCTTATAAATATTATGAAGAGGGAGACGACAGTGTGTTGCCGCGCAGTATTGCTACTCGTGAGGCGTTCCTGAATGCCATGACCCTTGACATAGCCATGGGTGGTTCTACCAATACGGTGCTTCACTTGTTGGCGGTGGCTCACGAAGCGGAAGTGGATTTTAAAATGGACGATATTGACATGCTGTCACGTCGTGTGCCTTGTCTTTGTAAGGTCGCTCCCAATACACAGAAATATCACATTCAGGATGTGAATCGCGCAGGAGGTATCCTGAATATTTTGGGTGAGCTGGCCAAAGGGGGACTGTTGGATACTACGGTACACCGGGTGGACGGTACTACACTGGCAGAAGCCATTGCCAAATACAATATCTGTCGTCCGGAGGTAGATGCGGATGCACAGCGCATTTATTCGAGTGCGCCGGGCGGTAAATTCTGTATCCAGTTGGGAGCACAGAATTCGACCTATAAGGAACTGGATACTGACCGTACCAATGGATGCATCCGTGACTTGCAGCACGCGTACAGCAAGGATGGCGGATTGGCTGTATTGAAAGGGAACATCGCTCAAGATGGTTGCGTGGTAAAGACTGCCGGAGTAGATGAGAGTATCTGGAAGTTCTCAGGTCCGGCCAAGGTGTTCGATTCGCAGGAAGCTGCTTGTGAAGGTATCTTGGGTGGAAAAGTGGTAAGCGGTGATGTGGTAGTCATTACCCATGAGGGACCGAAGGGAGGTCCGGGCATGCAGGAAATGCTGTATCCAACCTCTTACATCAAATCCAAGCATTTGGGTAAAGAGTGTGCCCTGATTACCGACGGCCGTTTCAGTGGAGGAACTTCCGGTTTGAGTATCGGACATATTTCTCCGGAAGCCGCAGCCGGAGGTAACATCGGTAAGATTGTAGATGGTGATATCATTGAAATAGACATTCCCAACCGTTCCATCAATGTGAAACTGTCTGACGAGGAACTGGCCCAGCGCCCGATGACGCCGGTAACCCGCGACCGTAAGGTCTCAAAAGCATTGAAGGCATACGCCAGCATGGTGAGTTCGGCAGATAAAGGTGGAGTGAGAATTGTAGAATAAGGAGAAGCTTATGAGTAAAGAAAAGATATCAGGTTCAGAAGCATTGATGCGCTCATTGGAGCATGAAGGGGTAAAGACTCTTTTCGGCTATCCAGGAGGAGCTATTATGCCGGTGTTCGATGCGTTGTATGACCATCGGGACAGATTGAACCATATTTTGGTTCGTCATGAACAAGGAGCAGCACATGCCGCTCAGGGTTTTGCCCGTGTATCGGGAGAAGTGGGAGTTTGTTTGGTAACAAGTGGACCGGGAGCGACCAATACGATTACCGGCATCGCTGATGCCATGATTGACAGTACACCGATTGTGGTGATTGCTGGTCAGGTTGGGGCTTCCCTGTTGGGTACGGATGCATTCCAGGAAGTTGATTTGGTGGGTATTACGCAGCCAATTTCCAAATGGAGTTATCAGATACGCCGTGCGGAGGATGTGGCTTGGGCGGTTGCCCGGGCATTTTATATCGCACGGAGCGGTCGGCCGGGACCGGTGGTGCTGGACTTTGCCAAGAATGCACAGGTAGAAATGACGGACTATGAACCAGTGACCTTAGATTTTATCCGCAGTTATGACCCGGATCCGGAAACAGATTCAAAATCAGTAGCTGAGGCGGTGGCTTTGATTAATGGGGCCAAGCGTCCGTTGGTACTTGTAGGACAGGGCGTAGAGTTGGGAAATGCCCAGCAGGAATTGAAGGAATTCGTGGAAAAGGCGGATATTCCTTGTGGATGTACGTTGTTGGGCTTGTCAGCATTGCCAAGCAATCACCGTTTGAACAAAGGTATGCTGGGAATGCATGGAAACCTGGGGCCGAATGTGAAGACCAACGAATGTGACGTGTTGATTGCAGTGGGTATGCGATTTGATGACCGTGTGACCGGGAAATTGGATACGTATGCTAAACAGGCCAAGATAATTCATTTGGATGTAGATCCGTCGGAAATCGGAAAGAACGTGCCGGTGGATGTGCCGATTTTAGGTAACTGTAAACGGACGCTTTCGCTACTTACCGAACTGATTCAGCCGCAGAAGCACGAAGAATGGATTGCCAGCTTCAAACCGTATGAAGAAAAAGAATATACACAAGTAATCGAGAAGGAAGTGTTCCCGAAGGAAGGGCCTATCAATATGGGTGAGGTGGTGAATGCGGTCAGTGAGGCCACTCACAACGAAGCCATTCTGGTGACCGATGTCGGTCAGAATCAGATGATGGCTTGCCGTTATTTCAAGTTTTCTAAACCCCGTAGCATTGTCACTTCCGGTGGTATGGGAACCATGGGATTCTGTCTGCCGGCGGCCATTGGAGCCACATTTGGCTGTCCCGACCGTACAGTATGTGCCTTTATGGGAGATGGAGGCTTGCAGATGACCATGCAGGAACTGGGTACGATTATGGAGCAGAAATCGCCGGTCAAGATTATCTTGTTGAACAATAATTATTTGGGTAATGTGCGCCAGTGGCAGGCCATGTTCTTCAACCGCCGCTATTCTTTCACGCCGATGATGAATCCTGATTACATGCAGATTGCATCGGCTTATGGAATAGCCTCACGCAGGGTGATGGGACGCGATGAACTGAACGACGGCATTCAGGAAATGCTGTCGACCGACGGTCCTTTCCTGTTGGAGGTGTGCGTAATAGAAGAAGGAAATGTGTTGCCGATGACACCTCCGGGAAGTTCGGTCAACTATATGTTAATGGAATGTTGAGAGGAGAAGGAGGAAGAATATGGATAATAAAACATTATATACAATCATTGTTCATTCAGAAAATATTGCCGGTATATTGAACCAGATTACCGCGGTGTTTACCCGTCGCCAGATCAACATCGAGAGTCTGAACGTGTCGGCTTCTTCCATCAAGGGAGTACATAAATATACCATCACTTGCTGGACTACTCCGGATGTGATTGGCAAAGTGGTGACGCAGATAGAAAAGAAAATGGATGTGATTCAGGCGCATTATTTCACGGACAAGGAAATCTTCCAGCGTGAAGTGGCTATGTATAAGGTGTCCACTCCTGAATTCCAGTCGAATCCGGAAGCTTCCAAGGTAATTCGCCGTTACAGTGCGCATATTGTGGAAGTCAATCCGACTTTCTCTATCGTGGAGATGGTGGGAATGAGTGCGGACATCACTTCGCTCTATCAGGAACTGAAACAGCTGAATTGTGTGCTTCAGTTTGTACGTTCCGGACGTATTGCTGTTTCAACCAGCTGTTTCGAACGGGTAAACGAATATCTGGCACATCGTGAAGAAAGATATCGGAACCAAAAGAATTGAATCTATGACAGAAGAAAGTAAAGTTGGTACTTATCGGTTTGTGGCCGAACCGTTTCATGTGGATTTCATGGAACGGCTGACGATGGGCGTGTTGGGCAATCACTTGCTGAACTGCGCCGGGTTTCATGCGGCTGACAGAGGATTCGGCATTGCCACGCTGAATGAGAATCATTACACGTGGGTGCTGTCCCGTCTGGCGATTGAGCTGGAAGACATGCCGCGTGCGTACGAAGACTTTACAATCCAGACATGGGTGGAGAATGTGTACCGTCTTTTTACAGACCGTAACTTTGCTATTCTGGACAAGGACGGAAAGCCTATCGGATATGCCCGTTCCATTTGGGCGATGATCAGCATGGAAACCCGCAAACCGGCCGATTTGCTGACGTTGCACGGTGGTTCGATTGTGGACTATGTGTGTCAGAAGGACTGTCCGATTGACAAGCCGGGACGCATCAAGGTGACGCATCCGCAGGCGATGGGAGAGTATCGGGTGAAGTACAGCGATATTGATTTGAACGGACATGTGAACAGCATCAAGTATATCGAGCATATCTTGGATTTGTTTCCCATGGAAATGTTCCGTCAGAAACAAATTCGACGGTTTGAAATGGCTTATGTGGCGGAAAGCTATTACGGTGACACCCTGAGCTTCTTCCTGGAGCAGACGGGAGAGAATGAATATGATGTGGAAGTGAAAAAGAACGGCACGGAAGTAGTCGTTCGAAGTAAAGTGATTTTTAGAGATTAAATTAGTATATCAACTTGCAGCCGGAAGGTTGCGTAAAAAGATTGTAAAAAATTATGGCACAGATGAATTTTGGCGGTGTGATTGAAAATGTAATCACCCGCGAAGAATTTCCATTGGAAAAAGCACGTGAAGTATTGAAAGATGAAACCATTGCTGTAATCGGTTACGGTGTACAGGGACCGGGACAGTCATTGAACTTGCGCGATAACGGTTTTAACGTCATTGTCGGGCAGCGTCAGGGCAAGACTTTTGAAAAAGCTGTAGCCGACGGATGGGTACCGGGAGAGACCTTGTTCAGCATTGAAGAAGCCTGCAAGAGAGCGACGATTATCATGTGCCTGTTGTCGGATGCAGCAGTCATCTCTGTATGGCCTACTATCAAACCTTGCCTGACTGCAGGGAAAGCATTGTATTTCTCTCATGGTTTTGCCATCACTTGGAATGACCGTACTGGCGTAGTTCCTCCTAAAGACATTGATGTCATCATGGTGGCTCCGAAAGGTTCAGGTACTTCTTTGCGTACCATGTTCCTGGAAGGACGTGGCTTGAACTCTTCTTATGCTATCTACCAGGATGCTACCGGTAAGGCATACGACCGTACCATTGCATTGGGTATCGGTATCGGTTCAGGTTATCTGTTCGAAACAACTTTCCAGCGTGAGGCTACTTCCGACCTGACAGGTGAACGTGGCTCTTTGATGGGTGCAATCCAGGGATTGCTGCTGGCACAGTATGAAGTGCTCCGTGAAAACGGACATACTCCGTCGGAAGCATTCAACGAAACTGTAGAAGAGCTGACTCAGTCACTGATGCCGTTGTTTGCCAAGAACGGTATGGACTGGATGTATGCAAACTGCTCTACTACCGCACAGCGTGGTGCCCTCGACTGGATGGGCCCGTTCCACGATGCCATCAAACCGGTAATGCAGAAATTGTATCAGAGTGTAAAATGCGGTCATGAAGCTCAGATTTCTATCGACAGCAACTCTCAGCCGGATTATCGTGAAAAACTGAATGCGGAATTGAAAGCATTGCGTGAAAGCGAAATGTGGCAGACTGCTGTGACTGTACGTAAACTTCGTCCGGAAAACAACTGATTATTGTCTGTAAAGAGAATGGGAAAGCCGTTCGGTGTTGGAAGACGCCGGACGGCTTTTTTCGTGGGGTAAGGATGAAAAGAATCTGTGAGATTTTGTTACCTTTGTGCCGGTGCTATAGAATGAATATGAAAAAAATTGCTATTTTTCTGCTGGGCTGTCTTTGCGTGGCAGGGACTGTGTTTGGACAAAGTCTGGAGCAGACCACAGAGCAGCGTCTGAAGGATTTTTTTGCCAATTATGAAACTTCGTATGCGCATATCGGCAAGTGTAAGCTGGAACGTTTTGAGCTGGAACATGATAAAAAAGTATTGCGCGTGTATGCCAATCCCACTTTTGGTTACCAACCGTTTACGGAGGAAAATGTGTCGGCCATTTACCGGCTGCTGAAACAGTCGCTTCCGGGGCCGGTGAATTATTATACCTTGCAGGTGTATGCGGACGGAAAACCGATTGAGGAACTGGTGCCCAATGCGTTCCGGAAGAAACAGGACAAGACCCGTTTGTACGGTAAACTGGAAGCGAAGGGAAACCCGTGGGTGACCAATGTATCGCGTCCGTTTGATATCAGCCGGGGACTGGAGGGGCGGCATGTGGCCGTGTGGCAGAGTCATGGAAAAGTGTACCGGAACGACCGGAATGAATGGCGCTGGCAGCGACCTCGCTTGTTCTGTACCACGGAAGATTTGTTTACCCAGTCGTTCGTGGTGCCATATCTGATTCCGATGCTGGAAAATGCAGGAGCCGTGGTCTTCACTCCGCGTGAACGCGACTGGCAGCGCCACGAGGTGATTGTGGACAATAACACTTGTACACCGGGCAGTCATTATCTGGAAGTGGAATACAAGAAATATACGTGGAAGGATACCGGTCGACCGGGATTTGCCCAAAAGTATCAGCAGTATCCGGATAACTACAATCCTTTCAAAGATGGTACGGCGAGGTACATTGCGACCCAGGGCCAGCCGGAGAAGGCCTTTGCCGAATGGATTCCCAATATCCCGGAAAAAGGAAAATATGCGGTGTACGTCAGTTATCAGACACTGCCGGAAAGTGTGTCGGATGCCAAATACTTGGTCTTCCACAACGGAGGAGTGACTGAGTTCAAGGTGAACCAGCAGATGGGAGGAGGTACCTGGGTGTATCTGGGCACTTTTGAATTCGACAAGGGACGGAACGATTACGGTATGGTGGTGCTGAGCAATGAGAGTTCCCAAAAGGGAGTGGTCTGTGCCGACGCAGTCCGTTTTGGAGGCGGCATGGGAAACATTGTCCGTGGCGGACAGGTGAGCGGAGTGCCCCGTTACCTGGAAGGGGCGCGTTATTGGGCACAATGGGCCGGCATGCCTTATCCGGTGTACAGCAAGAGCCAGGGAGAAAATGATTATAACGATGACATCAATGTCCGTTCGCTGATGGTGAATTACTTGAGTGGCGGGTCGGTGTACAACCCTTCGGAAGCGGGACTGAAAGTGCCGTTTGAAATGACGTTGGGCCTGCACAGCGATGCGGGTTTCAAGACAGATGATGAACTGGTGGGTTCCTTGGGAATTTATACGACCGACTTCAACGACGGGAAACTGAATTGTGGCATCTCCCGTTATGCGTCGCGCGACTTGACGGACATGGTGCTGACGGGATTGCAGCGTGACATCTCTTCCCGTTTTGGAGTGCAGTGGGCCCGGCGGAGCATGTGGAACCGGAACTACAGCGAGACCCGTCTGCCGGCAGTACCTTCCATGATTCTGGAATTGCTCTCCCACCAGAACTTTGCCGATATGAAATGGGGGCATAATCCCGATTTCAAGTTTACCGTAGGACGCTCGGTTTATAAATCCATCTTGAAATACCTTTCCACCATGCACGGCACCGACTATGTGGTGCAGCCGCTTCCAGTGAACCATTTCGCCATCCGGGAAGGAAAAAAGAAGAATACCTTTACCCTGAATTGGAATCCGGTGGAGGATGTGATGGAACCTACGGCCAAACCGCAGGGATACATCGTCTATACCCGTATCGGTTACGGCGGATTTGACAACGGAGTATATGTACGCAAACCGGAATACACGATGAAAGTGGAGCCGGGACTGGTGTATAGTTTTAAAGTGACTGCCGTCAACAGGGGAGGAGAGAGTTTCCCTTCGGAAATCCTATCGGCCTATAAGGCTAAACGAAGCAAAGGCACGTTGCTGATTGTGAACGGGTTCGATGCCACCTCAGGTCCGGAGGAAGTCAATTCTGCCTTGCTGCAGGGGTTTGACCTGAAGTCGGACCCGGGCATTCCTTACGGGCAGACTCCTGCTTATTGCGGTTACCAGCAAGGATTCAATCGGGATAAAGCCGGACTGGAGACTGGCGACGGGCTTGGGGTCAGCGACAATGCTTTGGAAGGAAAGCTGATAGCCGGAAATACATACGATTATGTGTTTGTGCATGGCAAGGCCATTCAACGGGCTGGACGTTATTCGTTCGTGTCCTGTAGTGACGAAACCTTGGAGAGCGGAAGTACAGACCTGAGTCGGTATGACCTGGTGGATTTGATTTGTGGAGCCGATGCCAAATCCTTCTCTTCGGCCATGCAGGAAGCTCTTACTCGTTACTGTCGTCAGGGCGGACGTTTGCTGGTGAGCGGTTCTGCGTGGGGAGCAAACTTGCAAAAGGGAGATTTTGGGAAGAATGTGCTGAAGTGTGTATATGGCGGCCGTTTCAGTAATCAGATTTCAGCCTCCTTGCAGGGAGCCGGGGTACAGTTCCAGATTGAAGGAGGAGCCAATGAAACAGTTTACGCCGTTCCCTCCATGGAATGTGTGATGCCTGCTTCCGGAGCCTACTCTTCTTTCGTATACACCCAAGGGAATTATGGCGTAGGAACCGTATATCGTGGAGAGGATTACCGAACGTTTGTCTTGGGATTTCCGCTGGAATGCGTGGAAAATGCCGAAGTTCGTAATCACTTGATGCAGACAGCCGTGAAAACCTTGCTGTCGAAGAAAAGACGTTGAGATAGAATAAGAATAGAAATAAATAACCATCAAATACAGTGTCAATATGGAAAAAGATTTTTTGAAGGTCATTGAAACGCGGCGCAGTTGCCGTAAGTATAAACCGGAACAGATTACGGATGAAGAGCTGAAGGCTGTGCTCGAAGCAGGTACCTATGCACCGACTTCGCGCGGTATGCAGTCGCCCTACATTGTGGCCGTACAGAAGAAAGAAGTACTGGCCCAACTGGCTAAGATGAATGCCGAAATCATGGGAGTTACCTCAAATCCTTATTACGATGCGCCCACCTACGTGTTGGTTTTTGCGCCTTCACTGGCCAACAATCCGGTACAGGACGGAAGTTGCGTGCTGGAAAACATGATGCTGGCAGCGCATGCACTGGGATTGGGCAGTTGCTGGATTCACCGGGAACGCGAGATGTTTGCTACGGAAGAAGGCAAGCAGCTGATGGAAGAATGGGGACTTCCCGAAGGACTGATGGGTATCGGAGCCCTTTCCTTGGGCTATCCGGAGGGAGAAGCAGCTCCGGCAAAACCGCGTAAACCGGAGTATTTTAGGGTGATAAAATAAGGTAAAAAAAACGCAAGGACGTTTCAACCAAAATGTCCTTGCGTTTTCCTTTAAACGTAAGCCTCCGATAAAGTACACATTGTAGATTCATAAAACAACAAACTCTTCTTATCAACGAATATAAAGTTGACAGGAAGAGTTTGCTATTCAATTGTATCTCTATTAGACTTCAATTGGATTTTCGTTGGACTTCTTCAACTTCCAGACATCCGGAAGCAGTTCCCGGATATCTTTGCCGGAGTCTTTTTCCTGATAATATGGAAGCCTGGCAATGACATCATTCAGCCATTCTCTTGGATTGACTTCCTGTGACTTGCAGGTGGCAAGCAATGAACAGATGACCGCTGTATTTTCCGCAGCCTCATGATTCCCACAAAAGAGGAAGTTCTTTCTTGAGAGCGTCAGAGGACGTATCGCATTTTCGGCCAGATTATTGTCTATCTTTATATTGCCGTCTTTGAGACAGGCCTTCATTCTGGGCCATAACGGATACGCATAGGAGATGGCCTGTCCCATCCGGCTTTTGGGCGGAACCTTGATATATGTGCTTTCCATCCACTTTTCAAAGGAATCCAGCAGGGGGGCGGACTGACGGTTCCGCAGTTCACGCCGTTCTTCCGGCGTATATTTCCGGGAGTCGGCAAAGTGCTCTGTCCGATAAATCTCCTGTATTATTTTCAAGGCATGCTCCGCCAGACTTCTGTTTTCCTCCAGAGCCATCTCAAAATGACGTCTGATATGGGCCAGGCAGGCTATGAGGCACACTCCTTCAGTACCTTCAAATACATTGTAGGCACTGTAACCGTCACTCTGCAGATATCCCTTGAAGTCCTTCAGCAGTTTCCTTATCGTCTGTCCCGAACGGGAGCCGTCATCGTAATGGAAGATGACCAGCTTTTCCATGACCGCCCTGACCATCCACAGATACTCCTTGTCGGCCTTCCCCTTTCCCTTGCTGATCACCCTTACAGTGGTCTCGTCCGCCTGAACATATCCGCAGCCGACAACCAGCCGGACCAGCTCGTCATAAAGTGGTCTCAGCAGTTCACACACAGGCTTGAACCAGCCGCTCAATGTGCTTTCGGAAAGACGGAGACCCAGATGGCGGAACTCCTTGACCTGCCTGTAGAATGGAACGTGATATTCGTATTTCTGCAGGAGCATTTCGGCCAGCATGGTGGAACCGGCCAGACATTTGTAAACAGGAGAAGGTGGAAGCGGAGCAATGATTACGCCGCTTTCACCTTCCTTGGGAAGACTCAGGTTGTCTTTCAGTCCATATTTGGGACGGACAGTCTCCTTTACATACAGCCTGCCCGGTTCAAATTCCAGCGTACGGGTACGTTCCTCGCCGATCCGTCTGTAACGGTCCAAATCCACCCGGTCGGGTTCAATCACCACTTCAACTACCGGCAGTCCCTCCAGGAGTTCGCGGTTACGCCGGGATTCCTTCTTCTTTCCATCAGGCTTTGCTTTTGAAGGAGCCGCTGCGCTGCTGTCCTCTTCCCGGATGTCTTCACTCTGTCCGGTTGCAGGAACAGAATCGAACAGGGAGAGCTGGTTGGGATCCAGGGCTGCCAGCTTCTCACTTCTCCGCCCGAAAAGCTGACGGTTCAGCCATGCTATCTGTGAAAGCAGTTCCTGTATCTTCCGTTGCAGCGCATCCGTCTGTTCCAGCAGTTTCCCGTTGGATTCGACAAGGGAACGGTTGGCCTCCAGGAGACCGGCTATCTGCTCCTGCTGACTCCTGATTATCTGTTCCATTGTATCCTGCTGAATCATCCGTTTCTATCTCTTTATATAATGTAAAGATACTGATTTTTCGGAAGATACGCAACCGGATACATGAAAAAACTTTCAATAGAAGCCATCCTTTCTACTGGCTTTCAACCTTTTCAGCCTCTCGTTCGGATTGTCACTGATTCCTTCCACCATCATGACCAGGTCGCGCCATTCCATCGGATAAGACCTGCTTCGGCTATCGTAGGCCGGCAGCCGGAACGTGCCCTCTTCCAGACGTTTCACATACAATACCATGCCGCCGTCTTCAGCATGGAGGAGTTTCATGGTGGTCCTGCTTCTGTTTATGAAGATGAAGACATCGCCCAGACGGACGTCATGTCCCATCTGGTCGTGAACCACTCCGCACAGAGAATTGATCCCCTTGCGCATGTCCGTCTTTCCGGGACACAGGAAATAGCGCATGGTATCATTCAGACAGAACATGGCCGCATAATTTGTGTATCAATCCAAATGTCAGTTCAGGGTTTCCATGGCTGTCAAGGTGGATCCTGATTCCGGAAGGAAGCTCTATTGTTACGTCGCCACCCGACCCTGACGGGAGATTGCCTCTGCGACGCAGATCCAATGGAATGAACGTATCATCGGGAAGCTTGTCCGGATGGCTGGTGTAAGTACGGCTCAAGCCGAATTTCTTTTTCCAATAATGGAAACAGGGGGATGAATAGGCCTCATTCTCACAGAAATCTTTTATGGTCAGGCCACTGGCCTGTTGTCTTTCATAAACGGACAGGAACTCTTCTTTACTCATTATTCGTTTCATGGCTTTTTTATTGGCAAAGTAACGGAAGAGTGGAAGGCTTTACAATGTGTATTTTATCGGATGCTTACCTTTAAACGCACTTGCGTTTTACTTAAAGCGTCGAAGCGTTTTGTCTGTTGCTTTTATGGACTTTTAAATTATTGATTGCTAATGTTTTATGATTTTTTTAAGGAAGATATATAATTAAAACTGGTATGCATAAATGATTGGGGAATTTCATTCACGCATACCAGCTTTTTTTAGGATATCTTCTGAATATTCTTGCTTGAAAATAGACTAGAATTCATAGCTAGTCTTCTTATAAGTTTGTCCATCTATGATTACTCCTTGTGTTCCGTTGGAGAATACTACTGTCGGAGTGTCCAGTTTGGTTTGTACTACACCATCCATGTCTACCACTTCATCAAAGAACAAATACCACCCCATTTGTTTTCCTTTATAATATAACTCACTGGTAAATGAGCGTCCCGTCATAGTATTGGTAGTTTGCGAAACCATAGCATACACAACATTTTTTTCCTGCTTTTGGTAGAAGCCATAGGAGGTAATTCTTTCACCATCGGTCATATTTTCTCGTCTTTGATAAACAAACCGTAGATTGTCGTTGGGCTCTACCAGTCCTTTATCCGTTCTGGCAATTTGATTTCCGGCAGAAACACGTCCCACTGTGGTCGAAATATAGGCGGTGTTCCCGGTTTTTACATCTTTGACTTCGTACCAAGAACCTTGTTGGGCCACAAATTCATACATTGCTCCATTGGAAGCTTTTTCTACAACTGTTGATGAAGTTTGTGGGGCTTGACGAACATTTACATTTTGTTTGGTAACAATCACTACTTTTTCGGGTATTTTATACTCTTGTGCGTTGAGTGAAAAGAAAACCCCTGAACAGGCTGTAAGCATGAAAGATAAAAATACTTTTTTCATAGATTTTTTTGTTTGATAGTTAAATTTGTTTTATCCCCTTTTATGGTCAGTTTCAATGGACTGACATCGTATGGCAAATATACTGTTTTTTTATAATATTGATTTAAGAATGTCTGTTTTTATGAAGGAGAAAGTTTGGGATAAATATTCAAGGCTTTGTGTTTTCACGCTACATGGGGAGATAGAAATTATGGCTTATGAAATAAGATAAATTTACTTCATAAGCCATAGTGTAGTTATAGGAAATTATATAATTGTTGAGATTGTGTTATCTTATCGGCACAATTTCAAAGATTTCCGCTTTTCCTTCCAGACGAATCTGACTGACATTTTTGTCGGCCAATTCGATTCTCGCGTAAGGAGTTTCAATCATGGTTTCAGACAGAACCTTGCCTTTCTTGTCCACTTGCACGCATTTTATCGGGGTGGACAACTGGTTCATCAGTAAGGTATAGGCCTTGACATCTTTGTCTACTCCAAAAGCAATCGCTTTTGTGCTTTGGTAAGAAGTGGACAGATTGTTGTCGAAAGCATAGACCGCTTTGCTCAGTGTATCTGCCTCAAGCGTAAAGCCGAGGTTGTCCGGGCGGAGCGGGTTTACGTCGAACGAGCGGACAGAAGCATAGTTGGTGCGTTTGGAATCCAGTCGTTTCAGGCGGACGTAGCGTGCTTTTTCCGGAGCCCCCTGCCAGTGGATGATGTATTGCTGGTTCAGTTCGCCGGTGAGTGCTTTCCAGTTTTGTCCATCGGCAGAACATTCCACTACGGTATGGTCGAAATAGTCCACATCGTCTTTGGAATTTCTTCCCTGAAGGATGGAGATTTCCGTCACATCGCGTACGTCGCGCAGGTCTACCCCAATCCAGTCGTTCGGTTTCTGGGCGATTCCGGAAGTATAGAAAGTCGTAGAATCATTGTCGAACATCAGTTTGGTCTGTACGGTATGCGCACTGCTGAAAGAGCCGATACCTTTATAATCGGTTGGTACTTTTCCCGACAGTTTCTTCAGATATCCGTGCGCCATGTCGTCCATCGCATGCTCATAGAACGGCTGAAGTTTCAGTGTGCCCGACTTGTGTGCTTCGTAGTTTTTCCGGTCTTCCGGTGTCATGATGTTTTGTACGTATTTCGTCCAGAAAAGCGCATCGTCCTGACCGGAACGGTAAATACGGGCCAGCTCGATGGCCTGTTTGCCACGTGTGCCCAGTTTGCCGAACTCTGTCAGCCAAGGACGGAGCTCGTTGAGCAAAGCCTTGTTTTTGCAACCGTTTTCCATGCGTGCAGGAACGCTTTCTACTTTCTTGAATTCTTCTTCCAGGGCGTTGGCTGCCGCATCGTTCCAGTCGGCAATACGGAAAGTCCGGGTTTCCCACGATTCATCCCGCCGGTATCCGTTTTCAGTATCACTGGAATGAATGGCAAAAGTGCGGTAAGCTTCTGTTGCATCGGGTACCAGTTCGGCCAGTCCCCGTTCCCAGTTGTCAATGGCATTGTAGTCGGCGATGTTCCAAGCATAGTCGGCCACTCCATACAGGGCCAGTTTGGAGGCTTCACCGTGTTCCATCGGATTGCTGATTACGCCGCA
The DNA here is from genome assembly GCF_025993685.1 of Bacteroides mediterraneensis. Lineage (NCBI taxonomy): Bacteria > Pseudomonadati > Bacteroidota > Bacteroidia > Bacteroidales > Bacteroidaceae > Bacteroides > Bacteroides mediterraneensis. The sequence goes on along the minus strand of NZ_DAJPEN010000001.1, from coordinate 2,529,538 downwards.
AGTCTCCTGGGCCGTCAGGCTGGTATCCAGTCCGTAGACCGGTCCCTGGAGTAGGAAATTACGGATATAGTCAGTCACCGGGTAGTTCCACCAATAGTAAGCCGGACGCTTGATGCGGGAATTGATGAAGTCGAGGGTTTCAGGGGTCAGGTCACTGCACACTACGTCGCCTGTCCAGAAAACCTTTATTTCAGGATTCAGTGTTTTTCCGTAGATGGCCAGGCTTCCTTTTTCGGTCGGGTTGGCCCAAAGTTTGGAGTAGTCGGTCGGGCAGACCGTCAGTGGAGACACATCTCCTTTTACTTTCACAAATTCCTCGGTCAGGCGGTTCAGCAGTTCCGTTTGCTTCAGCGGGTTGGTGCCTTCTCCCGAAATGTCATCGAAGAAAATGGCAAAATGCCGTACTCCCAAATCGTACATCCAGTTGAATTTCTGAAGCAGGTTATGATAGTCCTCTTCATTCCATTTGATATCCTGCCCCGGATGGATGGCCCACACGAAGTCCACATAATTCCGGTTGCTGGCATCCACCAGTTCCTTGATGTGTTGTGCCTCTTTTTCCGGATAGGGCAGACGCCAGTTCGGGCAGCTGTGATAGGGGTCGTCTTTAGGGCCGTATAAATAGGTATTCATCTTGAACTTGCCGTAGAAGTCAATCAGCGACAGGCGTACTTCGTGTGACCAGGGCGTGCCGTAGAAACCTTCCACCACTCCCCGGTTGGGCAGGTCCGGATAATCGTTGATTTCCATGCAGGGCAGTGTTCCGTTGGCTGAAACCGGGCTTTCTGCCAACTGTTTCAATGTCTGGATGCCGTAAAATACCCCTCGTTCATCGTATCCGGTAAGGATGATTTCCTTTGGACTGATAATGAGTGAATAAGCTCCGGAGACTTCTTTTACCTGAGCTTTTCGGGCTGTTTTCTGTCCGAAGTCGATGGTAAGTTTGATTCCTTTTTTATTTGCTGTCAGAAAATCAAGATAGGCTGCAAATTTCTGCTGCTTGCCTTTCAGTTTAATACCTTGTGAAATTGGGCAGATGCTGTTTTCGTTTACTTTTAACAGATGAGGTGTTGGATTGAGGATGAGGCCCTGGTGGTCTATCTTCTTTCCGGGAACAGCCTGTACATCCTGCTTTTCAGAACGTTGGGATGAAAGGTCAAAGTCTGTCTCTTGCGCCGACAGGTTTCCGTACATGAATGTACACAAGAGTCCGGCAGTCACACATTTTGCATAATGATTCATTTTCATAAAAGTTGATGTTTTTGGGTAAATACAAGGTGTTTGCTTGCTTAAAACTTTGATTCAAAGATACGATTTGTTTCTGAATCATGCAAATACTATATGTGGATTGTAACTTTTCTTTCTTTCAATGCTGTGTAAAGAAAGAACATTAAGTAAAACATTTATTTGAAATATATTTAATTATTTATTGGTATATTAATATTTAATAATTATATTTGAAACCGTCTAATGAATCATATTGTTAACTTAAAATTAGTCTATGAAAAGAACAGAGTTTAAACTCATGGCAATAACCATGTTGTTGTCAGGATTCTCGGTTGGTTACATTCATGCTGAAACTCATTCAGAAGCAGTCAGAATGCGTGTGTCTCAACAGGAAAATCAGTGTAAAGGAGTTGTTTTGGATGAAAGCGGTGAAAGTGTGATAGGTGCGTCGGTTTTGGTGAAAGGGACTTCCAATGGAACCATTACCGATTTGGATGGCAACTTTTCTATTCCAAATGTGAAAAAAGGAGATGTGATTGTCATTTCTTTTGTCGGTTATAAGAATGTGGAAGCTGTATGGAATGGTACAGACCTTAGAATTACCTTAAAAAGTAATACGGAAGAACTTGATGAAATTGTTGTAGTAGGTTACGGTGTGCAGAAAAAGGTCAACCTTACTGGTGCTGTTTCTTCTGTAAAAGGTGACGCCTTTGAAACTCGTCCTATAGCAGATGCCACACAAGGTTTACAAGGTATGGTGCCGGGCTTGACGGTAAGTAATAATAGTTCCGGCAGACCGGGTGCTACAGGTACGTTGACTTTACGTGGTCAGGGAAATCTGTCTGGAAATGCTTCTCCGTATATTTTGGTGGATGGAGTAGAAATGGAATTGTCTGATGTAAATCCCAATGATATAGAAAACATTTCTGTATTAAAAGATGCGGCAGCTTGTTCTATATATGGAGCTCGTGCAGCTTATGGTGTGATTCTCGTTACTACCAAAAAAGGTAAAGAAGGAAAAATGCGCGCCAATTATCAAGGGAGTGTAGGATGGAGTACCCCTACTGTGTTGCCTGATATGGTGAATTCACTTGATTTTGTGAAATTCTGGAATGATGGAGTCAATAATGCCGGTGCGGGGAATAGAGCTTATTCTGCAGAAAAGATAGCTCAGTTGGAGCAATATATGAGAGATCCTTCAAGTATGAATCCGTGGGCTGATTTGAAACCCGGCCAATCGCTGAATGCGGCCTTTGAGAACTCTGAACTTGGTTTGGGTAACACGGATTATTTTGATTTGCATTACAAGAATTTCAGTTTCAAGCAAAGTCACAATTTAAGTTTCAGTGGTGGCAATAAGAAGGCTCAGTATTATGTTTCTGCGGGTTATTATAATGAAGATGGCATATTGAGGTATGCAGATATGGATTATGCCCGTTATACGGTGAATGCAAATATTACGTCAGAACTGACCAAATGGATGAAATTGAAGTTTAATGCTAAATACATGCATTCGGACAATAAAACGCCATTCAATCAGGGAACAGTTAATGGAGTATCTCTTGACGGAGGTCTGTCGGAAGGTTTTTATCATAGCTTGGCACGTTTCCGTCCTACAGTGTCTCCAATAGATCCAAATGGACATTTTACAGAATTGTCAATGGTGCCTTATTTGCAAAGTGGAACATATACCGATACACAGAATGACCGTTTCAATTTTACTACAGGACTGGAGTTCCAGCCAGTCAAGAATTGGTTTATTTTCTTTGATTATACTTATAAACAAGAGAATATGGAGTATGAGGCTTTAAATGTAGCTCCATATATTTATGAACAAGATGGTGTGACGTTGACTAAGGTGGCGCGTTCTGAATTGGGTGTATCGGCTGACGGTCAGTTTACGCGTGCGTATGCCAATACAAGATATCAGAGTATCAATCTTTATACCAACTACATGTTTTCATTGGCTGATAAGCATAACTTTACAGTTATGGCTGGTTACCAGGAAGAAAACAATGATTTTAGCTGGATGAAGAATTCGATTACCGGGCTGTATTCTACAGCTAATCCAAATGTCAGTATGGGTACGGGTGATAAGATTGTGGTTGATACACGTAATGGGTGGGCCACACGAGGATTCTTCGGTCGTATCAATTATGATTTTGACGGGAAATATCTTGTGGAAGTGAACGGACGTTATGACGGTTCTTCACGTTTTGCCAGTCACAGCAGATGGGGTTTTTTCCCTTCTGTATCATTGGGATGGAATATTCATCGTGAAAAATTCATGCAGAAGGCTGAAGGATTCTTGTCAAATCTGAAACTGAGAGCTTCTTACGGATTATTGGGAAATCAAGCCAATGCGGCATTGTATACGTTTGCTTCTACAATGAGTATCAATGGTAGTCTGGGCAACTATATATTTAGCGATGGCCGTCACATGTACACGAATCCTCCGGCCGTAGTAAATCCCAATACTACATGGGAGAAGGTGGAAAGTAAGAATATCGGTCTTGACTTTGGTTTCTTTGGCAATGCCTTGACGGGTACTTTGGATATTTTCCAGCGAGATACGAAAGATATGTTGGGACCTGGGTATGAGTTTCCGGATATGTTTGGTGCATCAGCTCCTCAGGAAAACAACGCCAATTTGCGTGACAGAGGATGGGAACTATCGTTGAACTATAGAGGTAAGATTGGTAGTGATATTGATTATAGTATTGGTGGATCTGTTTCGGATGCAGTGACTAAAGTTATGCAATATTCGTCAGAAGAAAGTAATCCCGCAAACACTTGGTATACAGGTAAAACCTACGGAGAAATATGGGGGTATCGTACGGATGGACTGATACAGACGCAAGAAGAAGCCGATGCATATAATAAAGCGTATGACATGACTTACTTTAGTGGAAAACTTTGGGAGCCAGGAGATGTGAAATATGTGGATCTTGATGGAAAAGTAGGTGAAGATGGAAGAAAAATTATAGACCGTGGAAGTAACTTGTTGGGTAATATGGGTGATATGACGGTCATCGGTAACACTACTCCTCGTTATCAATATACCGTAAATGGGTCAATCAGCTGGAAAGGATTGAGTTTGAGTTTGATGTTCCAGGGAGTAGGCAAACGTGATTGGAATCCGAGCGGAGTGTATTTCTGGGGCTTCAGCTCTTTTGCACAGGTTACCGTGTTCAAGGAACACATGGACTATTGGCGTCCGGATAATCCGGGTGCTTATTATCCGAAACCTTATATTAATAGTGCAGGTGGAGTAGCACCTTTCCAGAATAAGAATATACAGCCGACCGACCGTTATTTGCAGAATGCAGCATATTGCAGATTGAAGAACCTTACATTGAGTTATACATTGCCTGATGTATGGGTGAAGAAATTGGCTTTGCAGAAAGTACAGGTGTTCTTCTCTGGCGAAAATTTGTTGACTTTCACCAAACTGAAGGGTATGTTTGATCCGGAAGCTATATTTACTTCCAATACCTATACTTCAGAAGGAGGTAAGAACTATCCGATGAACAAGGTTTTGTCTGTAGGTCTGATTGTTAACTTATAATACATTGATATATGAAAAAAATAAATATACTTTTAGCGTTGGCTTTTTCCTTTGGATTGACCGGATGTTATGATTTGGATAAGATGCCGGAAGGGGTACTTTCTACGGCAGACCCGTTTCAGAGTGTGGGCGAAATAAGAAATTATGTAGACCGTTATTATGAAAGTGGCTTGATAGGGCAAGGATTCATGGCCGGTGGCGGCGGTGGTATCGCGGGTCAGGATTATGACAGTGACAACATGAGCAGTATGGCGGCTAACACACGATTGATGGGGCAAACCGCATTAAGCAATGCTGTTGAATTGTCAAACTATACCTATATCAGGGATATAAACTATCTGCTTAATAATATCGAAAATTGCCCCGAGAAGGGTAGTGTGGAATATAACCAACTCAAGGGAGAAGCGTTGTACTTCCGTGCATGGTATTATTATAGAATGTTTATTGATTATGGAGAACTGGCATGGGTAGATAAACCTTTGAATCCGAATCTGGAGGAAATGATGCTGCCACGGGAAAGCCGTACGTTCATTGTCGACAAGATTCTTGAGGATTTGGGTAATGCCAGAGATTTGATGGGTGAACAGAATAACTCATCTTCCATGAGACTCCATCGGGATGTGGCTCGTGCATTGATCAGTGAAGTAGCCTTGTTTGAAGCTACGTGGGAACGCTATCATTATGCAAAAGAAAAGGATAAATCTGAAAAATTCTATGATTATACTTTGAGTGAAGCTGATTTGAATGCGAAGATTGAAAGTTATCTTGAAACGGCAATCAAAGCTTGTCAGGAAGTGGAAGCGCGAGGCGTTTGGAAGATTTATAATACGGGAGATATCAGTAGTGACTATCGTAAGCTTTTTGATACCCCGGATCTTACGACCAATCCGGAAATCTTGTGGTTTAAAATGTACGATGGTGACAAGGTAGGAAACAGTGTGACCCGTTATTTGAATACAGGAGGTGGAAATATTGGTATATGTGCTTCGCTGGTAGACGATTATTTGTCGAGAGATGGCAGACCCTTATTGGGCAATGAGTTGCTGGAGTTGAAGAAAAACTATCCTGATGAACTGAATCCGGCTAACCGTGACCCGCGATTGGCTCAAACAGTAGCATTTCCTGGTCAACGCATGAAACCGGAAAGGGATGGTAATCCATATATACTTCAGTGGCCCTCATTGGCTGGAGATGGTACAGCGTTTGGAACAAATCTTACAGGTTATGTGATGCTCAAACATGTAGAAATAGACTGTGCAGGAGATTATATCAGTGAATACAAAGGAACGACTCCGGCTATCCAGTTCCGTTATGCAGACATCCTGTTGAATCATGCGGAAGCTTTGGCTGAGCAGAACGGTGAGGCTAACGCTGCTGAAATTAAGAGAGTGTTGCAGCCATTGCGTGCTCGTGCCGGGATGCCTGACGTAGATTTTGACAGGGAGTATAACACAGACGCAAGTTATCCTTTCAAGAATTTGAACAAATATGTGCAGGCTGTTCGTCGTGAAAGAAGAGTTGAAACTGCTTTGGAGGGAAAACGGTTGAAAGATATCTTGCGCTGGGCTGCAGCTGAGGAACTTATTATAGGTAAGGTTCCCATGGGGGCATTGTTTGTTGGTAGTAATTTGCCACAGCATTATGGTTCAGAACTGAAATACGATTTGGCAAGTGACAATAACCTGTTCCTGACGGGAAATCCGGGAGATGCCCTTCGTTATATTTTGCCAGTACCTCCTTCTTCAATGCCGGAGGGATGGCAGTTTAAGTCTAACAGAGATTATCTGCAACCTATCCAGGAGAATATGTTGAATGTGATGGATGGATTATGGAAACAAAATCCTGGATGGTAATTCGTTCTTGATGAAAGTAAAAGAAAAAGAGGCCGTCTCAAAATGAACCTTGAGATGGCCTCTGTCGTTTCATATCAGATTGAAGTCGTTTGGATTTTCCTCAAAAAGAATTTACAAGTTTCCTTCTACAGATTTCATCGTTTTACACCGTTTTTCTCCTGTCAGAAGCCTCCTAAGAGGCTACTTTTGAAGATTATGCGCTATGGCCAGCAGGCCAAATTCAATTTCCACCTTTTTCAGCCCACGGAGATGGAACCTCTTGAAGTGCTTGTTGTTCTTGAGGTTTCCAAATACGGCTTCCACATCCTGCGGCCGCTGGCTCCGGTATTTAAGACCTTCCGCAGAAAGGAGTTTCTCACGTTCCCTTTCCTTGATTTTCCTCAGCCTGTGGTTTACCTGCACAATCCTTTCCGACCGGCTTCTGTGACACCGGCATCTTAACGGGCAGCCCTTGCAGTTCCGTGCCCTGTACCTTGAGATGGTCTGTACAAAACCGTTGTCTGTCGTCCGCTTTACATCGGAGAGTCTTTCCATCCTCTGTCCCATCGGACAGTACATGCCGTCGGTTTCTTCATTATAATAGAAGTTGGCAGACAGGAACGGGTCATTCCTGAAGCTCCTTTTCTGTTCCTTGTGGAAATAGTTGTACTTTATGAAGGTTTCAATGCCATGCCTGAAGGCGTACAGGTAGTTCTCCTCACTTCCGTACCCGGCGTCACAGACGGACACGTCAGGATATCTGCCGTAAAGGGAATGGAAGTCTTCCATGTGCAGGGGATAGGTGGAGGTGTCACCGGCACACTGGTGGAGGGTATAGTTCAGGATGAACTGTCCGTTGGTACTGACCTGCGGGTTGTATCCGGGCTTGAGCTGCCCGTTCCTCATGTGGTCCTCCTTCATCCGCATGAACGTGGCGTCGGGGTCTGTCTTGGAGTAGCTGTTGCGCCCGTCGAGAATCTTTCCCTGGGATTCGTATTTCTTCAGCTGTTCGGGCCATGCCTTCCTCACGCGCCGGACCTTGGCC